>JAENYG010000010.1 GCA_016841875.1 Syntrophomonas sp.
TCTGCTGCTCAGTTATAAAGGGAAATGGGTGACATTTTCCCTGACTATTGACAGAAAAACTGATGTGTTCCTGCAAAGTAAAAGCGTTACCTCGGTAACGCTTATTTATATCATATGGAGCGGATGAAGAGATTCGAACTCTCGACCCTCGCCTTGGCAAGGCGATGCTCTACCGCTGAGCTACATCCGCAATATATGGTGCCTCGGGGCGGAGTCGAACCACCGACACGCGGATTTTCAGTCCGATAAAAGCCCTTTGGTCTGTTTAGGAATAATTAGGAATATCCCATAATTACTAGGTTCTTTAATTTTGCCCTTTTGAATTTTTATGTCCATTTTGGGTTGCTTTTGAATTTTTTGTCCCACAAAATGTACCACAAAATTATCGAACAATCAGTATTTTAACTCATGCCTTATTACTTGTCAAGCCAAACTAAAAGGGGGCGAATTCAATTCGCCCCCTTGGTTGTTTTATCTTCGTTCATCAAAAGCTAATTATAATACCTCCCTGGTTGCTGTAAACTCGTTATTATTGCCAATATCCATTTCATCAATTAGTTGCATTCCGTCTTTCCTTCTTTGGTTAAATGCCAACTCCTTTAATTGCTCTATGCTGTCATATACATAATCACCGACAATATTGATAAATTGGGTTATTGTTGTATAATCGTAATACCAAAGTGCAGATTGCTCACCGTGTTTATCTTCTTTCTGTCCTTCGCCAACTCTTATAGCGGCCCTTGGATCTGGTTTATCATGAAATGAATATTCATTAGTCCAATGATTCAATACAACCATAGCCTTTTCCAGTTCGCATATTACATCTTCAACTTCCCTTTTTAATTTGTTAACTTCCATTACATTAGCTTCCATTAAAAACCCTCCATTTCTTTTACCCTTGCAGGAGGTTGCTATTGCTTGCTATAATACAAGTGATAATAAACCTCCAGGGGTTTGTTGCCTGTGGAATCCGGTGTACACTGTCCAGGTGACCGGGTTCCTTTAGTTTTTTATACGATCTTTTAACCACTTTTCAACTTCTTCTTTGTTGTACCTAATGCTCTTCTTTTTGCCCATATAAGGCATACCGGCTTTACGCCACCTCCAGGCCGTTGTAGTACTTATTTTAAGCCACTCACACAACTCGGCCTCCGTTATGATATCACTGATTTAGAACCCTCCCTTCTGCTTTAATATTAGGCTTATATTGCATTACATTTCATATTATACATTTCAATACATTGCATGTCAAGGCAAAAAAAGAGCCCAGGGGCTCAACCTATTTTCCTTGGTTATTTGCTATATTAACCTTTGGTGGCAAAATATTGCCAATTTCTTTGCAAAGGCGGCCGCAAGTTTTTAGTCGGTAGTTGCCTGTCCTCCCCATTCACCCTCAATGGTGAATGCCCTCGCTGTCGATTTGCAGAGCAATTTCAATCGAGGTTTTGCCTTTCGATGATAGTCTGTAGATCGTTGAAGCCTGTCCCTCCCTCAAATGATCTTCAATTCTCTCAACAACCTGTCCCGAACTATCTTGGGCTTATCGCCTATAACCTCGCTGCACCTGTCCAGGAGTTGCTTATTCTTGGCTAATGTCTTGCGATCAATTCCCAGTAGTTGAGCCGCCTTATTACGGCTCATTACCACTGGCCATTTGTTGTAAGGCTCTGGAATCAAACCATCCCCCCTTTTTTCTTACCTACTCCATTTCGGTAAAGGAAACCTTTTTCCTGCTGTTTTAAGTTATTTATCCCTAAAACATAAGGAGAAAAGACGGCGTGATATTAAGATAAGCAAATACAACCCTCTTAATCCGGCATTCTGCAACAAAACTGGGTATCAATGAATCCGTATTTTTTAGGTAGAGCATGCAGTAAGACCTGGAATCATCCGGTAATACACATAGTTTGAGTTATCTTCAGACATATTTTTCCACCTTATTTAATTACTAAACGCAGGATGTTCCCAATAATTATCCGCTGCAACGGCAACATTATCTGTCAAAATATTATCCCAATTTACTGTATTAGCATTCTCTTTCGTATATTCAATAAAAACAACTTGATCTATTGAAGTATTCCCTTTTACGTCTACCATCGGAAAATACCAAGAAATATTAACAGCTGATATATCTTTGTTTTGCGTAAAAATGGATTGAAATATATCTTTGCTGTCTATCAATATCCCAAGCTTAATATAATTTGTAGATAGATTATCATTAGCAGTAAGCTCTAAATATAATTGATTATCCTCTATATAGGCATTCCTGATGGTTTTCTTAAGAGCTTCGTCACTGTGATTAGTAGTTTCCCCGATTGCTTCTTCTATGACATTTTCAACTATAGTAATGGGATCTTCTTCCACACTTGTGTTTTCAGTTTCTTTTTTTTCTTCTTTAGAAGCCGCATCTTCATTTGATTTATTTGTTTCCAGGTTTTCGGTAACGTTGGTGTCATTTGTTTGCTTAACAGTCTGTATACTTTCATCATCCCCACCTGAGCTCCCAATAGCTATAACAATAACTATAACTATCGCCCAAAACCACCATTTTTTAAATATGGATTTTTTGTTCTTGACTCCCAAATTATTAACATTATCCATATAATACCCCTCCTATACATAATATTACATTGTTCATATTTTCCGGATACATGTTAATAATTTCTACAATATTCCATATTTTCCTTTAATTTATCCCACAAATCTGAGGAAATTAAAAAATGTATACTGCAAAACACAGTACACCGGCTCAGTAAGGCTTTTGTTTTCGTCCCACAGGACGAAAACCCACCTAAAGAATACCATCATTTCAAAGGATATCATTTCAAATGATATCCCTGGTGGATCATAAAGAAAGGGTTTAGGGTACACCTACCCTTAACTTTTATAAATCAAACTGCTCCATAAGCCATAGCATCGATTTATTATGAGGATATTTTTGTTTTAAAAATTCATTCCAAAGAATATGGCGTTATCGACACTTTCTTCTTCATCGCCGCCTTCTGCACTATATGCCTCAGTTGGCGGTGTAAAATTGCTTGTCCAGCGAGCTATACCTTTTGATATACGGTATTCATCAAGATAACCGTTTAGATAGTGTGTGGTAGCGTGTCGTCCGATTTGTAAAATTGCCGGTACATTGTCAACCGTTCTGGAATTTTCAACTGTACTGCCAAGTTGTATGCCATCAACAAATAAATACCAATTGTTTCCGCTTCGCACTAATGCAATGTGATACCATGTATCTGTTGTAAATGCTGTTCCTGGAACAGGGTCAGAAAAAATGGAAACATCATCAATATAGTATCTTAGTGTGTAAGTACCATCATTATTATATACTCCAAAAAACTGTCTATCGGAGGACACAAAATGTTGACTAAAAAATATGGCATAATTAGTCGAAGATGGTAACGCAGCAAAGCGTACTCGGAAATCAATAGTAAAATCTCCTGTATCGAAAAACCAATCATCCGAGTCTAACAGAGTCAAATAATCCCCAGAACCATCAAAATAAATGCTTGCTGTGCCAAAAACTTTTACGGCGGTTTTAGTGCAAACATCACCGACACAGGTGACAGTTTTCCCTGTTTCGTCAGTTATTGTTGTTCCGTTATCAACCCCGTCACCATGCAACAAAAGTTTTACATGTTCATCATAACCAGCCATTTAAACACCCCCATTAAGCCGGTACTGAGAAGTCAAGACTTGCAACGCCATAATAGTTTGTACCATCGTAATAGAAAGAAACAATATCAACTGCATTAGCATCTGTTGTCAAAGTTGGAGCTGTGCCTCCTGGCCATTTGACTGTAGCAGGCCATGTGACCGTCCTTGATCCGGTGCCATCTTGAATGAGTCTTAATAGCAAATTACATGGGTTTGATGGGGCGGTAAATGTAAAAGTGCAAGCATCAGTAAGTGTAGACTTCTGCTTATTAGATAGTCGCCAATCGATTGTGTCCGCCGTGGAGGAATCACCGTTATCGGTTTCGGTAAAACCTATGCTGTGCGCCCCGCAATCCAGCTCGCCGCCAAGTTCGGGCGTGGTATCTTCGGAAAGCTCTGTAAGTTTGTCCACTAAAAAAGCCCTCTTGTCCGTAACCGAGCTAATCGCACCTGCGGCAGTTAGAACCTCGAAAAGAGGTATTTTCCCTGCAGTAAAGCCTGTCACATTATCTGACACCGTACCGTCCGAAGGCTCTAACTCAATGTAACTCGTATCATCATCAGCAAGCGACACATGACCCGCCACTACTGCTGTGACCGTAGTGCCCTGCCTTACGACCCCCGATTTATAATAAAAATCAAGCCCATCATGGCTAGCGGAATCCTCTGCAAAATGGTGCGAGAATACGGCAGAATCTAGAATATCCATAGCTCCACGAATCTCGCCACCCCAATCTGTATCAGAATCAGCAGGTTTACTCATTGTTAATTTTGCTGTGTTGGTGCTCAACCTATGCACACCACCTTTCCTGATTTGTTACTGCCCCAAGTCACAACAGTTTCGTTAAGTCCCTGTTGGGTAATGGTCGGGCCGTCTGTGTTCTCAGTGCAGATTGCTGCTGCCCCCCCAAAGTATGAAGTACCAAACGCCTGAGTACCAAACCCCGATTCAGCAGTAGTTTCCTCCCACACGGTTACAGCAGGGTAAGCTCCAAGATTATGCGTGACTGTCCAAGGGTCCTCTGCGCTAAAGGATTCCTCGTATTTTGAAAGGGCATCGCCAGCAGCAGCTATCGTTATCGTCTGCCCGCTGGGGGTAACAGTTATGTTGTCACCCGCTACTATTGTCACCGCGCCATCTACGGAGTTGACGGTTGTAACCTTGGCATTAGGGTCAACTACTTCAACCCCTTCTGCGCCATCATCACTGATAATAGTGTTTTTGTTGGGATCCCAACGCATCTGCCTCAACTTTGCATCCATCTGTCTCTTGGTTAATTGCGCAAGGTTCATTATTGTTTATCCTCCCTTTAGTCTTAAATATCCTAAACTATTTGAAACGTTAGAAAATTTTTTTCTTAATCCAGGGGAATAGGTTTAAACTTTTTGAAGTTTTTACCCCCTCCCCCTACCTGATAATTTCCTCTCATTTGCAAAAACTAGCCACCTAGCTTATGGTTTTTTTGTTTAACAGGTTTTCCAAGGGTACTCCTTCATTAAAATGCTTTTGAGGCCTTTTTCCGTGCCTGAATGCGTATAAAGCACAATCTGTTACCTCACACTCTCTTACTTCCTTGTAACTGCCACAACAACACTGTAAACATTTTTCTCTTATAGCTTTTAAAGGCGTTAACTTTGCCATGAACATTAACCCCCCTCAAACTCGGGTTTTGATATGGTAGATATTTTTAAGCGGCTTACCGGGGAGCCAGTCCAAATTTATAGGACAAAATAACCCCCCGCCCCTGGCTGCCGCAAAAATTAACTGGTCAACCTATCTTTAGACCGTTGAATATAGCCTGCAACCCTTGATATATCGGTATTCTTGTACTGGCTTAACTTCAATGGTGACAGCTATAGTGACACTCACTTGAGTTAACTGGATCACATTTACTTTGCTGCTCCAGGTCTCAGACGGGATACTACTAATAAAATCACTGGTCAACTCACTGGTCAACGGATATATAAACCTATGTACCTCTTTAAAGAACCTTGATATATTGGCACTTATGGGCTGTTTACTCCACTTGTGGTACAAAATGTGGTACATAATCACCCTGTTTTTGCTTAACACTGGCCCTGTTTGCAATGCTCTGTAAAGGTGTATGCCTTGACACTTGGCTTACAAACTCGGATTAAAGCCAGTGTTAACCCATGCGTTTTTCTTACCCTACCAACTACTGCACCGCTTCAAGCTTTCGCCTTTCCATTAATTCCCTTATGCCCTCAGAGGTTAACTGCTCCGGCCGGTCTGGTTCACTGGCGTTCTTATACAAGAAGTCCGGCCTCAGTCCGGCTTTATCCAGGATTGAGTTAGCAGCGTCTATCCTGGACTTAGACACTCTCCCGTCACTAACAGCTGTCACAAGTAACTTAGCTGCCTTGGCTGAGCTTGCCTTGATAATACGAAGCGCCTCTTCTTTGGCCTCTGATTCCAAATCTCTTAAGAGATCCTGAAATTCCTTGTTTTCGTTTTTCCACAAATAGAATGTTTCTCGGCGGTAGCCCTGCTCTTGCATGATTTCAGTTACTGACTTTTCGCCTTTTATAATCTCTGTAGCAACTTTAATCTGCTTCTCATTTAACAAGTTAATCCTCCCCTTTCCCCAACTTTAATAATATCCAGTGCAACAGTTCGCCCCGTCTCGTCTATTCCGGGGGCGAACTCAACAATGGTTCCGGCAAACACTTTTGTGGACTTCTCAGGATAATCATTTCGATGAAAGAAATAACTATTTTGCAAATCACTTATAAAGCCATAGTTGCGAGTACCAACCCAGCTATAGATAATGCCCCGTTTTTTTTCGTTACCTTCTGCCGGAGCATTTATTTCGGCGAAAGCATCCGAGAAATTATCAAAGGTTTTATCCTTGCGCCGCTTTGCCATTATTAGGCCCCCTCCTTGGTTATAACACTATCCCTAAAGCTTTTAGGAGGCTGATCAGGGACAACATTAATAGCCTGCGGTCCTTTTCCATCAATGCCTGCTTCTGGATCAAATTCAACTGATTGCCCGGGCTCCAAATATCTAAATCCATTCATGAGAACATTTGACTGATGAATGAAATAATCCTTATTGTCCTCACCTTGAATAAAACCAAAACCCCGGTCCGCTTTAAAGAACTTAACAACACCATTCATTTTAGAAACCTCCTTGTTTACTATTACCTGCCGTATCTCTTCAGGTGTTAAAATAACTCCACAGCCAGCACAAACAATCATTCCTCTATCTCGGATTATCCGGCCTTCCTTACAATGTGGACATTTCATGCCGGTTCATCCATTACGGGCAATTCTTCCCCCGTTATGCGCCTGTATCCTTGTCTGCACTGGGTTAACCCATCCTGATAATTCTTTTCAACAGCATTAATCTGGCTCTGATTGAACGTAATATAATGTTTCGACTGATCGATATTCTGTTTAATGGCCGGATAACGGTATTGAATAAGCTTTTCTTTTTCTACTCCTAAAGATGTTATTTGAGCTTCGATATCAAGAATCTCCATCTTGACATTGGTTGTAAATAAGCCTTTTATTTTATTTTGAGGCTTATCCAACACCTTAAGCCTTGCTTGCAGCTGCTTGATTTCTGTTTCAATCGCCTCTACTTCATTTACAAAACTCTGCTGCTGCATAGTAAGTTTTCGGCTCCAGAAGTCAACCTCTTTTTGATAGCCGGCAACGGTTATATTTAACCTCTGTTTAAATTCTGTGTTCAGGAATTCATAATGCCTTTTAAACCTGGCTGCTTCGTTGTGTAAATCATTCAGACCTGTTCGTAATCTTTTAATTTGGGCTAACGCCGGCTGTTTGTCTGATTGCTCATATTTGTTGAGAATAGCTATTGCGTTATGTAATAATTGATCATTCCGCTCTCGCTCTTCGTGGGTTAAAGTATCAACCCGATATTTCCTGTCAAAGTCCACATCTTCCCATATTTTACGTGCCGCCCGGTATTCCTCATTATCAATAAAATTTAATGCTTGCTCCAATTCTTTTATTTTGGTTTCGACTTGGGCTATTTCGCCGCCCATTATATTAACTTCCATGAATTCTTTACCTCCTATCCAATGCTGTTTCTATAGCATTTTGAACCAACGCCTTGAGATCACCCCGGCTAATCTCTAGGCCCTCAATTTCTAATATGTCATTATCTTGAGGCATTTCGATTGCTTCTCTCAACATTGCCTTGAATTCACCCCGGGTAATCTTTAAGTCCTCAATTTCAAGAATTTGATCATTACCCTTTTTAGTAGGTACATACTCTATAGAGTCAATGTCAATTTCAAAGTCATTACCTTTATTAAGTAACTGATATTGGCAGTTCGATATAATGCCCTTACTCCTAGCCTCGATCAATGCTCCAGGATTGGCCGGTATAGGTACCGCACTCAGCTCGAGGCATTCCACCGCTTTATACAATCGTCCATGCTGGCCATTACCGGCGGTTCTGGGTTCACAATCAATGCCGCTAAAACCCACGCTTACAGCACTTAGATACCCATGCTTATACATTTGGTAAATGGTGTCCGCAAACAAAGCATGATCTGAGGGTGTTTCAGGATTGGTGCTCAGTTCTTCAATGGTTGGAAACTTCACATCGAAATAAGTCTGGCCTTTGTTATAGTCCGGGATAATATCAATAGTACGGCCTACCGGTAGACTCCGATAATCGTGTAATGCCATAAATACCGGGTTTTTCAGATAATTATCAAAACTCCAGGCCGATGTTAAAATAATATCCCCGTCCCGGTCCTCCTGTTCTGAGGTTGCTATAAACCTCAATACTCGATCTTCTTCCGGTCCTATTTGTTTAACCTGGCAACTAAAGTCCTTTTTAGCCAATTAACTCACACCTTTCTTCTGTCGGGATATAGCGTTTTGCTACACCCTTTAATTTTTTTAGTTGGTTCAATCAGGTTCAGAATTTCCAGGTACAAAAAATCAATAATCTCAACGTCTACAGGGTTCATACTGTTTTCATCCAGTCGCCTGAGAAGATATTCAGATACCGTCTCATTTGCGCTGAAGTTATAAACTGGGTTAAATCCGGGAATGTCGGGCATGGTTTACTCACCTCCTATTCAAAACGGATCTTCTGAAGAATAATCATTCCATCGCCTTAATATTTCCTGTTCGCACTTCGCCCAACTATATTCGCGGTTGTTCCCGAGACTCGGAACATATAGGCGCCTGGATATGGGGCAATAATTCAAACCGATAAAGCCAGTGGCCCCCTCGGATCGATTTTTTAATATCTTCAGAACACTATCACAACCCAGCTGCAGCTTATCTCCTTCCTTAACTCTTTCCAGGGAGAATACATTGGCTGCTCGGTTGGTAATATCGGCAGTCCCGCTCACATCGTCATTATCAAGACTGCCACTTGTTTTTCTTGGATGGGCTACCAGATGGACATGAACATTATATTTGTTTGCAAATTCCACTAGTTGCCCGACAAAATTACTTTGCGCCCGATAATAGTTAACGTCTATATCTGTGTTGTACCTGGCCGTCATAAGGTTGTCTATTAAAAACACTTTGCAGTCATAACGCTTTGCTGCATACTCAAAAACCTTTAAAATACTTGATTCTTCGCTGGCTTGAGCTATAGCATTGTCATAAAGCCAAAACTCTTGGTCATACCATGCTTTAATACGGTCTAAAATGCTTTTTTCAAGATAATATATATCCCGCTGCCGGTAATCATCGTAATAGCTTTTTATCTCTTTTCCTGCTGCCTGAAGATTGATCCAATATTGAAAGCGGTCTGCCCTTAATTCTCCCGAATAACAGCAAACCTTTTCCCCGCACTCTATGGCCTCCAGCATTAACTGACCCAGGAGGGTACTTTTCCCCTCTCCACGCTTACCGGTCCAAACGCTTAAATCACCCATGAGAAAACCACCAGTTAAGCTATCCAGTCCCGGTATATTGCTTTTTACTGCCGGCACATTATTTATATCAAGCGGTACCACGTCCGCAAGGTTTACAAGTCCATAAACAGGCAGTTCCTTTGCCTTATCATAAGCAAGTTTAACCGCCTCTTTCCCTTCCCGGTATAGTAATTCATTAGCGTCTTTATAATCATGCTCAACTACATAGAGCCTACAATCTGATAATTTAACGATAAGTTTTTGAACCATTTCACGCCCGGGTTCATCGTTATCACCATAAAGGTATATAGGGTTAAACTGCTGCAGCCATTCATAACAGGTATCTATCCATGTTAAGTCCTCGGCTCCACTGGGCACGCTCACGCTGTTAGGAATGCCTGCTTCATGTCCGCTTAATGCATCAATTTCACCCTCAAAAATACAAAGAGGGTATTCTGGGTTACATAGGTCCATTCCAAATAAAATAGGCTTTGTGTCGGCTTCCCTCCAGGCTTTACGCTCACCCTTCTGTAATTTCCGGGCTGGCCTGAATTTAATAAATGTCAATTCTCCGTTTTCGTAATATGGAAATGTTATATTCCCCTGGTTATCGCAACCGATACCATAAGCCTCCATTGTACCCCTGCTGATCTTTCGAAGTTTTAAATAGTCCTCGGCTTGACTTGTGAGGGTTTTAACTTCAGTCTCAGGCTTTTTATATGTCCTCCTGGTGTTATAGCTTGTATGTATGTCCAATCGGTCTGATTCCTCCCCAAAATCCCGGCATAGTTGATAAAAAGTCCCTGACTTACCGCATGATCCTCGCTTACAGTTGAATATGTTTTTTTGATGGTTTAATGCGAATGTTTCAATGTCCCGACCATTCTTACCCCCGCCACAATATGGACATAACCTTGGAATAATTTCATCACCTTTAGTTTTATAAGGCCTTAAATGCCTGTTTGCAAATGTCCAATGGTCCATGTATTCACCGCCTATAAAATAATGTCACCGTATGGATTACCTTCCTGTGTTTCATCCCATGCATCGTCCAGGAAGTCGGCAAATCCGCTGCGAAAGAATGTATCTCCGTTTTGATACTGTTGCCAGTCCGGTTTACTCTGTTTATACCGCGCTATGCACCGAAGTAATTGTTCTAACCCGACTTCCTCTTCTAGCAACTTCTTTTGCTTCTCAGATATTTTTTTCTTACCACGTTTTACCGGATATGCTTTCCATGCATGCTCAAAATGATCATTATATATATTATTTTCTATAATACTTTCTATAGAGCGGTCACCAGCCCTTGGTAATTCAGTGTTTGAGACATGCCCAACTTCCCGTTTCGGTAAGTTGCTTATTACCGTTTCGGTAAGAACCTTACCATTTTGGCAAGTTTCTGCACTTACCGTTTCGGTAAGTTGTTTACCGTTTTGGTAAGTAGTCAAGTTTAAATGAAGTAGGTTTGTAAGTTTTTCCTTGTCATAACCAGGTACTATTGATACTAACCATTGGTCGTAATTTTTATTAAAAGAGAATTCATTGGTATTTCTGTTCCAGATAATCACCTTGGCATTTACTAACCACTGAAGTTCCCGTTTAATTTTGCCCTCGCCAATACCCACTATTTCAAAATCCCTTTGTTTTGGGATAATAGCGGTCTTTTTATTGCAACCCCAGGATAGCCTGAGAATAAAGTCTACAATGGACCGCTGTCTTTTTGTGAAGTCCCGCATCATAATTTCTTCCTGAATGCTGTGGGCTATGCGTAAATGGGAGTCTGTTGGTTGAGGGTTAGCCATTAAGCCACCCCCTTAATTTTTAGCAAGAAGTGATATATCCTAAATTTAAGGTCCACAAACCTCATGTGATAAAGATCATGCAACTCCAGAATTTCTTCCTCAACATTCAATGGGATGTTATTCCGAAGAGTAAAAGCCTTAAGTTCCCGATAATCAGATCTTGGAAAGTCCCTTGCCTGTATCCATTTTTTTGTCTCGAGTGTCCCATGTTTACGAATATACAATTTGAAACTCATTTTTTCACCTACTCACATCTACTATTTAGCCCGTGATAACCGGCATGGTTCCTTTGGTTCGATTGATTTTTTTAACTGATCCTCAACCCAAGTAGAGAGGGCCGATTTTTCCAGTAATATCCTTTTTCCTATCCGGCAACTAGGAATATTGCCCGCATTAATTTCTCTTCTGAGGAGCCATTCTGAGATAGTGCCATTCAAATAGGTAACTGCTTCTTTGATATTCATAACCTCCATTTTTTCACCACCTGCCTTAAAAATTAAAAAGAGCGAATTATTAAAACAATGTTTTAACAGTTCGCTCCAACCGTTTCAGCAAAGGAGTTTATCTCGGTGATAACCCAGCGTTATGCTGCTTTGCAATATATTTTATTTTCAAACCGATTAAATAATATCTTCTACAATGCTTATAATTTCAGCCGTCTGATCTGCGCTATACCCGGCGTGAGTTAGTTTAGCTGCAAGGTTAATTATTTTTCTTTCGCTACCATTTATTATCTCAAAGACATCTTTTGCCTTAATTTTTTTACGCTTACCGACTATTACATAAGAAAGCCTATCGTCGGCAATCATTCTTCTTACTGTGTCATAGGAAACATTGAGCAATCCAGCTGCTTCTTTATATGAGATCAGAGTATCCATTCAAAGATTCACTCCTTTCACAAGAAATAATAAGTCTAGATAAATTATATACATGTATCAAGCAATAGTCAATACATTATTAGCAAATATTTTTGTTTATAATCTAATTTGCACACTTTTTGCCTTTATTTGCTTGTTTTTTTATCGTTCTTATATTATAATTGAAGACACAAAAGAGCCTGTGGTAAAAAAAGGAGGTTTAAGCATGGCTTATGTTGAAAATAAGGGGCTGAATAAGAAAGGCCAGGCCGTTTTCAGAATATATATAGACGGGCCGAAGAAGCCGGACGGCAGCCGGAACCAGAAGAGGGAAACCGTCAAAATCGATCTTCCAACCCGGAAAATGAAACCGGAAGACCTTGATAAATGGATCGATACTAAGGGTCGTGATAAGGCCATGGACCAAGCAAAGGCCCGGGAACGAGAAATAAACCAGCCAGGGTACAAGGAACCAACCAAAGAAACCTTTTCTGAACACGTTGATCGATGGTTAAAAGTACACGGAGAAACAATCCAGCCTAAAACACTTCACCGGTATAAAGAATTATTGAATAGAATACTTCCGTACATTGGCCATGTTCCGGTCCAAGAGATCCAGATGGAACATATTGAGGATTTATATAGGGACCTTGCCAAGGAACCACGAAAAGACCGCAAAGAAGGTACTTTATCAGCAAAAACAATACAGCATCATGCCAGGGTACTGCATATTGTTCTTGAATACGCGGTAAGAAGGAAAATGATTGCATCAAACCCGGCTACATATGTTAAACCGGAAACCCCTAAAAACAAGGCTATCGAATATTTTAACGAAGATCAGATCAAGGTGTTAATGGAGATTTTAGAGGGCGAATCCCTGACTAATAAATGTCTGGTCAATTTAGCTATTTCAACCGGGGCACGGGCTGGAGAACTGGCAGCTTTAACATGGGATGATATTGACGAAAAGAACCGCACAATACGGATAAATAAAAGCTCCCAGTATATCCCCGGACAAGGCTGCAACTACAGCAAGGAGCCAAAAACAGAAGCCAGTAAGCGGACAGTCACCGTTTCAGCATCAATTATATTCCTTTTAAAGCAGCTTAAGGGTGAACAGGAGGCTGCAAGCAATAAGGCAAAAAATAAATGGATAAATACAAACGCCGTATTTTGCAATAATTACGGGCAATATATTCACCCTGAATATCCTTCTCACTGGTGGCATAAATTTATTCGTCAGACGGACTTACCCAAGGTAAGTTTTCACGGTCTGCGCCATAGTTGCGCCAGCCTCTTATTGTCTAAAGGTCAGTCAGTTCCAGCGGTAGCAAAGAGATTGGGCCATGCTAATCCGAATATAACGCTTGCAGTATATAGCCATGCCTATCAAAAAGATGATCAGATAAATGCTGAAATTATGGACGGAATATTAAACGAAAAGAAGCCCGAGAAAAAGGCAAGAAAGAAAAGAGTAATTAGCAAGTAATTTGCTCCATGTACCACAAATGTACCACAAAACGAAAAACCTATACAAAAGCAGAAAATACAAAACCCGCCAAAGTCCGGCGGGTTCTTGTTTCTAATGGTGCCTCGGGGCGGAGTCGAACCACCGACACGCGGATTTTCAGTCCGCTGCTCTACCAGCTGAGCTACCGAGGCATATGGCGAAGCCGATGGGATTTGAACCCACGCTCTCCGGCTTGACAGGCCGGCATGTTAACCGCTACACCACGGCTCCGCAACGAAGATAATTATAGCATCGACTGCAATTTTAGTCAATATCGTAGATATCATTATATTTAAAATTTGCCTGTAAATTTCTTTCCAGGGTAAATACTAGCATTCTTCATTTTATCAATATTTTATTCTCGCGGTGAAATACTACTTTTAAGGAGGTGTTTTAATGCCTAAAGATGTCGATTATGGAGATCAAAAACCAGAGACTGAAGCCCAGAAACAGGCCAAGGGGAAAAATGGAACCAGTTTGGCCAATGATTTGTTCGCCTCGATTGAAAATTTCTTCTATGAATTTGGCCTTATAAGTAAACCATCCTCGCAAAATAGAAACGAGGATGCAGGCGGGAATGAAAAGCAGTACCAACAGAAGCAGAGTGAGCCTGAGGAGTATGATTCCCCCGACTACTCCGATGACGAAGTACTACTGAGCCAGTATAATAAGATAGGTCAGCAGTACTGGCAGGGAACATTAACTGGACAGGAATCAGATCAGGGTGAGGCAGGATATTCAGACTCCCATTTGGAAGTATAATTTAAGATTCAATTTATGACCGGGCCTGGCCCGGTATTTTTTTAATTGCGGGAAGCAGCATATTGACTGGCGTTTAATCCGGCTACCTGTCCCTCTCCTATTGATTTAGCCACCTGGTACGGTTTTCCAGTACAGTCTCCTGCTGCATATACTCCCGGCAGGTTGGTTTTTTGATCCCGGTCTACTTGTATATGATTCTCTATAATTTTCAGTCCCGGAATTATCCGATCAGGAGCTGTCTCTCCCCCCAGAACAAATAGGCCCTCAGCATTTATCACCCTGCCGCCTTTAAGTTTTAATCCTTTTACGTAGTCATTGGCGATTATTTCGGAAGGTTTATCCTGGACTATTTCTATCCTGGAATCTATTTTTCCCATATTATTATATAATGGCAGGTAATATACCTTCCTGCATATCTCTGCCATATATTGAGCTTCGGCCTCCCCTTCTGCATCGTGCGCTACGATGATAACATCTTTATCACGGTATATGGGGCCATCACAGGTAGCACAATAACCCAGGCCTTTCCCCAGGTAGGTTTCTTCCCGGGGTAAAGTTGGTTTATAGGGTATTCCAGTCGCTATAACTATAGACCTGCTGTTAAGCACTTCCCCATCTACCAGCAAATTGAAAGTGCTATCTTCATTAATAGTGATCAATTCCACTTTGGAGTGACGTATTGCGATTTGCATGGCCCGGGCATGTTCCAAAAATTTTTCCAGCAGTTCTTGCCCATTAATACCGTAAAAGCCGAGGTAATTGTCTATCTTCTGAGCTTTGTGCAGCGGTGGACTGCATACCTCCATTCCCAGCACAATTATTCTTTTGTTGCGTATGAATGCATTAACTGCAGCAGATAATCCGGCCGGGCCGCAGCCTAAAATGCTTATATCGTACATATCATCAGCCATTTTAATCCTCCTTAGTTTTCCATATCCATATTTTCACCCTCTTGAAGGATTTTTATCTATTAACCGTATATTTTTTTCCTTTGATAGGAGATATTTATAGGCGTGGTGTCAGGCACTAACTTACTAACTTATGCCCCGATCTAAAAAGCATAAGTTAGTAATAGTAAATTAGTGCCTGACACCGCTAGTGGAACAATTGGTATTCTTTACCCGGTATTGGCTGCTTTGATTGGGTAAAGATAGGATAACAAGATGTTTATATTTTACCCTGATGGAGGCAGACAAATGGCAGTGGCAGCTTTACAAGTAAAAAGAATTTTTTTTGAAGCAGATGCTCTGGATTACCCATTGGGAAAAGAAATGTACGAGCGCTTAAAGGCGGAAGGACATGAAATAAGTTTTCTCAAGTCACACAACCGGGTCACTACTATCCCCGGTAAAACACCGCGCGAATCATTTTTTCAAGGCAAAAGCACTCTGGTAGTAGGGGTAAGAAAAACCCTGGATTTCGCTGCCTGCAAACCCTCAGCCCATTTTCAATTACCGCTGGTTACTGGCTGTCAGGGTATATGTGAATACTGCTATTTAAATACCCAGCTGGGGAAGAAACCCTATACCCGGGTTTATATTAATGTAGATGAAATTCTGACCCAGGCCGAAAAATATATTCAACAGCGACAGCCAGAGAAAACTGTATTTGAAGCCGCTGCAACATCTGATCCTATACCGGCAGAACCTTATTCTGGAGCTCTGGCTAAAGCGATCAACTTCTTTGCCACCCAGGAATACGGTTACTTGAAATTCGTAAGCAAATTCCCGGGCATCGATAGCCTGCTGGATCTGGATCACCGGGGACATACCCGGATAAGATTCAGCATCAACTCTGAACGGATCATTAAAACCCATGAGCATCGTACTCCAGCCCTGCAGGAACGCATAAGAGCTCTATCCCGGCTGATGGAACATGGTTACCCGGGAGGTGTGATTATAGCCCCGGTCATATTAGACGGCAGCTGGAAACAGGAATATAGCGATATGCTGAACAATCTAGCTGATGAGTTGAAGGGCGATACTAGAGATATCCATTTTGAAGTGATATCACATCGTTTTACCCGCAGAGCCAGGAATAATATCCTGGAGGTTTTCCCCGATACCTCTCTGCCAATGGCCGAGGATGAATCCCGCACATACAAATATGGACAGTTTGGGTATGGCAAGTTTGTGTATCAGAAAGAACTGCTCCAGGAAATGAGAATCTTCTTTACGGAGTTGATAGGACGACATTTCCCTGGAGCTAAAATAGATTATATTATTTGAGATAGGATTTATAAGCTTAATTGATCAACTCATGCGGAGTCAGCTGTCCATCAGAAAATGTGGAGTACAAATGTAGGTCCAAATTCTATCACCTCCATAATTCCTGGTTTAATAGTACCGCAGGAGAGTTAAATCACTTACCAGGTATCATTAAGTGATAGTAAAAAGCTGGTTAATTTATATCACGCAAAAACCCCATGTCCTTTTATTAGGGTATGGGGTTTCACGGCTTTATTATTGGGTTTCAATCATCACAGGTTAAGCGTTGGGATCGACGAAGACCCGGCCGGCTAGTTTTCGATCCATGGATGCCAAAGCTTCCTCAGTTCCATCCATAGTTTTTAACATATTTACAATTTCTTCGGCATTTTCTTCCTCTTCTACCTGTTCCTTAACAAACCACTCTAACATCTTAAGCCCGCCATCATCGTTTTCCTGCCGGGCAATTTGGACCAGACCATTGATAAGGGAAGTCACTTTTTGTTCGTGTTTGTAAACCTCTTCAAAAACCTGCAGAGGACTGTCCCATTCAACCGGGGGCGCATCAATAGCAGTAAATATGACCCTGCCACTGTTATCATTGATGTAGTTGGCAAACCTGATGGCATGAGCGGATTCCTCCTGAACCTGCACATGCATCCAATTAGCAAAACCTTTCAGCTTGAGTGAGGCAAAGTACTGCTCCATAGAAGCATATAGATATGCGGAATACAACTCCGCGTTGATCTGCCCGTTGATAGAAGTTTGAAGGGATTCCTTTATCATAGATCACAGTTCTCCTTTCCAGAGTCCATGAATATTGCAATAGGCACGGGCAGTAACTTTAGCATCGCTTATTTTAAATACAGCCTCTGGTGGGTTATCGGGTTTCAGAAATTCCCGATAAGTCTTATCGCCTGCGATTACCTCTATCCACTCTATATAATGTTCTTTTATCATCGGATGTGCCGTACTTCCAACTGCCACCTTTATTCCATCGGAGGTTTTTTCGATCACCGGGATATGTTTTTCAACGGCTGCATCTACTGTATTTTCCTGGTACAGAACCATATCCTGACCGCAGCATACCAGGGTACCTTTTCCTTCATGAACCACTTCAACCATGTTCCCGCAAACTTCACATTTGTAAATTCCGAGTTTCTTTGCCATAAATACACCTCCATCTTAATATTGTTCTTCCATTATACTTTTACCATCCATTTTCATCAATGTGTATAGTTTTTCCATTTACCTCTATTTGGGAAGATACATCCCCTATTTTATGAAATACTTGAATTTACTATTCCTATTTCAAGGCCAGCTGGTTATCTAGATTTCTTCCGTTTCATTACGCTCCAGGTTAATGATATACTGTAGAATAATGCCAATATCATGATAGGAGTTGAAGTAGTGTGAAATATTTGCTAATACTTGCCGATGGAATGGCTGATTATGAAATAGCTGAGCTGGGGAATCAGACCCCGTTAGAATATGCACAAACACCAAACATGGACATTCTGGCCAGAACTTCGATTATAGGTAAGGCGGCTACTATCCCCGAAGGCTTCCCCCCGGGAAGTGACGTAGCTAATCTGGCAGTCATGGGTTATGACCCGAGAATATATTATACTGGCCGTTCTCCCCTGGAAGCCGTAAGTATGGGCATTGAGTTATCAGATACTGATCTGGCCCTGCGCTGCAATCTGGTAACCCTATCAGATGATGAAGATTACCAGAATAAAACTATGCTGGATTACAGTTCGGGCGAAATAACTTCTGCCGAATCAGCCGTATTGATAAAAACCCTGCAGGAAAAACTGGGCAGCGAGGAAATAAAATTTCACCCGGGGATAAGCTACCGCCACCTGGTAGTATGGAAAAACGCCCTGGGAAAGAGAATCATGCTTACTCCACCCCACGATATCACCGACCGCATTATAGGCGAATACCTGCCGGCAGGTAAAGACAACGCTATTTTATTAGATTTGATGCTGAAAAGTAATGCTATATTGAATAATCACCCGATCAATCAGAAGAGAAGAGTTGCCGGGCAAAATCCGGCTACCTCCGCCTGGTTCTGGGGAGAAGGAAAAAAGCCTGCTATGGACAGCTTCGAAAGCCTTTATGGGCTCAAGGGTTCAGTTGTGGCAGCGGTCGATCTAGTAAAAGGATTAGGTATAAGTGCAGGACTGAAATCCATCGATGTCGAAGGTGCCACCGGCGCTATTGAAACAAATTTTGCCGGTAAGGCCCGGGCTGCACTCGATGAGTTAAAACGAGGTCAGGATTTCGTTTATGTTCATATTGAATCTCCTGACGAATCAGGACATCAGGGCAGTCTGAAACATAAAATATGGAGTATTGAACAGATCGACCGGGAAGTAGTAGGGATGGTAATTGACGAACTGGATCAATTCGAAGATTTACGGGTTATGATAATACCGGATCATCCTACCCCATTATCCATTAGAACCCACAGTAGAGAGCCGGTTCCCTTTATGATCTTTGATAAAAATAACCCCGTCCCCGATAGTATCGGAATATATAACGAAAAATCCGCTGATAATGGTATGTTCTTCCTGGAAGGATATCAACTGATGGATTTTTTTATAAAGGGAAAATAAGGCACAGGGAGCGCGGCGGGGGACGGTTCTCCATCTATCGCAATCCACATATAAAATACATAATGACACAACAAAAACGTCCCCTTGTGTCACGTAGAAGGCTACGGAATCAAAAGATGATTAAACATTTATATATGTTTACCGAAGAAGGTTACCTGTAAATACCAAGCCCCTTGAACTGTGATCGTCCAAGGGGCTTCTTGCTGCCATATATCTTAACCCAGTCTATTCACTTTTATATATTCGTCCTAAAGACAGTAAACTTCCCAGACCTCCTAGAGCTATAAAAACAGTTCCCAGGGTTCTGAAATTAGTGATAGACGCCTGCAGGTAAAGGTGATAAGTATCTGTATTCATACTGCCTCCATGTTTTCCCATCATCTCTGACATAATACCATTAGCCAGGTCCAGACTATTCAATAATATCAATAGCCCGACAACGAAGAGAATCAGGGAGCAAGCCAGCTGTAGTCGATTTAATTGTATTTTATTCATTTTCCTTCCTCCTACTAATAAGTATTATTAGCAGCAGCAAAACTTACATATATAATATATTTTTCTACCTGACACCCAAAAAATCAGCAAGCGTTTTCCCCATGTCTTCTACCTTACATACTGTTTTATGCAGTATCTCCCGGTCCTGCAGTCCTTTTATCGCATCAGGCATAGGCACCCCGGTATATTCCTCCAACAAGTATAACAACTCAAACTCAGTTCGGCCGGCAATCATTTCCGGGGGCAGAACTGCTGCCGCTACACTGCTCCCGAACTTAAACGGACTAGCGGTGGATGCGATTACCGTTAGAGTATTATCCCCGGTGGCCTGCAGGTATTTTTCATATACATTCACAGCTACCGCGGTGTGAGTATCCAAAAGGTAGCTATGTTTATTCCAGGTATCCTTTATGGTCTCTTTGGTTTCCTCATCCGAACAATAATCCGACCAGAACGCCTGTGATACTATTTTATAGATGTTTTCTCCCACTTCATACTTTCCATTGTTTTTAAGTTCTTCCATCCAGGTCGATACTCTATCGGCATCATGCCCGGTAATCTCATAGAGCAGCCTCTCCAGGTTAGAAGAGATCAATATATCCATAGAAGGTGATATAGTTTTTTCGAAAGGCCGGTTGCGGTCATATATACCACTTTTAATAAAATCGCTTAAAACATTATTAGAGTTGGCAGCACATATGAGCTTTCCTATCGGCACTCCCATTTTCCCAGCATAAAAGGCCGCCAGGATATTGCCAAAGTTGCCAGTCGGTACAACAATGTTGATTTTTTCTCCATCTTTTACTTTGCCTTCTGCTCGCAGCTCAACATAAGCTGAGATATAATATACGATCTGGGGCAAGAGGCGTCCCCAGTTGATGGAGTTGGCGGATGACATCTTCATATTCTGCTCTGCCAGCCTGCCGTTGTAGTCCTGGCTGGCGAAAATATTTTTCACCCCGCTCTGAGCATCATCGAAATTTCCCAGCACCCCTGCTACATGTACATTTTCCCCTTCCTGGGTTACCATCTGCCGCTTCTGCACTTCACTCACGCCTTCATCAGGGAAAAATACAATAATTCTGGTCCCATCCACATTACTGAAACCCTCCAGGGCCGCCTTGCCGGTATCCCCGGAAGTAGCAACCAGGATCACTATTTCACTGGTTTCTCCAGTTTTTCGCATACTGGCAGTCATCAAGTAAGGCAGTATCTGCAGGGCCATATCTTTAAAGGCACAGGTTGGACCATGCCACAACTCCTGTACATATACATTTTCTCTCAGCATGAACAGGGGAGCTATCCTGGCATTATCGAAATTAGCAGCATTATAGGCCCCTTGCACACAGTTGTTTATTTCCTGTTCATTAAAGTCAGTCAGGTAATAAGCAAGTATTCTGCTGGCTCTCCCCTGGTAGTTCATTTCTTCCAGGGTCTTAAAGATATCTTCACTCAATTCCGGAATATATTCAGGAACGAACAAACCTCCATCCGGAGCTATTCCTTTTTTTATAGCTTCTGCTGCACTAACATATGAAACCTGTCCTCGGCTGCTTTTGTAGTTCACGAACAGTCCTCCTTAAAAATACCTCTTTTCAATCCTAATATAACATTCTATACTGTAATACACCTGCTTTAAACCCCTGACTGGCAGTTTATATAAAAAGCTGGTTAAGCAGATACTAGATAGCAGTCCAAAGGTTAAAAATTTGCCGCTAGTGCTATAAGCCAGTTTTGTATAAAATATTATATGTATATATATTTTTTTCCTTCCTGATTAATATATATTATATAATACCATCTTCAAATAGGAGGTATGGGATTGTTACAATTTATAATGCTCATAGTCGCAATCGTCCTGGGTAAGCTGGTATGGGATATTTTAAACGATTACCGGCAAAAGATGCAAACCACCGGTCCTATTCCAGGCCAGAAGAGAAGACGAACCGGAAATGGAGAAGTTATTGATCTCAGCAATGTCTGGATAAACATGGATGATTTGCCCTACCGCAGGCGGGATTATCTGCTGTCCGGGAGAGAACTGGCACTATATAAGCTTATTGCCAGTGTTCTGCAAAACACCCCCTATGCAGCTTTTCCCCGGGTAAACCTGGAAGATGTAGTTACCGTATCCATTGAAGCAGACAACCGTACTGAATATTTCAACCGGATAAAAAACAGGTATGTAGATATTGTGGTTTGTGAAAGGGATGAATTAAGACCAGTCCTCATCATAATTGGCGAAGGGCAAGGGGAACCCCGTAAAAAACAGCAGGTGCTGGAGGATCGTTTTATCAGGAGTGCCGCTGATGCTGCTGGGATAAAATATTTGCCCATTAACCTTAATAACCTTCCTGATAATGAACAACTGCTAATATTACTCCAAAATTCAGCCTTGGAAATATAATGGTTGATCATAATTGGAAAGAACTACTGTTGGAAGCAGTAGTTCTTTATTGATCAAGGATATGATTCATCCTGGCTTCATCAATTATCTATTTTTCCATTAAATGCCTGCCTCTTTTTAAGCTAATTTCTGTTAAATAATCTATGACTGATGCATATAGATTTATATACTCCAAAATATAAGGAGGTTTCCTGATTGCCGGTTATAAAAGTGGCCAGTTACAATATTCGTCGAGCAGTAGGAATTGATGGCCGGAAGGATCTGAATCAAATCCAGCAGGTTTTAAGGGAAATAGCTGCAGATATTATAGCTCTGCAGGAAGTAGAAATGGTACCCGGGGTGGCAGGTGTATCCCGGCAGGCCCATGCCCTGGCTGGCTTGTTAGGCATGAATTATGCCTACGGGCCTGTTCACCGCTTGAAATTTGGTTCGGTAGGCAATGCTATCCTGTCCAAATATCCGATAGTAAAAGAAACCAAACATATTCTCCCTGATTCCCGTGACGAAAGAGGTTGTCTGCAGGCTGATATAGATGCACAAGGTGCCCATTTTAGCATCTTCAACATGCATCTGGGACTTAACCAGGTTTCCCGCTACCGGCATTTGAAGTATATCATCCTGCCCATAATGCAGGACTCTTCTATCCCTACCATTCTTGCAGGAGACATGAATGCCACTCCCTTAATGCGCGAGATGCGTATGCTTTCCGAATATCTTCATGATACTTTCCAGCACAATTCCGGGATACACGGCAATACCTATCCTTCTGACTCTCCCCGGGTACGTATCGACTATATTTTCATTGATGATAAATCAAGGTGTTCCAGCTTTCGCATCTTTAAGTCCGAAGCTTCCGACCATCTGCCGGTAACCGCTGCCATTAAAATCCCAACAGTCCAGTTTTGATACTGCCGCCATACCAGTCCAGTTCGCCGCTGGTAAGCCTATATATGCCCTGCTGGCCCTTGGGGTTTTATTTAAACTCAGGTCCATACTCCTCTTAACTTACTGGTAGATCCATCATTTTGCTGTGCTATCCAGACGAAAAGCCTGCCCGTTGATGAATGATCAGCCGTTAGGACAGTCCCTTCCTAACCTTCTGAAGTAGTGAGCTGAATCTCCCCACTGGTCATGTTTAACTTGGTATCCGATTTCCTCTAATTCTGACTCTATGGTCTGTAAAGCAGTATGCTTTTTTTCTTTGTACAACAGGTATTGGTCACGATAACGGGGAGGGGTTAAAACAGGCATAACAATATTGGCACCCGCTTTTATACCCATTTTTAACCCCTGGGGATCAATGGTCTGCAGGGCGGTAGATGCCACCATGTTTATTTCCGGCATAAGACTTCTGGCCAGAGCAATCATTTTCAGTGTGGTAGTATAAGGATCAAGAATGCTCCTGACTTTCGTCCTGGATAAAGGGGCATCAGAATGTGGAATATAGGGACCCATACCCAGCATATCTACGTCCAGCGCCTGAAAAAACTCCAGATCTCTGGTGAGATGTTCAGCGTTCTGCCCCGGTAAACCAATCATCACTCCGGTTCCAACCTGGAAACCAATATCTTTTAGAGCTTCCAGGCATTCTATCCGTTTTTCATAACGCTGAGCAGGGGGATGCAGTTTATTAAACAGGTCCCGGTCCGAGCTTTCTATCCGCAAGAGGTAACGATGGGCACCTGCTTCCCATAATTTTAGATACTGCCGGTAGTTTAATTCTCCTACACATAAAGTGATCCCTATCCCCTGCTTATCCGTGCCGGAACTGATGTCTTTGATGCTCTTTACGATATCTGTCAACCAGTTTATCTGGGCAGTACTATCCAATTCCCCGGACTGCAAGCATACAGACCGGTAACCCTGCTGGTAAGCAGATTTGATAATTGCAATAATCTCATTTTGGTCCATCTTATATCGTACTACCCGACTATTGCTGTTTCTTACCCCACAGTACAGACAATCCCGGTCACAGTAGTTTGAAAACTCTATCAACCCGCGGAGATAAATTTTGCTGCCTATCTTTTGGCGGCGGATGGATTCAGTATCATCAATAAGAGCCTTCAATTCATCAGAATCCTTTGAGTTTAATAAATCAATAATATTACCCCTGTCTTTCATCTGCCATATTCTCCCGCAATTGAATGATTAAACTCTCCAAGTCTTCCTTGCAGATATCGTCAGCATTATCGATACAAATTCCATACTCGCTGTTAAGCTGGTATTGCCTGCTGCCCAACCAGGCTTCGCAGCTGTTTCCACCTATATGAGACCAGCGCCGTCCCAAAATTCGTGACCAGCGTACTTTCAACTGCGGATAATCCCGCAGCAGTGATTCCTGCATCGACTTCAGCAGCTGCTCATCTCTGCTGCTTTCTTCCAATCCTATTTTTTGCGCCATCATAATCATCACCTTTTTTAAACGTACAGATCTCTTTCTCCCGCTTCTATCTTTTTGAGCATTCCGCTTACTTTTTCCCGCAGGGCATCAGAAGGCAGAGCCTGCATCTCTTTCTCGATCAAACCCTCTCCTACTATCATAGTTTCGGGGCTGGCATAATCCAGCAGGTATTCCTTAAACGTCAGTATAGCATTGGGCATACAGAGATGATTTACTTTGCCTTGTTTGGCAATATCCATGAAGATGTGCCCGGTTCTTCCAGCCCGGTAGCCGGCCGTACAAAAAGAAGTGATATATCCCAGTGAGGCCATATCCCGGATAGCTTCATCCAGATTGCGGTTATCTCCCAGGATAAACTGCTGTTTGTGATGGTCAGGATTATTTTCGCTGTAACCGCCAATGGCAATATTAGATCCGGCATCAATCTGAGTGCAGCCCACCTGTATGACTTCCTGTCTTACTGCTGCATTTTCACGGGCAGTCAATATCATGCCGGTATAAGGCACTGATAACCTAATGACCGTAACTAATCTTTTAAATGTTTCATCATCTACTTTATAGGAGTTCTTTTCAATATACGGGGTGTTGACTGCGGGTTCCATACGGGGAAAAGATATGGTATGAGGGCCGACCCCTCCAAAATGTTTTTCCAGATCTATAGTATGCATCAAGAGTCCCATCACATCAAATTTCCAATCATACAATCCAAACAAGGCGCCTATACCTACATCATCTACTTCAGCTTCCATAGCCCGGTGCATGGCATAGAGACGCCACCGGTAATCAGCTTTTATTCCTTTGGGATGAAGTCTCTTATAGGTCTGGTGATGGTAGGTCTCCTGGAATACCTGGAAGGTTCCTATACCAACCTCATTCAACTGACGCAGGTCTTCTATGGACATAGGTGCTGCGTTTACATTGCTCCTCCGTATCTCTCCATTACCAACTTTGGTATCATACACTGTTTTGAGTGTTTCAGCTATATATCCTGCATCTGAACTGGGATGTTCTCCATAGACCATTATCAAGCGTTTGTGCCCCTGCTGTATCAAAGCTTTTACTTCTTCCCGCAGTTCATCCATAGTGAGCTGCTTGCGGACGCTCTCCCGGTTATCCTTCCTAAAGCCACAGTACACACAGCTGTTTACACACAGGTTGCTTATGTAGAGGGGCGCAAAAGTTACTATCCGGCGCCCGTAGACCTGCTGCTTGATCTTTAACCCGGCCTCATACATCTCCTGCCACAAATCCTCATCCTTACAATTTAACAAAGCAGCAGTCTCTTCGGGATCTAACCTGTTTAATTCCTGGGCTTTGGCTATAATGTCCCTTATCTCCTGCTTTTCTGGTTTTATTTTCGTCAGCAGGATGTCTTCGATATAGTCCTCATCAATAAAATCCTTTTCTCCCCTCATATATTTTTGTGCCTGTTCCGGCTTGACAACACTATCCATCCATTCCTTTACCTTAGCTGCTTCCATACTTATCCCTCCTTTGGTATCATCGATGTGGTTAGGTCCACGCATAACCTGCTATCACCTGTCCCCCAATAAAAAAGCTCACCCGTTACAGGGTAAGCTTTATTATGACCACAAAATACACCTATCACTTACCCCTTTAACTCAGAATCAACCTCGTTATCAGGTTTTAAGTTTATTTATTTTTTTATTTGCTTTTGTTCAATGCGCTCTTTACAGTAACATTCTTTATATTCCCTAGTTTTCCAGTTAGGGCTCCGATCTGGTCGGTTGTTCCATCAACAATAAGTGATATTACTGAAACATCTTTTTCTTTATAAGGAACTCCCATCCTGCCAATAATAATACTGGCATTTTCACTTAATACTTGATTGACCATAGAGACGAATTCCCGATTCTCTACTACGATCCCTATGACACCCAGCCTTCTTTCGTCCATTTCAAGCCCCCTTCAACATCAGGCAAAATGCCGTCCATCATTTACTAGCTGTACTCGACTTCTGCGGCTCCAATCATCTTTTCTTATTCCATCGTTACAGAATCCACCTCATTATTGGAGCATATTTATCTTATACCTATTATTAGTATCTATTTGATAGTTTTACACATCAACTAAAAGAATGCCGCTTACTCTCCCTGGAATAAGCGGCACAAGATACATGATTATTATATCCTGCCCCTCTAATTCAGTACTTAACCTTACTATCAGGAACAAGTAAATATTTTATTATTAAATTATTGCCTTAACTGCTAAAGAGTCTTTTTGTTCTTAGCAGTATAGTGAGTATGCAGGAGATGATGAGATTGATGCCCCAGCGGCTCATGCAGGAATTCCTCATAAATCGCTTTTACTTCAGGATTTTCATGGGATTTCCTTATTTCACAAGCTTCATCTTCTACATAGATCTGGTTGATACGTTCAACACGTTTAGCATTGCTCTTGGTTATAGGCTGTCCGCCACCGCCTATGCATCCACCAGGGCAGGCCATGATTTCTATGAAGTGGTAGGGGGAAGTTCCAGCCCTTACTTCATCCATCAGCTGTCTGGCATTGGACAGGCCATTCGCAATAGCTACTTTAACCACCGTACCATTTAAATCAACTTCGGCTTCCTTGATCCCCTGGATACCGCGGGTTACTTCAAAGTTCACATTCTCCAGAGTCTGGCCGGTCACAACTTCATATACAGTTCTCAGGGCTGCTTCCATAACTCCGCCGCTGGCTCCAAAGATAACCGCAGCACCGGTGTAGGCACCCATCCAGGAATCAAAATGAGAACCAGCAAGTTTATTAAAATCAATACCGCTCATACGGAACAATCTGCCAATTTCTCTGGTAGTCAGTACCAGGTCAACATCACGGAATCCACTGTCGTTCATTTCCGGTCTGCTGCACTCATACTTCTTGGCGGTACAGGGCATTATAGATACCGAGTATATCTTGGCTGGATCTATATTTGACTTTTCGGCCCAGTAAGTCTTGGCCAGGGCACCGAACATCTGCTGAGGTGATTTGCATGTAGAAAGATTATCCAGCAGATCGGGATAGAATGTTTCACAGAAGTTTATCCACCCCGGGCTGCAGGATGTGAACATCGGCAGAGTTCCGCCTTCTTTCAGACGCTTAAGGAGTTCGTTTCCTTCTTCCAGGATGGTCAAGTCAGCAGTAAAGTTAGTATGCAGCACATAGTCAAAGCCAATCTGACGCAGTCCAGCGGCAAATACGTCCATTGGCATATCGCCAGTAGCTAAACCGACTTCTTCACCGATAGCAACTCTAACCGCAGGGGCGATCTGAGTAACTACAACCGTGTCCGGATCAGCTATAGCCGCCAAGAGCTTGTCGATTTCTTCTACTTCACCAATAGCACCAACCGGGCAAGCATGGATACATTGTCCACACATTACACATGGGCTGTCAATGAGGTCCCAACCCATGGTGGGAACTACCATAGCATGGTGACCGCGCTGGTCTAGGCCCAGAGCGTTTACGCTTTGAATCACGGAGCAGGCTTCCACACAACGTCTGCATAGTATACATTTATCCGGGTCCCTGAATATGGCCGGAGTTGAATAATCTTTAGCCATTCCCCTGGTTTTCTGACTGAAAGGATTATCCCTGATGAAGTATTCTTCAGCAAGGGTTTGCAATTCGCAGTTTTGGTTTCTTATACAATTTAGACAATCCTGAGGATGATTGGACAGGATGAGTTCTAAAATAGTCTTTCTGGCTTCAACCACTTTCGGAGTTCTAGTTTTTACTACCATTCCTTCCCAGACTGGCATAACACATGCTGCCGACAGCAGCCTGCTTCCCTCAACTTCACAAACACATACCCGACAGTTACCCTTTACTGCCTGATCAGGGTGATTACAGAGTGTAGGTATCTTAACACCTATGCTCTCAGCCGCCTTGAGAATAGTTGAGCCTTCAGGAACGGAAGTTTTAATACCATCAATCGTTACGTTAATCACATTAATCCTCCTTCCTAAACCAGCTTGTCTTCGTAGTCAGCAGCAAAATGTCCTATTGTTGTAAGAACGGGAGCTGGAGCTGCTTGACCAAGACCACACAGGCAGGCTATTGACATTACGCCACCAAGTTTCTTCAACAGGGCAATATCTGCAGCGGAACCCTTACCGCCTTTTATTTTACCTACCAGTTCATTCATGCGTGCAGTTCCTTCACGACAGGGTGCGCATTTACCGCATGATTCATGTTCAAAGAACTTGGTAATTTTTGATACCACATCTACCATATCCCGGCTTTCATCCATTACAAAAACAGCACCTGAACCGAGTGTGGCACCTATGGCTGACATAGCATCAAAGCTTATAGCTGTATCCAGCAGAGATTCAGGAATAAATCCGCCTGAAGTTCCACCGATCTGAACAGCCTTGAACTTCTTGCCTCCAGCAACTCCTCCTCCGAGTCCATACACAACTTCTCTGATAGTTGTGCTAGTCGGAACCTCGAAGAAAGTCTTATTGTTGACATCCCCTGTGAGGGTCAGAACTTTAGTTCCGGGATAAGATGGAGCTCCAATAGCAGCATACCAATCCCCGCCCTTATCTACTATCACTGGTATATTAGCAAACGTTTCCACATTATTAATTATGGTCGGTTTGCCCCATAATCCTTCTACCCCTGGGAAAGGGGGTTTGAAACGAGGTTCACCTCGGTGTCCTTCGATGGATTCGATCAGTGCTGTTTCCTCTCCACATACATAAGCACCTGCACCCATACGCACCTCTATATCGAAGTCTCCTAAGACTCCTTTAGCCTTGGCCTGGTCGATGGCCTGGTTAAGTATGTCAACCACATACGGATACTCACCACGGCAGTATATAAACCCTTTATTGGCTCCAATAGCATAACCACAAACAGCCATACCTTCCAGAACACTCTGAGGATCACCCTGCATTATTAAGCGATCCTTATATGTTCCAGGTTCACCTTCGTCAGCGTTGCATACGACATACTTCTGATCCGCATTGGTCTGATAAGCAAAAAACCATTTCTGACCGCAGTTGAACCCTGCCCCTCCACGGCCCCTCAGATTGGATTTTTTTACTTCTTCTATTAAATCTATTTTATTCATCCCTTTAGCTTTTTCCAGGGCTTTATATCCGCCTGCAGCGATATATTCATCTATATTTAGCGGGTCGATTTTGCCGTAATTACGCAACACAATGCGCATTTCTTCGGCCATTGTATGACCTCCTTTCTCCTTACATATATAGAAAAAGTTCTCGTATTACCGACCGTAAGGTCTGTAACTATTTGTATTCTGCAAGAATATTGGGTATTATAGCGGGTGTTACATCTAAATACGGCTTACTATTAATAGTTATTACTGGAGTAGCCTGACATTGACCTACACATTCGGTAAATTCGAGAGCAAAGAGACCATCGTTTGTCGACTCGCCCATCCTGATACCTAATTCTTTCTCTATTGCAGCGACAACTTCCGCTGCACCAGCAACATGACATGGAGCACTTTCGCATAACCTGATCACATTTTTACCCCTTGCTTTGGTTGAAAACATGGAATAAAAAGATGCTACACCAAATGCCTCAGCAGCCGGCACCTTAAAAACCCGGGCAGCTTCAGCTATAGCTTCTTCAGGCAGAAAACTAAGTTCCTTTTCTACTGCATGGAATGCTTCTATGATCCCCCCCGGAACCTCAGCATACTTGGCAATTATTTCCTTATAACTCACTCACATTCCTCCTTTCCGTATAATTGACATACTAATCCCTTTTACATTAACCAGGCTACAATTAATCTAACAATAATACACAGCTAATAAATAATAAATGTTAAAATAGCCTGTTATTCAAAGTTTATATGCGAATTTATAAGTATTTCTAATATATATGTGTATTTTAGTAGATTCTCGCCATTTTATAAGTTACAAATTGAACAAAGTAAATTAGATAGCCTCCAATTGGCCATAAAATAGGGACTCTTCAAGGTCATTGCTTGAGAGTCCCCAACTATTATTAATATAATTTAACAAAATTTTCTTATATTTAATCAGAAGCATCATCATTCCGTATTTTTATTATAATTATAATATTTTTTAATCATTGCTTAATATAACTATTTCTTCATAATTAACGACAATAATTCATTCCGGGTCTGGGCCCTGGTTTCAAAAGTCCCTCTAACTGCAGAGGTAACGGTAATCGAACCAGGTTTGTTGATTCCTCTCATAGTCATACACATATGTTCGGCTTCAATAATGACTGCTACTCCATATGGTTTCAAGGTGTCATGAATACAATCTGCTATCTGCGAGGTTAGTCTTTCCTGCAACTGGGGTCGGCGGGCATATACTTCGGTTACCCGGACGATTTTACTGATACCTACTACTTTGCCGCCTTTGGGGATATACGCTACATGCGCTTTTCCATAAAACGGTAAAAAGTGATGTTCACACATGGAATACAGGGGAATGTCTTTTACCAGGACCAATTCATCATGGTACTCTGTAAATGATACCTGCAGCAGTTCCCGGGGGTCTATATCCATTCCATAAAAAATCTCTTCATACATACTGGCAACCCGCCGGGGTGTTTCCTTTAGCCCCTCACGTTTAGGATCCTCACCAATGGCTTCTAATATCATAGCCATCGCCGCTTCAATTTTGCTTTTATCAATATTCCTCTTTTTCATCCGCTATCCTCCGTTAATCATCGTCCTGGCTGGCCAGCAAAAACCATCCAAGGAGAATAAGTCCAGCCTGCTTGTTGCAGCTTGTTAAAACAAGCCTATAATCTGCCCATCGGCTAAGATATCAATATTCTCAGCAGCAGGTGTTTTACCCAGACCCGGCATGGTCATCACCGTACCTGCCAAAGCTACTATAAACCCTGCTCCGGCAGCAAGCCGGACTTCTTTAATTGAAACGGTAAAATCTCGCGGCCTCCCCTTCAGATCCGGGTTATCTGAAAGTGAATATTGTGTTTTGGCTATACATACCGGCAGCCGCCCAAACCCTTGTTCTTCGTATGTATTCAGCATCCTTTGGGCTTCTGTACTGTAAGTCACCCCATCCGCCCCATATATCTCTTTACATATCACTGCAATTTTTTCCTGAAGAGACATGTCATCGTCATATAAGAATTTAAAAACACTCGGAGTTTCAGCAGCTTTAATAACCTTCCTGGCTAGTTCTTCCCCACCTTCTCCCCCTTTAGCCCAGACCTGTGAAAGAGCCACTTCCGCACCTAACTCTACACATCGGCTGGTAACATATTCAACCTCTGCCGCAGTATCGGTAGGAAATTCATTCAATGCTACAACTACTGGGACACCATATTTATTGATATTTTCCAGCTGTTTTTCGAGATTCTGGATACCCTTCTGCAGCGCCTCCATGTTCTCTTCCCCCAGCTTTTCTTTAGGGACCTCTCCATGATTTTTTAAGGCCCTAACGGTAGCTACCAATACTACGGCATCAGGTGTAAACCCACCATAGCGGCAGACGATGTCAAAAAACTTTTCGGCCCCCAGATCAGCACCAAATCCTGCTTCAGTTATCATATAATCGGCCAGTTTCATCCCTATCTGAGTGGCTACAATGCTGTTGGAACCATGAGCGATATTTGCAAATGGTCCGCCATGTACAAAGGCCGGTGTATTTTCCAAAGTTTGAACCAGGTTGGGCTTTATAGCATCTTTCATCAGAAGCGCCATTGAACCAGCCACTTTTAAATCATCCGCTGTTACTGGCCTGCCATCAAAAGTATATGCCACTACCATCTTTTTAAATCTTGCTTTCAAGTCCATCAAATCCGATGCTAGGCACAACGCTGCCATAACTTCCGAAGCTACACTTATGTCAAATCCTGATTCCCGAGGAACTCCATTGATCCTGCCCCCCAGCCCCAGAACGATATTTCTCAATGCTCTTTCATTTAGATCCATAACCCTTCGAAATACAACCTGCCCGGGATCTATATTTAAATCGTTGCCCTGATGAAGGTGGTTGTCCAGCATCGCTGCCAGCAGATTGTGCGCAGTCGATACAGCATGGATGTCCCCGGTAAAATGCAGGTTTATGTCTTCCATAGGAAGCAGCTGTGAATATCCGCCGCCCGCAGCGCCCCCTTTAATTCCGAAACTGGGGCCAAGGGAAGGCTCGCGTAAAGCTATGATGGCCTTCTTGCCCAGCCGGTTCAAGGCCATACCCAATCCGACCGTGTTGGTAGTTTTCCCTTCACCAGCCGGAGTTGGGTTAATCGCCGTAACCAGTACGACTTTTCCAGAAGGCTTATCTTTTAACCTCTCCCATACATCCAGCGAAACCTTGGCCTTATACTTCCCGTACATTTCTAAATCGTCTTCATTCAGGCCTATTGATTCTGCGATCTCCAGAATCGGTTTCATATCTGCTTCCTGTGCTATCTCGATATCCGTTTTCATTAATTTATTACCTCCTAACAGCTTATTCCCAGCTGATTATTATATCCCCTTAGATAAAACATGATATCAAATCTAAATTCCGTTCTTTATTTCTGCTTTTATAAATCTATCATACATGAATACAATTCTGGAAGCTAAAAATAGCACAATTCAGCAATTTGTGTCAAATATTTGGAATATACTCATATTCGCTTATTCTCTAAGGCTATTGTTAAACATAAGCTGATCAATCATACACTCCCCAGTACTTATGGGCAATAAAACAAGGGCATCTGCCCTGCCATGAAGCAAGGGGACGTTCTTTTTGCTTCCTTTGATATAAATGGCAAAATGGTGTAAAGTGGCACCACAAGCAAGAAAACAATGGAGAAGAAGAGCGAAGGCTTAACGCAGCGGCACATCGTGCGCGTACCGGAAATTAGTTAGAACATCGGATTGAACCTAACAAAAAAGGAAGCAAAAAGAACGTCCCCTTGCTTCCTACCTGAATAAAAGGTTGCATATATAAACGGAGGCTAGAAACCCGGTTATATCTGCAGTAAGTCCAGTAACTATTGCATACCGGTATTTCTTGATTCCAACCGAACCAAAATATACTGTAAGGATAAAAAAGGTTGTATCTGTTGTTCCCTGCATAACGGATGACAGCCTGCCGATAAATGAGTCTGGACCGTAAACCCGCATCAATTCGGTAGCCATTCCCAAGACTGCGCTTCCTGACATAGGACGCATAATAGCCAGCGGTAAAACTTCTGATGGTGCACCGATCCTGGAGGTTATTGGATCCAGGATCATACTCACATAATCCATAGCCCCCGAAGCCCGGAACACTGATATAGCAACCATCATTCCTACCAAAAAAGGTATGATCTTAATCGCAGTTGTAAAGCCTTCTTCCGCTCCCTCAACAAAGGCTTCATAGACCGGCACTTTTTTGAAATACCCATATATGGGCACCACAAGTAATAAAACCGGTATAGCCCATTTGGATACCAGGCTTAATAGGGTATGGAGCATCCTATTTCTTCCTCCAGCGACTTTTAGTTCTGAACCAGTAGTCAAGGTATACTGCTATCACCATACTGATTGCGGTAGAAAAAATACAAGCGCCTACTATTTCAGTAGGATTAGCAGAATTAAATGAAAAGCGAACCGCGATAATAGTAGCGGGAATCAAGGTTATACAGGAGGTGTTCAGGGCGAGAAAGGTGCACATAGCTTCAGAGGCTTCATCCGACTCCTGGTTTAGTTCCTGCAGTTCCTGCATGGCTTTCATGCCAAATGGAGTCGCAGCATTACCCAGTCCCAACATATTAGCACTCAAGTTTAATATGATCGTTCCCATAGCGGGGTGATGGGATGGTACGCTGGGAAACAACTTGACCGTTATTGGTCTTAATAACCTGGCCAGGCTCTGCACCAGACCACCCTTTTCAGCTATCTTCATGATGCCCAGCCACAAAGCCATAACTCCAACTAAATCAAAACACACTTCAACTGCACCTTTGGCCGCTCCCAGTGCTGCTTCGGTAACTACTTCAATATTACCATTTAATGCAGCAACCACGATTCCTGTAGCCAGAAGCAGCAGCCAGATCACATTTAACACATTCATCCCTCCAACAAAGGATTTCCTCATTTGAAGGGTATGTCTGTACACTAAAAAATAGAACCGTCCGTCATACAGCGAACGGTTCTATTTCTTCAAAATCCGCGTTTTACTAGTGATCAGATTGCTTGTGAGAGTGCTGAGGGAAAAGGTTTTCCAGCTTATCAACCATCTGGGGCACGATGTCAATCAATCTCTCGGCCAGCATATTGCCCGAAGTTGATATCAGTCTTACGTCATTCATTCTTACTACCAAAAATCCCACTGGCTTGACTGATACCCCAGCACCGCTGCCGCCTGCAAAAGGCAGTCCCTGATTTTTGCCTCCGGCACTACCGCTGGCATCATATTCTCCTCCGCCCGCAGCAAATCCGCAGGCCACCTGTGATATAGGTATTATAACAGTACCATCATTGGTCTCTACCGCATCACCTACCACCGTGTTGACATCAACCATTTCTTTTATACTTTGCATGGCGGTATTCATTAAGCCTTCAATGGGATGGCTGGGGTTTTCCTGCCGCTGTGTATCCATTTAAATACCTCCTGATTTTAAACCAAATAATATGGATGGCTATAAGCATAATATGTACTATCCTGAGCTTAAATATACAAGTGAGGTCGCTGTATATCCTATTCCCATCAAAGTCAGGCTGTATATTTACCATTATGGTTTTGCTGGTACTCAAACCAGTTAAGTAACCAATCAGGGTTCCTTTCAATGCCCACAAACTCCCGATACTGAGTGCGGTATACATGGCATCTCCGGTGCCGATGATAGTATGCCATTTAAATTCTTGAATATAAAGATGTTTCAAAAATATAGATATCATTTTAATAGACTGACTTATGGGCACTTTTGCCGCTGACTTTTTTTCTGAATTCCTCGCATTAGAGAGCCAGGACATAATAAACTGCATCCCGCCTACTGGATAACTCTGTTCCCGGTGAATTCGGTTGAAAACCGTTAACAGCACTTTCACCTGCCCATCGCTGCTGTTATAAACGGTATGAAAAGCAACTTGGATGTTAATATTCAAAAAAATAGAAAAAATAAGCACAAGTAATCCAGAATATAAATAGGGCATGGTATTTTCTCCTGTTTTTACCTATTGTGCCCACTGGATCAAGGCTTATACAGCTAATCCTTATTCAGCATTTCTTCAATAAGTGATTCAAGCGATATGATTATTTTATACATCTCATCGTCTACCAGAAGATTTGCCCTCCCCATCCTGTAAGTAGGGCAATGCAAGTTATAATCAATAATTTTCTTGCTGATTTTCTCAAGTTCTCTGCGTTTTTCTGAAAAAAAATAGGCCTTTTTGCTGTCATATCTGTCCAGTGCCATTTTTTCCCTTTTACTGCTTAGCATGATAGAGGTGTAACGCTTGAAATATTCCACATCATTCTGGAGTTTCTCCCAGTCCCGGTCGATTTCTTTGCCAAGTTCTATCCAATAAGGAGCGAAATCATTATCTTTCAAAATTTTATGAATCATCCTAACTTCCGGTGGTTCATAGGGATTTTCATCAAAATGAAGTGGTTTACCGGCCCCTTCCAGATTTTCGAATTCCCCTTTTTCCATGGCCTGGCGTATCTGATTTTCTACTAAATCCTCGGTGCTGCTCATATAGCGTGCTAGTTTCTTGGACTTCTGCGCTTGTATCTTTATTTCTTCTTCCAGAGATTTTTCCGCCATCCTTTAATCCTCCCCCACAGCTGGCAGGTCTTTTAAACTGCTTAGACCAAATACCCGCAAAAACTCGCTGCCGGTTATATACAATATCGGTTTTCCTGGTACCGGTTTGTAGCCTGCTTCTTCGATCAATCCCTTTTCCAGCAGACTGGATATTACCCGGTCTGATTTTACCCCCCGTATGCTTTCGATCTCCGATCTGGTGATTGGCTGTCGGTAAGCCACTATAGCCAGAGCCTCTACCGCCGCTGGAGATAGTCTTTTTTGAGACGTTTTCTCCATTCTAGCCAGTATATCCCCGTAATCCGGTCTGGTACACATCAAATATCCATGGTCTACCGCTACTATCTGTATTCCCCGTTTAATCTTATTATACTCCCCAACTAATTCTTCAATAATTTCCTTCAAGTCCAGCAGGGGCACTTCCAGTATCTCCACCAATTCATCCAGGTCTACCCGTTCCCCTCGGACAAATAAGACGGCCTCAACCGCAGCTTTTATTTCATTACGCATCAACATATCATATCGCCACCCGCAAACACACTTTTATTTCTGAGAAGGAGCTTTCCTGTACCGCCACTACCTGCTGAAGACGAATTAATTCCAACAAAGCCATAAACAAAGCCATTACTTCTCGTCTCCTCTTTTGCCCGGCAAATAACTCATGAAAGAAAAGCCCGGTTTTTGACAGCTTTAAACACTCTAAGATTTCTTCCATCTTACTTTCTACATTAACATCCCCTTCCGGAATTTGAAAGGGTTCTGCGCTTTCTTCCGGAAGACTCTTAATAACCTTGCGATAAGCCCGAATCAAAACCTTTAAATCTGCTGCAATCTCTTCATGCTCCGGCACTTGTTCCTCAGCAGTACGGTAAAATACCCGGTCAAAATCTGCAATCTGCCTGGATATTAGATATTCTGCAGCTTTTTTATAGCGTCTATATTCTATTAGTTTTTTTACCAGCTCTTCCCTGGGATCAACATTATCTTCTTCTAATTCTTCTTCTTCATTAACAGGCAGAAGCATTTTAGATTTGATATTCAGCAAATAGGAAGCCATGCTCAGGAAATCGCCTAATTTATCCAGATCAAAGTCCCCGGTAGCCTGCAGGTATGCTAGATACTGTCCTGTGATATTGGCAATCGGGATATCGTATATATCTATTTCATTTCTATCGATCAGGTATAATAAAAGGTCCAGCGGACCATGGAATGCATCCAGATCGACCACATAAGTCATTTTATCACCAGCTTACTTTAAAAAACCACGCTATATAACACAGAATATAGTAAACTTGCTACCGGTATGAATACCTTGGAAGCTGCTCCAGTCATTATCAACAGCAGCAGCAGCAGAGGACCGTATTGTTCCAGAGAATACATCATCCGGGCACCTGAATCCGGCAGGAGCCCGGCCAGGATTTTCGACCCATCCAGAGGCGGCAGGGGGATAAGATTAAAGGCTGCCAGAATAATGTTTATGGTGATAACCGGACTTAATATCGCTGCTGTAATACTGCCCCAATCGGTAAGCTGATATGGTAAAAGTAATCTCAAAAGAATCAAGCCGATAAAAGCCAGCAGCAGGTTCATCATGGGTCCGGCCAGAGATACCAGCATCATGCCTTTTTTATAACCGACGTTTTTAAAATTGTTAGGATTTACCTGTACCGGTTTAGCCCAGCCAAAATGAAATATGAACAGCATGGCAAAACCAATCCAGTCGATATGAGGCAGGGGATTTAAAGTCAGTCGGCCTTGATAATAGGGCGTGTCATCTCCCAGCAGATCAGCTACCTTACCATGGGCATATTCATGAAAAGTCAAAGCAATGAGTATGGCAGGCAGGGCTACCAACATATCAATTATGGACTGCATTAATATATTTTTCCTCCTCCAGCATATTCTTTAGCGTTTTTAATTCTTCTTCTCTAGTACTGATTTTACCGTCAAGTTTCATCTTATACAACTCTGCCAATAAAAAACTATATATCGGCCCTGGTTTTACGCCCAGTTCCTTCAAATCTTGTCCGCTGATTGCCAGCTTCACTTCGACCTTTAAATCCAGGTAGTTGACCACTTTCTTCCATGTGTTCTCATCTTTTATACAGCGCAAGAGAAAGATGATACCTTCCCGGCTCCAGTTACCAATGTGTTCATCAATGACGCTGGCCGCCAGGTCATCCTGCCGGAAGAAATATTCAGCCAGTTCCGGGGCCAGGAATGATTCTTCCACGGATTTAGCTACTTCGCGAGAAGTAAAAAATCTCTGCACTGCTGGTAGTGCTTTTTCTTTAGGAATATCAGATACCATAAGCATTAAATATATGAGCCATTGTTTTATATGGGTCATCTGGTACCTTTCATCCCACCAGGCGTTTATAACAGGAATACGGCGCAGTTCATTCCAATCCAGTCGATCCAGGTCAATTTCCGGGAATATATAAGCCCATACCCCGATTTCTTTCATCCTTTCCAATGATGGCACCGGGTCTTTTTCGTCCAAAATCAGGATCAGTTCATGCATTATACGTGCGTAAGATAATTTATCCAGGAGTCGACGGGCAACTGCATCTCGTGCAAACCTCAAAGTATCTGGTTCTATGCTAAATTTATATCTCTGTTCAAAGCGAATGGCTCTTAAAATCCTGGTAGGATCTTCCACAAAACTGAGATTATACAATATTTTTATATAACCTTTTTCCAGGTCCTTTCGGCCTCCAAAATAATCTATGAGCTCACCGAATTTATCAGGGTTTAATGCTACTGCCAGGGTATTTATAGTAAAGTCTCTTCTATATAGATCCTCTTTGATCGATGCCCGCTCTACACTGGGAAGGGCAGCTGGGAATTCGTAATATTCAGTTCGAGCCGTTGCTACATCAACCCGCAATCCATCTGGCAAAATAATAACTGCGGTTTTAAAGCGATCATGAATCCGGGCTTTTCCTCCTAACCTTTCTGCCAGTTTAGTGGCCAGGACGATTCCTTCTCCTTCTACTACCAGATCTACATCAAAATCAGGCAGCCTTAAAAATAGATCCCGGACAAATCCTCCTACACAATATACCCTGCACTCCATTTCCTCTGCTATCTGTCCGGCAATTCTTAAAGTAGATAGTATCCTGGCTGGCAGGCGATCCTGCATAAGATTCAAACAATTTTCCTGCTCTGCTCCGCCAGAAGAATATAGCACTTCGTGGTCTTCAGGATATTCATCCCCATGCAGGGTCCTTAATATGTCAGTACGGGATACAATACCAAACAATCTGCCGTTTTCAACTATCGGTAATCTCCCGATATCGTATTCGACCATGAGTTTTTGAATTTCATTGACCGGAGTATCTGGCCTTGCGGTCCATACCCCACTGGTCATGAAGCCTTTTACTGGTGCATGGGCAAGTTCATGAACTCTGGCTTTCCCCACGTCCCGCCTGGAAATGACACCTATCATCCTATCTCCATCTACCACCGGCATGCCCGTATGCCCATACCGGAGCATAGTCTTGCCTGCTTCTTCCATGCTGATATCTCCGGACAAAGTTTTTACCGGACTGGACATGATGTCACGCGCCAGCAGTCCGGGTTTAGCTTTATTTTCGGCTTCACTCAATATAGTATCGATAATCTTCTCCAGCTCCAGGTCTTTTACCGTTGCTGAGGCGGCTTTTGCATGCCCACGGCCGGAGAGCTTGTCTAGTACTTCATTGACATTGATATTATTACTGCGGCTTCTTCCTACTACATAAGTCTTTCCCTTCATGGCTGCTGCCACAAAAGCAACCTCTGCGTTTTCTACTTCCAGCAGGCGGTGGGTCAATGCATCCAGCCCATGTATGAACTCATCGGTGGTAGTGTGAGAAATGATTATTTCCGTATTTTTAACATTATAATGCCTGGTATTCTTTAATAGATCCTGCAAAAGCTGCCTCTGTTCGCCTGAGAAGGACTGCTCCATAAAGTTGGCTACTACTGCCAGGTTTGCGCCCATTTCCAGCAGGTAAGCGGCTGCTTCTATATCCCGGGGAGTAGTGGAAGTAAACAATAGACTCCCAGTATCCTCATAAATACCCAGGGCTAGGATAGTAGCATCAAAGGCACTCACTGGCATATGCTGCCTTTTGATTTCTTCTACCAATATGGTAGTTGCCGCCCCTACCTTGTGAATCTCGACAATATTTCCAATCAGATTATCTTCAGATTCCGGATGATGATCATAAATGTAAAATTCCATATTTTCCCGGGCAGCAATATTCTTCAGATGTCCCAGCCGGTTGATACTGGCAGTATCAACAACTATCATACGACGGATTTGATCTAAATCTATCTCTTTAGGTGTTTTAATATTTATCAGGTCTTTATATAGAGCCATAAATTTCTTAACGTGCCTGGATAAGGTGCCAGAAAATACCTTCACAGCCGAAGGATACAGGATACCTGCGGCCACCATGGAAGCCAAGCCATCAAAATCCAGAGCATTATGCGAAGTTATTATATTCAAGTAAATACTCCTCCTTAAAGATACAAGCATTATAACATACCTGCCATCATATTGGCACTTATCGGGCAGGCGCTGATTACCTATATTATCGTTGATTTGACTACAATGGTGCAGCAGGGCTTAGATGAAACTTTCAATCGATTCAATTCATCATATTCAGAGTCAAAACGCGAACCGGTTCTGTATGGGTGGCCAGCAGACCTCTTTCATCATAGTCTTTGACCGTTTATCGTTATATTGACCTATGACACAACAAAAACGTCCCCCTGTGTCCTTTTAACCTAATGACACAACAATAACGTCCCCCTGTGTCCTTGTAATTGAGTTGAAATATTCACATAATTCCATAATTTCATGACTGTATTGCATATCTTATGAGCTTTTCCTTATAATGATTAAAAACCATCTAAGTTGAGGGGGACTAACATTGTACGAAAAAATTGAAAAGTATACCGTTAATTATCTAGAACCAAGATGGGGTGAAATACTGGGTGAGTGGAAAGATGACATTCATGACCTTAAGACCCGGGTTTTAATTGATGGAGCCACTTTTCAGATAGTTGAGGCAGAAGCAATAGGCGGTGGAGTTCCGTTTGAAATCTGTCATAAAGGGATGGACAAAATAAAAGACATTATTGGAGAAAGCATCGGCCCTGGCTTCTCCAAAGTGGTAAGAACCAAACTCCAGGGACCCGAGGGCTGTACGCATGTGGGAGAACTTATGCTGGGATCGGTGAAAGCCTTTATTCAGGCCGCTTCCCGCCAGACACCAGACTGGGTTGATCAAGAATATTACGAATCCCGATGGAAAGAATGGCTGAACTATTATTCAGACCAGTGCATTTACTTTTCTCAACCCAATATATCCAAAGAAGATATTGTAAATGCTATAAAACCTAAAAATCAGGATTAACATTACACCCATTATTATATCGACATAACCCTGCCAGTTAGAATCCTTATCTTATACCAAAAAAAATCCGGACTTAAAGATCCCGGATTTTTTTTAATATCTTTTATATTTCTGAACTTTCTTCTGCTGCTGCGGCTTCTGCCTCTGCAGCATTGACCGCGCTTTGCTGTTTTGCTTGCTCCAGACTTTTATTCACCTTTTCCAGTTTTTTATTGCTGGCCCTCAATTCTCGTATAGTTTTAGCTATCTTAAAATAGCGAAAAGTATCAAACATAAAGGTTATAAAAGCTCCGGTTATAACTGCCAGCAGTACTATTATTCCCAATTGTATCTCAGGAGAATTCCAACCCAGAAATTGTACTACCACCAGAGCCGGGTTCTGGAATACAAAGACTGCAATAACTATCAGACAGACCAGCGCAATAAATAGGTATACCTGCATCTTACGCCACCTCTTTCGTTAATACTTGCTAGCTCTCTTTATTATATTTCCTGGCTTTCTATTATACAAATGTTTTTTCATGCTTTCATCATGTCCGCTGGTTCAACATGGATCAGCACGGTGGAATATACGATTTCTTTTTTAATTCGGGTTTCAATTATGTCACAGAGATCGTGGGCTTCCTGTATGCTCATTTCCGGCTTTACAACCATATGCAAATCAATATGGATATCCCGGCCGGCTCTCCTGCTTCTTAAATCATGATACTCAATGATACTCTCACGATATTCGTCCAGAATGGCAGTGACCATCTCTAATGTTTCTTCATCGGCTGCGATATCCATCAGCGGTAAAAAGGCCTTTTGGGTTAAATCGTAGGCCGCCTTTATTATCAATAAGGCCACTAATATAGCAGCAATAGGATCGATTATCTGGTATCCGGTTATTTTTATCAGCAGCAGTCCAACAAATACACCTACTGATGTATATACATCAGTTCGCAAATGTATTCCGTCTGCTTCCAGTGCCACTGAATGCTGCTCTTTACCAACCTTGAGCAGATATTGGGATACTATTATATTTAATAAAGCAGATATCCCCATTATAACCATACCCCATCCGGGTTCAATCATTTCTCCGCCATGTAGTATCTTCTTGATCGCCTCTGATATGATTAAACCTGCAGCTCCGAATATTAATAGTGCCTCAATGGTACCGGAAATATTTTCAATCTTCCCATGTCCATAGGGGTGTTCTTTATCTGGTGGTTTAGCTGAAGATTTTACAGCATAAACTGCGATACAAGAAGCCAGCAGATCGTTGGCAGAATGTATGGCTTCTGATATGACACTTACTGACCCTATCATTAGACCGATAATCAATTTTCCGGTCATAAGTGTTATATTGCTGGCTACCGACAACCATGCCGCCTTTGACCTTACGTCCACTGAATTATCCCCCCTTAATAAAAAGGGACTTCATTTAACAATGAAGTCCCACAGATGATTCTGCTGCTCAAAAGGAGCCCGGCATCTATGCCTGACTGTAAACCAAATATTATTTTACGGTTTTACCATATATCCAATATTATGTCACTCATTATAATTTATGCAGCTTTCTTCATTTCATACCAGAGCGGGCTGGCGATAAATATAGAAGTATACGCCCCTATCACAAAGCCGATCAGCATTGCTGCCACAAAGAATTTAATAGTGGCTCCCCCCAGCAGCAGTAAAGCTACCAGAGTAAAAGCTGAGGTTAAAACGGTATTTATGGATCGGTTCATGGTCTGGGTAATGCTTTTATTAAGCAGTTCCTCGTAATCCTGACGCTTAGTCCTTTTCATGTTTTCCCGCACCCGGTCGAATATTACTATGGTATCGTTTATGGTGTAGCCAATAACTGTTAGTATGGCAGCAATAAAGGCACTGTTGATTTCCCACTGCATTATGGAGAATACTCCCAGCACCACCAATACATTGTGCAATATAGCTAATACGGCGGCTACCCCGAAAGTCCATTCAAAGCGTACGGTTATATAGATCAGCATTAATACTGCCGCTATTCCCAGTGCTAAGAACGCATTGCGGGTCAATTCACTTCCGATAGTAGCTCCAACGGTATCTGAACTCAAGAAGGTCACTTGCTCAAATTTTGTTTCCAGGGCCTGCATTATTTCATTAGTTTTTTCCTGGGTCAGTACCTCGGTTCGCATATAGAATTCATCGCCGCTCTTCTGCACTTCACTCTTATCCAAATTGAAGTCGGACAGTACACTTCTTACTTCGGCAGAAGTCACTGAGCTGCTGATCTTAACATGCAGTATTGATCCACCTTTAAAATCAATACCCTGGTTAAGCCCTTGAAAAACTAGAGAAACAAGTCCAGGTATGATTATTAGCAAAGAAATAATGTAGAATATTTTCCTCTTCTGTATGATCTGCATCCTGCTGCCCCCCTTTATACGCCGTACAGTTTCTCGTTTTTACTCAAATTGGCGAGTAATACGAGCACATAACGGGTGAATGTTAACGCAACGGCCAGACTGGCAATTATACCTATAGACAGGGTTACTGCAAAACCTTTTATGGGACCGGTACCAAAGTACATGAGAACCATGGCTGTTATCAAGGTAGTAACATTGGCATCGAATATGGTCCAGAAAGCTCGTTTGAACCCTGAATCTATAGCAGCTCGCAGGGTCTTGCCCATACGCAGTTCCTCTTTAAGTCGTTCATATATGATGACATTGGCATCCACCGCCATACCTATAGATAGTGCGAACCCGGCAATACCTGGCAAGGTCAGCACGGACCCCAGCATGCTCATGGTCCCCAATACTATTACTGCGTACAACAGCAGTGATAAGTCAGCAACCAGTCCCGGCAGGCGATAAAAACCCACCATGAACAATAATACAGCTATGATGCCTATTATACCGGCTTGGATACTCTTATCAAGTGATTCCGAACCCAGAGTGGGCCCAATGGATCTCTTTTCCATTATCTCAAAGCTGACTGGCAAAGCACCCGATCTCAAAAGTATAGCCAGATCATTGGCCTCTTTGGCGGTAAAAGTACCTTCGATAACTGCGCTGCCATCAGTTATAGCAGTGCTTACCGTAGGAGCGCTGATAATTTCCTGGTCGATAACAATAAGCAGAGGTTTCCCAACATTGGCTGAGGTTGCGTCAGCAAATAATTTGGCTCCTTCACTATCGAAATCCAGCAGTACTTCACTCTTCTGGGTATCAGTTCTTACTCGCGCCTGGGCATCCTTAAGGTTCTTGCCAGTTAACAGTACATTACCTTGTTCATCCCAGAACTCCAACTGGGCGGTATTTTTCAGGATATCGACCGCCGCTTCAGGATCGTCTTCTCCCGCGATTTCAATAACTACCCGGTCTTCTCCCTGAGGATATAAGGTAGTTTCTTTAACTCCCAGGCTATCAACACGTTCCCTGATTATACCTACTGCTTTTTGAATGGTATCCTCAGTGACCGTTTCCCCTTCATTTTCCTGTGCCTGCAGTACTACCCTTAATCCCCCTCTTAAATCCAGCCCCAGTTTAATAGTGCTCAATATCGGTTGATAAGTAAAGTAAACCAGCAGGCCCAGAACTGCTATCACAGCCACTAGAATAATACTGGATTTTGTCCGCACCAGTATTTCCCCCTTCCAACTATCTACTGTTTTATGTTAATTGCTTTATAATAATTTAGCCCCATTAATAATTAACTCGAATTCACAACCGAGAAAGTTAGCTGCTCTACGACATAAAACCATCCGGTGCAAAAATATTTCAAAATATTCCATAACCGGACATATCTCAATATCTATCTCCAGTTCCATAGTAATCACTCTATTTTCCGAGTCTATATCCATAATGGAATATTCTACTGCATAATTAACCCGGTCGTGGATGTCAAATGCAGCCAGACCCGTATTCCTGACCCGGTTTCTATGGACATGTGATTTGTCAGCCAGTATAAGGGCTGCTGCCACTTCACTGACCGGATGCCCGCTGCCTTCATCATGATTACCTATAGCGGCACAGATTATAGCATTTTCATCCATATCCATATCCAGTTTCTTAAGAATCCCCATGGCTATGATGGCACCGCTTTGACTGTGACCCTGCCGATTTATGACATTCCCTACATCGTGAATGTAACCCGCTATACCTGCCAGTTCTGCAGTGCGCTGCTTATAACCTAATTTCAACAATATTTCCCGGCTCAGCATACTCACCAATGAAACATGAAGGTGACCATGATCTGTATATCCCATAGCTCCCAGATGTTCGTTGCCCTTTATAATAAAAGCATTAATGATCGGGTTCTGCTTGATCTCGCTCAGGGTGACCATAGTTATTTTGGTTCCTCGCCTGCTTTGTAGGCTATAGCTTTCTTTAGCATTTCCATTTGGACGGTATCATTTATTTTTAGTAAAATCGTTTCTTCTTTTATTTTAGCTATTTCACCTTTTATTCCGCCTATGGTTACTACCTTATCACCTTTTTGGAGAGTTTCGAGCAGGCTTTTGTGCTTCTTGTCCTGCTGCTTGCGGGGCGCGATAATAAAAAAGTAAAAAACCCCAACAAATACGGCGATATAGGCCAGCAAGGAAACCCATTCATTACTCAGCATATTTTAAAATCAACTCCTTAAAAATGTTTAACTTTTATTGTATTCGCTTAATCTATGCAAATTCCTTTAATTAAAACTTATATTTTGCCAGAAATTCATGATAATATTCCAAAAACCGGTCTTCTTTTATGGCTATTCGCATTTTCTCCATCATTTTGGCCAGAAAATAAACGTTATGATAGGATAATAGTCTATGAGCCAGTATTTCTCCAGCCTTTATCAGGTGCCTGATGTAAGCCCGGCTATAATTCCTGCATACCCAGCAATCGCAGGTACTGTCCAGCGGCTTAAAATCCTCGGCATATGATGCGTTGCGCACTGTAATTCTTCCCTCATGAGTATATGCACTTCCATGTCTGGCCAGACGCGTAGGCAGCACACAGTCAAACATATCAACACCGCGCCTTACTCCTTCCAGGAGATCCTCGGGTGCTCCTACCCCCATAAGATATCGGGGTTTTTCCCACGGCAGTATTTTATCCATTAGATCCAGCATGGAATACATGTCTGTTTTAGGTTCTCCCACACTCAATCCCCCGATCCCATATCCATGAAAATCAAGGGCAGTCAGATCCCTGGCACTCTTTTCTCTCAAATCCGGAAAGATGTTTCCCTGTACGATCCCGAATAGTGCCTGATCCGTTCTGTTATGGGTATCCTTGCATCGTTGTGCCCACAGGGTGGTTCTTTCGACTGCTTTTTCTGCTTCTTCATAAGAACATGGGTAAGGCGCACATTCATCAAAACACATGGCTATATCTGCACCTAATTTTTGTTCGATCTCCATTACTTTTTCTGGAGTCAGAAAGTGTCGGGAACCATCTATGTGGGAGTTGAAATAGACTCCTTCGTCAGTTATTTGCCGCAGTTTGCTTAGACTAAATACCTGGAAACCACCGCTGTCAGTTAGTATACCCCGTTTCCAATTCATAAAACCGTGCAATCCTCCGGCCTTCTCTATCAGTTCTGCACCAGGACGCAGATAAAGATGATAGGTATTAGAAAGGATTATATCTGCTCCTATTTCATAAAGATCTTCTGAAGTAAGAGTCTTGACGGTCGCTTGAGTACCTACCGGCATAAAAATCGGTGTGTCAATGACACCATGAACTAGATTAAGCTGTCCCAGACGGGCTGAACAGTCCTTGTTTTTATGTATAAGTTCGTACTGCAGCATATTACTGCCATCCTCTCCTGGTAATACTAAAGTCTAGGGCTTGTGCTATAGTTGTACATTAAGAAAAACCCGGTTTTCTTTTGCCTTTAGCCCTTTATCCCTCACTATTTTATCAGCATTGCATCGCCATAGCTGAAAAATCGATATCTTTCCTGAACCGCATACCGGTAAGCAGACAGGATATGGTTCATGCCCCCAAAGGCTGCAGCCAGCATAATTAATGAAGATCCGGGCAAATGGAAATTGGTAAGTATCTTATCCACCGTTTTAAATTCATAGCCCGGGTAGATGAACTTATCCGTATACCCCTGGGAAGCCTCAAAACCACAGCCTTCATTATATACTGTTTCCAGAGTCCTTACCACTGTAGTACCTACTGCAATGATACTTTTTCCCTCTTTCCTGGTAGTATTGAGCAAATCGGCAGTATTCTTATCGATCTGGTAATATTCGCTGTGCATGCTGTGCTGCCGGATATCGGAACAGCTCACCGGTCGAAAAGTACCCAGGCCGACATGCAGAAGAATGGTGGTAATATTGATCCCCCGTTCCTCGATCATGCCAAGCAGTTCCGGTGTAAAATGCAGTCCAGCAGTTGGTGCAGCCGAGGAGCCGCTGTACCTGGCATATACCGTCTGGTATCTGCTTATATCCAGTTCTTCATCACTCCGGTTTATGTATGGCGGCAAGGGTACATGCCCGGTTTTTTCCAGGAAAGCATCCTCATCGATGCAGTTTTTGAATCTTAAAAGCCTGCCCCCAGCCAGAGGCAGTTCCTCCAAAATTTCAGCTTCGACATCGCAGTTATCAAAAAGCACTATATCACCAGGCTTCAAGCGCCGAGCTGGTTTAACCAGAGCTTCCCAGTTATCACCATCCTTTTTTAAGAGCAGCAGTTCCACCCTGGCCCCGGTTTTTTTATGGGCCAACAAGCGGGCTGGGATAACCCGGGTATCGTTCAAAACCAGAGTATCCCCTGGCTCTAAATAGTCTATTATATCGCGGAATATCCGGCCTTCTCTGTGGCCATCGCTTCTGTCTACTACCAGCAGTCGGGAACAGTCACGGGGCTCAATCGGATACTGGGCAATTAGTTCCTCTGGTAAATCAAACTGATAGCTCTCCAATTTATGACTGTCTATGGTATCACCTTTTATCATAATTATCTCCTGCTAAAAATATTCAAGATTATAGTTATTATTAGGCTTAAAAGAATACAGCTTACGATGGGGAAATAGAAGGTGTAATTCTCTTTTTTGATGTAGATATCTCCCGGAAGTCTGAATCCGGTTCCACCAAATTTAGAGAAAACATACAGCAGTATCCCCCCTAAAATAATAATCAGCCCTCCCCAGATCATTATCCGGGCCATGGCCTCTAAATTATTCATATCAACCACTCCATATGATTAGTGTAAAAAGATCAGCTCTTAGTAATTTAATAACTCAACCATGCCCCGGTGCCTGGCACCTTCGCTAGGTGTGGCCCTACTGACTCAACTCTCACAGCAGGTGAGTATTATGCCTGCTCAGAGCAAGGAGGGTAAGGCGATTTGAAAACCCTAAGGGCAGATCACACACGTTCTATTACTTATATAGAAACGCCTTCTCCATTCCATTCGCCATCTCGAGACCGGCCGACAGCGGGAGCAGACATAATGCTCGCCCATCTGCAAACGCTATTATATCCAAACCAGGCGAGTGTGATGCTTTGTCTTAGCAAGGAGGGTAAGGCGCTTTATAGCATCTAAATAGGCTCAAAGCACAGGCATTACGTATACAGACAACATTCCTCCATAATCCAGGCTAAGACCGGCTGACGGCGGGACAACGCATCATATTCGCCCAACCACAACTCAGTTTATCTAAAAAATTTAGGTATTTTGCTTGTTAAATACTTCTTTTAACAATTCTTTAGGAGCGTAACGCTCCATTTCGCTGTAAAGGCAGCCACAGTACTGCTGACGATAAAGTCCCATTTCCCTGGATAGCTCACCGGTTTCCTTAAAACCGGCCCGGAAATCCCGGTAAAGAAAGGGTACCCCGTATTTTTGACCCATCGCTTCGCCTACTTCCCGAATCCAATTATGCTTCTGGTATTGGCTTACCAGCAAGGTGGTGGTAAAATAATCAAATTTTCCTCTTTTAGCAATGTGTGCCGCCTGTTCCAATCGAATCTGGTAACATAAAAAGCAGCGCCGGCTCTCCCGGTAAGCGATACTCTGAAAATATTCCAGCGGGTTATATTTTTCATCATATATGACCTTCAAGCCCGATATTTCAGCATATTGTTCCAGGGCGGCCTTTCTTTTTATGTATTCAGTATAGGGGTGTATATTGGGATTGAAGTAATATCCCATTACTTCAAAACCTTCTTCTCTAAGCTGCGGAACTGGATAAGTGGCACATGGTCCACAGCATATATGCAGTAAAACCCGGGACATAGGTTCAGCTCCTTATTTAACTTTAGTCCTTAATAAAATCCTACTAGTGGCAGCCAGCTTTACTCATAATCCAATCGTCACCCTCGGGTCCCAATTATACTCCCTGTAATCATTATTAAGCAGGCTCCTCCAGGTCCACCTTATACCTCCAGCAGTTATATGGAGGACATATGGACCAATCTCCAGATGCTCAGGACGGTTTACCTTTACCTTTACTCATCGAAGAGGCCGGATATCTTAACACTGCCTCCAGCAGCCATATACCCCAAATGCCGGTAGGCGTGTTCGGTGGCTATTCGGCCTCGGGGCGTTTTCTGTATGAAACCCAATTTCAAAAGGTATGGTTCGTAAACATCGGTAATAGTATCGTTTTCCTCCGACACAGCAGCCGCCAGCGTTTCCAGGCCTACTGGACCTCCTCCAAATTTAGCAATAACAGCGTCCAGTATCATCCGGTCTACGTTATCCAAACCAAATTCATCGATTTCCAGTTTCTCCAGGGCTAGCCGGGCCATACTGCAGCTTATACTTCCATCCCCTTTGACCAGGGCATAATCACTAACCCTTCTTAAAAGCCGATTAGCCACCCGGGGAGTTCCCCGGGACCGGCGTGCAATTTCCCGGGCCCCGGCTGGATCAACCTCCAACCCCAGTATTCCAGCCGCTCTCATTAATATCTCGGCCAAATCATTTTCTTCATAAAAATCCAGCCGATGATTTATACCAAAGCGGTCCCGCAATGGTGAACTTAACAAGCCCGGACGGGTGGTAGCGCCAATCAAGGTGAAGGGAGGAATGTCCAGGCACAAGGTCCTGGCGGCCGGTCCTTTGCCGATAACTATGTCTATATTGAAGTCTTCCATGGCTGGATACATAATTTCTTCTACTGCTCTGTTCAACCGGTGTATCTCATCGATGAACAATACCTCACCCGGTTCCATGTTAGTCAAAATCGCTGCCAGATCTCCCGGCCTTTCAATAGCTGGCCCGGATGTCTTTCTAATAGTTTTACCTATCTCATTGGCGATTATTGTGGCCAGGGTAGTCTTACCCAGTCCAGGCGGCCCGCTGAGCAGTACATGATCCAAACTGCTGCCCCTTTCCCGGGCAGCCGATATAAATATGGAAATGTTTTCTTTCACCTTATTCTGACCTATATAGTCTTCAAGTCGCTTAGGTCTGACTGATGTTTCTGCTGTATCATCCTCTGCCAGTACCTTAGCTGATATCAGCCGGTCATCCTGCACAGCTATTCCTCCATCTCCTTATTTCATCTGCCGGGCTTTAATCTTCAATACCCTCTTAATATTTTCCTCCACACTGTCAGCCAGATCTCCAGCTTGTTTTAATTCCATAATTAGTGAATAAACTTCACTGCGGCCATACCCCAAGGTTTCCAGAGCCTGGAGCACTTCTTCCACCGATATGTTCTGAGTATCAACAGATGCTGGAATATTAAGCTCGCCGATCTTTTCCCGCAGTTCAAATATTAGCCGTCCAGCGCTCTTTTTGCCGATACCAGGTATTTTAGTCAGGATCTTTTCATCCGAGCTGGCTATAGCCTGATAAAAACTGAAGGGGTCCATAAAAGCTAATACATTCATAGCTCCTTTGGCACCCATGCCCGATACCCCCAGCAGTTTCTTGAACAACCTTAGTTCCTCTTTATCCAAAAATCCATACAGCTTAAAATCATTTTCCAGCACCTGCAGGTGGGTATAAAGGAATAAGCCGTCACCGGAACGGGGCAGCCCGGTCAGGGCACGCTGGTGAAGCAGAACCTCAAAACCTACTCCATTGACATCAATAATTATGGACTCCGTTCCAATTTCAAACAGGACTCCTCTCAAACAGGATATCATAAAAGTCCTCCACCTTTCTCTGCAGAATGGGAGCTCCGCAGATGGAATTTACCGGAGACTGCTAATCCCCGGGTTCATGATTTATATATTGCTCCCAGACGGCAGGAATGAATATGACAGATAGCAACCGCCAGCGCATCGGCTGCATCGTCAGGCCGTGGCAGCTCCCGCATGGCCAGTATCTTCTGCACCATAACCTGTACCTGCTTCTTGTCTGCTTTCCCGTATCCCACCACCGACTGTTTTATCTGCAGGGGGGTATATTCGCTCACCGCTATTCCTGCTCCAGCCGCAGTCATCAGGGCTACCCCGCGTCCCTGGGCAACGGTGATAACTGTTTTGGTATTTTTATGGAAGAAAAGCTGTTCTACAGCTGCTGCATCCGGTTTAACTTCCCGGATCAAATCAGACAGCTGCTGGTTAATAGCAACCAGTCTATCCGCCATCCCCATAGCAGCCGGAGTAGTTATTGTACCATATTTAATCAGCTTTTCTTTTCCCGCCTGGTATTCAACTACTCCATAGCCGGTAGTAGCTGTACCAGGATCTATTCCCAGGACTATCATCCAAAATCCGCCTTTTCTATTTTTAACCCGATCCTATATCTAATATCGTAATTAGTAAAAAAACTATTATTATCATCCGGACCGAAAAACCTTAGTTAACATTATACCAAACATACGTTCAAAGAATTAACAGAAAAAGCGAAATCAGGCTTTATCGTTCTATAACTTAAACCTGGCTTAGATAAGAGCTCAAATAGGTAAAGTTATAAAATTATACAAGCCTGACCTTAATCTGCAAGCTGTTACTGAATGTATTCATCCAGATTTTCCAGAGCATCATTGAGTGCCGCTTCATTGTCAAATTCATAGTTGCCCTGTTTAATATCATCGGCTATCCCGGGCGGCAGCATTTCAATTTTGATCTCCGTAACCCGCAGCAAAGTATCACTGCTCGGATCAGGTCCTTTATATACTGCCAGTCTTCCCTGGTATTCCTTAAGCCGGCATTTTTCTTTTTCAGCCGGGCACCAGTCCTCTATCTCCTGCCGGATAGTCAAGGTATTATTAGCCATGGTCAGAGTATAACCCTTTTCAGTACTATATTCCTGCTTCAATTCATTTAAGCTCTTCCCCAGCAATTTATCCTGATTGGGAAAGCTGGATATTACCAGGTGATTGCAGCGCAGGTATTCCTGTTCGAAAATTATCTCGGTGTCTTCATCGACAATGTTCTTCTCCTGCTCAACTCCGATCACAGGTTTGTTTTGTCCCGGTACAGCCGGCTTGTTTACTGGTTCAAAACTGGCCAGCATATAACCCAGGCCAAAACTTATTAATAAACTGCCTAATGCAATCACTGCCAGGCCGTACTTTTTCATAATATCACCTCTTGCCGGAATTATTGCCATATTTTCTCAATATATACCTGCAGTGGGTGATATTCTTCTCCTGACCTCCCGTATGTTTCCTTACCCTATTATCTGTAATCTTTACGGATATCTACTAATGCTTATTATAGTTCTTCAATATCAGCTGCTTTACACAATTCTTGTTTTAAACTTTCAAAGGCCTTCTGTTGAGCTTCAATTAGTCCTGGGGAATTGGTTTCTTCGGTTGATTTGTTGGCTACTTCATTATAAATACTTTGACGCAAATTACCAATGCTTAACATTTTCTGATATTCCGGAATAGAATCAGCAAAGAATTCATCCAGGCTTTTTCCAGTAGCAGTAATGTATTCTACAATCATATTACTGTTATTCGAGATATTTTCTGAATCATTCACTGATTTTTCTAATAATTGTTTTGTATTATTCACATATTCTTGTGTCTCTTCCATGCTAGCCTCAAATCCGCGCTTTTTAGCTTCCTGCCACAATACGTTATATTCTATAATTTTATCTTTAACCTCGGAATCACTAACAGAATCTCTCGCTGACATTTCTAGTATTGCCTTCTAATTCAAGAATGCTTCTCTAGTTATGGGGGTACCATTTATTTTCATGATTATTGTGTCAGCATTTTCAACTTCAGCATTGTAACCAATTTGTTTACCTAAATTATAGTAATCGGATATAGCACCAATTCCCTTAAGTCCTAAAAGACTTCCACATACAACTATTACAGTAACTACTATCCGTATAAATATCTTAAATTGAAATTTTTTCATTACGGAAACCTCCTATTTCGAGTTAAACGATAAAAAACGGCGAATACCTAACTCTGGGTGTCCTTTTTATCGAGAATACGTCAGTAAGTACAATATTTATTAATATCGAATATTACTTTTAAGCAACTCTGCTGATGCACTATGAAAAAACATCCTTTCATTTTGAATTCCTATTACATGAATTCGCCTGAAAGGATGCTGCATATCTTCAAAATGTCTCTTTAAGTTGTTATCAATAGTCACATAACCTTAGTAAATTGATTTTCTATAGGTTTGAAATACCACCTTACTTTATTTCACTATTCAGCACACATTGATAAATTTCATTCTATATTCCTATTGACAGATATCCTACCAATGAAATTTGTATGCTATGTAGCTAACAAGACGTTTCCAAATATTTGTATTTTGTTGAAAGTCCCCCTTCAGGTCGTTATTTCCTTCATTTCCTACAAGCATCTGTTCATTAGAAATATCACTATTATCTAATAGATGCTTTTCATTTAAAATTGTTTCCTTATACTTTTTCATATTATTTTTTGTCATTAACGAATCCGAGTTTGGATAACTAACACCAATTTCATTACCATTTTTATTGGCAATAATCATTTTACGAAGCGCAACCTGGACAATTTTACAATCTTGCATTTCCAAATCATTTTTGCTTGCTGCATCTAGTACTGACTCGTATAAATGACCGCCAAGCTTAAGTACTTCCCAATTTCCATTTATCAAATTAACATAAATATCTGTGACCACTTTATCATCAGATACAACAGGGAAGACATAAAGCGGCGTAATCTGAGCCTGTTGGGCGAGATTCTGCTCACAATCGACGGTTTCAATATCCAACTTATAAACCTGTAATGGTTCTTCGCCAACAGAAGCTCTTTTCGCCTGATCCAAGTTAGCAAACCCTATTGATTCCCAGTCCTCTTCACAAATATTAAACCATCCCTGATCTTGAAACGCTTGATCAATGAATACTTTGGCCTGTTGGTCAGGAGCTATTGCATAACTAACTCCTGTTATAGATATAAAGAATATTGCAAAGGCAATAAGCATTAGTGATGTCTTTCTCATAATTAATCCTCCTCACAGTCAAAAATAGAAGAACCCCATGAATATCCTGATCCTACTATACTCCCGTTGGCAAAGTTTGAATAGGAAGTCCAATATGTGTCTCCATCTATTGGCTCCATGTATTTTACTCGATCACCCCAAGGCCAAGTATTACTCCATCCACATAGTAATTCAGCATGTCCTGACCCAGAACTGGGAAAGAAAAATGCTATGCAAAGGCATTCATTATTAATCTGTGATTGACATGCTGCCCACGATAAATCATCAAACCAACGAGAACAAGAAATATCGTATTCAATTAATGTGGCTCTGGTTTCATCTACTGTAGCCCCCATACTTTGTGGGGCATCACCTGTTTCTCCCCTGAGGGTTTGCCAAACATAATTAGCTAAGGTTGGGAGATACGGTGCGGTTCCCTTGTACTGAATAATAATTGACCTATCACAGGCAGCCCAACACCAATAGGAATTATCAGGTTGTTTCACAGGATAATCAGGCCCTAAGTCCACTGTGGTAGCAAATGCAACTGTGTTAAACATAAAACACAATATTGTACACAATAATAATATTTTACATAGTTTTGGCATAAACTTTTTTCCTCCCTTTTTTTGGTCATTTTCTCTATTCAATTATTAATACTACTAATTCTATAAAAACAACACTAATCAATATAAATAGCCCCAGTAGCAGCATAGGTATAGTCATGAATTGATCCATCATTAGCATAGTGGTAGCTTTTTACCCGGTAATAATAATCCGGGGATACGGTAACAGTTCTCAGGCCCCAGTTATAATCGGTATCAAACGCCTCCCACCTATATGTACCTATAGTGCTCCAACTGGAACCGTTCCACCTCTGCAGCTGCAATTCAACACCTACCGTATCGCAGTCCCTGTTACATCGGGTCCAACCATATAATGAAACCTGATCGTTTCCAATGTCTCTGATTTCGCAATACCATTCCTCGATTAAGTAATCATCAGATTTGGCTTCCTCCGGATTTATTTCAGATTTCAGGCTATCTCTTGTGTGATGAGCAGCCGCTTCCTGATCTGAATCTTCATTTACAGCCAGTACAGGAGTATTGATTACTGATAAAATAACCAGGATAAGCAGAATCACAGAAAATACTTTTCGCATACTTTTCACCTCCTTCCAAAAGTTTTCATAGTATACTCGATTCAGAAGCCCAAAAGGTTCCATAATTTTTATAAAAATATAAAAAAAGGAAATTGGTCCTTATACAATTCAGGAGATACGTATGGATTAAAAGAAAAAAAAGGATTGCTGATAGTAATAAAACAGGATGAGGACAAAGCAGAAGCATTGACATCTCTGGGAATTTGATATTGTTATTATCTTCTGATCAGTTTATAGTGTAATCAGCTACTATATTTTAGCATTACTGTATTGATATGGATTGTTGACGTTTTTTGTATATTGCAGCATAAGGGGAATAGCTTGTGAATGAATTACAGCTTTTCAGAGTTCTTTTTGATACCTATTTTGAAAGGGTATACCGTTCAACCTGTTTGATAATTCAAGATGAGTCTATCGCCAGGGATGCGGCCCAGGAGGCTTTTATTGTTGCTTATGAACAATTGGATAGCTTGAAAGATTTGGATAAGCTTTATACCTGGCTTACCTCTGTAGCAGCAAACCGGGCTAAAGATATGATTAAAAAGCATCATAGTTGTATGCCTGCAGCGAATATTGATGACGTTCTAGCCGAACCGGCTTATAGTACAGTTAACATAGAGCATAAGGATATGGAACTGGATATAATGCAGGCCCTGCATATGGTTGATATAAAATATAGAGAGGTAGCTGTTTATAAATACTATTTAGGATTTACTGATAAGGAAATGGGGAAGATATTGGCCCTTCCCTCAGGCACGGTTAAGAGCAGGCTCAGCCGGGCCAGGATGATGTTAAAGGATATCCTAGAACCTGATACTGAAAGTGGGGCGGTGTTATGAAGCATTATTTCGATAGTTTTGATGCAGAACTTTCCCAGGGATTACAGGAAGCTGCCAGCAGAATAGTTTCCCCTGATAAAGATGAAGTATGGGCAGATATTTCAAGAAAAATTGAGGGAATTAATAGAAAAGAGGGTATCCCTGTATTGAAAAAGCTTGCGGCAGCAGCAGCTGTACTTATCCTTCTCCTGACTGGTGTGTTTGCTGCTGCTGGTGATTATGCACTGGCTGACTTCAGGTTTTTTAAGACCATAAAATCAGTCTTCAGCAACGTGGTTAGTATTTCCGGAGTCACCCGGACTGATAATGAAGTACCGACTGTGAGCAATCAGAATATAGTGGAAAATAACGACGAAAAAGCCCTGTGTTCTCTGGAAGAAGCCCGACAGTCACTGGATTATGATATAGCAGTTCCTGGTTATATTCCAACCTCTTATACTTTGGACAGGGTCTTTATACGGGAAAACAAGAACAGCCTGTCACCGGTGGAACTTCATTATAAAGATTCTGTATCTGGAAACGAGTTAATAATCGATGAAAGCCCAATCAGCCAGGCAACTTCATTTTCCTATAATTTCAGGAGCAATGATGCAGAGACTTCTACCGTTCAGGTTAGCGAATATGAGGCCACGCTGATTTATTTCAAGAACACCGGAATCCGAAAGTTATTATGGCAGACTCAGGACAAATATTATATTGTCAGTGCTGATCTGGATGAGAAAGAAATAATGGCGGTAGCCAGTTCACTGGATAATTGAGTTGTCATCTTCTAGATCAAAGGAATGTCAGGGATGTCCGGGAGACGGAGTTATTTACACCCCCCATTATAGTCGGTCAATAACCCCGTCAGGCTGTGCGAAAACTCCCTAAACAACAAGGATAACAATTAAAAGTGGGGGGCATTGTTAAAATATAAGGTTAATTTGTAGCCTCTATCCCAAAAGCAGTCCATAATTGACCATAAGTGGAGCGATTGAAAAAGACAAAGTAATTTTCACACAGCCTGCCGTCCTCCTGATATTCCTCGAAAACAAACGCCGGCCTAAATTATGGCCGGCATGATATTAAATTTTAGGACGAGATATCTTTAGATTATAATACAGATGAGTCCACCACTTCCGTCATTCACAATACGCTGCAGGGTATCCTGCAGTTTTACCTGGGCATTTTCTGGCATACGATGCAATTTGTTCTGTATACCTTCCCTTACCAGGTCATGCAGGGATTTTCCGAATATGTTGGATTCCCAGATCTTGGTGGGATCTTCTTCGAACTCATCGAGCATATAGCGCACCAGTTCTTCGCATTGTTTTTCAGTTCCGATTATAGGCGTGATCTCGGTGGTTATATCAGCTTTGATGATATGGAGGGATGGGGCCTTGGCCTTAAGTTTAACTCCAAAACGACTTCCCTGCCTGATCAGTTCTGGTTCCTCCAGGATCATTTCCTCCAGACGTGGGGTTACTACCCCATAACCTGATTCTTTCACTTCTTCCAGGGCTGAAGATATTTTGTCATACTCCTTCTTAGCGAAGCTCAGGTCTCTCATAATGCGCATAATATCCTGAGTACCAGCCACCTCAAAACCACTGACTTCACTGAGTGATCGATAGAATAGTTCCTCGGGTACGGTGATATCGATGGATGCGGTTCCAGTTCCCAGATTCATTTCTTCCATGAAAACATAGCTGACATTCTCTATGTCAGAAAGCTTCTGAAGGGCTCCTTCTATGTCTCTTACTTTACTAATAGAGTTTAATATCTCATGAATTGATGATTCCAGTTCTTCTCTGAGCCAGAACTCTTCATCCAGTTCTTCCACCCATCCCGGCAATTTTATGTTTACTTCCTGTACCGGGAATTCATAAAGGGCTTCTTCCAGCAGGGCATAACTCTGTTCTAATGTCATCTTAGCCGCATCCAGAGGAAGAACCCGCACTTCATATTTTTCACTGAGTTCTTCTGCCAGGGCAATGGTATCAGCATCGTAAGGTTTGGTTGAGTTCAATAATACAATAAATGGTTTATCCAGTTCTTTTAATTCCTGAATTACTCTTTCCTCGGCATCAATATAATTACGGCGGGGAAGATCACTGATACTGCCATCGGTGGTCATGACAATCCCTATAGTTGAATGGTCGGTAATTACCTTCCTGGTTCCTATTTCGGCCGCTTCTTCGAAGGGAACCTCATAATCAAACCAGGGAGTTTTTACCATGCGAGGCTCTTGGTCTTCTTCGTAACCCAGCGCTCCTTCAACTGAATAGCCTACACAATCTACCAACCGGACTTTTAGAGTCAATCCAGTCTGGGTAGTTATTTCGGCTGCTTCGTTGGGTACAAATTTTGGTTCCGTAGTAGTTATGGTTTTCCCGGCGCCGCTAACGGGCAGTTCATCTATAGCTCTTTCTCTTGCATATATATCGGTAATTCCGGGGATGACCATAAGTTCCATAAATTTTGTAACAAATGTCGATTTACCCGTTCTTACGGGACCTACTACGCCCAGATAGATATCGCCTCCGGTACGTTCGGCAATATCATTCAATACACTATTTTTATCCACTTAGCATTTTCCCTCCCTTGTTCCAGACTTAAAAGGCATCCTCCCTCCGAATTGAGACACCCCTTAATATCGATTACGCTATAACACTATAAATATATTTATCAATATTCGGTAATATAACCAGAAAAGAAAAAAAGTGTGGTATTTACCACACTTTTTTCACCAGTTTCCTGTATCGTTGACGATTTCTTCAATTTCATGCTTCTTGCGCCGTTTCATCAGCCCCTCCACTGCGTTTCGGGGCGGTATATCGTTATATAGTATATCATAGCATGCTCTGGTTATTGGCATATCCACATTCAATTCATTGGCTAAATGGTATAGTACCCTTGCGGTATGGGCTCCCTCCACTACCATACCTATGGTCTCCAGGCAATCTTTAAGATTGTACCCTTTACCTATCAGTTCACCGGCTCTCCGGTTCCTCGAATGCCTGCTGCAGCAGGTAACAACCAGATCTCCCATACCGCTCAAACCGTTGAAGGTACGACGGTCTCCTCCCATTGCACTGCCCATACGGGTCATCTCTGCCAACCCTCTGGTCATCAGGGCGGCGGTAATGTTGTCACCATATTCTAATCCATGCACTATACCAGTCGCCAGAGCTACTACATTTTTTAGCGCTCCACCCAGTTCCACCCCGGGCACATCAGGATTGGTATAAACTCGGAATACCGGGGACATGAATATATCCTGAACCATAAAAGCCGCTTCTTTAGTATATGCAGCAGCTGTAACTACGGTAGGCATCTCTCGAGCCACTTCTTCGGCATGACTCGGACCTGACAATACCGCAAAACGCTTGCTGATACTCTGACCCAGCACATCTTCTGCCACCTGACTCAAACGCATCCCGCTGGCTATTTCCAGCCCCTTGGCGGTATTGATCAACAGCATTTCGGGTTTAATGTAATCTTGGAGTTGAATACATACTTCTCTAACTACCTGGGATGGTACAGCCAGGACCACAGCTGATGCTCCCCCCACTGCTTCCTCCATATCCCTGGTTATTATTACACCTTCCGGTATCTTCACCCCAGGCAGGTATCGTTCGTTCTCCCGGTTTAATTTCATGGCATCTATATCGTCTTCGGGTCCTGCCCACATAACGACCTCATATCCATTTTTAGTAAGCAGTATAGATTGTGCAGTACCCCAGCTTCCCGCTCCCAGTATACACAGTTTATTCATATTGAACCTCCGGTTTCTGAACAGCCATATCCAAATTAGTAACTGCTATCCAGTACAGCATTAATTATTACAACCTGTCAGTTATTTTAGATTCATTTCCTTCAATAAGCCTTTTAAAATTGTCTTTATGGCGGTACAGAACCAGAACTACCATATATATGCTCATGATAATATAAGGATGCGGTTGGGGAAATATGAAAACAGTAAGCACAGGAAAGGCAATTGCTCCAATTATTGAACCCAATGATACATATCGGGTGATAGTAATCGTCAAAATGAAAATAATAAGTACCACCACCAGCACATTGGGCATGAGAAAAACCATAATTCCGGCTGATGTTGCTACTCCTTTGCCACCTTTAAATTTCAGAAAAACAGAATAGCAATGCCCGGTAATAACCGCTGCCGCACAAAAGCCAGCCAGTACTGGTCCACCAGCAGCTGTACCTATCCAGGCCGCTGCCAGGCCTTTACATAGATCTGCACCTAATGCCAGCATAGCTACTGGGATACCGGAAGTACGAAGTACATTAGTGGCACCTATATTTCCACTACCTCGGGTCCGGATATCTACCTTGCCCAGAGCCATCCCAAATATAAGTGAAAACGGAATTGAACCGATAAGATAACATAAAACGATAAGAAGCAGCGCTTTAATCAAAGAACTCCTCTCCCTCCTTTTGTTTGCAATCCTTGGCAACTGAAATGATATTCTTCAAGAAGAAACTTTTATTCCAATATTATTATTATATCTATAAATAATGGAGCTTCAATATTTAATTGTCTAAACAAACTCTTTAGAAGTATTCTGCCTCACCACAAGCCGAATAGGCGTGCCTTCAAAACCAAAGTTTTTTCTCAGCACATTGTCTAAATACCTGACATATGAAAAATGAATCAGCTCCGGATGGTTGGAAAAGAGAACAAAAGTTGGCGGTGCTGTTCGAACCTGGGTTGAGTAATATATTTTTGGTTTCTTGCTCCCGGCTCCCGGAAGTGGGTTTAACATGATAGCTTCACCAATAACCCGGTTCAGCTCAGAAGTTGTTATCCTTCGGTGGTTTTGATCAGATACAAAATCTACCAGTTCCAGTATTTTAAATATCCGGCGTTTTGTTAAGGCGGATACATACATCAGGGGTGAATAAGCCAGAAACTTTAATTCACTGCGAATGTCTTTATCAAACTCATTCATGGTATGTCCATCTTTTTCAATCAAGTCCCACTTATTCACTACTATAATATTGGCTTTAGCCTGCTCATGAACATAGCCTGCCACCCTCTTATCCTGCTCTATAACTCCAGTGGTGGCATCCAACATGATCAGAACAACGTCGGCCCGTTCAATAGCCTTTAAAGAACGAATAACACTGTACCTTTCAGTGGTTTCGGTGATACGCGATTTCTTACGAATACCAGCGGTATCGATCAATATATACTTTTTGCCGTCATATTGAAAGGGCGTATCGATGGAATCCCTGGTAGTTCCGGGGACTTCACTCACAATTACCCGCTGTTCGCCCAGGAAGGAATTCACCAGAGAAGATTTCCCTACATTAGGTCTCCCTACGATAGCAATTTTTATGGCATCTTCATCTTCTTTATATTCACTTTCCGGCTTAAATTTGCTAATAACAGCGTCTAAAAGGTCATTAGTATTAAGTCCATGCATGGCTGAAACCGGTATAGGCTCTCCCAGTCCCAGGCTGTAAAATTCAAAATACTCCAGCTGTTTATCAAAATTCTCAACTTTATTGGCGGCTACTATAACAGGCTTATCAGCTCTCCTTAACAGCTCTGCCACCTGTTGGTCCTCATGAGTAATACCATCTTTAGTGTCTACCACAAAAAGTATAACATCTGCTTCATCTATGGCCAGCTCAGCCTGCATCTTTACTTCCCGGGTAAAAATGTCTTCTTCTTTACCGAAACGAATACCGCCGGTATCAATGATAATAAACTCTCGGCCGGACCATTCTGAATTATCGTAAATTCTATCTCTAGTTACCCCAGGAATATCCTCCACTATTGCTTTCCGACTGCCTGCCAGACGGTTAAAGAGCGTCGATTTACCTACATTAGGTCTGCCCACTATGGCTACTACTGGTTTTGCCATGCTACAACCTCCATCTGCCTCAAGTGTAAATTCGTTACCTGTTAATGAACGAATTTAATCTCCTAACACCGCTTCTATCAGTGAGCCGGCGGTGCCCTGTATAACTTTGATATCAGCCCCACTGGCCATTTTAATATCTTCTAATTTAGTATCATCTAATAATGTATCCTGTCCGTCTTTAAATATTATTTCGGGAACTATCACTTCTTTACCTGCATAGTTTTTCCCCAGAGCAGCAAGGATATCAACACCAGTCAGTAATCCAGTTACCGTAACCTGTCCCCCAAAAAAATAATTCTTTACCGGTATTATCTTCAGATCAAGACCTTCAATACGGTTCATTCGTCCACAGATTTTTTCCATTATGCTCAGTGCTGATTCACCGGTGAGCAGGAAAACTTCCTTTTCCTTAACCTTATCTGGCAGATGACCTTCCTCTTCAGCAAATTCATCCATCATTATCCTGCATATACCAATCCCATTTTCTATCTGGGGGAAATCGTCATAGTAATCTGTCTCCGGTATAGGCTGACTGCATTTAAGGTAAATCTCATCGGCCAGATATACCAGCCCACACCCCAGGTCGCGCCGAAATTCCAGCTGGTATCTATGGATTGCAGCTACTAATAATTCAGCTTCTGCGGAGCTGATATTTCTTAATTCCGGCAGCTTATTTCGGTGCCCGGTAAGACCTACCGGTACAATACCTATAGAAGCTACCGAAGGATACAGTTCTGCCAGTCCTTCTATAGTATCTTCTAATATCTGGCCGTCATTTATTCCTGGACAAACGACGATCTGAGTATGGCATTCAATTCCCGCCTGACTTAAACGAAGCAGGTCTTCTCTTATGCTTCCGGCCTGTCGGCTCCCCAGCATCATGGATCTGACCTCGGGCTGCAAAGCATGTACAGATATATAAAGGGGACTAAGTCTCATGGTGAGAATCTTATCCCAGTCGTGCTGACTGAGGTTGGTCAGGGTTATGAAGTTACCGAACAAAAAGGAATGACGATAGTCATCATCCTTTTGATACAGTGTTTTTCGCATCTGGCCAGGAAGTTGGTCAATAAAGCAAAAAACACAGCGGTTTTTGCACACCTTCAACCGGTCAAATAGTATATCATCAAATACCAGGCCCAGATCTTCATCATAATCTTTTTCTATTTCTATGGACCATATCTTCCCATCCGCCTTTTGTATATCTACCAGCAACTCCTCTTCCCGGATCAAAAACTGGTAGTCCAGTATATCGTTGATTTCCTTCCCATCTATAGACAACAGGGTGTCTCCTGCTGCTATGCCAATTTCATCGGCAATACTGTTTTCTTCTATATCAATGACCACTGCTGGCATAATACTCCCCTCCGGTCTTTGCTATTAAACAATTATCCACTAAAAATATTATATCCGCAAGAAAGAAAAGAAAGTGTCAATGGGGACGGTTCTATTTGACAACAAAACCAAGAATAATGTTGTCAAACAGAACCGTCCCCATTGACAATGTTTCTTTCAGGCTGATTTTAATTTTGCTACTGACTGATTTAATTCGCTTACCTGGGTACCCAGCAGGATTTTCGAGGCCAAATAATTCAGGTGACTTCCACCCATAAAAGGTGGTATTTTTATTAATACGGCCAGAATCCAATCCCATCTGCTTGATATAGTTTCTATTATTAAGTCATCTGGTTTAAACCCCAGGATATCTCTCAAGTCTTCTATGCTTTTTTTGACCATCCATAAATCTTTACCTCCTCCCAGGGTGTAAACCTCGGTCCCCTCTGCATCCATGCCTATATATAAAGGTTGAAATACATCTTGGGACATATCTGCAAACCCCTTAATCATCCACAATTTACCGTCTGATATTTTGCCCAGGTATATATTAGCTGCAATAAGTGCAGCGTGAACCGAGGTATGACCGAGGAAAATTATCTTCATACACTCACCTGCACCTGTTCATACTCTTTAAACGTACTGTTTCAACCAGATTGACCAGTTTCATAAAAGCCCCTCTAGTCCCTCTGAATAATACTGGACGTCCTGGGAATATTAATCCTATCCGACGTGACATAAACCCGCCCAATTTCATGCTGAGGTTGACCCGGTTCAAGCAATCTATGGCTATTATTTGATCCCCGGCTCCCATAATCTCCGCCACTCCCATCAGAATTTTAGTGTATTTATCCCCCATGCTTTTTTTGCCCAGTACGTATACTTCGTTGCCGCTGTCATCTATACCCATAAAGCGAATAGAACCAAAATCCCCGTTAACCGTTTTATCATAATATGGTATAGCCATCATTTCGTCTATCGTCGGCAACCGGTGTTTTCCTATTATTTTCAGATGCAGTGCAGCCGCTATAACCGATGAATGGGCTCCACCATAACAATGATAAATCACTTTCACAAGCTCCACCTCACCCTCGCTGTCCAAATGCCCATATTACCCACCAGCGAATTTCGATTTATGTCCAGATTGTTTTAATGTTTACATACCAGGTAGATACCATTTTCCAGATCGTGTACTATTCCCCCCAGGATGCGGGCCAGGAGCAGACTTGTTTTCTCCATCTCTTCCTGGTCAGATGCTAAAAACACTGGACAGCCGCCGCCCTTAACCTTATCCGTTTCGCAGGTTATTATGGCCAGGACATATTCGCTTAAAGCTGTATTCATTTAATCTGCCGCCTTTCGACCGTAGTAGCTCTGGAGGGTTGTACCCCGTGTCGACTCCAGCACTGGTACCCTTTTTACGATTTCTATGAGCATTTCCAGGTCCGGTTCATTAGCTACTATAAAGAGCGCCAGATAACCTTTATCAACCTGTTTTCTAGCCATGGGCATCAACTCTGTTTCATTTATATCCACCTTGCTGCCCAGTATGGATACCACATCATGGATAATGGCCTTTCGCTGCCCGGGAGCATCCAGGTTTAACCGCGCATTATCATCTACAGGTTTAATAATGACCCCCAGACCTTCTTCGATTATTTTTTTCCGGGTTTGCGGTAGACCTACATTCATGATTACTACATCATCTACCATCAGCAGAGAACCTTCAAAATGTACCTGCCCCTGTTTAACTTCAGCGATATCTCCTATAAACGAACCGCTCATAAGTCTAAGAGTCAGCATTATACTTACCGGGCCAATTATAAAGGCAGACTTCACTCCCCACAGCTGTGCTGCCCCGCTGGTCAGGAGTGCAGTCATAATCACCAGGTAATTGCGGGCTTCGAAAACTCTGGCTATCCCTTCTATATAGTCCGTACCCCTGCTGATCAGCTTGCTCTCTTCGAGTTTCATGAGCGTTTCCCGCTCCATATTCCTTACCTCACGAAACTGCTGGGCGGCCAGTACCAAAAAAGTTACCGCTACAAAATCAGGTTTGGCTATTGCTGGTACTGCTACCGCTCCCAGGCTGGCAGCAATAAAACCCAGGGCCAGATGGACAAGCTGCCCATGTGGGTAGGTAGGGTAATGTCGGTAATCGCTGCGCAGCAGCAGCCATCTATTGATTAACCCGGCAGCTATCCCGGCAGCTATTACCGCACCATATTTTTCCATATTATTTGCTGCTGGAACCTTTGTTCAAAAGGTAAAAACCTCCACCTGCTGCGGCAACTACTACGATCAAAATTAGAATGGTGGTAAAAGACCCCTGGTTATCCTGTGTCAAAGGCTTGGATGCCGGACTGCCGCTGCTGGTGTCAGAAACACCCAAGACGGTCTGCATTGAGTCAGCGAATAATTTCACTCCCTCTTCTGCATCTTCCTTCTTGTTGGTATGAGCCCCAACTTCAATCAATATGGCCCGGGGACTTAAATCCTGATTATAATCCCCTTTACCTATATAAATGCCATTGGAGAGACCTGGTTCTTGTTTATCCATAACCGCTTTGATTTTTTTAGCAAATTCCAGGTTGGTTTTCATATTGGGATTTTGTTTGCCTATCACCAGCTTTACTTTAGTTGCTTCTTGACCGTCAACTTCAGTCTGATAAACATCTGCCGGTACTGCATCTCTGTGCACATCCACAATCACATCCGGGTTTTCTTGTTTTAATAATGTAACTGCAGTTTTCCTTGATCGGCTGTACGCATTTATATCATGGGGATTATGGTTATTTTCATTGTATTGAACATTGAAACCCTGGTTTTTAAGTTCATCAACAAAAGCCTGACCTACATCGTAAATACCTCCGTTGCCATCTATACTCTCTTTTCCGTCTGAAGGTACGTAAGATTCATCACTATGGGTATGGTAGACTGCTATAGTGGGCTTCTTGTCTCCTGAAAGCACTGGCACTTCCTGTCCTTTAAAAACCCAGGCCTGGGTTTTTGTATCGTACCCAACTACGGGCATCCTTTCTTCACCCTGGTAGGAACAGATGGCAATGTCACCCTTGATTTCCATCACTTTATATCGAGCATTATCTGCGCTGATATATTCATCCCCTACATTGACTTTTATTCCTGTTTTATGAATCATGTTGTTATTTTCATCAACCAGGGTAAAATATTCACCGGAGGGCATTTCTTCGTTGGCTGTACACATGGAGACAGCGAGCAGAGTCCATAACAAACCCAGGGTTAAAGCTAGAACCAGAAGTTTTTTCCTAGGCATGAATATCACCCCGTTCCCCTGAGTCATCCCCTTCATTTTTATCATCCTGCTTGTTCTGTTCAGCTAAGGGGTCCTCCCCTTTATTACTATCATCCAATGGCTTACGAGAAGGTTCGGGTTCCCTGAGATTTTGAATCAGTTCTTTCGGCCTACCCTCGGTTTTTGGTCCTCCCTGTATTCGTTCCAGGGTCTCCCCAACCAGTTCTGCCAGAAGTACGGCTAGAATACCTGCTAATATCAATGAATCGAAAGCACCTGCCCCACCGATGTGTACAACTCCCCTTACCCCACTGTTTACCAGGTAGAAGTACTGAGCAACATCAAGAGACAGCACTGCTATAACTGCTGCAAAGAATGCACCTCTACGAGATCTGCCGGCCAGGTAACCTACTATACCGGCTACCAGAGGATAGATATAAATTGGATCGATAAACATGGTCTCAGGTTCGGCACCCAGATATCTGGCTGCAATAAATAAGGCCAGGGCAGTTACCACAGCAGCTGCTATAGCTCGAATTTTTTCATGAGCCGTCCCCGCTCCTGCTAATACATATACCGCCAGCCCTACCGCTACCAACCCTCCGAGATTGACTGTAATGCGTGAACTTATGGGAATATCAACAAAACTACCTACTATTATGGCAAATATTACTGCCAGCGCGGCTTTGTCGCTTAACCTCATTCGGTCCAGCACCCGATGAGCTACCCCAAAATAAATAAGTATCGAGACAACCACCAGCGCGATAAGCCCCAAGGGAAAATTAGCCATCATTTACTCATCCTTTCACTTATATTTATGTGAGTATGTTTCCCTTACCTCACCTTTTTATGTAGTATTTAAGTATTGAACCTGTCAGCTTGCCGACTTTGTCGACAAGCTAAGAAGCCGCCTCGATGGGCGGCTTCTTACAGATATTACATGTTTAATTTATAATTTATCCTTCACTTTATCTATCCGACCACCTGAGCTTATTAATGCCCCGAGCTTCAATCCATTGGGCGGTTTCATTTAATATGATCAGGGGCTGCTTTTTAATCTGTTCCAGGTTACGAGAGCCAGTCATTAAAAACACAGCTTTTAATCGGTAAATCAGATCCTCTATTTCTCTTTCCAATTTCTCCGGCCCGTGATTCAATAATGTTCTTAGAAACGGGGCGGCCATCCCTACCATATCTGCTCCCAGAGCATAAGCTTTGGCAGCATCAGGAGCAGTTCTTATACCTCCCGATGCAATGATCCGGATGGGCAGATCCATACTAACAGCTTCTATCAGGCTCACAGCGGTTGGAATACCCCATTGATCCAATTCACCGATAAACTTTCCGCTGCGCTGGTCTTCAATGGATACGAAATTGGTGCCTCCTTTGCCGCCTATGTCATATATACTAACCCCTGCTTCATAAAGCCTGCGGATACTTTCCCGGGAGAAACCAAATCCCACTTCTTTAGCAATAACCGGCACCTGACACTTCTCGGTTATCTTCTGTATCCGGGACAGGATGCCTTTGAAGGAACGGTCTCCTTCGGGCATGGCCAGTTCCTGGGGAATATTAAAATGGATCTGCAAGGCGTCAGCATTTATCATATCGACTGCTTCAAGTGCTTCTGTTATACCACTTCCAGCCGAGATATTAGCAAATATTAGCCCATCTGGATTAACTTCCCTGACGATAGAAAAGGTATATCTCAAACCTGGGTCTTCTATGGCTATTGTCTGTGAGCCTACTGCCATGGCTATTTCATACCGGGCAGCTATGGATGCTAAGATCTGGTTAATGCGACCTGCTTGCTCAGTCCCTCCTGTAATGGCATTGATTACCATAGGCAGTCTTAATCTCTTACCCAGAAAGTCAATTCCCAGGTCAATTTCCTCCATATCCAACTCGGGTACCGAGTTGTTTATCAGATATATGTTTTCAAAACCACTTGAACATGGTCCATCTGGTATTTGCTGGGCCAGAAGGAGGTGCTCATTCTTGCGTTTACCTCTTATCTCCCTAACCTCCTGACATTTCCCTGGCTCTTTTTAGGGCAGCCAGATCATTAACATTAAAAAACATGGTTTGAACATCCCCAAAATATCTCATCTCAGTTTCATACATATATCTGGTATTAAGGCTTTCTACGAATCTGGTCAATTTCAGTTTGTTATTTTCCAGGCCATCAACTAAAGCTGGCAGGCAGCTGGAATTATACACAGCAGATAATGGCTGCAGTTTATTGTTGATCACCGGCACCACACAATCATATCCGACACGATTCTCCAGCATATATGCTGCTAATTCCATATTAATAAACGGCATGTCACAGCCCAACAAAAATATGGTTTCATACCTGGAATAATATAAACCCGAATGTATCCCGGCCATGGGTCCCATATGGGGATAAACGTCTGAATAAACTACAGGCCCCAAATCATGGTATAGTTCAGGTTCATTGGTTATTATCATCAGCTCATCAAAAACCTTTTCAAACTTTTTGATAATTATATCCAGTACTGATCTGCCACAGATGTCGGCAAAAGCCTTATTGAAGGTCATGCGTGAGCTTCTTCCTCCTGAAAGTATAACTCCACTGGCTTGCATAAATCCCCCTCCTGTGCTCCGGTGGTGTTTTTACCAATTGTATAAAAAAAGCTGCCCAAGGCAGCTTAATAATTGACTTTTCACCCACCACTGAGGCTGCAGGTGTCACACTTTAACGGTGCAGCTGAGGCTCGCTTTCCACCTGTGTTAAATAAAGACAGCAACTGCTCTACTTTGGTAGATAAACACTCCGGACATCGAACATTTTCTTTATCTGAGTTAGATATCAAAAGATCAAATTCATTTCCGCAATCCCCGCATTTATATTCAAATATCGGCATCACGTGTCACCTCATATAATTATTCCTGTTCCTGCTGTTCCATATAGTCTTCTACCTCTTGTTGTTCCTCATCCCTTTGCGCTTCCCGAATCGATAAGCCGATTCTCTTTTCATTGGCATCAACACTTAATATCTTAACTTTGACTTGCTGGTTTACTGACACAACATCCTCAGGTTTTTCAACCCGGTAATCAGCCAGTTGGGATATATGAACCAGGCCGTCTACCCCCGGGTCCAGCTCAACAAAAGCACCGAAGGGAGCAATCCTGACTATAGTTCCATCTACGATGTCACCCTCAGAATAGGTTTCCACCGCTATCTCCCAGGGACTCTTTAGCAATTTTTTACGGCTTAAGGATACCCTCTCTTTTTCTCCGTCTACTCCCAGCACATATACTTCGAGTTCTTCGCCCTCTTGCAATACATCGGCTGGATGTTCAACCCGCTTATGATCCAGTTCAGATACATGAAGTAATCCTTCGTATCCCCCCAGATCAATAAAGGCACCGTAATCAACTATCCGTTTCACCTTGCCTGGCCGGGTCTGCCCTTCTTCGATGTTGCTCCAAAATTCTTGTTTTTGCTGTTGTTTTTCGGCCAGAACCAATTCCCGACGGGATAAAACAACCTGTGATCCACGTCTTTTATTACGATTAAACTCAATAATCTTAAAATCGAAAGTTTTGTCTTTATAGTCATCCAGGTTTTTGACATAACCATCTTCAACATGAGATGCAGGCAGGAATCCTACCACACCTACGTCCACGATTAACCCGCCTTTTACTATGTCCTTAACCGTGCCTTGAACTGTTTCACCCTTTTCAAAGACGTCTTCTAATTCATCCAGCACTTTCTTGGAATCCACCCGTTTTTTGGAAAGCAAAATAGTACCATCGTCATCCCATTTTAAAATCATTACTTCAATTTCATCGCCAACCTGCACAAATTCTTTAGCAGAATCAACTGGGGTCAAGGAAAGTTCTCTCAGAGGTACGATTCCCTCTGATTTCCCCCCGACATCCACCATTACTTCATCATCAAGTACCTGCACAATGGTGCCCTTTATAACATCCCCTCTGCCAGGGGTCTCATATTCAGCCATTTCTGCCTCCATACGGGCAAACAATTCATCATTGGCTTCTTCATGGGACTGTTCACTAGTATTACTCTCCTGCTCTTGAGCCTCAACCTCCTGCTCCTGAGCCTGGACCTGGATATCCTTTTCCTCATACTCTGTCATCCTACACAATACCTCCTTAATAATCCAATCCGGAGTTGAAGCACCAGCAGTAATACCTGCTGTTGATACCCCTTCTAGCCATTGGGGGCTAATCTCTGCTGCATCCTGAACCAGGTAGGTTCTGACTCCGGTATTTAAACACTCTTTAAAAAGAGTAGTAGTATTGGAACTATATTCCCCCCCTACCACAATCATTAAATCTACTTTGCGGCACAATTCAAGTGCTGAATTCTGTCTTCTCTGGGTAGCTGAACAAATAGTATTATAAACCTTTATTTCATCGGCTAAATCTGCCAGGCCGTTTACTATCTGAAAAAATTCTTTTTCATCTCTGGTAGTTTGGGATACTATTCCCAGCCGATCTGAGATCTTCAGGTTTATTATGTCATTTATATTCGAAATAACTGACGCCTGTCCGCCGCACCAACCTAATATACCCTTGACTTCCGGGTGCTCGGGGTCACCAAAAATGACTATATCATATCCATCTGCTGCCAGGGTCTGTACAATTTCATGTACCCGACTAACCCGCGGACAAGTTGCATCCTTTATATTCAATCCTCTTTTTTCCGCTTCACGAATTATATCCGGAGCAACTCCATGTGACCTGATAATAATCCCGGCCGTTTCTGGAATTTCATTTAGATTTTCAACCGGGTTTATTCCCTTTTGCCTGAAATAGGCGACTACCGATTCGTTATGCACCAGTGGGCCTAAAGTGTACCATTTTCCCTGATCATATGCAGTCTCTTCTGCTATTTTAAAAGCCCTCTTAACGCCAGCACAAAAACCTGCCTGGCTGGCAATAAGTGTGTGCATAAACTAACCTCACAAGTATTTATATATTTTCGTGTAACAACCCTTAATTCCTGCTTTTATTCAGATAAAAGCAGATTTATTTCCTTCATAATTTCTAAACTCAATTTTTCCAGGGTGGCTGAGTTAGCTTTTTGCTCCCGGTATCCAGCCATCTCTATCGGTCTGCCAACTCGGACCATCAGCCTATTTCTGCCCCAACCCCAGGGAATTCTGCCAGCAGTTCCGATGCATGCCACCGGGATTATTTGTGCACCTGATTTTACGGCCAGCATAGCAGCACCAGTCTGAACTGCCTGGGCCGCAGTATCCTTTTTCCTGGTTCCCTCCGGGAATATACCAAGAAATTTCTCTTCATTCAGTATATCAAGAGCCCTGCGTATCGCTCCTCTGTCAGCACTGCCTCTTTTAACTGGGAAAGCATGTAAGCCCCACAAAATAGCTGCTAGTAACCGGTTGTTATAAAGCTCGGCTTTGGCCATGAAATAAACCGGTCTTGACGAGGCAACTGCAACCAGAAATGGATCCCAGGAACTAACATGGTTAGCAACAATAATTGCCGACCCCTTTTTTGGTAGGTTATGTATTCCTTCATATTTCAAACCAAGAAATAATAAGGCAAATTTGACCAGACCTCTTATAAAATAATAGAACATCTCAGTCCTCCTTGAGGTAGGATCTTATTATAGCTATCACTTCGTGAACGCTCAATTCACTCGTATCAATAACTATTGAATCCTCCAGCACTTTCAGTGCTCCCATTTCCCTGCTGGAATCAGTCCGGTCACGTTCTTCTATTTCTTTTTCAATAGTATCAGCATCTATATCATAGCCGCTGGCCCTTAATTCTTCTGCCCTTCTCATAACCCTTTTTTCAATTCGGGCAGTCAGGAAAAACTTGTATTCAGCATCGGGAAGTACATATTCTCCTATATCACGTCCATCCATAACTACAGATTTGGCTTCCCCCATTTTCCTTTGCTGGGCAACCATAACAGTGCGCAAGAGTGTTTTAGACGCTACTTTCGATACTTCCGCATTGATACGCGGTGAGCGTATATAAGCACTTACGTCTTGATTATCACATATTATTTTTTGTCCATGGGAATTGTATTCGAAGTGGATTTCAGTGTTTTTGGCTAGCTCATAAAGAGAATCTTCATTATCCAGGTCCAGAGACTCCTGAATAGCTTTCCAGGTCAAAGCCCTGTACATCGCACCCGTATCAATATATACAAACCCAAGATCAGCTGCTAACTGCCTGGCCACCGTACTCTTACCAGCTCCCGCTGGTCCGTCAATCGCAATCTTCATCTATCAACCCACCTGTAAGTTTCCTCTATAATTTTATCATATCTTCACAGATGGTTAAAACTGATTCGCTTAGATTACACAAATATTCTTATAAAAATGATAATTACTCTTTTCCCAGGGGAATTAAATCATATGTTTTTAGCCAAAGTCCCCAGGCATTTGCCTGGGGACCTAGCTTATTAACGTTATTTATTTATACCAGCGGATCAAACATTTCTTTAGGAGCTCCACAAACCGGACATACATCAGGGGGTTCCGAGCCTTCATGAATATAACCGCATACTCGGCATTTCCATCGTTCGACTTTGAGCTTACCGCTGGCATCCCTGCCTAAAGCAGACAAAGACGACTCCGTCTTTACCTCAGGAGCCATGATAATTTCCCCTACCAGTACTCCATCCTTCAGGAAGCTTTTCTTATAATAATTCTCTATGGGATCATAAGTCTCAGTAATGCGGGTCTCCTCAACCGGCAGATTGACCTCCCCAATAGAAAACAACTCCATATCAAAGGCTGCCAGCATGGTAGAGACCGGTGGCTGTTTGTATTCCAGCCAATCCCCGGCTGCATTGGCACCAGCAATTCTTCCCATCTCCAGCGCAATCGGCCACAGGCCTATCAGCTTATCTTCGAACTGGGCTGTATCTCCAGCTGCAAATACACTGGACATCCCGGTACGCATCCCGACATCAACAACTATTCCCCGGTCTACCTCGATACCTGCTTCCTGGGCCAGTTCAATATTGGGCTTAACTCCAGTAGACAATAGCACCAGATCCGCTTCAATTACCTGACCATTATTTAATTTCACGGCCTTAACATGTTCGTCTCCTAATATTTCTTCGGTGCCCAAACCGAGATAGAGTACCACGCCATTATCTTCCATAAGTTTTTGCAGCCGCAGAGACGCTGTTTCATCAAGCTGTCTGGGCATTATCCGGCCAAAATATTCCACTACCGAAACCTGCATTCCCAGGCTTATCATCTCTGACACGGCCTCCAGACCTAGTACGCCGCCCCCAATAACTACTGCCCTTTGGCCTTTTCTTAACTCTGCCTTCAGTTTTCTCGCGTCAGCTATATTTCTAAGGGCAAACACGCCATTTTTATCAGCTCCAGGTATAGGCGGGATATTACTGCGAGCTCCAGTAGCAAGTATGAGCTTATCATAAGTAAGCGTATCCCCGGTTTCCATAATGATCTGACGGTTAGCCCCATTTATAGAAACAACTCTGCTGCTGGTTTTTACTTGAATCCGGTTTTCATCATACCAGGACGGGGATTTAATATACAGCCTTTCCTCGGGAAGATCTTCACTCAGATAATCAGACAGCATGGGGCGGTAATAGGGTTTATCCGCTTCCTCGCTTAGTAACATGATGGAGGCGGTAGTGTTTCTTTTGCGGATAGCCTCAGCCGATGAAAGGGCAGCTATCCCTCCTCCGATTATTACAAAACGGTCTTCTGTATCATTAACATATATATCTTCTTTAGATTGTTTAACAAAATTTTCTTTTCCGACTCCACAGGCCGGACAAATCTCAGGCGGTTGCTCTCCTCGATGAATATGTCCACAAACCAGGCAGCGCCATTCAGTTTCAGATACATCCTGCTTCTTCTCTAATACCCGGCGGGCAAACTCCATACCGAAATTAAATGCATCTTCTAATGCCCTGTCGGTAGGTTTAAAGTTTATTTTCAATCCCGGCAGTACTTGCATTCTAAGCATATGCAAACGATTTTCTATATTGGGAACAGCTTCTCCGCTCCAGCCATAAGCCCCGAATGCTCCTGCTACCATTTCTCCATGGGTTATAGGCGAAAGACTGGTCAACAGTTCCCAAATGGGAGGAAGGGTATCACCATTTATGGTTGGAGATCCTATTAGCAAACCATCAGCATTCTCCAGCTCTTTAAGAACCTCGGCTACCGGGGTCTCAATCAGATTATATTTCTTAAAATCAAATTCCCCCAGCATAGACAGCCCTTCTTCGATACTCTGGGCCATCATCTCAGTATATCCATAAGCAGTAACATAAGCCATTACAATAACTGCTTGGTCTCCTGAGCGGGGAGTCGGAGCTGCCCACTGGCGATAAAGATCAATATAATAGTCCAGGTTATTTCTCAACACCGGACCGTGCCCGGGACAAATCATTTCTATCTCTAAATCTTTTATCTTGTCCAGAGCTTCAATAACATAGGGTTTAAAAGGTCCAATGATTTCATCAAAATAATATTTGTAAGCATCGGTAAAATCATGGTCGATCAGATCGTTAAATATACGCTCATCAGAATAATGACTGCCAAAGGAATCGCAGCTGAATAAAATCTTATCTTCCTGGAGATAAGAGTACATGGTATCCGGCCAGTGTAAAAACGGAGCACTGATAAACTGAAGTGTTTTCCCGCCCAGATCCAGCTCCTCCCCATGGGCTAACTCCTTTGAACTAAACCGGGAATTGCTTATTTCCTTCAGAAAAGTGAGTGCCGTGGAGCTGCCCATAATTACCAGGTTAGGAATTTTCTGCAGCAGCATCTCAACCGATCCTGAATGATCCGGTTCGGTATGGTTGAGTATCAAATAATCAATCTCCGATAGGGGACATATCTTTTGCAGATCTTCTATAAATTCATCGAAGAAATTTGCTTTGACCGTTTCGATCAAAACGGTCTTTTCGGTTCCTCGTATCAGATAGGAATTATAACTGGTCCCGTAATCGGTGGTCATAATGATATCAAACACTTTCAGATCCGGGTCCTGTACACCCACCCAGTAGATATCATCTCTAATTTTAACTGACTGCACTATATCCACCTCCTATTTTTGCTAACTTTACGACATTTAAACGGGTTTTTTCTATCATAAACCATATTGTGGAAGCAGACAATCAATTAAGAACATTCTCTGAAACCTATGCCAGTTCAAGACCTGAGTTGCTCCTGCATTTTCTGGAGAAGCTCCTCCCTGGCTTATTGCCAGCCATCACCAACAGAAAATCCTTCAAGGATTATGGTTGAAAGTCAACTATCTTCTCTTCCCGGCTGCGCCGCGAGTACAGCAAGAGCACTACCAGGGCTGATATCGAGACACTGATCGCTCCTAAATAAGCTAAATTCAAGTGAATATCTAATAAAAGGCCTCCCAGAGAAGGACCGATTACCCGGCCTAGACTGTCAAATCCCTGTAATATGCCCATCGATTTACCCTGCTGCATATCGGATCTCCGGGATACTGCTGTGGTTATGGAGGGCCTGATCAGGCCAATACCTGCAGCATATATGGCCATGAAAAGAATAGTGCTCCACAGGTTAAATGCATTTAGAAATAAGGCAAAGCTTACCGCAATAATGATTATACCCATTTGTGCGGTTCGTTCCTCACCTACCCGTTTCATTATTCGTCCTACCAGCATCCCCTGCACCAGCACCGAACCAGTTCCTGCTGCCATAAAAGCCCAGCCTACTTCCGGGGAACCAAATCCCAGCAGTCCGTTTATGAATAGAGCAAATGTACCTTGATGCATTGCTTCTCCAGTACTGACGAGGAAAATGACTATGAAAAACACCGCTAAAGAGCTTCTGATCCCATCCCAAAAAGGTGGAATTATAGTTACTTCACGCGTCTCGGTTCTCTTTTCAAGTGGCAATGATTCCTTCACCCATAAAATAACCATTAAAGAATTTACTGCGGCTAGACCCCCAGCACAGAAAAACGGCAGTGCAATATAATACCCGGATAGGAGTCCGCCAATAGCAGGACCGAATATCATTCCCATCCCCATAGATGCCCCTACCAGACCCATACTGGAACCCCGTTTTTCATAACTGGTGGTATCACCCACATAAGCCATAGCAGTAGGAAGGACCGCGCAGGAAAAAATCCCTCCGGCAATACGAGCAGCAAAGAGCATCCATAACTGGGTGGATAAGCCCATCATAATGAAGGTGATGGCAAATCCTATCACCCCTACAATTAAAACCGGTCGCCTACCAACCCGGTCGGAATAATTACCCCAGATCGGTGCAAAAATAAACTGGCACAGAGCATATACGGTAATTAACATACCCAGTTGAAAGGCACTAGCCCCCATAGAAGTAACATAAAACGGCAGCACTGGCATAATAATGCTAAACCCCATCCCCACCATCAGGATGGAGAAGAACATTATCCAGGTGTTTCGGTTGACACTACCCAATCGCTATATCACCACCATAAACATTCGAATACCTGCCAACTGCTATATCACAGACATTCACATATCCCTCACATATTTTCAGCACAATTTTGTTATAAAATGCCCGGGATGTCCCGGGCCTGCATGGTTAAAGATAAATTTGCAATATCACATTGGCTCAGGGTATTATTTTTCCATCCAGTACAGCCAACTGCACAATCTGTTTTTTTATGCTTTCCCCAGATAAGCTTTACGTACGTCCTCATTAACAGCCAATTCTTTACCGGGGCCTTCCAGTACTATATTCCCGGTTTCCATCACATAACCATAGTGAGCAATTTGCAGTGCTGCTGCAGCGTTTTGCTCAATAAGCAGTATGGTCACACCCTGTTCATAAATATCTCTTATAACCCTGAATACCTCTTTTACAAGCAGCGGTGCCAGTCCTAATGATGGTTCATCCATCATTAACAATCGGGGCCTGGACATTAAAGCCCTGCCTATCGCCAACATCTGTTGTTCCCCGCCGGAGAGTGTCCCGGCTACCTGCCATTCCCTTTCTTTCAGGCGCGGAAAGATACTGTACATCTTCTCGATATCTTTTCTAATTTCGATTTTGTTACTGCGAGCATATGCTCCCATCTGCAGGTTCTCAAGAACACTAAGATTAGAAAATATCCTTCGTCCTTCCGGCACCAGTGTTATCCCTCGCTTGATAATATCTACAGTTTTTTTATGAGTAATATCTTCGTCTTGAAAGTAGATATTACCGGAAGAAACTGGTACCTGATTGCATACTGCCCTTAGAGCAGTACTTTTTCCTGCGCCATTGGCTCCCACCAGGGTGACAATTTTGTTTTCCGGAACATCTATGCTGATACCCTTTAAGGCATGTATTCCTCCATAATAAACCTGTATATCTTCAATTTTAAGCATCCAGATCCACCACCCCTAGATATGCTTCGATTACCTTTTCATTGTTCTGGATTTGTTCAGGATTTCCCTGAGCCAGAGTCATGCCGTAATCGAGAACATATATTCTTTCGCAAATTCCCATGATTACTTCCATATGGTGTTCAATCATCAAAACAGTAATATCGAATTCATCTCGTATCCTGTTTATGAATTGCATCAATTCTATCGATTCATTTGGATTCATTCCTGCGGCTGGTTCATCCAGGAGCAGCAATTCTGGACTTGTAGCCAGAGCACGTACTATTTCAAGTCGACGCTGCTTCCCATAGGGAAGTGAAACAGCAGGTTCGTTTATAACATCTTCCAGTTCAACCTTTTTTAAAAGCTCTATGCATTCTTCCTTTTGGGCTTGTCTGCTGCGAGTATAGCGTGGCAGCCCCAACACTGCTTCTGCCAGGCAGGCCTTTAATCGAACGTGCTTGGATATCATAACGTTTTCCAATACCGACATGGATTCAAAGAGTCGTATATTCTGGAAAGTTCGAGCTATTCCCAGCGATGTGATTCGGTCGGGTTTCATTCCCGTGATATCCTGACCCTTATAATAAATCTTTCCCCGAGTCGGGGTATATACTCCAGTAATCATATTGAATACCGTAGTTTTCCCTGCACCATTAGGCCCTATTAATCCAATTATCTCACCTGGCATAACCTGCAGTGCTAATTCAGAAACAGCTGTCAATCCTCCAAATTGCATAGAGATATTGTCCGTTCTTAAAATTGGCTGACTCAAGCTGCTTCACCCCGCTTCCTTAACTTAAAGGTGCTAAGTTTGTTTATTAACCAGTCCCAATTAAACTCCCGGGTACCCATAAGCCCCTGCCGATAGAAAAGAATAACCAGAAGTAATAAAATTGAAAATATTACCATCCTCATCCCGGGCAGGCCAGGGATAGACAGTACTCCAAACAAATTCATCGGCTGTTCAACTATCCTTAGTACTTCCATCCCGATGGTAACGATAAGTGCTGCTACCACTGAACCCGAAATACTACCCATGCCGCCCATTACTACTATTAGAAGGATTTGGAAGGTGAATAAAAACCTGAACATGGTTGGATCAACCGATGTGATTAAATGAGCCATCAACGCTCCGGCCAGGCCTGCAAAAAAGGCCCCGATAGTAAATGATAGCAGTTTATGTTTAAAAATATTTATACCCATAGCCTCAGCAGCGATTTCATTATCCCTTATGGCTTTAAATGCGTATCCCCAGCTGCTGTTTAGTATTCGTTTAATAATTAAAATGGTTAGGATGGTAGCCAGCCAATACACCCACAAGCTCTTAATGGATGGAATGTTCTTTAATCCCAGTGCCCCATTAGTTATGGTAATGGTATTAGTCACAACTATCCTTATTATTTCAGAAAAACCCAGGGTAGCTATGGCAAGATAGTCATCTCTAAGCCTTAAGGCAGGAAACCCGATTAAAAATCCGAATACTGCAGCCATAATTCCTCCCAGAATTATAGCAGGCAGCACCGGCCATTGAATATTAGCCAGTACTGGATTAATAGGCTCCATGAAATAGATGATTTCTTTACTCCTTGGGGACATAGTCAGGATGGCTGTTGTATAGGCTCCAATACACATAAAACCGGCATGCCCCAAAGAAAACATTCCGGTAAAGCCAAGCACCAGATTAAGACTAACCCCTAGAATGGCAAAAATTCCTGCCAGGTTAAGTATTCTTATCTGAAAATTGTTCAGGTTATCCTGTCCCCAGTATATCAATAATGCTACTGCTAATAAGAGCACAACATTCAGTATAAATTTTGTCTTCAGCCGGTCATCCATATACTCACACCTTCTCTATTACATTTTCACCTAGAATACCACCAGGCCTGAAGAGTAAAATAAGTATCAGAATTATAAAAGCAAACGCATCTCGATAACCGGAAATATGAGGGAAAAATGCTACCAGCATGATTTCCAGAAAACCAAGCACAAATCCGCCCAACATAGCACCTGGTACGCTGCCAATCCCACCCAACACTGCAGCGATGAAACACTTCAATCCTGGAAATACTCCCATCAAAGGGTCTACCTGGGGATACTGCATGCTCCATAATATCCCTCCTATTGCTGCCAGGCTGGACCCTACTGCAAACGTAGTTGAAATAACCTTATTAACATCGACAGCCATCAGGCCTGCAGTTTCATAATCCTTGGATACTGCACGCATCGCCATTCCCATCTTGGTCTTTTTCACAAGAAATATTAGAGCTGCCAGCAGTACTAATGTAATTATAGGAATGATTATAGTCAGCGAAAGAAACGATATATTACCCAGGTGAATATTCCATACCAGTTGTTCCGGCCGTGGAAATGGTTTAGGGCGAGCGCCGATAGCAACGATACCGAGGTTCTCAAGCAAGAAAGATACGCCGATGGCTGATATTAATACCGTAATTCGCGGAGATGAACGCAGCGGTCGGTAAGCTATCTTCTCAATGCTCATCCCTAATAAAGCAGTTAAAGCAATTGCAATTAAAAAAGCTACCCACCAGGGTAGCGTAAAAAGAAATATCCCATAAAAGGCAATATAGGCTGCCACCATTAGTAAATCAGCATGAGCAAAGTTGATCAACCTGATAATGCCGTATACCATGGTATAGCCAATGGCAATTAATGCATACAAACTGCCCAAAGTAATGCTATTGGCAATATTTTGCAGCAGAATATCCATTGACATTTTCACCACTCCTTCTTCTTCTTGTACAGGTATCTTTTGTTAAAAGGTTCCAAACAAATATATACTCCCCTCCTGCTCCACAAGAGGGGAGTAATAGTTTATCAAATTTCAATACTTATTTTGGATCAACTTTAGTCTCATATACAAACTGCCCGCCCTCAACCTTCTTGATTACTGCGGTCTTAGTAGCATCTCCATTCTCATCCAGGGTTATGATTCCAGTTGCGCCTTCAAACCCTTCGGTTGCTGCCAGAGCATTCTTTATTGCTTCAGGATCAGCCGATCCTGCTCTTTCAATGGCGTCCAGAGCAAGTATATAAGTGTCAAATCCTAATGCTCCAAAAGCGTTAGCAGGTTTATCTGGATAAGCTTTAGCATACTCGTCAAGGAATATTGTAGAAACTGGTGTTACCGGTTCTTCAGCAGTGAAATGGGTGCTGAAATAAATGTCCTGATAATCCTTAACTTGATTAAGGAATTCTTCTGCTTCCCAGGTATCTCCACCAAGGATAGGTACGGTTATTCCTAACTCACGTGCTTTAGCTACCAGGATACCGCATTCCAGGAAGTTGCCCGGTGCAAATATAACATCAGGGTTAGTTGCCTTCACCGCAGTTAATTGGGCCGAAAAATCTTTGTCTCCAGTATTGTAATTGACCTTTTCAACTATTGACCCTTCTCCATTTGAAGCCACAAAAGCTTTCTCAAAATATGAAGCCAGTCCGACTGAATAGTCCTGCTGTACATCCTGGATAATAGCTGCGGTCTTAGCCCCTAAAGTATTGACTGCATAATTCGACATTACTGTTCCCTGAAAGGGATCAATGAAGCAAACCCTGAAATAATAGTCATTGTCCAGAGTTACTGCCGGGTTAGTGGGGGAACAACCTATTACCGGGATTCCGTTGTCCTGTGCTATAGGTCCCCCGGACATGGATAGTGAACTACCATAACTACCTATTATAAGGTTAACATTTTCCTGGCCGATCAGTCTTTCTACCGCATTGGCTGCTTCCTGTTTTTCACTCTTATTATCCACTATTACCAATTCAACCTTTTTCCCTAACACTTCAGGGTATAACTGCTTAGCAAGTTCGATTCCCTCAACCGTCATCTGACCACCAGCTGCATTTGTGCCGGTCAGAGGTTCGTATACCCCTATCTTTATCACGTCAGCTTCAGCCTGGCCATTTTCTGCAGCCTCATCCTTTTCGCTGCCTCCACAACCTAATGCGATCAGGCTGACTGTAAGGAGCAGCACCATCAATAATCCAAACTTCCCTCTTCTTAGATTAATCAATCTAGATTCCTCCTCTTCTCTTTTTAGGCAATACCGTCCGTATGAACATGGTTTTATTCTAGCATGTCCATTATATTATGCAAAGAAATATATATTATTGGGTGTCGTTAATTGTTCTTATCGCTGCAAGAAAAAAACGTTATCTGTGGATAACGTAGGACAAAATATATTTTTTATCATAGTATGGTTTTTCCATCCAGTACAGCCAGCTTTACAATCTGTTCAAACATTTTGTTGAAGTTATCTGGAGTCAAGGATTGCTTCCCATCTGACAAAGCCTTATCCGGGTTCTGGTGCACCTCTGCCATTATGCCATCTGCTCCTGCAGCTATGGCTGCTCTGGCTACCGGTATAACCATTTGCCATCTTCCCGTAGCATGACTGGGATCTACGATAACCGGGAGATGTGATAAGTGTTTGAGAAGAGCCACCGCACCTATATCAACCGTATTACGGGTATAAGTCTCGAAGGTCCGTATCCCTCGTTCACATAGGATCACCTGCCTGTTGCCACCGTTTAATATATATTCAGCGGCCAGGAGCCATTCCTCAATAGTAGCGGAAAGACCTCGTTTCAGCATAACTGGTTTGTCTAGTTTCCCCATTTCCTCCAACAAGGTGAAGTTCTGCATATTCCTGCTGCCTATCTGTAAAATATCAACATTTTCATACAGCAAGTCCAGATCCCTGACGTCCATGATCTCAGTAATTACAGGCAATCCGGTTATCTCTCTGGCTTCCGCAATTATTTTTACACCTTCACTGCCCAACCCCTTAAAGGAGTAGGGAGAAGTACGTGGTTTAAAGACTCCGCCTCTCAGGATGTGCGCTCCGGCAGCTTCTAGAATGCGTGCAATCGCGAGATAATCTTCTTTTCCTTCAATCGCACACGGTCCGGCAATAATGGTACAGTAGCCTTCACCAACAAAAACCGTTTTACGGGAAGTATTAATTTCAATTATTGTATCCTGCGCCTTATATTCACGGGAAGCGAGCGCAAAAGGCCTCATACCCATCATTCCCCCACTATTTCTATATCAAAAAACATTGATCTTTTATTTAGTCTCATATCTATCTGTCATTTATCTTTTGTTTTCTTTATGCAAATAATCTGCATTATTTGGTAGATACTATAATAATATCTGTTTAGCCACTTATTATCAGTATAACACTAAGCAACGGTAATATTTTTACAATTTTTATATACATAAACGCTTTAATGGTTCAAAGAAATATTTATATGCTAAGCTACTATTATCGATTACTGTGTGCACGTCTATAGATATGATGTAAGAATGAGGTTAAAATATTATACAATTAACCTGGTTAATGGGAGGAGGATATCCTGTGAATAATAAGCTGACTATTGCTTTGTGTCAGATGATGACCGGTCCCAGTAAAGCGGAAAACCTGGCCCGAGCAGGTAAAATGATAAACCAGGCCTGCCAAAGAAATGTAGATCTGGTAATACTTCCTGAAGTTTTCAACTGTCCCTATCAAGCTGACTTATTCCCTTTGTATGCCGAAACATATCCGGGTCCAACCACCGACTTTTTGTCTACGATGGCACGCGAAAAAGGAGTTGGTATTGTTGGTGGTTCAATAATCGAGCAATCGGCCCAGGGCAAACTTTACAACAGCAGCTTTGTCTTTGATGAACATGGGAACCTGATCGGAAGACATCGCAAAATACATCTCTTTGATGTGGATATGCCGGGGCGGATTACTTTTAAAGAATCCGATACCTTAAGCCCCGGTAACAATATCACTCTAATTAAATTTAAACACATGACTTTCGGGCTTTTAATTTGTTACGATATACGTTTTCCCGAAATCTCCAGGGCTCTGGCTCTGGAAGGAGCGGACTTACTAATAATCCCGGCTGCATTTAATCTTACTTCCGGGCCGCTGTTCTGGGAACTAATGATACGCAGCAGGGCTGTTGACCAGCAGGTCTTCGTAGCAGCTGCAGCCCCAGCCACCAATAGTGAAGCTTATTACCAGGCCTGGGGACATTCAATGGTAGTTGATCCATGGGGAAGAACAATAGCCATGGCAGATGACAGGGAACAAATTGTTTTTGCTGAACTCGATTTTTCAATCAGCCAGCAGGTACGTCTAGAAGTTCCGGTATTAAAACACCGCCGTACAGACTTATATGATATTACATACCAACCGGTAAGTAATATAGAAAAACAGATAGATCAGGAGGATAAATAAGTGAAATTTCATACCGAATATCTGTGGTTTAATACTTCCACCCGCAGAGAATACATAAGAATAACTGATAAGGTTAGCAATGCCTTACTTAACAGCGGCATATCAGAGGGCATGATACTGGTAAGTGCTATGCACATCAGTGCTGGTGTTTATGTAAATGACAATGAATCAGGTATTATTCAGGATATAGATAATATGCTTGAATCCATTGCTCCTTTGGGACCTGATTATAACCATCATCGTACTGGAGAAGACAATGGCGATGCGCACCTGAAAAGTATATTGGTTCATCATCAAGTAGTGGTGCCGGTTACTGCTGGTAAATTGGATCTGGGCCCTTGGCAGCAGATATTTTATGCAGAATTCGATGGAAAACGGAGAAAGAGAGTAGTAATAAAGGTAATGGGCGAATAATTATGGTCCATTACCCGAAATATCCTGTCTTAATTGCCGAGCTTCCTTAAGGTATATATGTTTGATTTCATCCTGCTTTTTATCAGTATTTACATGCATTAGTACCCTGATACATCTGGGTAAAGCATCTGGAACTTCTATCTCCTGAAAACATAACAAAGGCACTTTGTCCCAACCAATCCTGCGTGCCGCAAGGGCTGGAAAAGCTGACCTAATATCAGAAGTGGTAGTAAATAAAATACTGCCTATATCTTCAATATCTATCTGGTTTTCTTCCTTTATCATCTGCAGCAGTTCACTGGTTGCTATCAAGATTTCATTTACCTGGTCTTGTTCTACGGTGGTTGCACCCCTTATTCCCCTGACTAACATACTTATGTCTACCTCTTCCATTTATATTAGGATACAGCTCTATGCCCTAATCCAATACTGACTTCGTCCAGATGCAGCAAACCTATTCCCAGGAAAATGGCTACACTCACGTGATCTTGATGCCTGGCAATGCCGATCTTTCCACCCACATTCAATCCCAATGCCTTGGGCATGATCTGACTGATTGCTTCCCGGGTAGCTCCAGCTACTGCCCCTTCTTCTGCATGGGTGTCTCTTATGACACCTTCTCTCTTGGCAGCAACTACAGCCCGTTCTACTATTTTACCTACCGAGCTTATAAACTCCCCTCCATAGTCTACTGCCACTGATTTAACTTCACATTCTTTCATAAGGTTTTTTTTCAGCATGTTTTCTTCATCACGCGAAAGAGTAACTGCCATTTTGATGGCTGCACTTGCTACTACCTTACTGCCAATTATCATTTCTAGCCTCCCAGTTTATATATCATGCCTGCTTAACTTGTATGTGTCTATTTTACTACAATTTTACCTATCATTACTATATCGTGATTGCATACATAGCTTTCATCTTCAACTGGAAACGCAAGGTTATCGGATACCTTCTCCACATTGAATACCACCGGAAAATTGTATGCTGAAGCATCTATTTCTACCACGTCCCCGGCCATAAGCTTAAGCTTTACTTCATTATTGGCAAAAGAAGCATGTTCTTTCCCATTAACCAAAACTACTGCCCTGGGTAGTGACGAAAATTTATCTACTGACAGCACCAGCATAGCATAGGGTGAATTAATGTCTTCTATCTCTTCTATCCCATTATCCTGTGCTTCTGAATTTACCGGATAGTCTATAGCCTGACCTTCTAATCTCTCTCCCCAACTTAAATAAAGACGCATATCATCATGGGTCATTAACCCTTGAACGATGATCAAGGCTATGAACGCCAAAGCAATAGTACGAATAAGATGTTTTTCAACCTTTTCGATGAACTTTTTCAAAATCATCCCCCCGGGCAGCTATTTCTCCTCTATATTATGCCCGGAAGTATAAGAATATCCATAAAATTCTTATTCAAATAGATTTTCTATCTGTGGATGTAACAGGTAAGTTCAACTTCACATTCACCTATGTTCAAAGGGATATATGCTCCGGCCCAGCAGTAAACTAAGTGCCGGTATGGTGCTTCTTACCTGGCATGTCGCCTGACAAAGGGGAGCGTTGAATAAATAAAAGAGGAAACCGACGTTTCCTCTCAGACCGATGACAGTAGCCCCCTCCGGGGATTACCCCGGGCCGGGGCAACTGATGTGTTATCGCTTAGCGCTAACACCAATAATGGTGCGATATAGTGTTCGCACAGGGCTCACAAGTGATGAAGAAGCCCGCTCATCAACGTACTCAGGTACGCCTCAATCGCAGGCTTCCTTATGTTTTCCAGCGAAGTGAGCTTAAATTGTGGTCCTGTATGGGCTTTTCTTATGCCTTGTCGCCGACTTTATCAATTTATCTTAAAAACTTCTACCATTCGTTGCGGGCATATTCAACCCCAGCCAGAAAAGCCGCTTTATTTTGTTCTATTATGCTTTCACTTTTGCCCTTAAACACTACACCCAGGTATTCCAGGGCCTCCTCGACTTCAACTATACCAGTCTTCTGCAGATAAGCTCCCAGTATGATCATATTAGCCCCCCGCAAATTACCTATTTCTGCAGCAATCTGGTTTACGGGCATGCGCAGGACATTGAGATCATCCCTTTCCGGTACCCGATCGACCATGGAAGAATTAATCACCAGAGTTCCGTTAGGTTTTATCCGGCTTTCAAATTTATCCAGAGAGGGTCGGTTCATTATTACTGCTGCCATTGGGTTTTCGGTAAGCGGTGAACTTATCTCTTCTTCGCTGATAGTCACCAGGCAGTTAGCAGTACCGCCTCTCATTTCCGCTCCATAGGAAGGTACCCAGGACACTTCTTTTCCCGCATTCATAGCTATGTGGGTAAGAAATTGACCCATAGAAAGAACTCCCTGTCCTCCAAATCCTGCAAACAAAACCTGCTGTTCCCTATCCATTCTACTGCTCCTCCTTAACCTTAAATTCTCCCAGCGGATAGTACGGCACCATATTATCCTCTATCCATTTCATCGCATCAAGCGGATTCAATCCCCAGTTAGTAGGACAGGCCGATAGTATTTCTACCATCGAAAAGCCCAAACCTTTCTCCTGTACCTGAAAAGCTTTCTTTATGGCCCTCTTGGTTCGATTTATGTTAGCAGGATTATTGACCGCAGTCCTGCAAATATAAGCTGATCCCTCATTACTGCTCAGCAATTCGGCCATTTTCATAGGATATCCTTCATTTTCTGCTTTCCTGCCATAAGGTGATGTCGTTGTCACCTGCCCCAGAAGGGTAGTCGGGGCCATCTGCCCACCGGTCATCCCGTAAAGGGTGTTATTTACAAAAATGACGGTGATCTTTTCACCCCGGGCTGATGCATGCACAATTTCTGCCATTCCAATGGAAGCCAGATCTCCATCGCCCTGATAGGTAAATAAAAAGCGGTCCGGCAGCAACCTTTTGATAGCAGTAGCAATGGCAGGTGCCCTTCCATGAGCAGCTTCCAGCATATCACAATTAAAATAATCATAAGCCAAGACTGAGCATCCAACCGGACAAATTCCAATTGTCTTCTCTCTTATATTCATTTCATCCATACATTCAGCTATCAGACGGTGAATTAAACCATGTGAGCATCCGGGACAATAATGATTCTTGGCATCCGTCAAGCTCTCAGGCTTCTGGAAAACTTTCTTCATTATAGTCCCTCCCTTTCAGCCAGGCGCATGATCTCCTGCAGTATTTCTTCTGGGTTAGGTGTAAATCCTATTCGCCCATAAAATTCAACCGGTACCCTACCTGCCAGGGCTAGTTGTATATCTTGTATCATCTGGCCCATGCTGATCTCCACCGATAAGAACAACCTGGCGTTCTTTGCGGCTGTTCGTATATGCTCATCGGGAAAGGGCCATAAGGTAACCGGTCTTACCAAACCAGCCTTGACCCCTTTCTTGCGTGCTTCAATAACTGCCTTTTTTACTATACGAGACATGATTCCAAAAGCAACTACTACAATTTCAGCGTCCTCCACCAAAAAAGCATCTGCCCTTTTTTCATTTTCCTTGATAATCTGATATTTATTAAACAGCTGATGGTTTCTGCTTTCTAATTCTTCATTTCCTAGATGAAGGGTATTTACTATATTAGGTTTCCGTCCCCGACATCCAGTGGTTGCCCATGGTTTTTCGCTAAATTTTGTTACCGGTTCTCTCATGAGAATAGGTTCCATAATATTGCCCAGAGTTCCTTCAGCCATAATCATCACTGGAATACGGTATTTATCAGCCAGTTCAAAAGCTTCCATTGCAAAGTCCATCATTTCCTGGGATCCGGAAGGGGCCAGGACTATGGTGTGGTAATCTCCATGTCCGCCCCCGCGGGTAGCCTGGAAATAATCAGATTGGGCTGGCTGTATGCCTCCCAGACCAGGTCCACCACGAGAAACATTCACAATCAGACAGGGAAGCTCAGCTTCAGAAATAAATGATATACCTTCCTGTTTAAGACTCAAACCTGGGCTGGAAGATGCTGTCATCACCCGAGCACCAGTTGATGCGCCGCCATAAACCATATTGATCGCCGCCAGCTCGCTTTCTGCCTGTACAAAAACCCCGCCTATTTTTGGCATTTTTCTAGCCATATATTCAGCTATCTCGCTGGACGGAGTAATCGGATATCCAAAGAAACCCCGACATCCTGCCAGTATCGCTCCTTCTGCCAGCGCTTCATTACCTTTCATCAATACTCTTTCCATACTATCACTCCCTTTCAACCTCAATGACCAGATCCGGGCAAACTACCCCACATATAGCGCAACCTGTACATAGTTCAGGTTTGAGATCTTTTATGGGGTGATAACCCAGGATATTGATAGTATGTTCATCAAAGCCCAGCACATCTTTTGGACAAAATTCTATACAAAGCCCACAGGCTTTGCAGCGGTCAGTAAAAAACTTAACCTTGCCCTTCGCCATCCTTCATTCCCTCCTCCAAGCCCCTTATCCAATCAGGTCTCAAGAATAATTTGATGCTTTTAAGATCATTGCCGTATTCAGGATAAAGTACCTGATAATATTTGTCCTCTACCGCAAGGTATGTTACCGGAATTTCTAGCTCTTTCGCGAATCCTACCACTCTACGATGCCCTTCTTTTATCAGCTCTAGAGTTGTTTCTTCTACCAGATTGGGATTGCTAATAATACCATTAAATTCGATTCTCCCAGCTCTCTCCAGTAATCTTTTTAATTCCATGACTTCATTGAGATTGGAGGAAAACGGTCGGTATGGATTAATAACCATATACATATTATAATGGGTTCTTGCTCTAATATATTTGCTTATGTATCCAAGCACTAGTGCTCCGAACTTATCACCTGCCAGATCCAATACCATGTCATTATCTGTTCGCAACAGGCCAATTATCTCCCTGGGCAGATTAGGAACATCGGCCTGAGCAAGCTCCCGGACCGGTGCAATAACTTTTACTGCATCTCCTTCTGGCCCAAGAAGGCCCCTGGCATCTCTAGCCACAAAGTAAGGGTTGGCCGTGTCTAGATCTGCAAGTAATACCTCATTATATTTAGTTTGCCTGGCCCTTTCCAAAGCATAATTCAATGCTATTTCTGTTTTTCCGCTGCCAAAGGCACCTGAGAAAATGCTTACATGACCCAAAGGCCTCTCCTTTCCAGGACCTAAAAATAATTACTGTGTAAAAGTATACTTGTAAAACGTTTATATATCAATTAATTTTGTGTTAATTATCACATAAAAAAACGCTCATACAGTCTTCAGTGCTTCTTGACTTATACAAGCGTTGTTTTGCAGGTATCTTCCAATTAAAATATACTAATTAGCATTCTCCTCCTCAGTAAATACATCTATCAGGTCAGATATTATCTCTTCCAGAACCATTTCATCGAGTCCGAGAATCTCCACCGCATGGGCAGATGCTTGCTGCAGCAGGCCGTCCACTCCAATTCCGACCCCTATCACGGTACACATGATATCAGCTATATGGGTAATAGAAGTAAGCTTCGGATCTTGAACCGCTAGATCAGGATTATGATGCAGAGTGATCGCTTCTACTATCTCTGCCGGGAAATTCCATTTTTTGGCTACCTCCCCGCCGGTTTGGGCATGATCAATACCCAGTATTTCTAATTCAGCATCCGAAAAACACACTTCCTCAGTTCTTACCTTTTCCAGTACCTCAGTACAGTATTCTTCCAGGTAATCTGCTAATACTATTTTTCCCACATCATGAAGCAATCCAGCTGTGTAGGCCAGATCCTGATATTTATAACCCGCCCTTTTCGCAATCATTCTGCCTGCTGTGGCTACGCCCATGGAATGTTTCCACAGCTCCCCCTTTTCCAGAGAATATGCTTTGACCTCCTTACTAAGGGTATCACCAAGAGCCGCTGTGAGCACTATGCTGCGTACGGTTTGAAAACCTAATAATACCACTGCTTCACCCACCGTACCTATTAGACGCGGAAATCCATAATATGCAGAATTAGCCAGTCTAAGCATGTTAGCAGTTATCGCCTGATCCTGGCATATTACATCATTAAGCTCGCGGGCTGTAGTGTCAGGATCTCTGGTGAGTCTCATAACTTCTAATGCCACTTGAGGTAATGATGGCAGTTCATTAACCGATTGCACTACTGATTCTAGAGCTAATTGGCCCATTCTAAACCCTCCCCACTATACTACTACTTCCAGTTATCCATTCTTCTCTCTAGATTTTGCTTTACATTCAGCATCTCCTCGTTCACATTTTGGATAAGCCTCACCGTTTCCATCTGTGATAATTTTATCTCTTCAGGATCAATAATTTCGATAGTCCTGAATTCTTCCTTCATGGTAAATTTAACGGCATTCTCCAGCGAATCGGCAGTAAAAAATATTGAAACCGGTGAATAGTAGGTTACTTTATTGCTATAATCATCTATTATAGAATAAATCTCATGTCCCATATCGATATCCTCAATATTTATACCCTGCATCGGAATATTCCTCAAGAGAGTGACTTTGTGCTGGCGTAACTCTTCTGCCTGTTCCACGGTACTCTTGTTACCAAAGAACAGCTTTCCTGGTTTGCTTTCTGCAGCAAAATCGAACCGCACTTTAAATCTAAGTTTGACCACTAGTTTACCTCCCATCTGTGGAATATGCTACAGCATTTATACTTAAATTCATTATATCTTAACATTTCTTACCTGCAAGCAACTTTTTGTATAATTATACCTGACTTGGGTCTTGAATTCACTGATATATTCATTAATAAAGGACCTTTTTTTATATACACTGGTTTTGAAACAATCGTAATTTTATTTATGCACCACTCTTAGATCACTATCCGGAGTTCAATTATCAACCTAGCCTGAAGGCAGGAAATATCTAATTGGTATTCGACCTGGCAAGTTTATACAAATGTTCGATCTCTTGCGGATTTAGGTGTCGATACTGCCCTGTTTCTAAATTATCCAGCGTTAAAAAGGCAAAAGCAGTCCTCTTGAGGCTGATAACAGGAAATCCAACTGCAGCACACATTCTTTTCACCTGTCTTTTACGACCTTCGTGTATTTCTATCTCTATCATCGTCGACTGCTGGTTCTGTTCAAGAACAGTGACCGAAGCCGGCGCAGTAAGGCCATCTTCGAGTTCTACACCCTGGGCGAGATTTTTTAACGCTGCTGGTGTTATATGCCCCTCAATCCATGCTTGATATTTTTTATTTATATGATAACGAGGGTGAATCATCCGGTTGGTAAATTCCCCATCGTTGCTTAAAATAAGGAGTCCTTCTGTGTCCAAGTCTAGACGTCCCACCGGGTATAATCTATTTTTTATATCTCCCACTAATTCAATTACAGTTGGTCTGCCATGTGGATCATTGACACTGCATATATATCCAGCTGGCTTATTCAGCATTATATATATTTTTTCCTGGAAACAAACACGCATACCATCAAACATAACAATATCTTTATCTGGATCAACGACCCAACCTTGTTCACTAACAACAACCCCGTTGATCTGAATCCTGCCATCTGCTATTATTTTTTCTGATTTACGCCGCGATGCAATACCTGCATCAGCCAAATACTTTGATAATCTCACTTTATCCTTCCCAGCCCTTTATGCTTATATGTAGCATAAATCATTAATATCAAAAAAATATCTGTCTAGATCAATATAACAAAATTTTAGTATAAATAGCATACAAAAAACAGCTAGTTCTTCCTACAAAATTATTTGTCTTTTATCTTTTCCATATCTTTATCGAATAAAACAATAACAGGCGCCACAACAATAAGGGCTGCTCTCCTGGAGAGCAGCCCTTACTAAATAGCTTATTTGTTCTTTGGTGCATAGTGCGTGTGCAGCAATTCATGGGATTTGTGTCCCAACGGCTCATGCAAAAAGTCTTCGTATATTTTCTTGACTTCTGGATTATCATGAGACTTTCTCAGCTCGCAGGCTGCGTCTTCAACATAAATAGCTTCAATTCTCTCACACTTCTTGGCTATGGTCGAAGGAATAGGCTGACCGCCGCCGCCTATACATCCGCCAGGACAACACATGACCTCTATAAAGGTATAGGGCGAAGTACCAGCTTTAATTTCGTCCATAATCTTGCGTGCACAACCCAGAGAGTTGGCAACAGCTACTTTGATCTTGGTTCCATCCAAGTCAACTTCAGCCTCTTTCATACCCTCAAAACCACGTACTCCGATAAAGTTAACATCTTCTAAAGTTTTGCCGGTAACTACTTCATAAACAGTTCTCAGTGCTGCTTCCATTACCCCTCCTGATGCACCAAATATTACAGCTGCACCAGTATAAGCACCCAGCAGGGAATCAAATGGAGTTGGTTCCAGCTTATCCCAATGTGGTCCGCCAATCCGGAACAACTTGCCAATTTCTCGGGTAGTTAGAACCAGATCTACGTCGCGATAGCCAGAAGAATTCATTTCCGGGCGGGCAGATTCGAACTTCTTAGCTGTACAGGGCATAATTGATACTGAATAAATCTTAGCAGGATCTACCCCAGATTTTTCTGCCCAGTAGGTCTTAGCCAGAGCCCCAAACATCTGCTGCGGTGATTTACAGCTGGATACATGATCGAGCTGTTCAGGATAGAAGGTCTCAATAAAGTTTATCCACCCGGGACTGCATGAAGTCAGCATGGGCAGCGTACCACCTTCTTTAAGACGCTTCAATAATTCATTTCCTTCTTCCAGAATAGTCAGGTCAGCGGTAAAGTTGGTATGGAATACATAATCAAATCCCAACTGCCTTAGCCCGGCTGCAAATTTAAGCATATCCAGTGAACCGGTAGCCATTCCTAATTCTTCAGCAATTGCTACACGAACTGCCGGAGCGATCTGGGTTATCACAATCTTATCCGGGTCTGCTACTGCAGCCAAAAATTCTTCCATCTGTTCATATTCAGTAATCGCACCAACCGGACAAACCAGGGCACACTGGCCGCAAGTTACACAAGTTGTCTCACTCAGAAGCTTGCCATCTACTGTCCGGGGTATTCCATCCACGACTTCTAAAGCACCTACGGTCTGGATGTCATTACACATTTCTACACATCTTAAACAAAGAGTACATTTGGATGGTTCACGAACTATGGCAAATGTAGACACATCAATAGGAAGCTGCTGAGGCTTATTAACTACATCGCGCATAATTAGAGTTTCAGATAAGGTTTGTAATTCACAATTCTGGTTGCGGGCACAGCTCAAGCAATCTTGTGGGTGAACCTCCAGGATCTTCTGGAGATTATCCCTCTTAGCTTTTACAACTTCTGGTGTGAATGTTTTAACCACCATGCCATTGGCAGCCTCTGTGGCACAGGAGGTTTTGATCTCGCCATCGATGTCAACCACACATACTTTGCAGTTATCTTTCACCTTGAGATCTGGATGACTGCATAATGAAGGAATTATAAATCCTGCCTCGGCACAGGCCTTCATGACTGTCGTTCCTTCAGGAACAGTTACACCAATGCCGTTTACTTGTATATCCACCATAAATATTCACCTTCCCCTAATTTCATTTTATGGATATTTATACATTATATAGGTGCAAAAAATTCAATCAATAAGTCCTTTTAATTTTTTGTAATGATAGTAAATTCTAATGCTGCTTATTTCATATAGTACGGTAACCAGCATTTACAGACTAACCCCCGCCTATTACGTGAGCAATTATGGTTAATCCTTACAAAAAGGGCTGCCCTTCTGGACAGCCCCACCTTTTTTGAGAAGAGGTCTTCCCGATCCGGCTAAGACAATTTTACTTTTGTAGTGATTGCCATACCACCTCAGCAAGATCGAATACTTTAGTCTGTTCTTCTGCTTCAGCAGCTTTTACACCGTCCGAAATCATAGTCAAGCAGAACGGACAGTTGGTAATAATCATTTCTGGAGTAGGCTCTAGAAGCTGATCGGTTCTGGTATCATTAATACGCTTGTAACCTTCCACAGCATCTTCTTCCAGCCACATCCGCCCGCCGCCGGCTCCACAGCAGAATCCAAAGTTTCTGGCTTTTTCAATTTCAACAATGTTCAAACCTGCTGTCGCCAGTACCTTTCTGGGCTCATCATAGATATTATTATGCCTGCCCAGGAAGCAGGAATCATGATAAGTTACCTTGGTACCAAGTTTTCCTGGTTTCAGCTTGCCTTCGGCAATAAGTTTAGCAAGAAATTCCGTATAATGATATACTTCATACTTGCCGCCCATCTGGGGATATTCATTCTTCAAAGCATTATAACCATGCGGACAAACTACGATAATCTTCTTAACTCCATAGTTATTGAATGATTCGAGGTTCTGCTGTACCAGGGTCTGGTATAGATATTCATTACCCAACCTTCTAGCGGAATCTCCGCAGCAGAACTCTTCTGTTCCCAGGTAACCAAAAGATATTCCGGCTTCATTCAACAACCTGACCAATGCTTCTCCAACTTTCTTATATCGATCATCAAAGGATACAGCACAGCCTGCATAGAGCAGATATTCAAATTCTTTACCATCTTCGGGGAGCAGATTAACGATGTCTCTGACTCCTCTTTCGTTTAACCATTCTGCACGACCAGCCCAACCAACACCCCATGGATTGTAGTTACGCTCCATGTTGGTAAATGCCATCTGTGCTTCTCCCAGCATATCACCCTGCCACATAACCAGGTTTCTGCGCATCTCAACGATCTTAGGAATATGCTCAATAAACATCGGGCAATGTTCCATACATGCACGGCAATTGGTACAATCCCAGATTACCTCGGTAGTTACCACATCATAAAGCAGGCTCTGTTCCATCGGGTTTACTGCTTCTTCAGCTTCTTCGGTCATAGCCACCATTTCAGCTTCTTCGCCGGAATCCTTGGCAGCAATCAGATAAGGAGCCTTGGCGTCCAGATGTTCTTTCATTGCCTGTATAAGAGTAAGTTTAGGATTCAGGGCTTTACCAGTGTTATATGCCGGGCAATTTTCCTGGCATCTTCCACAGCGGATACAAGCGTCCAAATCCAGTAAATCTTTCCAGCCAAACTCTTCAATATTTTCAACACCAAAAGATGTCGCTTCCTCTATATTCTCTACCATACGGCACGCTGAAGGTTCCAGATCCCGGAAGGTATAGTTGAGCATGCTGGCCATAATATGCCATAGTTTGGTGAATGGAACCAGAGCAACGAACAGGAATGCAATTGTCATATGGAACCACCAGAGTATGCGATGCCACATGAGCAACGATTCTAACTGCCCATTCACGAACCACTGGGCAAAAATCCAGCCTAGGGGAGATGCCTGCTGCTCATATGCAATCTGGGCCATAGTAGTGGACTGGATAATCTGTGCCGCTATTCTTAAACCTTCTATAAAGAACCCGGTTAATAATATTGCCAGTATGAGTAATATAACCCATCCATCTGAGGTTTTGGTATCATTTAAACGGTCTGGTTTCTGTGCATACCTGACTACCGCAAGAACTATAATTCCAACTAAAGCCAGGAATCCAAGTACATCAACTACAGCTGAAAAAGCTATATAAGTTCCACCCTCAACCTTGGGGAAATGCAGCCAGTAATGAGAGGCATCTACCCCAGCCGCCAGAGCCAGTACCAAAAATCCCCAGAACAAAAGAAAATGCATCCACCCTGCCAGCGGCTTTTTGATAACTTTAGCCTGAGCAAAGCTGTACAGTAATAATGAGACTATTCTCTCACCGATTCTGTCATTGCGATGCAGTTCACCTTTGGCCAGCGTCCAAACCTGGAATCTTTTATAAAAGCCATAAAGAAAAATACCTATGGGTATAAACATAAAGAGATAAATCAGCCATTCGTAGGGAACGTTAGCCCCCACCATACGCATGGGGACATCATAGCCACCTTCTATTGGATGAAATCCAAAAATCATTGTACAATTCCCTCCTTAAATACAGCTGGCTTTACTGGATATACCACTGGTATATCCAGTAAACGCCTTTTCCTCACCCCTGCCAGAATGACTATTTTTTCAGTTCTGTAACAAGTGTAGGTATTACTTTGAATAGATCTGCTACTACACCAAAATCTGATACATTAAATATGGGAGCTTCAGGGTCAGTATTAATAGCTGCAATGAACTTGGAGGAGGACATACCAGCTAGATGCTGGATAGCACCGGAAATTCCAGCCGCAATATACAGATTCGGGCAGACAACCTTCCCGGTCTGACCAACCTGCAGTTCATGTCCTAACCATCCTGAATCGATTGATGCACGAGATCCACCAACAGCTGCTCCCAGCAGGTCGGCCAGAGTCTCAACCAACTTAATTCCATCCGGGCCTTTGCATCCACGTCCACCGGATACAACAGTTTCAGCTTCAGTCAGATCTGGTCTGGCTGATACCGTGGGGACGAAGGACTTAATGTTCTGATAAACATCTGCAGCAGTGGCAGCTATAGCTGGTTTGACAACTGCTCCAGCACCTGCGGATTCGACTACTTCCATGACCCCAGCACGGATGGTAGCCATAACCGGATTGGTAGCGACTTCTACTTTAGCTAATGCTTTACCAGCATAAATGGCTCTGGTAAACACTCCTTTGCCTGCTGACAGTTCAACCGCTATAGCATCAGTTGCTAACCCTGCTTCAAGTTTCTGAGCCATCCGGGAAGCAAAATCCCTGCCATTAAATGTGTGAGCAAAAAGTACCGCATTAGGACTGTACTCTGCTATCATGGCAGCTAATTGTGCTACATAAGCACCAGTGTTATATTCTGCAAATACATCGCCTTCTACAGCGTAAACTTTATCTGCACCATATTTAGCAAATTCAGAAGCTAGTCCCTCTACACTTTTACCAAAAACGACCGCACTAACTTCATCGCCAATTTTTTTGGCTTCTGACAGCATCTCGTAAGTAACCTTACGAATATTACCGTCTCTCTGTTCTACAATTACCCATGTTCCTGCCATCAATTACCCTCCTTTTATTAATAAGTAATCGTTATATCACAACTATTAAACTTCAATTTTAACGGTGTTCTTCATCCAATCAGCCAGCTTAGCAGCACATACTTCGGGGTCATCTTCAACTTTGATACCAGCCTGTTTTGCAGGAGGCATTGCAAATTCTATGATGGTAACCTTATTGTCAGCTGCTGCAGCATCAGCGGTGGTGACGGGCTTTTTCTTAGCCTGCATGATACCCTTCATCGAAGGATAACGAGGTTCGTTCCAGCTTACCTGAGAAGAAATAACAGCAGGCAGTACAACCTCTGCTACCAGAGTACCACCATCAGCTTCACAGGTACAGGTTGCTTTTCCGTCAGCAACTTCTATTTCGGTTATGACGTTAATGTGCGGTAATCCCAAAATTTCAGCAATACGGGTAGGAACCTGTGATGAACCATCATCAGCAGCAACATGGCCTGCTAGTATGATGTCAGGATTTTCTTCTTTTATGGCAGCAGCCAGAGCAATTGCTCTTGCATATTCATCCGCTCCAGTGTCCTGTTTTATCAGAATTCCCCGGTCTGCGCCCATTGCCAGAGCTGTACGAATAGCGTCCATAGCCTTGTCAGATCCTGCAGATAGTACAACTACTTCATCTACAACTTTCTTTTCCTTTAACTGGATACCACCTTCTACCGCGACTTCATCATACGGATTAATGATCAAATTAATCCCTGCATCTGCTATTTTGCCATCCTTCAATTCAATTTTGGCTTCGGTGTCGAATGTCTGCTTTACACAAACTAGAACCTTCAAGTCCATTCCTCCTTTTCATCTAATAATTGTTTTTTCTAAGTTCAACTCCAGAGTGCTGTGATAGTATCCATCACCCCCACGAAAAATTGTATATATTATAATTGCCTACGGCAGTTTACCGCCAATAGAAAAATAAACGAATATCCAATTTATTATTTCTATGCCCGCACAGCATTTCCTGCTTATCTTTACATTTCGATTTTTTTTTTGCTTTTACGCTATTTTTTAGTTATTTTTATTAAATAATGTATTACTATTTATCATCTTGCTTTTGATAGAAGAATATGGCTATAGATGATAAACCAAGTTCCTTGGCCTGAAATATCTGTTCAGTACTGCCAATAAATAATACTCCCTTGGCTCTCATAGCACTAGAAAACTTTTTGTACAAAAGATTTTTACTATCTTCGGTAAAATATATTACTACATTCCTGCATAAAATAAGGTCAAATCCATCATCAAATTTGTCTTTTAGCAGGTCCTGCCGTTTAAAAGCGACCATATTTTTTATTTCATTATTGATACTATAGAAATCGCCCTGCTGGGTAAAATATTTTTTTAGATAGCCGGCAGGTACATTTTCAACCGCCTTTTTACTATAAAGCCCAATATCAGCCTTTTCCAGTACTCCTCGATCAATGTCGGTAGCAAGTATTTTACCATCCAGGGGTAGATTATTTTCCAGCGCCAGTATAGCCAGCGAGTAAGCTTCTTCTCCAGTCGAACATCCTGCGCTCCAAATTTTTATTTTATTACGCTGTTTAACCAAATCAGGTATTATATCACCCGAAAGTTTCTGCCAGTGATTATTATTCCTAAAAAATTCAGATACATTAATAGTTATATGAAGAACAAATCGATCCAGGATGTCTTTATCTGTCCTCAAAATACGGATAAATTCTTCGTAATCATTTATTTCCAGAGAGCGCATAAAACTACTTATGCGTCTCTCCATTTGTGGCCTTTTGTAAAAAGTAAGGTCAATTTTACTTATTTGTTCAAAATTAGTTATGAACCATTCCCATGTTCTCATTACTGGCATATGATCTACCCCTCCTGCATGCTCCAATATAACCCTTTTTCTATCGCAGACACTGTTCTGTCTATATCTTTTAAGGTGTGGGCAGCAGATATAAAACAGACTTCAAACTGTGAGGGTGGAAAGTAAATTCCTTCGCTCAACAAAGTTCTATAAAATTTTGCAAATCTTTTGGTATCAGAGCTAACCGCAGTACCATAATCTTTAACCTGGCGGTTAGTAAAAAATAATGAAAACATAGAACCCAGATGGTTTATCTGATATTCAAGACCACAGGAAGTCAGAACCTTTTTTATTCCATTAACCATATATTGGCCCAGATCATTAATATAGGTGTAATAGTCATTATTTTTCAATAGTCTCAATGTTGCCGATCCGGCTGCCATCGCCAGCGGATTTCCTGATAGGGTTCCGGCCTGATAAACATCCCCTTCTGGAGCTACCCTATCCATAATGTCCTGACGGCCACCGTATGCACCAACCGGCAAACCTCCTCCGATTATCTTTCCCAGAGTAGTAATATCCGGTTCTATTTCAATTAAATTCTGATAACCTCCATAGCAGGTTCTGAATCCGCTTATTACTTCATCAAATATCAGTAAACTTCCATATTGTTCCGTAATTCTACGTAGCTCCACCAGAAATTCATTTTCAGGTATAATCAGACCCATATTGCCCGCAATTGGTTCCACAATTACAGCTGCAATATCTCTGCCTGATAACTCAAAAATCTCTTCCAAAGACTCAATATCGTTATAGCTTGAAACCAGTGTACCCCCAGCATATTCAACCGGAATACCGGGACTGGTTGGAACCCCAGCCGTTAACAATCCGGAACCTGCTTTGATCAAAAATGAATCTGCATGTCCATGGTAACAGCCTTCGAATTTTAGGATCTTATCCCTGCCAGTATAGGCTCGGGCCAACCTGGCTGCGCTCATGGTGGCCTCGGTACCGGAACTAACCATACGAACTTTATCTATAGATGGTATAGCTTCACATATCAGTTGGGCTAATTCTATTTCTTTTTCACAGGGAGCACCATAGCTGGTTCCAAGTTCTGCAGCACGGCAAATAGCTCTAACTATATCCGGATGTGCATGTCCAAGGATCAGAGGTCCCCAGGAACATACATAATCTATATATTCATTATCATCAATATCATATATTTTTGATCCCTTGGCTTTCTCAATAAAAAGAGGATCAAGGCCGACCGCTTTAAAGGCTCTCACGGGACTGTTCACGCCACCAGGGATTAGTTCCTGAGCTCTGGCAAACATCTCTCGGGACTTTATCGGATCGTTCATGCCGCACCTCCATATAAATATAAGCTGAAATATAAATTCTAACCATTAAAATATTCCATGCTGGTTTTCTTCAATTCCTGTTTGCTTTTTATAATTAAAAAATCATCTAGCCCTGTTCTTTTAGCAATATTATCAATTAGGCTTACTAACTGCTCCTCAGTTTTGGCATGAATCATAGCGAATAACGGGTAGGGAAATGATTCCGGTACTTCCCTGAAATAACAATGACTAACTTCTTTATACTCGGCCATTATCCTTCCGGCCTGATCCGCGAATTCGGAATCGGTTTTCCAGGCCACCATAGCATTAACCAGGTATCCAGCTTTTTGATGGCGCAAAACAGCACCCATTCTCCTAATTATACCTTTTTCCTGCATCATTTTGATACGCTTTACAATTTCCTGCTCAGAGATATCAATAGAATCTGATAAGGCTTTATAGGGTCGTCTGGATACGGGAACATCTCTTTGAATACTTTTGATTATATCTTTATCAACCTTATCGTAATTCATAAGCTTACTCCATTTCAAAGGATACTCTTATCTTATAAACTTTTTGGGTCGGCATACAGCTAATTATAATATGAAATGCTGCCTCAAGCTCCTTGATAATTCTTCCTCTGTCCTCTATTGAGGGCGTAGTGAGGGTGAACCAGATATTTAATTCATGGTCACGAACATAGTTGTGAGTAATATATGGAATATTATTAACGACTTCTGCAAATTCACTTATCTTATGCTCCGGCATCTTACATGCACACAAGGTAGACTTGTAGCCAACACTGTCGGCATTAATAACTGCTCCAATTCGTCTGATAATTCCCTTTTCCTTTAAACTTTCTATCCTCCCTGCAGCATCAGAAAAGCTGATATCCAGTTCATCAGCTATGACCCGAAAAGGATCGACTGCGATAGGAAATTGGTTCTGCAAAACATCCAGCAGTTTTTTATCTATATCCTCCAGCTTATCCATTCTCCCTTACCCCTTTAGGTTTATAAAGACACCATTCATCTTCTGCCATATAGTCTCCATTACTGTAATAATAAGCCCGGGCTCTACAGCCTCCGCACTTTAATTTGTATTCACATACTCCACATTTCCCTGCATAATCCATAGTTCTTAGATTTTTTAATAAATCATTTTCCTTCCAGATTTCATCAAATGGTTTTTCCCGGACATTTCCCAGGGGTATATCCAGGTATGCACAAGGCTGTACATCTCCGCGAGGACTGATAATACAATAGCTGATTCCCGCCAGGCATCCCCGGCTAAAACGCAGGTTCATTCCCATCATCTCAGCTATTCTCAAAAACTGAGGAGCACAAGTGGGTTTAATTTCTATATCAACTTCCTGCTGCTTTTTCATCAACCTGGTTATAGTTTTTTCGTACACGGTTACTCGTAATGCCTCTTCTTCAATATCAATGGCCCTTCCGGTAGGAACCAGAAAAAAAACATGGTAAGCAACGGCACCCAGCTGTACAGCATAATCGCAAACCGCTTCAATTTCTTCTACATTCCAATCCATTACGGTGGTGTTTATCTGTACGGGTATGCCTGCCTGCTGCAGATTAGTTATTCCTGCTAGAGTCAGGTTAAAAGCATTGGTCATTCCGCGAAATTTATCGTGTTTCTCTGCATCCAGACTGTCCAGGCTGACTGCAGCCGCCATGATACCTGCCTCTTTCAGCCTTCCGGCAACTTCCGGAGTTATGAGGGTGGCATTGGTTCCCATGACCGCTCTCAAACCTGTTGCCCTGGCATAAGAGACCAGTTCAAAAATATCCGGCCGCATAACTGGCTCGCCACCGCTGAAAATCATGATTTGGAAGCCGGCCTGCTTGATTTCCCGGATCATTTTTTGTGCTTCCGATGTTGACAATTCCTGATCCAGTCTGGCCCCAGCATCCCGATAGCAATGCTCGCAGTATAAATTACATTGGTTAGTACTATTCCATGAAATTAACATAATCATTTGATAGTATCAAACTATCAATATTCACCTCCGGCCCAAAAACTTGCTTATGTTTTGAGGTTTTACCTATTAAATATCGTTCAACATCCGGGCGGCCTCTTTGGCGGCATAAGTTAGAATCATATCCGCACCTGCTCTTTTTATGGACATGAGGATCTCCATCATTACCCGTTCTCCATCCAGCCAACCATTCTCAGCGGCCGCTTTAACCATAGAATATTCCCCGCTGACATTATAAGCTGAAACCGGCAGATCAAAGCGGTCTTTTACGGCCTTAATAACATCAAGATAAGCCAGAGCCGGTTTAACCATAACTATATCTGCACCTTCTTCAATATCCAGAGCAACTTCTCTTAAGGCTTCTCTTATATTAGCCGGGTCCATCTGATGGGTTCTTCTATCTCCAAATTGCGGAGTTGAATCAGCAGCATCCCGAAATGGCCCGTAAAATCCTGAGGCATATTTAGCCGCATAGGACATTATCGGTATATTTTCATAAGTATTTTCATCCAGGCATCTTCTAATATACGCTATCCGACCATCCATCATATCTGAAGGGGCAACCATATCGCAGCCCGCCCGGACATGGGACAAGGCTTCTTTCGCCAGCAGTTCAAGGGTAGCATCATTATTGATCGTACCGTCCTTATCGACTAATCCACAGTGACCATGATCGGTGTACTCACACATGCATACATCTGTAATAACCATGATTTCTGGGGAAGTGTCTTTTATCAAACGGATAGCTTGCTGTACCACACCATCATCTTGATAGCCACTGCTGCCACAGCTGTCTTTTACTTCCGGAATGCCAAATAAAATCACTCCCGGAATACCCAGGGATTCGATTTCTTTAATTTCCTTCTTCAGTTTATCATCAACTGAAAACTGGAAAACTCCTGGCATAGATTTTATGGGATTTTGCTTGTCCTGGCCATGAATAACAAATAATGGATAAATAAAATCATTTACCGAAATCGCGGTCTCCCTGACCATCCTTCGTATAGTTTCATTGCTTCTCAGTCTCCGCATTCTGTTATCAGGAAATCCCATCAATAAACACCTCGCTTAAATTTAAACCAAACAACAGTGATATCTATGCTTCCAGCTTATTTGCAAATTATGGTCTGCAAGCAGACGTTCCCCTGTTTCTAAATCTCAGCACTCAATTCTGCTTCGGTGAGATAACACGCCGGGTCTTCAGCCCAGATGTCCCCATAGACTGCTCGGGCCCTGATCCTACAGCCGCTGCACAAAGACTTATAATTGCATGCTCCACATTTACCGGTCACATGCTTTTCCTTCTCCCTGAGTTTAACCATCAGCTCATCATCAGATGTCCATATTTGGCTAAATGGTTTATCCCTGATATTACCTATGGTATAGTCCTGCCAGAATTGACAGGGATGAACATTTCCGCGCGGGTCTACATTGGCAAATTTGGTGCCAGCGGAACAACCACCATGCATTTTCAAAAGGTTAATTACTTCTTCTGCCCTCTGGGGGTCGTGTTTCTTAATATAATTCAGCAGATAAATACCATCGGCATGGTTATCGGTAGTCAATATTTCCACTTCAATACCTTTTTGGTGTAATTCCAGGGTTTTCCTGCCTACATAATCCAGGATATCACGTTTTTCCCGGGTAGTAGTATCCATTGCTGCCATTTCTGCACCTCTGCCCGCATAGACCAGATGATACATACAAAAACGTGGTATATTTTCTTTTTCCAGAATATCCAGAACTTCCGGAAGATCATCTTGATTATACTTATTAACAGTAAACCTTACACCAGTTTTGACTCCATTGTCTTTGCAGGCCCTTACGCCCCGCAAAGCCATATCAAATGCCCCATCCAGGTTACGGAACTCATCATGCGTCTTCCGCCCGCCATCAATACTGATTCCTACATACTGAAAACCGGCGTCTCTAATTTTTCTGGCTGCTTCATCATCAATCAAAGTGCCATTGCTGGAGATAACAGGCCTTAATCCCTGTTCCACTGCCAGTGCCCCCAGTTCAAACAGGTCTTTGCGAATAAGTGGTTCCCCGCCCGAAAATAGTAAAACCGGTGCTTTCATCTGGCCCAGGTCGTAAATAAAATTCCTGGCCTCTTCAGTGCTCAGCTCATTTTGATAGCTGCGATCTTCTGCTTCTATATAACAGTGTTTGCATCTAAGATTGCAGCGGTTAGTCATATTCCATACTACCAGAGGCCGGTTGACATCAGAAAACTGCAGCAATTGCGGCGGTATATTACCTTCCCCACTGTATTTAATAACATCCGATACGGTAGCAGTTCCGCAAAGTAGTTTAGTACATCCTATCATTAATTGTTCGCTCCCCCCTGATGGTCCTCAGCATCATTTAGAATAGCCTGGACCAGTCCATCGATAGTATATTTTTCAGCAACTATTTTTACTTCAAAACCAAGTTCTCTAGCTTTATCAGCTGTTATTGGACCTATACATGCGATTTTAATTTGGTTGTCCAGTCTGGCGATATTCTCCGCACCCATTATTTCAACAAAATTAGTAACGGTAGAAGAACTGGTGAAAGTCAGATAATCCACTTTACCATTGATTATTTTATCAGGAATATCAGCATTTTTACCAGCTGCCAGGGCCGCACTATATATGTTTATTTCATCAACCTGCAGCCCCCGTTTTCTCAGGGTTTCCGGCAATATTTCCCGGGCTCCCCTGGCGCGGGGCATTAAAACCCTCTCTCCTTGGGAAATTATCCCCTCCAATGCTTCTAAAACACCTTCTGCCCGATATTCGTCAGGCATAACTAGAACCTTCAAACCCCAATCTTCCAGTCTTTTACGGGTAGCCGGACCTATTGCGCACAATTTTGATCCGTGTAAATCGCGAATATCAATATTATTTAATTTCATCTGTTCGAAAAATATTTCTACTGCATTTACACTGGTAAAAATTATCCAATGATAATCCTGTATCTGCCTGAATGCGTTTGTCAGTTGACTCAAATCAGATTCTGGTACAATTTCTATAGTAGGAAACTCCAGCGGGGCACCTCCCAATTCCCTTATTTTTCGAACTAAGACACTGGCCTGTTCTCTTGACCTGGTAACAACTATCTTTTTCCCCCACAATGGTTTATTCTCCAACCAGCTCAATTTATTCCGTATTTCGACTACCTCACCTACCACTATTACGGCCGGAGGTTGAAAATCAGCATCTTGTACTCGCTGCACTATATTTTCCAGAGTACCAGTTAGAACTTCCTGTTCCGGAAGCGTACCCCAACGAATCAAAGCTACTGGCGTAGCTGATTCCCTTCCATTTTCCATCAATCGGGAGCAAATATAATCAAGATTTTCTACCCCCATTAAGAATACCAGTGTTCCAATTCCGGTTGCAATCTTATCCCATTTAATGGAGCTATCTGTTTTACCCGGTTTTTCATGACCCGTTATTACTGCAAAACTAGAGGTAGCATCACGATGGGTCACCGGTATGCCGGCATAAGCGGGAACAGCTATAGCAGAGGTAATACCAGGGACTACTTCATACTCAAAACCCTGTTCTCTAATATAGACCGCTTCTTCCCCACCTCTCCCGTACAGAAAGGGATCTCCTCCCTTTAGACGCACCACCCGCTTACCTTCCCGTGCTTTTTCTACCAGCAAGGCATTAATTTCATCCTGAGATAAGGCGTGTCGTCCTGACTCTTTCCCTACATATATAAATTCCGCTTCCCGGGGTGCGTAGGATAATATTTCATCTCCTACCAGACGATCAAATATTACTACATCAGCCTGCTCCAGCAGCAATTTTCCTTTAAGAGTAAATAATCCCGGATCACCCGGTCCTGCCCCAATTAGATAAATGATTCCTTTGCTCATTCACTTGCTCCTATTTGTTTTATGCTATCCAGTATTCTCCCTGCTCCAGAATCAAGCAAGCGCCGACCCAGATTTTGTCCCAACTGAGCTGGCTGATCCTTGCTGCCCACCATTTCTGAATACAAAATATCGTGGCCATCGAGGGAGGCTACCAGCCCTTTAAGTACCAGAGAGTTGCCTCTGATAACCGCTACAGCTGCTATTGGCACCTGGCATCCCCCTTCCAGTGCTGCCAGGAAACTTCTTTCTGCTTCCACTTGTATTCTGGTCCGATCATCATTGATCATTTGAATAATATTCAATACTTCTGGATCTACAGCCCGCATTTCAATAGCTATGGCCCCCTGCCCTGCAGCCGGCATTAACAGATCATAGCTTAAATATTCGCTAATCAGGCTTTCATGGCCCAGTCTTTTTACACCTGCATAGGCCAGAATAATACCATCCAGGCCCTCTTCTCTCATTTTCCTGATGCGAGTTTCCACATTGCCCCGCAGGTCTACTACTTGAATATCTGGGCGTATATGCTTTATCTGAGCCTTCCTCCGCAGGCTGGAGGTACCTAACACAGCTCCATCCGGCAAATCTATAAGCCGACCCTTGATATCTGATATTAAAACATCCTGTGGATTTTCCCTGGGCAGCACTGCCCCAATACAAAGTCCCTCCTCGATCTGGGATGGCAGGTCTTTCATACTGTGAACCGCTATATCGATGCTTCCTTCGAGAAGCTCTTTTTCAATTTCCCTGGTAAACAGCCCTTTATCGCCTATTTTAGACAGGGCTACATCCAGGATTTTGTCCCCGGTGGTTTTTATTACATGAATTTCTACTTGAAGATTGGGAATAGCTGCCGCTAAAGAGTTCTTTACATGCTCGGCCTGCCAAAGGGCCAGCTTACTACCCCTGGTGCCTAGTCTTAACGTCTCCAATATCACTTTCCCCCATCTCTAACTGCAAATCAAACAACTTTTTGCTCACCTCAGCATACAAGTGTCCCTGATTGCTGCAGGCCATTTCTTTTAAGTTTACTACCGGATCATGCAGGAGCTGGTTGATAATATTGTTGGCCATGGTAGATATTACTTTTCTTTCGTAGTCGCTTGCATCCAAGCGGTTAAATACTTTTTTCAATTCACGGTTTTTAATGGTCTCGCCTTTCTGTTTTAACGCAGAAATGACCGGCACTACATATAAAGCAGCCAGCCATTCATTGAATTTTTCCAGCTCTTGGGCAATAATATTCTCGGCTTGGCGAGAGGCCTTTTTGCGTTCAAGATGATTTTCATCAATTACATTCTGCAAATCATCGATATCATAAATTTGTACGCCTTCTATAGTCTTTAAAGCAGGCTCTATATCACGCGGAACCGCAATATCTATCATTATTATTCTCTGCCCATTTCGGGATTTTAAAATATTACCACAGTTCTCCACACTCAGCACATAATGACTGGCAGAAGTACAGCTGATTACGATATCAGCTCTGTTCAATTCGGCAGGCAGCATATCAAAACCAACCGCCCTTCCAGAGAAAAGTTCAGCCATAGCTGCCGCCTTTTCATAAGACCGGTTAGATACAATTACTGAGCTTAACCCGTACTCCATAAGGTAACGGGTAGTCAATTCACTCATCTCTCCAGCACCAACTACAACAACGCTTCTGCCCTGAAGGTTTCCCAGTTCGCTGCGTGCCAGTTCTACCGCAGCCGAACTAACTGAGATCGGATGTTTATCTATGTCAGTTTCAGTTCTTACTCGCTTGCCAACACTTATAGCCTGCTGAAACAAAGCATTCAAAACCCCATCCGAAGCCCCTTCGTCAACAGCTGTTTTGTAGGCCTCTTTAACCTGGGCTAGAATCTGTGATTCTCCCAGTATCATGGAATCAAGCCCTGATGCAACCCGGAACAGATTCATAATAGCATCATAACAGTTCGGCTTGTACACAAATTGGTCGAGCTCTTCCGGATCCAGCCGGGAAAATCTTACCGTAAAATCGTATAGTGCCTGCATACCTTTTTCAATATCCCGAGCAGTTGCATAAACCTCAGTACGGTTGCAGGTAGCGAGAATGACTGCTCCTTCAATATCTTCCATTTGCTTTAGATATTTATATGCTTTATTCATAACGCCTCCAGTAACCGCTAATTTTTCGCGTATCTCAACTGGAGCCGTCCTGTGGTTTAATCCAACCAGTAAGACATACATTTCTTAACCTTCTCCCTAGCCCTTTCTTTTTCCCCCACCTTGAGTAAATCTAGAATGTCTGAATAAACCAGTTCTTCAAATATCTTTTTCCGGATTTCAATATCCTTAATATGGTCTTTAACTAATTCTCTCTGCTCTCCGAGCATATCAACAAATTCACCGTATTCAGGAGTAATGATTCCTTCCAATTCGCTGCGCAGCCGGCGCGCAAATGCCGGGCTCTTCCCCCCGGTGGAAATAGCCAGCACCAGTGAATTACGCCTTACTATAGAAGGAACATAAAAATCGCAATGGGGCGGATCATCGACTGCATTGACCATAATACCGCGTTCACGGCACATCGTACTTACCTGCTCGTTTATCTTGTTATCATCGGTGGCCACAAAGACCATGAAACTGTCTTCCAGGTCCTGCGGCTCAAATTCTCGTTTATACAATTCTATAAGCTCTTTATCCGCCCATCTTTCGATATTCTCTTCTACCTGCGGGCCTACCACCCTTATCAGACATCCATAATAAAGAAGGTTGTCAATTTTCCGTTCAGCAACCTTTCCTCCCCCGATTACCAGGCATTTTTTATTATTTAAATCAATGTAAACAGGATATAAATTCGCCATCACTGCCCCCGGACTTATGAAAAAAAGGCCTGAAACCAGACCTATCAATCAATTATTCATCCTTCTTCTCTTCTAGTTCTTCAAGATCTTCGTCTTTTGCTTTTCTGAAGTTTTGCAAGGCCTTTCCTACGGATTGACCAACCTGCGGCAGTTTCCCTGGACCCACAACGATCAGTACAATGACTAAAATGAGGGCCAGTTCCCATGGGCCGAAGTTCCCAATTAAGCCGAACAAGGCATTCCCCTCCTTTACTTCGAATGTTTCGGCGTCTATATGTTATATGACTGATATGCTTAGTTTTTTATTTGATTACCTTCCCCATATATATTGCTATTATGACAAAAAGGCCTTCTTTTGTAAAGAATTTAGACCCGATCCCTAACTGGCCATACAGCAGTGATAATTATTTTACATCATCACTTTCACCATTATTTTCTCCATTGTTTTCCTCAGCTTCTCTGGCGGCCCGTTTTTTTCTGCCTGCCCATTTCGATATCCATATACTAATCTCAAATAAGAGGTATACCGGCCCGGCCATCATCATCTGAGATACCGGGTCTGGACCAGGAGTCAGGGCAGCCGCCAGGATCACTATGATCAACAAAGCATATTTACGGTTGTGGGCCAACATTTCATATCTTATTACACCTATTATGGTCAGAAAATAGACAACTACCGGCAGTTCAAAAACAATCCCAAAGGGGATCGTAAATGCCAGCACGAAGGCAACGTACTGGTCTACTTTAAACATGGTCTCCAGGGTATCCCCGGCAATATAGATAAAGAACTTCAAAACCAGATGCAATATACCAAAATACGAAAACAGAACCCCTCCCGCAAAAAGAAGCATACTTACCGGCAGCAATACATATATATACTTTCTTTCCGAAGGATACAGGGCCGGTTTGAAAAAACTCCAGAAGGACCATAGAACAATGGGGGAAGCTATGATAAAGCCAGAAAGGAAAGCCAGCTTTAACTTAACAAAAAATGCTTCTGTGACCCCGGTGACCACAAGATTCTCGTCCAGGCTGGTCAAAGGCGAGGTAATTATGGCCAGGATCTGTTCATTAAAGGAAAACGAAGCAACCGCCGCAACAATTATTGCTATTATACTAATTATTAACGCTTTGCGCAGATCTTCCAAATGCTGTAAAATAGTCTGCTTGTCTTCTGGTGATAAATCTCTGAATGCCACAAGTTTCCCCCCAAAATAACCTGATTCCAGGCTGCTTATTAATTCTTGAGCTAATACTCACGGGCTGACATAAAATCTGCTATTTCATATAAGGTCTCTTTTACCGGTTTATCTGGTAGATAATTCAGCTGTTTTCTGGCTTTACGAGCAAAATGTTCGGTAACAAAATAAGCATAATCAATTCCATCTGAATCAATAATAATCTCCAATATCTGTTCAGAATTTGCGGCACAACTGGCAGGAGAAGCTAATAATCTTTTTAATTCCTGCTTATGAGGGCTGTGATGCAAAGCATATATAGCAGGCAGGGTAATAACTCCCTGCTTAACATCGCTGCCGGTAGGTTTGCCCAATACATCCTCATCTGCCACAAAATCCAGGATATCGTCGGTTACCTGAAATGCCATCCCCAGATAATATCCATAATGCTCCAGGGCTCTGACCTGTTCCTGGGAGGCATTGCCAATCATGGCACCAAGCTTGCAGCTTACAGATATTAATAGTGCCGTTTTACGTTCTATCCTGCGCAAATAGTTCTTAAGCCCCACATTTACGTTATAAGAACTCATCATCTGATATATTTCGCCTTCACAAATCCTCATACTAGCATCAGCCAGCACCTCAAGAATATCTTTTCTATCATAGGAAGAACTTAAGGCCAGGGCACGAGCTAAAATATAATTTCCTGCATTGATAGAAACACGATTTCCCCACTCATGTTTTACGGTATAAGTGCCCCTGCGCAGATTAGAATTGTCTATTACATCATCATGAACCAATGAAGCCAAATGGATCAGCTCCAGGGCAGTGGCCAGAGTGATGACACCATCCAGGCTATTCATGAAACATCTGGCTGCCAGCAATACGAAGGCCGGCCTTATTCGTTTCCCGCCCGCCTTAACTAAATGCATAGAAGCCTGGTTTAAAACATCAACTTCAGAATTTATATTTTGACTTAAATTGTATTCCACCATTTCCAGTTCCCTGGCAATAGGATTGAACATTTGTTTATGCTGCATGGTTTCCCTCTCTAATGCGAATTAACATTCATATTATATAGCTAATTCTAACAGATTCCAATCAATTCTTATTTTCCTGCTTGTTTTACTCATATCTGGTAAAAATATTATGGGATATATTTAATGAATCCATTACCTTACCTACTATAAAATTGACCATATCTTCTACAGTCTCCGGCTTATGATAGAAGGCAGGCATAGCAGGAATAATGTGTATACCCAGATCAGATAGGCTTAACATATTACGCAGGTGGATTGAATTTAATGGAGTTTCCCGGGGCACCAGTATCAATCGCCGCTTTTCTTTCAACATTACATCTGCCGTTCTTTCCATTAAATTTCTAGCACTTCCTACTGCTATTCCTGAAACACAGGCCATACTACAAGGAATTATTACCATAGCATCTGTAATAAATGAACCGCTGGCCAATGGAGCAGCAATATCATTATTATCATAAAAATACATATTTCCCGCTGGCAGATATTTTCTAAAGGTCTTTTCAATCGAGTCAGTTAAGTCCCAACCTAATTCATGCTTAATCACTAGCAAGGCTGGTTCACTCACCAGTACATGCAGTTCATTATCCCGCACCAGTAATTCCCTCAGCAATTTGATAGCGTAAGCTGCCCCGCTGGCACCGCTTATAGCTATAATATACTTCCCCAATTTTATCCCCCATGTTCACTCTTAATAAAGTTTATATTAGTATGTCCATTAGCGTAGTTGCAAATATAATAAGTCCAACATAATGATTTATCTTGAAAGATGCAAAGTTAACCCGACTCAAATTTCCCGGTTTAACGATTATATGTTCATAGGTGAGTATAACGGCAGCAAAAACTACGCCCAGGTAATAGTAGGCACCCAGACCCATAATTATCCCATTGGCAAACAAAAATAACAGCGTAAAAAAATGAAATATAGCAGAAAATCTCAAGGCACCTATTTCGCCAAAACGAGCCGGTATAGAATAAAGATGGTGGTTTCTGTCAAACTCAATATCCTGACAGGCGTACATGGTATCGAAACCAGCTATCCAGCATGCAACTGCCATGCCCAGTACCATAGGATACCAATCGAAGGTGCCAGAGACTGCGATCCAGGCTCCGACTGTACCTGTTCCAATAGCAAGGCCTAATATCAGATGACACCACCAGGTTAACCGTTTGGTATAAGAATAGCCCCACAAGACTATCACAGCCAGCGGAGCAAGTTTCAAACAAAGCGGATTAAGTTTTGCTGCTGCGAAAAACAGCCAAAATAGGAAGAAGCCAACCGCTAACCAGATCAAAGATATGGATAACTGCCCTGATGGCAATATCCATCCAGAAGTGCGGGGATTGGTTTTATCGATGTGTCTGTCAATCAGCCGATTCAAACAAAGCGCAGCAGTACGGGCTGATATCATAGCCACCGTAATCCACAATAGCTGGTAAAAGGCCGGTATGCCTCCAGCGGCTAAAAAAGCACCCAAATATGCAAATGGCAGTCCAAAAAGAGTATGGCTGAAGTCTATTAATTTAAAAAACTTACCTATTTTAGTCAATTCCATAATCGCTCCACTTTTTATTCACCATTTCAATGATATCCTTGCTCATAGCTATATCCTTGGGCCACTCCCGATTATGTCCCTCTTCCGGGAATTTCCTGGTGGCATCGATACCCATTTTTGAACCAAGTAGTGGCAGTGGAGCAGAATGGTCTAAAACTTCCAGCGGACCGTCAACTATCATCGTATCACGCCGCGGATCAACATTATTAAATACTTTCCACATCACTTCAGAAACATTTTGAACATTAACGTCTTCATCAACCACTATGATAAATTTGGCAAACATCATCTGTCCCATACCCCAGAGAGAACTCATTATTTTCCTGGCGTGCCCAGGGAAGCTCTTTTTAATAGAAAGCAACACACAGTTGTGAAAAACTCCTTCCATAGGTAAGTGCATATCGATAACCTCAGGAAGCTGGAACTTCAACAGCGGCAGAAATATGCGTTCAGTAGCCAGAGCCATATAACAATCCTCCTGGGGAGGCTTGCCTACAATTGTCGTGGGATAAACTGCATTTTTCTTATGAGTGATGCAGCTAATATAAAAGACTGGATACTCACCTGCCAGGGAGTAGTACCCGGTATGGTCGCCAAATGGTCCTTCAATTCTTCGCTCGCTCGGATCAACATGTCCCTCAATTATTATCTCCGCATCTGCCGGCACTTCCAGATCAACAGTTTTACACTTAACCAGTTCCACCGGTTTTTTCCTTAGAAATCCGGCAAATATCAATTCGTCAATATCCTTGGGCAAGGGGGCAGTAGCAGCATATGCTATAGCCGGATCACCTCCCAGTGCTACAGCAACCTCGGTAGGCTTACCCAGCTCACAGTTCTTCCGATAATTATCTGCTCCATCGTGATGAATATGCCAGTGCATGCCAGTAGTCCTGGCATCAAATACCTGCAGGCGATACATACCGGAATTTCTCTTGCCGTTTTCAGGATTCTTGGTGTAAACCTGAGGCAGAGTAATAAATCGTCCGGCATCTTCTGGCCAGCATTTTAATACAGGCAATTTATCCAGGGAAGGATTATGATCCACCACCTCCTGACAGGACCCATTTTTAACCATTTTAGGCATATAAGAGGATATCTGAGCCAGGCGGGGGAGTATTTTAACCTTATCAAGCATTGAAGCAGGTACATTATCTGCAATTTGTATGAATTCCATAATGTCCGCAGCTATATCATCCAGGCTCTGAACACCCAAGCTTAATGCCATTCGGCTTCTGCTGCCATATGCGTTTATTAATACCGGCATGTCAGATCCTTTTACATTTTCAAATAACAGCGCCGGTCCCAGCTTTTTGCTTACTCGATCAGTGATTTCCGTAATTTCCAATTCCGGATCAACCTCAGCACTAATACGTATTAATTCTCCATTATTTTCTAAAACCTGGATAAATTCCTGCAAGTCCTTATATGCCACAGCTATACCCCCATATTAATCTGTTTTCATAATAAACGGCATGCTTATTTTAAGCCTGCCATTTAGAAAGTATTGATCTACAATATATTTAGGTCCAACTGCATACTTATTTTAATTTATACTGCAGCCCGTTTGCTGCTGGCAGAAAGGAGGTTCCGCATTTCCTCATAAATAGGTTCCATTAATGTGCGAATTCTACCCCCTTGGCCAGGGTTCAATAACTTTTCGCTCTCTTCCAGGTAGGATAAAGCTCCATCTCGGAATACTTCGTCTTTTGAAAATTCTATTGCCATTCCCAGCTTATAACCCGCCTGTTTGTAAAATTCTTGTTCTTCCACATTTTTACCTGCGCAATGAGCTGCAGTTAAAAAAGCATTTTTGTATAAGGAGGCTCTGGTACTCTCCACGAACTTCTCCGGACTCCCACCAAGTTTGTACCTGCTTACCATTCCTTCATTAATTTCACAAATCATATCCGCAAATGTAGGTAAGAGCATGTCCGCTTCTGCCTCAATGAGCAGCGCTAAGATACGGCCAAACATATAATCACCTATCAATATTGAAAACTGCATATCCTGATTATATTCTTGTCCTTCATCGTCATCCTTAATTAATTCATGAATAAAAACGGATAAATAAAGAATTTTAAAAATATTAGCCATTGACACACAAAACTCTCGGTTCAAACCTGTGCTCCGGTATATACTGAATACAACTGCCGGAAGTGTTCTCCAGGTATGATCTAATCTTATTAATTCCAGGTAGGTCTGTATTTCCTGCCACCAGGGCAGTATGCTTGCCTTAAACACCCCATCCATATCTACTAATTCCGAACTCAAATCCCTGGTAAACTGAAAAACCATAAATATCCCCCTCAGATCCTCCGATTGCTTCTTTCCCGCTCCTGCTTACCCTCTATATCTATTTTATAGCTGACCGCCTAAATCTTCTCCATGTATTTTCTTCCTTAGAAAAACCTAGGTGCTATTGATATTCATTATCATTAATCATTCTAGCTTTCATTTGACTTATCTATATTATATAGGAAAATTCCTGTTTTCTTGCAAAATTTTTTATTGCCTATCAGGGAAAAAGCTGCCATAAAAACAAGCCTTACTTGCAGTTCCTAAATTCAAGTAAGGCTCATTAGAGATAGTTAAAACTACATCTAAACCTACATCGGTCTACTAAAATAGTATCCCTCCTAAATATTTACCGCCAGGCGCTCTTCCTGTTTTGTAATTAATCCACGTTTAACTTCGGAAGCATCCACGTAATCTGCTCCAAATTTTTCCTGGAGATATTTACATGCATCCCATGGATTAACTGAGTCCCCACATGTGAAGACATCTACAGCAGCATACCCCAATTCGGGCCAGGTATGAATCGCCAGGTGGGACTCTGAAATCACAACCACTCCACTCACGCCCTGCGGGCTGAACTTGTGAAATACGACTTCTCGGACTTCAGCGCCAGCCTCCAAAGCAGCGTTAACCATGATATCCTCAACGTGCCTGACATCATTTAACACATCAAACCGACATCCGTACACCTCGGCAAGTACATGACGCCCTAAAGACTGCAATAATACCGCCTCCCTCTAATTTTTATTATTTCCCAAACCTCCCTTTCATTCATTTATGAATTTCTCTGTTATTTAGCACATGTAGAATTTTAGCATATTTCTGCTGCATGTCAATAAATGACTCTGTTTTTATTAAAATTAGTTAATTGTAACAATAAGTGTCGCTAGATGTTAAGCGACCTGTTGATAAAATT
>JAENYG010000078.1 GCA_016841875.1 Syntrophomonas sp.
AATCAGTTTAAAGCCTATAAAATAAGAGTTTAATCGAACTTTTTAAGCAAAAATAAACAGAAAACACACCTTTTTTGGTAAAATGTAGTCACCACAACAACAACACCAAGAAAGGATGTTTTCTGTGGCTATAATTTTACCAAATAATGATAACATTGAACAGACTAAATCTTACTTTGAATGGTATATCAAGCGGGCAAAAATTGGAACCTTTTTGCACCAGGCGAACATCCGAAAAGATTCTGGCCTATCTTCATTGTTCCTATTCCAATTTATCTTTTCCCTTGTATTTCAAGGGAAAAATCTGTATCGAACACTGCAATCAGGGCGCATCGATAACGCTCCTTCAAAAGACGCGGTATACCGATTTCTGAATAGGCCTACGTACAACTGGCGAAAATTTCTTGTAGCGCTTAGCTCATTTCTGATCAAAACAATGCTTTTACCTCTGACCTCAGAGAGCCGGGCTCGTGTATTGATTTTAGATGACTCTACTTATTCCAGAAACCGTAGTAAGTCGGTTGAGCTATTATCTCGGGTGCACGATCATTCAACCAATCGATTCCTTAAAGGATTTCGGATGCTGACCTTAGGTTGGTCTGATGGTGGAACTTTTCTGCCCCTTGCGTTTTCTCTGCTTAGTTCTGATAAAGAGAAAAATCGTTACCAGGAGCCTAATCAAAAAATTGATAAACGGACAGTTGGGTACCTCCGCCGCAAGGAAGCTATGCATAAATCTACGGAAACTATGTTCTCGCTTCTCGACCAAGTGAACCCTTTTCAAATTTGTGTGAGTACCCTGCTTTTTGATAGCTGGTTTGCCTTTCCAGTCGTAATTAAACGGGTGCTAACACAATACCATTTACACGTTGTTTGTATGCTAAAAGATATGCACCGTGTTTATTACACCTACAATGGAAGCCAATATACATTGGGCCAACTTTATAAAATTCTACGCAAAAAACGCGGGCGGGCTAAAATTTTATCATCTGTTGTTGTCGGGCTTGGTAAAGACCAAAACGGAAATGACGTTCAGGTAAAAATCATCTTCGTTCGGGATCGTAACCGCTCGAAGAAATGGCTGGCAATCTTGTCAACAAACCTTGAGCTATCTGAAGAAGAAGTTATCCGTATTTATGGTAAACGTTGGGAAATTGAGTGTTTCTTTAAAGTTATAAAGTCCCATTTACAGTTGGCAAAGGAATTCCAGTGCCGTAGCTATGATGCTCTTATTGCGCATACCACTATTGTCTTTGTGCGATATATCATGTTGGCGCTAGGTGCCAGAGAGGAGAACGACCCTAAGACCCTTGGCGAACTCTTCTATCTATGTTGCGATGAAATTGAGGATATTCGCTATGCCGAGGCTGTTCTTCTGATTATGGAGCTTTTTGCCTCAACTATGAACAAACAATTTCTTTTGTCTGAAGAGCAAATTCAACAATTCTTGGATGCGTTTGTTGAGCAGCTACCTTCTTTTCTGAAATGTTCGCTTCAGAAAAGGGCGGTTGCTTGATATTAATTGGTTCCA
>JAENYG010000079.1 GCA_016841875.1 Syntrophomonas sp.
CTATTTAGCCCCCTAACCGAATTGGACATCGAAAGCCTTAATCAATAAAATAAAAGATGTCAGGGGGTAATCAAAATGCAAAGAAAAAGATATACTGAAGAGTTCAAACAACAAGTAATTAAAGAGGCAATGGAAACCGGTAACAGTGCAGTAGTAGCAAGGCGGTATGAGTTAAACACAAACATGGTGGCCCGCTGGGTCCGGGAATTCAAAAAAGGTAAACACAGCTCAGATACCAGCAGCATCGAAGCAAGGCCTACATTTGACAATATATCACAAGAGAATAAGCAGCTCTTCAAAGAAAACGAGCAACTGAAAAAACTCCTGGGAGAAAAAGATCTGGAATTAGCCATACTTAGAGATTTGCTAAAAAAGAAAAACCCTCACTTGCTGACAAAATTGAAGTAGCCGTTAAATGGATAAACCTTGGCTATCCAAAAACAAAAGTATTGAGAATTGTAGGAGTTGCTCGCTCCACCTACTATTATCATGTCAGTAAAAAAGGCACTGAAAGGGCCACAAGTGGGGGTAGGCCCGTTCCCGGCTATTCCTATACTACAGACAAAACCAAAGTCAGCGACGATCAAATAAAGGAATGGCTTTTACAGCTTATTGAAAATGAAGGCTACGCTTACGGATACTACAAGCTGACCATTATCTTAAGGAGAACTTTCGGCCTCATTATCAACAAGAAAAAAGTATACCGTCTATGTAAAGAGTTAAATATTCTCCGGCCACAGCGTGAGATAAAACCGAAATATCCCAGAAAACTTGCCAGGAACCGGACCATTACCGGGTCCAACCAACTGTGGGAGACTGATCTGAAATATGGATTTATCGCCGGTGAACAACGCTTTTTCTTCATCCAGTCCATAATAGACGTTTATGACCGTTCCATAGTCGGCTATCATATTGGCCTCAGGTGTGAAGGCAAGGATGCCGCCCGGGTATTGGAACAGTCTTTATGGAACAGGAAACTGCTAACCAGCGAAAAGAAACCGGTAATACGTTCAGATAACGGGCCGCAGTTTACATCCAGGATATTTCAGAATACATGCAGCAGCCTGGAAATGGAACATGAAAGAATACCATGCAGGACACCCAACTTAAATGCACATATCGAGTCGTTCCATAGGATACTGGAAGACGAATGCCTTGGCCTCTACGAATTCAAAAATTATGAGGAGGCGTATAGGGCAGTCAGTGAATTTATCAGATTTTACAATCACAACCGAATACATTCAAGCATACGGTACATGGCACCCGGTGATTTTTACCGCAATCATTTACTGGGTAATGTCACTACCAGGGAAGTCACAGTATAATTTCCCGTCGTTCATTGCTAACTACTTCACAGCCAAATTCGGGAATGAAGTCAAGGGCGAGCGGTAGCGAGGGCGTCAGCCTTTACCCTTGATGGAATGGACGAATTTGGCTAAAATACCCAAGCAATGAACGACAACGAAATTCTATGAATACATGAGGATTTAAGGCTTATTGTCCAAAATTAAGGGGTCAGCCCG
>JAENYG010000080.1 GCA_016841875.1 Syntrophomonas sp.
GACCACTTTACAAGTTTTGAATAAGAGAAGTCTGAAAACTGCATAAAATTAACAGGTCAGATACCTGTAATCCTACAAATACTAATCATATCAAAAACCATACCTGTAGGAGGCATCTGACCATGATTAGTATTCCCAGTAATTCGATAAAGCAAACCCTAAACCAGTATTTATTTCAATACCGCAGTGTTTTTAAGAAGCGAAGTTACCTGTTGTTCATCTGGTCGATTTCGGCAATTATCTGTGTAGAAGAAGTCCGCAGTGTGAGGTTTCTTTATGATAACTTCATCAAGAAGTATTGCCATAAGACGCTTAATAGCTTTTATTACTTCTTGTCATATGCAAACTTCTCTTGTGATGCTCTACTGACCACTACAGTAAAGATTGCTCTTTCTTTGATATCGGATGAGATGAAGCAGTATACCACGATATTCCTGACCATTGATGATACTCTCCAAGCCAAGTTCGGCAATAAATTCGATTGTTACTACAAGCTTTTTGACCATACCAGCAAAAATGGTACTCCTTACCTGAATGGACATTGTTTTGTATCTCTGGTGATTAATATCCCTGTTTTTATAGGCAGGCAAGTAAGATACCTGAGTATCCCCGTAGGATACCGCCTGTACGATAAGCAGCAAACAAAGCTTCAAATGGCAGCTGCTCTGATTAACATCGTTATGTCATTACTCAAAGAATTTCAGGTTATTTTACTGTGCGACAGCTGGTATCCCAAAGGAGAAGTCATTGAAGTAGTCAAAGCTCATGCGAATCTGGATATTATCTGTGCAGTACGTCATGACACTGCTCTTTATGACTTTCCTCCTGCGCCTACAGGAAAAAGAGGAAGGCCCAGAAAGTATGGTGATAAGCTTGACATCAGGAACTTTGCCTATGATGAAAAGGTTGGTGATTACTATGTAGCAACCAGGCAAGCCCTTACAAACTTGTTTGGAACGCAGACTGTTACTATTACGGTTACAGTAAGGAACATAGAACCCTTTGCATCACCTCGGGTGTTCTTGAGTACGGTTGCAGCGCAGGATATTCGCATTTTCAAAGAACATGAGGTAAAAGGTATTTCAACAGAACCTGAAAAGCAAAAGCTTTTACCATACTTAGCCTACAGCCTGCGCTGGAACATAGAAGTCATATTTTATGAGCATAAATTCTTCTGGTCCTTTGGTAATTACATGGTAAGAAATCAATCAGCTATTGAGCGTTATGTAAACCTGATTGGTATTGCCTTTGCTTTTGTACAAATACTTCCATTTATCAGCAGGCGTTTTGAAGGCTATCAATTTCAAAGCCCTCAAGTTACCAAACACGCTGTAGCAGACCAGTTGTCCCAGGAACTAATTTTCGAGACTTTCGTGCAAAAACTCGAAAACAGCAAAATTTATTATGCAGTCATGAGTGCTGTCAGCAACTTCCTCGGATTAGATGAGGCAGTCTAATAACTTGTAAACTGGTG
>JAENYG010000081.1 GCA_016841875.1 Syntrophomonas sp.
CTGTCCAAGAAAACGTCCGCACCCCCTTTGTTGCATTTTCTACTTGCCAAACACACTTAATTGGTGGAGGTTAGTACATTAAATCCGAACCCTCAAACTGCTTTGCTGCAGATGAAAAGTTCGGTTTGAGTTCTATGGTGGAGGCGGGGGGAGTCGAACCCCCGTCCGAAAGAATGACCAGCAAGGTGTCTCCGAGCGCAGTCCGTGATTTGAGTTTCGCTCATCCGGCGCCCACGAACAGGCTCCTTAGAGCTATCCCCGATAAATTTCCCCTATAAGCCCCTCGAGAAAGAAGGCTAAAGGGTACCCTCACTAAGTGACGCCCTGCACTGAGCCGTGAGGATACTCAGCCGGACGAGCCGCTTAAGCGGCTAGTGCAAAATTATCTTCTGCAGTTATTTTAGTTTTTCACCTTTTTAACGAGCTGGCGACAACTCGGCTCGCTGCCCAACTCACCTATTCCCCCGTCGAAACCTTTACGCCCCCTTGTGGTTTGATAACTGCATCGAAGGTTATTTTTGGTGTCTGGAATACTGATTTTACACCCTGTATGGTTTATTGTCAACTTGACCGGCCGCGTTCTTTTACAGCTCTTTCCATATCTCGTTTAGCATCGCGGCTGGCTATGTCTTCCCGTTTATCATACAGTTTTTTACCTATTGCTACGGCCAGATCCATTTTTGCCATACCGTTTTTGAAATATATTTTTAAGGGTATGAGTGTATAACCCTTTTCCTGCTGCAGACCTATCAGGCGGTTTATCTCCCGCTTATGAAGCAGAAGTTTTTTGGGTCTTAAAGGTTCATGGTTAAATAAATTCCCTTTATCATAAGGGCTGATATGAAAATTGTTCACCCATACTTCCCCGCCTTTGACTACCGCATAGGCGTCCTGCAGGTTGCCTTTACCCATGCGCAGTGATTTGACTTCTGTCCCTTTTAGAACCATACCGGCTTCAAAGGCTTCTTTTATATGATAGTTGTGTCTGGCTTTCCGGTTGTCTACTACCGGTTTTATTCCAGTTTTTTTACCCATGATGCACCTCTAATGTTGTATCTTCTGGTAATGCGGGAGAATGAATTCTCCTCTACCGTTTGTTGTCAGCTTAGTTTTCAGGAGAATGAATTCTCCTTTACCAGTTATTGTCCAAAAATATACCCTCGTCTCAGGCAAGTATAAACCAGGACCAGGGTTTTTACTACTATTCCACTGTATTAATTATACCCCGGCTGAGGATAAACAGTCAAGAATTCATAGGGTTCGAAGACACTTGCTTATATGTTTAAGGCTGATAAAACCGCTAGATTCTGGTTTTTCAACAAACAATCAATAAACTCGGGTCTTTGACAGTTGAATAGAAGAAAAAGCCTTGGGAAGCCCGAAAAGGGCTTATTTTTTTGTCAAACTTACCATTTTGCTATTGAGTACTTTTGGGTACTGT
>JAENYG010000057.1 GCA_016841875.1 Syntrophomonas sp.
AAATCAGTTCCAGTCTTCTTCGCACTTTAGTCTTGCTGTTCAGTTTTATCAGATCTATGCGCTTTGGTTTCCCGCCACGCGCAAAACTTATATTATCATCCACTCAATTAATTGTCAAGAAGAACTATTTATTTTGTTCTGGATGAATAGCCTTTTTTTGCGCAAGGATATTTATTGTAATATGTACTACCTCTTTTGACAACCGTCTTATCTGTTATGTGTTGTTAATCAGCGATAATGTCACATATAGCTCATCGAGGAAAATGTCATCCCCCCTAAAAATATATAATGGGAGGATGACATTAGAAATGGGCAAACAAGAAAGTAGAAAAGTGACTATCATCGGAGAACTGTTGGCAGGCCGTTTATTAAGCAAATGGGCAGCATAACACCAGGAGTGCAAGTTATACCAACTTATATAAAGATAAAATCCGACCCCTTACTTAATGTAGCCAAAGATAAATACCCCTACGATAGTATTCAGACTCTATCATAAGGGGTATTGAAATTCATCGTCCTTTTTCCTGGGTTTAGTTCAGGAAAGCAAGCTTCTCTTTCCGTTCGGCAAGAAATCCATTATTTCTTTTTGGCTATCTTTTCTATATATATGGCACAATCGGGACATACCATTTCACATATCATACATGCTATACAGCTGTCCTCATCTTTAGGCTCGACAGCTGGAGTTCCGTACAATCCCAGTCTATCTGACCAGCGCAGAACGTCATTAGGACATTTTTCCTTACAGAGTCCACATCCTTTACAATATTCAGGGAAAATGTGAAAAATAGCCTTTTCCATGGGGATGGATAATGCGTTGAATTCTTTAACCATTATTATCCACCTCTTCCTGTAAAGATTTTTCTGCCATTTGTTTTCCTATTTCCATGGCTTTGTAATTCAATTCCCTAAGGTCGGGATTAGTTTCAAACTTGTAAGCCAGTTTATGTTCCAGGGCTTCTTTGGCTGCTTCAAAAGAAACTACATTAGTTAATCCGATTACCGCACCCATTATGATTATATTAAATACCTTGGGATGAAGCACCCGGTTAGCAGTTTCCACCGCTGGAATGGCAATGATTTTTTTGGCCTCTTTGGGTAAGTCTTCTTTGTCAAAATCAAATCCACTGTCATATACAAACAGGGTGTTCTCATCAGAATATCCTGCTGTTCTGGCAACTGCTCGCCCACTCAAGGCAATAACGACATCAGCTTTATTAAATTTGGGAGCGCCAATCCTCTGATCACTAAATTGAATAAAAGCGATAGACACCCCGCCTCTCTGCTCGAGCCCGAAGTTAGGGATGTAGATGGTCTGCTGATTCTCATTATATGCTGCCTCGGTTAAAATCTCTGCAACCGCTTGTACTCCTTGACCACCTTCTCCAGCCAGGGCAATTCTAATCAATGACATTATTTATCCCCCTTTCCTAAGGGGCTTTTAATCTCACCCACCGGGAAATATTGCTCCATTTTCTCTTCTAAGAAATTCCAGGTCTGGTTCGCATTGGTTCTCCAGTTGGTTGGGCAGGTAGATAATACTTCAACAAAAGAGAATCCATTCCCTTCCATCTGATTCCTTATAGCATTCCTGATCAACCTTCTAAGCTGTTTGTATTTGGATACTGTAGCTCTGGCTACATAGGCTCCCTCTGGGGTTAATTCAGCAATAAATTCAGGTCCCCGGGTTGGATACCCGGTGGTTTCCGGGTCTCTGCCATACGGACTGGTCTCGGTAATCTGCCCGGGTAAAGTAGTCGGTGCCATTTGTCCTCCGGTCATTCCATAATTAGTATTGTTAACCAGAATAAGTGTAACCTTTTCATTACGAACAGCTGCATTTAGCAGATGCTGAGAACCAATTGAATATCCTCCACCATCACCCATATATCCTATAGTAATTAACTCAGGACGGGCGCGCTTTATGCCAACCATAACTGGAGTAGTACGACCGTGATGGGTTTGGGTGCTGTCACAAGCGAAGAAATTCCAGGCCAGCAGTGAACAACCTATATCACATCCAAAAATAGTCTCCTGCTGTATGCCTAATTCATCTATAGCTTCTCCCAGAGCTTTTAAGGTAATTCCATGTCCACAACCAGGACAAAATTTATGTGGTTTGGTAGGTAAATACCATGATTTCGGTGTTGCTGGGGCAAGCATTTCCATTGTTGTTACCTCCTTTCCTGCCCTATATGATGCTTTTAACTTTTTTAATTATGTCAAAGTCAATAATTCCTACTCCGGGCATAAACAAATTCTCTATTTTAACTGTTTCCCCGTATATTTCCTGTTTGATCAGTTTCTCTAACTGTCCATAAGCAGATTCAGCAATCAACAAACATTTTGCACCGCTCTGAACTATAACCTCTCTCAGCTGCTGCTGCGGAAATGGTCTTAAGGTTATCGGTCTAAAATAACCGGCTTTTATTCCCTGTGCCCGCAGGATTTTTACCGCATCATCTGCTGCTCTGGATACTACCCCATGAGAAATAATTATTATATCAGCGTCTTCACAGTTTCTGGCTTGGAACTCAACAATCTCGGGTGAAATTGACTCATATTCCGCTGATACTCTCATTACTACTTCATATAGTTCTTCTTCCAGGCTGTAAATGTTGCACAAATGCTGTGGTTCCCTATCTTCCCCAATTTTGCCCGGAATGCCAATAAGCGGATATGGTTGGATGATTTCTATCCCCTTATCCTGCGGATCATACATCTCCAGAGGCTCTCTCATTTTAGCTTGATAGCCATCCCCTAGAATAAAGGTAGGGAATCTGTATTTCCAGGCGGTATTAAAACCTTTAATTACATAATCATAGATTTCCTGATGGCTTGCTGTAGAATAAACAATTCTATGTCCCTCACCATTACCGCCATAAGTAGTCAGGGTTACTTCCTGCTGCGAATAAACCACCGTTCCAGATGATGGTCCTCCCCGCTGTTGTATTATCGATAGAACCGGTAGTCTCATAGCTTCTGCCATACCAAAGGGCTCCTGCATCAATACATTTCCCGGTCCGGCGGTAGCTGTAAATGCTTTTTTCCCGACTTGCACCGCTCCACAAGTTGTAAAGCCGGCGGATAATTCATCTTCGGTTTGAAGGAAATTTCTATTATATTTCGGAGCCAGACGAGTCCAATAATGCATGACTTCGTTCTGCGGAGTAATAGGGTATCCAAACATTATATCAGCTCCTGCGGCCAAACAAGCCCAGGCAACTGTTTCATTTCCAGTCATAAACGCTTTTTTTGGTTCGCCTATTATCTTTTCCATTTAACTTGCGCACCTCCCATTCTAAAACCAGGAAATACTATAATAGCAGCGGGTTAATTTCTCCATGCGTAGTCCTTAATATTTAAAAGTATAAAAGCTACCATATGGCAGCTGGCATATATCTTTTTATAAATTTCACCGGTACAAAAAACTCCTCCTTATTAATAAATTCTCTATGTCTTTCCTCCATAGCCATGTAAGCAATGGGTATATTCATCTGTTTTGCTGCTTCAAAAATTTCCTGGTTACCTTTTATTATTATATCCAAAGTAGTTTCGTTACCCAAATGGGTGTTAGCTACTATGGCATTTACTGTCTTCAGTTCCTTTATATACTCCTTTATTAGCTCAATTGAGCCGGTCATGGGGCGCATGTAATTTATTACGGCCAATATGCTTAGCTCGGCTTCATCTGCTCCTTCAACCAAATTTAGTGTCTTAGCACCATGGACACCATAACCAACATCAAATATTATGTCTCCCTCAATTCTTAAAGCCCACCTTGCTTGAGGATTAAGCATGGCTCCGGTTTCTCCTAAACCAAAGCTATCGCTTCTGGAATAAGCAATTATGTTTAAGCCTTCTCCTTCAAGTATTTCCTTAATGGGCCTCAAAGTATAAAAAGGTTCAACGATGTCCAAATCAACTAAAGTTACTTTTCGCTGCAGATTCTTCAATTCTAATGCCCGGTTTATGGCTATTTCGCTTTTGCCGCTGGCATATTCTCCTACATACGCTTCTAAAACCCTCGTTCTTTCGTTAACTACAACTAAAAAACACCTCCTAGTTATGCGTATCTTTGTGCCCGATGATTATATATAGTATACTGCTGCACTCAATTGTGCGTCAATATTTATATTGTTTTAAAGAAATGTTACTCACATTTCCGGTTTGTGCTGTAACATAGTCCGGTTAGCCCGGTATACGGAATATATGCATCCGATCGACAGTTGATATAACCCATAAATTTATTTATATGCTTTTATGATGCCTGTCCTAGGCCAATAATATAACAAAAAAGGCCCTTCAGGGGCCTTTAATTATCCGGTAATATTTAGTATCTGAGAGATATTTACGCCATGAGCAGCTGGAAACATATCAACAGCAGTAATCCCGGTATCCCAAGAAAACCTGCTATTAAAATAGTTATAATATTAACCGGCAGAATGAACGAAAAATATGCTCCAAGAAAATTTATGGTTAGCAGTAAAATTAAACCTATGGCTGAATTGAGAATCAATTTCCATAATAATTTAATCGGTTTTAACAATACCTGGGCAATCAGGTACAGAATTACCAGCATAAACAACGCTGCTATAATTATATTAACAATTTCCATCGCTGCCATCTCTCCTCAACTTTGAAATTATAGCCCTATTTTATTTGTCCTGGCTTCTAATCCTGATTCTCTTCAATAGATAATCGTAATGTTTTTCTGCCGCCTTTATTTTATAAATTGCATAATCAATCATTTCCGGTTCATCTAAATTGGCAAACCAGTTCTGTGCTTGCTGCAGTTCTTGATGTGCTTCCTGCAGCACACACTCATCTGACATATGTTCATTTACCTGCTGCCGCCCATCTTCCCTTAACCATAATAAACGGCAGGCCTTGTTCCATATGTTCGAGCAAAAATCCATATCATGCTCCTCCTGGCCCCACGAGTAAAGCTGTCCTGTTTAATCTCTATGCCAGGCAGGCATGTTTTATGTTAGAATTCCTTTCTTCCCTCTATGGCCTTCTTAAGCGTTATTTCGTCAGTAAACTCTATATCTCCACCCACAGGCAGTCCATGGGCCAGACGGGTCACCTTGACCCCCTTTTTAGCAATAATGCTGGCCAGGTATCTAGATAATACTTCCCCATCTATATCGGGATTCAGAGCTAATACTACTTCTTGTATTCCCCCATTAACGATTCGTTCCTGTAAAGATTTAACATCTATGTCATCAATATCGTTCCCTTTTAACAGATTAAAATCCTGGTTTAGAACAAAATAGCGCCCGTTAAATCCGGTTCTTTCTATAGCCATAACATCGGTTACCTCTTCCGCAATGCACAAAAGAGTATTATCCCGGCGTTGGTCGGTACATATCATACATGGATTAACATCAGTTAGATAACCACAAGTCGGGCATGGAAATACTTTTTTTTTGGCATCTATTATGGAAATAGCTAGCTGCCTTGCTTCCTCATCGGGTAATCTTAATATAAACATGGCTAATCTTTGAGCTGATTTAGGGCCTATGGATGGCAGTTTCAACAGCTGATCGATTAAAGCCTGAAGGGGTTGGGCTAGTCTCAAGATTTTATTCCCCCTTTTAGGTTAACAAATATCACACCGGCCGCAGCTTCATATAGCTACATGCCAGGTATATTTAGTCCTCCGGTTATCTTGGACATCTCTTGTGAAACAGTATCCTGAGATAGTTTTATCGCTTCATTGACAGCTGCCAGAACCATATCCTCTAACATCTCCATATCATCTATATCTATTGCTTCTGGTAATATCTTCAGGGATACTATCTGCTGCTTCCCGGTAACCTTAACAATTACCGCTCCCCCTCCTGAGGACGCCTCAAACTCCCGGTTTTCCAATTCTTCCTGCATTTCTGCAATGCGGGCCTGAATCTTCTTAGCTTCTTTCATCATTTTGTTGATATTTGCTCCTCCGCCAGGGTTAAATTTCATGAAAAATTCCTCCTTAATCTTCTTTTATTTCTATAACTTCTTCACCAAATATTTCTATAGCCTTCTTAACGACAATATCATTATACTGTTCATCTTCCATAAAAATAAACTGTATTTCCATATCTTTATCCAGGATCTCTTTTATCACCGTTTCCAATATTTCTCGGTTGGCCTGCTCTTCCATTCTTTCTTTATGGAACTTATAGCCCTTTTTATATCCAATTAACATCGTGTTCTCTTTGATTCCCAGCAAGTTACCCTGGAACAATAATGCATGGGTGGGGATTCTTTTTTCTTTAACCTTTTGTAATATTTGTTTCCATAAATCTTCCCGAACATCTTTTTTCTTGGCTTTATCTCTTTTTATCCCGCTATCTCCAATAGCTGCTGCTTTTGCGATAGGTTTTGGGTCAATATTATTATCACTCAATATCTCTGATATTTCCAGAAAAGCTATCTCCAGTTGAAATCGGTTGCCCTCACTGAATCTCAACCGGTCAGCGGTATCCATCACTTTTCTTAAAGCCAATAGCAACTTCCCCTGGTTAGTCTTTCCCTTCTGTTTATCTAAAACATCTTTATGGCTTTGATTGGCTGCCATTAATTCAGCTTTATCTCCCAGTAAAGAATATAATAGCAAATCCCTTAAATAGGTTATGCTTTCTCTGGCTATTTGCTGGGTTTCCTTGCCTTGATCCAGAGCTATATTTAACAAGTTTATCACCTGAGCTGAATCATGTGATAAGAGTGCATCCATCAGATCAGCCATAAAAATTTCATCAACTAAGCCCAGCACTTCAAGAACATCTTCCTTTTGAACCGCGGTGCCCTTATAAGAGTATATCTGGTCTAGAATGCTTAGAGCATCTCTTAATCCTCCATTCGATCTGCGAGCTATAATCGCTACCGCTTCTGGACTAATTTCAATATTATTAGCTGCTGCTACTTGTTCCAGACGTGCAGTTATCTCAGCCATAGTAATTCTTCTAAATTGATAGGTCTGACAGCGGGATACAATGGTGGCTGGGATTTTTTGCAATTCAGTAGTCGCAAGAATAAAAATAACTGATTCCGGGGGTTCTTCAATCGTTTTCAGCAAAGCATTGAAGGCTTCGGTGGTCAGCATATGTACTTCATCGATGATATATATCTTTTTGTTTCCCTGGGCGGGCATGATTCTAACCTTTTCTCTCAGTTCTCTGATTTCATCAATACCCCGGTTGGATGCAGCATCAATTTCTACCACATCCATAAAATTACCCCGATTTATATCCAGACATGAGCTGCATTCATTACACGGCTCACCTTCTCTTACATTAAGGCAGTTAAGTGCTTTGGCAACTATTTTGGCCACGCTGGTTTTACCTGTCCCTCTGGGACCGGAAAACAAATAAGCATGAGCAATGCGCCCCTCTGCTATGGCATTTTTGAAAGCAGTCACAGTTTGTTCCTGTCCCACCACTTCTTTAAATTTTTGTGGTCTCCATGCCCTGTATAATGCCAGGTATGCCATAATCTTACTTCCTTTCTCGGACTTAATGGTTAAGTATATTATAACTCGATTATTTTGTTATTCATGTTTTAGGGGAGATTTTCCTTCTTCCACCGGGGAATAAAATTAAAATAGCAGGGTTCTACCTGCTATCAGGCCGATGACAAATGCCCCCTCCGGGGATCACCCCGTGTCGGGGCAACTGATGTACCTTCATTTCATTGCGGTACAATTAAGGGTGCAATTTTGAGCTCACTTCGCTCGAAATAATAAAGAAGCCCTTTCAGGACCGCCCCGTACCGAGGCGGTCTTGAAAGGGCTTCTGTCATTGGTCTATCAAAAATACAGATATAATAATTAATGCCGTGCACCTGATTTCGAATATACCTTCCAAGCGTTACTTAAATAGTTAACTCCACCCAGGCTCCCCTTCGTCACATAAGATGGATCCCTTAGTGCTGCTTCCTTCCGGATCTGACACGATTCAAGATGTCTTATTGCGAAGGACCCAGATTTCAACGCCACTTTTTTAAGCCAGACCTCACAAAGTATACCCTCAGCTCAGGAATTCGACCCTGCTGCAGCGGGTTGCAGGTTACAAGGCACCGCTAATTCCCCGTCTAGCACGGCAAAAGTAATTTCAATTATTATTTACTATATTACATTTTACTATGAATACTCTGTCTTTCAAAACATTTTGCAACAAACACCTAGAGCGAAATTTTAACATGAAAAAAGGATATTAGCAAATGAATTATTTGGGGGCAGGTTCTTGAATTTTATGTTCCGACATCCTTCTACACCTGGAGCTGAGTTAGCTAAATATAAACTTGTTAAAATGTTAAAGCCTGACCACATTATTATTCTTCGAAAACAATTTCTCCTTCGGACATCGTCTTGATGATGGCCAGGGATTCCACCCTGATACCGGCCTCACGCAAGATTTTGCCTCCAGGTTGAAAACCTTTCTCTATGACAATTCCTATACCAACTAAATCTGCTCCAGCCTGTTCAACAATTTCTTTTAAGCCCAGTGCAGCTCTTCCATTAGCAAGGAAATCATCGATAATTAATATGCGCTCCTTTTTGTCCAGGTATTTGCTGGAAACCATTATTTGATAAGTTTTGTCTTTAGTAAAAGAGAAAACTTCACTTTGGTATACGTTTTGGTCCAAATTTTTTGATTCCGTTTTCTTGGCAAATACAACCGGCACCTTAAAATACTGGGCCGTAATCGCTGCTACCGCAATTCCAGAGGCCTCAATAGTTAATATTTTACTTATACCTGCATCCTGAAATCTTCTGGCAAATTCACGTCCAATTTCATTTAAAAAACTTACATCTACCTGATGGTTCAGGAAATTATCCACTTTAAGTATATTGTTGCCCTGTACGCTACCTTCTTTTTTGATTTTTTCTTTAAGTCTTTGCATATTAGCCCCTTATCGCTTGTAGGTATTTGGAATCAAGTTTGCATCATTTGTGGGTGAAACTAGGTTATTTTTTCCCGACCCCAATATTTTTATCTTATCATAATTTTCTATCATACAGTTAAGTGTATTGCCCTTGCCGTCTAGTTTAAGGCCCAACCTTCACTATTTAGATAATATTATGATAATATTTCACTATATCGGTTCCCATGTTGAACAAGCTTTACTTTATTAAAATAGAAGGATGTCCCGTGCTGGATTCAAAACTTCGCAATATTTGTATATATGGCTTAGGTGGTGTCGGCGGTTATTTTGGCAGTATGATAGCCTATCGCAATAAGCCGGGGGGCAGTTATATTGTTTTTTTGTCACCCGGGGCCAGCATCTGCAGGAAATAAAGAAAAATGGCGGTCTTACTATAGAAACTGATCGCCATACTTTTTTATGTACTCCCCATACTGCAACCGATAATTTTAATGCTATCCCGGCTCCAGACTTATATCTGCTGTGTGTCAAGAGTTATCACCTTGACGAAGTTCTGCCTGATCTAGCAAGCAACCTGCACGAGAACACGATAATACTTCCCCTTTTGAATGGGGTAGATATTTACGATAGAATTCGACCCCAACTCTCCAAGGGACTGGTGCTGCCTTCTTGTTTGTATATTTTATCCTGCATCGTAGAACCTGGCAGGATTAGAAAGTCGGGCGAGATTGAAAAGATAATTTCCGGCCATGATCCTCCGGCCATAAGACTGCTGGCTGCTGCGACATTAATAGCTTTTTAGGACGATTCAAAGTTACAATAACTACTCATCCCTCTTTAGTTAATAACTCAACTTTCGCAGGAGAAAACAGCTCCTCCTCCCTTGAGATGACTGGGTAG
>JAENYG010000011.1 GCA_016841875.1 Syntrophomonas sp.
AGCAATAAGGGCGAATACCTAAGAGGTCTTTAGGAATATTTTGGGCTCCACCGCAAACCCACATTGGATAAACGTAATATCCCGCTTCATCATTACCCAACTGTCCATAATAATTATCACCCCAAGCCCATAATGTACCATTATTTTTTATTGCAATACTGTGGTCGGTACCGCAAGCTATATCTGTTACCTCATTTAAACCGATTACCTGTAATGGTGTTGTGCGGTCAGTTCCCGTCCCGTCTCCAAGTTGGCCATAAGCATTATATCCCCATGCTGAGACTGTTCCATCAATATCCAAAGCCATTGCATGCCACTGGCCGCAAGCTATTGCGGTTATTCCACTCAACCCGGTAACTTGCACTGGTGTGGTCCGATTAGTATAAGTTCCATCCCCCAAAACACCAATATAATTACGCCCCCAGGCCCAAACCGTACCATCATTCTTTAATGCCATATTATGAGATTCCTTACTTGCTATTGATGTTACTCCAGTCAGACCATTTGCCTGTATCGGTGTTAATCGATCAGTTGTTGTCCCATCCCCTAATTGGCCAGAGGAATTACACCCCCAGGCCCATACAGTACCGTCATTCTTTAATGCCACACAATGATAGTTTCCAGCAGCTATGGCTATTACTCCATCCAAATCACTTACCTGCACCGGTGTTGTTCGGCTGGTTGTTGTTCCATCTCCTAGCTGACCATATTTGTTATATCCCCAAGTCCAGACCGATCCATCACCCTTTAATGCAATACTATGACTACCACCACAGGCTATGGCTGTTACTCCTTCTAAACCGCTTACCTGATCTGGTGTCGTTCGATAAGAAATTGTTGTCCCATCTCCAAGTTGGCCAGAATAATTCGCACCCCATGCCCATACTGTTCCATCTTCCTTTAAAGCCATACTATGATAACTGCCCGCTGCAATGGCTGTGATTCCGCCAAGTCCGCTGACTTGCGTAGGTGTGAACCTGTACATAGAGATCGCTGTTTCATTCCCCAACTGGCCATGAGAATTTTTTCCCCAGGTCCATACTGTTCCGTCATTCTTTAAAGCAATACTATGATCATAGCCACCGGATATGTCTATTACCGCGTTTAATTCGCTAACCTGTACCGGTATTGGCTGGCAGGCTGTTAAACCAATACCCAACTGACAATCCCCATTTTCTCCCCATGCCCAAATAGAACCATCATCTTTCAAAGCGATACTATGATAGCCCCCACAAGCAATTCCTGTTACTCCGCTTAACCCGCTTACCTGTACTGGCGTTTTTCGCCAAGTATTAGTTTCATCTCCAAGTTGGCCATCAGGATTTCCTCCCCATGCCCATATCGTTCCATCATCTTTTAATACCAAGCAATGATATGTACCTCCAGCTATGGATGTTACTCCACTCAGTCCATTTACTTGCACTGGTATTAGCCGGTTCGTTGTTGTATCATCGCCAAGTTGACCAAAATCATTCTTACCCCATGTCCATACGGTACCTCCATCTATTAGTGCAATACTATGAAAATCGCCACAAGCTATGGCTATTACTTCGTTTATGCCGCTTACCTGAACCGGAACCAGTCGATCAGTAGTAGTTCCATCCCCCAGTTGACCATAACGATTATAACCCCATGCCCAAACTGTACCATCATCCTTTAAAACGATACTATGCCATGCCCCCCCAGCTATAGCTGTAACACCGCTTAATCCACTCACCTGCACCGGTGTTAATTGACTGGTTGATGTACCTTCGTAGTCGCCCCATGCCCATACAGTTCCGTCACTTTTTAATGCGAGACTATGATAGCTTCCACAATCTATAGCTGTCACATCGCTTAACCCGCTCACTTGTACCGGTGTTAATTGATCGGTGGCTGTCCCATCCCCTAATTGACCATAGTAGTTGTCACCCCATGCCCATACAGTTCCGTCACTTTTTAATGCGAGACTATGAGTATCACCTCCGGCTATAGCTATCACCCCGCTCAGCCCGTTTACCTGTACCGGTGCTGTGCGGTATACTGTTGTCCCATCGCCCAGTTGTCCTTCCCAGTTCTCTCCCCATGCCCATACAGTTCCGCCATTATCCAATGCTAACGTATAACAAAATCCACCAGTAACTTGTATAAACTGACTTTCTGCAATTGTTGAAGTATTCAGTACAAATTCATCTGACTGAAGACTCTCCAAGGTAACATCAGATTCAGCAGTATAGGCCTGTTCAGAAATGGTACTATGGTTTATTTTCATTAAAGCCGACTGGTGAGCGAGCTCTCGAAGTATTTCAGGCGAAATATCCCCAGGCACATCACCTGTCATTAGCTGGTGCCTCAATTCCTTGGAAGGTGTATTCAGAACGAATTCCAAAAACTCAGGATTACTTTCGATAATGTCCTTTAGATGAGCTGGGAGTTCATTAAGAATCCTTTCTATCGCCGGGTCGGTTATGTCTATTTGCTCTTTATCCGCTGTACTCTGATCTGCGGTGGATTCCACAATTTTATCATCTTCCTGCGAATCGGTATCAAGCGATTGAATAGTCAATTCTGATCCGGTTGAGTTATCCACCTCATCTGCTGCCCATACCACCGATATATTGCTTAATAAAAGCAGAATTAAGATAAGACAGATTCGTTTTCCTGAGACTGCATGAATTTTTTTCATCAATTATTCCCCTTCCACTTTTTCACCAAGGTGTTCCTTAATATAGCAGACCTGCTTTCGTTTGATTTATGACCGGGTTAAGTTCGCTTGTTACAGAAATAGTTGGGTTGTATTGTCTTACTTTGAGATCCCTAAATGTTTCTCCTTATGAGTTCTTCAATAAACTCGCAGCTTATGGTATCTATAACCAGTTCATGATACCCATAAACCCCAATTAAATGTATTAATATGTACATAAATGCAATATATTCTTGTTAATCCACATATATCCTTTTATTACACAATATAGATTTTCGACAAAATTAACCATACGTGTTAGGTGTCTTGCTTTTATGGGTCTTGATGTGTGAAATAATCGAATACCAGTTACAGATCTTGAGGCGAATAATCACGAAAATGCGCGAAAGTTTTCAAATAACGTTAGAACCAGTTTCTGTTCGATAATATAATAAGGGCAAAGGAAGAAAAGCTGAGGATCATTCCGAACAGGGATAGTTTGCCGAATTGTTGAATTCACTAAGTTCTAAATGTTTATTAAGCTATTGAAATATAAAAAAATCCCGGTGATTTTATCACCGGGACCTTAAATATTCTTATTTTATACTTGGGGTAAGGATTTCAGGCTCTTTTGCAGGGCTTCTTCCGGGAATTCGATATCTTCAGTATGACCAGACAGATAGTTGTCATAAGCTCCCAGGTCAAGGTGACCGTGGCCGCTGAGATTGAATACTATTGTTCTGGATACTCCTTCTTCTTTACCCTTCAGCGCTTCATCGATAGCTGCTCTAATAGCATGAGCAGACTCCGGTGCCGGAATGATTCCTTCACTCTGGGCAAAGACCTGTGCGGCTGAGAACACATCGTTCTGCATTACGGCCTTCGCTTCTATCAATCCATCATGATATAACTGAGAAAGCAGGGGAGATTCCCCGTGGTATCTCAAGCCACCAGCATGGATGCCAGGTGGTACAAAATCGTGTCCCAGGGTATACATTTTTAATAATGGGGTAAATCCTGCTACATCACCCAGGTCATAAGCAAAAACTCCCCTGGTCAGTGTAGGACAGGCTGCTGGTTCTACCGCCAGCAAACGCACTTTCTTACCGCTGAGTTTATCCGGCACAAAAGGAAAAGCAATCCCCGCAAAGTTGCTGCCGCCACCGCAGCATCCTATAACCACATCAGGATATTCATCTACCATTTCCATCTGCATTTTAACTTCCTGCCCGATTATGGACTGGTGCAGACATACATGGTTCAAAACACTGCCCAGCGAGTATTTGGTATCCTCTCTGCTGACAGCATCTTCCACTGCTTCACTGATGGCAAGTCCCAGAGTACCTGGAGTATCAGGATTCTCAGCTAATGCTTTCCGGCCGCTTTCAGTAAGCGGACTGGGGCTGGGTACGCAGGTAGCGCCATACATTTCCATGAATATGCGACGATATGGTTTCTGATTATAGCTGACCCTGACCATGTATACCATGGCTTCTATATCATACATTTTACATGCCAGTGATAAGGCTGTTCCCCACTGTCCTGCTCCGGTTTCGGTACTGATTCTCTTTATGCCCTGTATCTTATTGAAGAAAACCTGCGGAATAGCAGAGTTTAGTTTATGGCTTCCTACCGGGCTGACCCCTTCATATTTGTAATAAATCTTACAGGGAGTATCCAGTGCTTTTTCCAGCCCATATGCTCTATAAAGAGGTGAAGGCCTCCATTTTTTGTATTCTTCATGAACTTCTTTGGGAATTTCTATAAATCGTTCGGTGGACACTTCCTGAGCTATCAACTCATCGGCAAATATAGGCTGCAAATCTGATGGGCCTAGTGGCTGTTTAGTTCCAGGGTGCAATCCGGGTTCCAAAGGTGTGGGCATATCTGCCTGGACATTGTACCAGAATTTCGGTAATTTATCCTCCGGCAGTATGATTTTGGTGAGCTCGTCTTTACTCATCTCATCTATCTCCTCTCGTCTTATAAAATTTTAAATTTACGCGTTTATTTTATCATATGAGTTTCTTTTTCACAAGCAATTGACGGCGGTAAATAAATGATTTAGTATTAATAATAATAAAAAAAGGGGAGCTGGACCAATCTGGCTGAGAGTGGACATAATGGTGTCCTAACCCTGGAACCTGATCTGGGTAATGCCAGCGTAGGAAACATAGTAGCATTGTTACCTTAACTGCTTATTACCCCATGGGTCTTAAGCAGTTATTTTATTGAGAGGAGGTTTTTGAAATATCGCAATCTAATGTAAGCCTGCAAATACTGCCGGTTGTACCAGAGGAAGAAATTTACGATGTGGTAGACAAGGTGATCGAGCTCATACAAAGGTCAGGAGTAAATTACATAGTTGGCCCCATGGAAACCACCATGGAGGGCGACCTGAAAGAACTCCTGGACCTGGTCATTAAAGCCCAGGATATCTGTGTTCAAGCAGGTTCCCAAAGGGTCATATCAATAGTAAAAATTGATTATAAACCAGGCGGAGTGAGTATAAATGAAAAAATCGACAAATATAGGATATAGTCTGCTGCCTCTTTCCAGTATGGTGATGCTCTTGATTATTTGGGAGGCGGCAGTACGTATAAATGATATTCCGCAGTGGCTGTTACCTGCACCTTCCAGAGTTATCAAGGCTATAATTGAAGCATGGCAGCTGCTGGTTTATCATTCAACGGCAACGCTATTAGAGGCTGCCTATGGTTTTTTACTATCCGTAACTTTAGCCTTATTTATAGGTTTTTTACTCGACAATGTTTCGCTACTTAAAAAGGCTGTCAATCCGGTTCTGGTCATCTCCCAGACTATACCCTTGATAGTCCTGGCAGTGCTCTTGCCCCTGTGGTTTGGTTGGGGTATGCTGCCCAAAGTATTGATTGTAATGCTGGTATGTTTTTTCCCCATAACTATTAATCTGCTGAAAGGATTGGATTCAGTAGATCCAGATCAGCTCAGTCTCTTTCGCTCCATGGGTGCTGGCCGCTGGAAAACCTTTAAGATAGTGAAATTCCCTGCCGCTATGCCGGCCTTTTTCTCCGGCCTAAAAATATCTGCTACCTACAGCATCATGGCTGCAGTAATATCTGAATGGGTAGGTGCTCAACGAGGCCTGGGATATTTTATGACTATTCAGCAAAAGAGTTTTGCCATCGACAAAGTACTGGCAGCAGTAATTGTCATATGTATATTAAGCCTGATACTGGTAAAGATGGTAGATGTGATAGAGTATGTGCTGGTACCATGGAATCGCCAACAGATCATTTCTTCTAGCAAATAAACTACAATAATCAAGGGGGTTTTTAATACTTATGAAAAGAATATTATCGTTCCTGCTAATTGTATCATTATTTATATTGCCAACTGGATGCAGCAAGAATAATGCACCAGATGAAAGTTTGCAGAAGGTTACGGTTTTGCTGGATTGGTTCCCCAACACCAATCATACCGGGTTATATGCAGCCAAAGAACTTGGTTATTATGAAGAAGCCGGCCTGGACGTTGAAATTATTCAGCCTTCCGAAGGGGGCACCGCTCAATTGATAGCCTCCGGGCAGGGCGATTTTGGGGTAAGTTTCCAGGAAGAAGTGACTATTGCCCGCTCTCAGGACATACCAGTGGTGGCAATTGCTGCAGTAATTCAGCATAACACTTCTGGTTTTGCCTCTCCTGCAAATAGGAATATTAAAACCCCGGCCGATTTTGAAGGCAAAACCTATGGAGGATGGGGTTCTCCAGCGGAAACAGCCATAATCAAAGCCTTGATGGATAAATACGGTGCTGACATTAACCAGGTCAATTTCATTAATATCGGCTCAGCTGATTTTTTCACCAGTATTGAAAAAGATATTGATTTTTCCTGGATATACTGGGGCTGGACCGGAATAGAAGCAGACAGTAAGAATATCGACCTCGATTTCATCCAACTAAATAAGGAAATTGACGCGCTGGAATTCTATACCCCAGTTTTAATAACTAATGAAGATAAAATCGCCCAGGACCCGGAATTAGTAAAGAAATTTATAGAGGCCACCAGCAAAGGTTATGAATATGCCATAGCTTCACCTGAAGAAGCGGCGGCACTGCTGACTAAAAACGTTCCCGAATTGGATAGTGAGCTGGTTAAAGCCAGTCAGCAGTACCTGGCTGAGCAGTATCAGGCTGAAGCTGATCGCTGGGGCGAAATGGAGCTCAGTATTTGGAATAATTATGCTGATTTCATGTATGAAAATGCTCTGATCGAAAACAATATCGACCCGCAAAAAGCCTTTACCAATGAGTTTCTACCATAGGATATAATTTAGGGTTGGGAATTAGAGATCAGCTATGACCTCTAATTCCCGGTTAAAGATAGGACGATAAAGATGACCAAAATTAGTGTAGATAGAATAAGCAAAACCCTGGATGGGCTGCATACCCTGGCAGATATATCCTTAACTGTCGGTGAAAATGAAATCGTAGTCGTCCTGGGCCCCAGCGGGTGTGGTAAAAGCACCTTATTAAACATCATATCCGGATTGCTGATCCCGGATAGCGGTACTATTAAGATCGATGGAGAAGACTGGACCGGGAAAACTACTCGGGTCAGTTACATGCAGCAGAAAGACCTCTTGCTGGACTCTCGCAGTATACTTGATAATGTGACTATTCCTTTGTTATTGAAAGGAATGCCTAAAAACGAAGCTCATGACTATGCCCAAAGTTATATAACTGATTTTGGCCTGGAAGGATTTGAGCATTATTATCCCCGCCAGCTTTCGGGAGGCATGCGCCAGAGGGCAGCCCTCCTGCGCACTTATCTTTTTGCCAGTGATATACTGCTCCTGGACGAGCCTTTTGCAGCACTTGATGCTATAACCCGCAGGAAAATGCACCTGTGGCTCTTAAAACTGTATAAGCGTTTTCAAACTTCCATCCTGTTTGTGACTCACGATATTGAAGAAGCTCTACTGCTGGCTGACCGGATATATATTCTCAGCCAACGTCCAGCTACGGTCAGGTGCGAATTGTTGATTGATAAAAAAGCCGGGGTCACCGCTGCAATGAAAATGGATTTATTAGCTATCTTAGAGGAGGAAAGTGATGACAATCATCTTTAAAAATGAACACGCAAGAAATTACGATGAATGGTATACTACCGAAATAGGAAGTTTTATTGATATTGTAGAAAGCAATGCTGCACTGGATCTTTTTAAACCGCAAAAAGGTATGAAAATTTTGGATGCTGGCTGCGGTACCGGGAATTTCAGTATCAAGCTGGCCAGATTAGGCTGCACAGTTACAGGTATAGACATCTCTCCTGATATGCTGGCTATTGCCCACAGCAAAAATAGCCCTGAGCTGTCAATAGATTACTTGGAAATGGATCTCAAAGAACTGGATTTCCCGGATGAGTCTTTCGATGGAGTATTTTCCATGGCCGCTTTTGAATTCATTGAAGATCCAGACCAGGTGTACCAGGAATTATTCCGCTTATTGAAGCCGGGGGGCCAACTGTTGATTGGCACCATTAATAAAGACAGTAGCTGGGGACAGTTTTATATACAGCATGCTAAAGAAGATACTAATTCCATATTCAAGCAAGCATTTTTTCATAATCTGGATGAGCTGCAAAACTTGAACCCACAAGATTTAACTGCCCATAAGGGCTGTTTGTTCATCCCTCCTGGACAGGACGCCGCCGATTACACTATGCACAACGAATCCAGCCTGGCAGCGTCTGAAAAGCCTGGTTTTATCATAGCGGTGTGGGAAAAACCTGACCAGGCGGGATAGCTGCATAAGCGGCTATCCCACTTCCTTATGGCCAATAGATGTTTCCCACATCTTGCATCGATCGCCCCAGTATGCCAGAGCTTCCTTATCTCTCTTGATACATACCACTTCACACATATTAGGACAGCCTTTGCATTCAAAGCTGCTGCTGTTAAACTGACCTTCGGTGATAAATGCATCACCCTTAAAGACGCTGGCACATCCGTGTTCTTCTATGTATTCCCGGGCCAGTATGGCTGCTCCCACAGCTCCCATAACATCATGATAAGGTGGAACCTTTATCTCCATCTGCAGGATTTTTTCGAATGCTTTTTTAAGTCCTGCATTGGCAGCTACTCCCCCCTGGAATATAACCGGGGCTTCAATTTTTTTTCCTTTACCGACGTTGTTTAAATAATTTCTAACCAGAGCCTCGCATAAGCCCATCAATATATCTTCAATAGGATAGCCCATCTGCTGCTTATGGATCATATCAGATTCGGCAAAAACCCCACAGCGTCCGGCAATCCGGACTGGTTGTTTTGATTTCAATGCTGCCGGGCCAAAATCCTGGATCAAAATGTTTAATCGTGATGCCTGCTGGTCCAAAAAAGATCCGGTGCCTGCAGCACAGACGGTATTCATAGCAAAATCACTTACTATGGCATCCTGTAAAATAATCATCTTGGAATCCTGTCCGCCGATTTCGATTATAGTCCTGGCATCCGGATGAAAAAAAGAAGCAGCCACTGCATGAGCGGTAATTTCATTCTTTACCACATCGGCCCCCAATATAATATCGGCCAGGTGACGGCCGCTTCCAGTAGTACCGACCCCTTTGATGTTTACATTACCCTTCATCTTTTCCATCAGCTCTTTATATCCTTGTTTCACTGCTTTCACTGGATTTCCTTCGGTTCTCATATATATTTTTTCCAGCACATTCGAAAATTCATCAATTAGAACAAAGTTGCTGCTCACCGAGCCAATATCAACTCCCAAGTAATAAGACAATGTTTTCCCTCCTTAATGTGTTAAAGCAGTTAATGTTTTTTTTCGTTTCAGCATATCTGTAAACGCTTCCATGCGAGTTTGAATGCCAGCCGTACCGGCATGCTCATCAAAGTATAGAGTCATACAGGGAATACCTTCATCCTTGCTTACGCTGCTCAGCACAGATTGAGCAACAATCTCCGGCATGCAGGTTAGCGGCCCTACTTGAATTACCCCATCGAACTTTTTCCGGGCATAATCAACAGTAGAACCCACTGTTTCAAGGCCATGCCCGCCAACAGAATAATTCAAATATGGTCGTGCACATTTGACCAGGTGTTTTCGGTGAGATTTTTTGGCCAGACTTCCCAGTAAATGGTCATTGAGCCAATCGCTGATGTATATGGAATTATCCACTTCTACGTTTAATCTGCCCAGACAGCGCGCTATACTGTAATTGGCCATAGGTTCCAATACGGTATAAATTTCGCCTACTAAACCAATTCTTATTGGTTCCTCTCCAGTTATAACTATATTGTCTAAGCGCTCCAGGTTCTTTGATCCGGCCTCATCAACGTCACTTTTATCCTGTGCCCTTTCGATTTCCAGCAGTCCTTGGTCATAAATGTCTTCGGCTCGGTTTTTATCTGCCGCCCGAGGATGGATATAAGCAAATTTTTTCTCCAGTTTTTCAACCATCTGCAGTTTATACCAGGCAAATTTAAGGGCTTTAAAAGCTTCCCAAATACTGACGTTCTTTCCTAATGCCTGCAACTGCTGAAAAAGTTCTGAGACCCTGGAATCGGGAGCTTCTAATATCACCATCTCAAAATCAAACCCTAGATCTTCAAGAATATCTCTTTCTACCTGGGCGTAGTAACCAAAACGGCAGGGTCCCCACCCACCAGCCATCAAAATTGTATCAGCCCCTAATTCGAGGGCCTCAATGAAGTTACCCAGATTTATTTTCAGCGGCATACAGGCGAACTCTGGGCAATGCTTAACCCCTAATTCAAAAGTCTTTTTGCTAATGGGCGGTGGAGGTATAACCTCTAATTTTAAATTCTCCAGCATAGCATTGATAGCAATATGTGCATTACCCATATGCGGATATGTGATCTTCAATTTTGTGCCGCCTCCTTCTTTTTAACATATCGCAAAAAGCTTCTAACCTGGTGACCAGCCCGCCTTCACCCGTGTGTTCATCGATCACAATTAGCATATAGGCTTTATCACTTACTTTTCTTTCAATGATTTCTCCTATGAAAGAATCTGGTCCGCAACCGAAACAGGCCACATAAATGATGCCATCGACGTCTGCCATTTTTTCCATTTTAAGTGCACTGCCCACCATTTTTCGCCCCAGGGTCCAGAAAATTCGCTTGGGCATGACAGCTGCTTCCTGTTCAACTTCATCAATTGATAAAGCTTCAGGAAGAACCACCGTACATCCCATTTGCCTTAAACGGCTGATGATGTTCATGCTGATCGCTTCGTCATAGAGAGAATAGCCATGACCCAAAACTCCTATACGCAGGCTTCCATTCAGCTGCTGATCTATATCCTCACCCTGCCATATATCGATTGCTTCAGACATGGTATAACCCTGCGCTGCGATAGCCTGACAGTATGCCAGTTCTTGCTTTCCGTGTTCATAGGAAGCCTTGATCCTGCTGCTCTTTTTGGTAAATAATTTCCCGGTTTTAAACAGCTGGTCTTTAAAAGCCCGGTCCGAATGGCTGAGATCCACAGTGATATCAATTAACGGTGGAAGATTATCGATAGAAGCTCTAAGCATGTCCGGTACCCCCATAAATTTAGGACATATATAGCTCCTGGGCTCTATACTAACCAACCGAGGCACGAACAGGTAATCCAAATCATGCTGGCATAATTCCTTTACATGGCCGAAATATACTTTGATCGGGAAACAGGTTTCATCTACTGCTGCATCAATGCCCTGATCTATAGTTATCCGGTTAGTTTTTTGAGAGAGGATAACCCTGGCACCCAGATCACTAAAAAAGGTTTTATATAATGGATAATAATAGTAATAAAATAGGCCTCGCGGCATACCGATTTTTTTCATGGTCAGTTTTTCCTCCTTTTAAGGGCTGGTGCTGGCTGTCTGCTGCTGTCCAGGGGATTAAGAATCTCCGGTCTAATATTTTGTATAGGAACCGGGGAACGAATTATTATGGTTTTAAAGGCCCGGTAATTAAAGGGAATGAGGGGCCATAAATATGGAACATTGAACGATTTAGTGAAAACTGCCAGTAATAGTGATAAGGTGCTGGTAACAATCAATCCGGGCAGTTTAAAAAATCCCGTACCCAGCAGTATAAACAATCTTATCAATCGATTGGCCAAAGACATTTCATAACTGGGAGTACAATATGAACCTACTGCAACTACCGCCGTATACAGGATTACTTCCGGAGCAAAAAGCCCAATCGTAATAGCAATATCTCCTATCAGCAAGGCCGCTATAACACCAAGAGCAGTTGCCAGCGGTGATGGGGTATGAATAGCCGCCATCCTGATTAAATCTAAACTGATTTCAGCAATTATGAATTGAATGAAAATCGGGACATTTCCTATTTTTTCAGGACCGATAAATTTCAATGATTCCGGTAATAGTTCCGGGGATAAAGCAAACAGCATCCATAAAGGGGTAATAATAATCGAAGCTATAATAGCCATAAACCTGACCCAGCGAATATATGCCCCTACAGCTGGATTCTGCCGGTATTCTTCGGCATGCTGTACATGATGAAAATAGGTGGCCGGGGCTATTATGACACTGGGGGAGGTATCTACCATTATTAGTACATGACCTTCAAATAAGTGTACTGCAGCTACGTCAGGTCTCTCAGTATACCTTACCCGGGGGAAGGGATTCCACCAGTTCCCGGGCACTATCAATTCTTCCACTGCTTTCTCGGCCATAGGAATGGCGTCTATCTCAATACTTTCAATCTTGGAAGTGATAGTTTTTACCAGCTCCGGGTCGGCAATATCTTCTATATAGCAGAGACAAACGTCAGTTTTGGATCTTTTTCCTACCCGCATAAGCTTGGTCCGCAGTTTGGGATCTCTCACCCGTCTTCTTACTAATGCCGTATTAAAGACAATAGTTTCCGTAAAACCATCCCGGGAACCTCTTACCACTCTTTCTATTTCAGGTTCTTCTGGGCCTCGGGCGGGATAAGTTCGGGCATCTATCACAAAGACTTCTGCACTGCTATCAACCACCAACAATACCGATCCTGATAACACAGAATACAGCAATTCGTCTATGTTGGGCTCGGTACTAAGTTCAATATAGGGGATGGCCTGCTGTAACAAAGATTTAATGTTGCTGGATCTAAAACTATTGTCTGGTAACAAAAACATAGACTGCATGATCCAGGTCAGTACATCATCTTTAATAAGTCCATCAATACCTATCAAAGCACTTTTTCTGCCTGCCACTTTAAACTCCCGGACTACTATATCAAAACTCTTTCCTTCACCCAGTTCTTTTTTTAACAGGTCCAGAGTCCGATCATAATTGGAGTCCAAATGAATATGATCTTTATTTTTAGACAAAAGATGTTCCACCTCTTTTAGCGGCTTTTCATCTAATCCCGGGGATTAAACAGTACCGCTGCCACATAACCAAAAACGATAGCGCAGGTGATACCTGCTGCAGCAGCTTCAACCCCTCCACTAAATGCGCCCAGTAATCCTTTGCTTTCGACTGCTTTTAAAGTTCCCTGAACCAGGAGATGGCCAAAACCTGAAAGGGGTATGGTCGCCCCGGCTCCTACTGCATCGACCAGCGGCTGATAAAGCCCCAAACCGCTTAAGACCGCCCCTATAGAAATATAACCAACCAGTATATGCCCGGGAGTGATATTAGCCTTGGTCAAATCCATGATTAATTGTCCTATCAGGCATAATAATCCACCTCCTAAAAAAGCCATATAAAGTGGTGTCATAGCTTACTATTCACCTCCACAAAATCTATGAATATCCTGGTGCTCAGTTTTCAATAGCTATAGCATGAGCGATGCCAGGTATACTTTCCCCTTGAAATGCCATAGTGGGACTCATAAGGGCTCCGGTTGCAACCAGGAGCATTTTATTGATCTCCCCTTTTTGCATCTTCTTTAGTAAAGGGCCGCATAACATGGCAGCTGAACATCCACAACCACATCCACCGGCATCGACATCCTGTTTCTCGTCATACAGCAACACCCCACAATCGCTGTAATTGGGCTTGGGCGATAAACCATCCCGGATAAAGAGCTGCTCTGCAATGGCCATTCCTACCCGGGCCAGATCGCCGGTTATAATAAGATCATAATAATCTGGCAAGCGCTCTAAATCATTCAAATGGGTTTTCAGGGTATCTGCAGCCGCTGGTGCCATCGCACTCCCCATATCAGCAGCGTCACTCTGTCCCATATCAATTACTTTACCAATAGTACCGGCGGTTATTCGAGGGCCTACTCCTGCCCACTCCAAAACTACCGCCCCGGCAGCTGTAGCTGTCCATTGAGTGCTGGGGGTAGGTTGGGTTCCCTGTTCAGTAGGAAAACGGTATTGTCTGGATGCTGCATAATGGTGGCTGCAGGTGGCAGATACCAGACGATTAAAAAAATTTCCATCGACCAACATGGCTCCTACCAGCAGAGCTTCAGCCATGGTAGAACAGGCACCATAAAGCCCCAGGAAAGGACGAGCCAGTTCCCGGGCAGCATAATTGGATGAAACGGTTTGATTTAACAAATCTCCCGCCAGAATTATTTCTGCATCATCAACCTGTAAATTTCGCTTATCGAGTGATAACTTCACCGCTTCACGCAGCATTTTTTTTTCGGCTTTTTCCCAGGTATCCTCGCCATACAGATAATCTCCCAGGACCGAATCAAACTCCTGACCCCAGGGGCCCTCACCTTCCTTGGGTCCAACTATGGAAGCCCAGGAGGTAATAACCGGTGCTTTTTCAAAAACGACCGTCTGGCTTCCCTTTTTTTTAAATCCAGGCATCATATTCCACCTTCACAACATTTTCATAGTTCTGCTATGAACTTAAAAACACCTTAATTAAACCAACTACTACTGCTACGGCGAAACCAAATACCAGTGTCGGTCCAGCTACGCTGAATATCCTGGCTCCCACCCCGAATATATATCCTTCTCTTTTAAATTCCATAGCGGAAGCTACAATTGCATTAGCAAAGCCCGTGATGGGAACTATGGAACCAGCCCCGGCTCTTTTCCCCAGTTCATCATAAACACCTATACCGGTAAAAAAGGCGGCCAGGAAAATCATTATGCAGGAAACGGCTGAACCTGCATCCGTTCTGCTCATTCCCAGTGAAAGAAGATAATTCACCAGCACCTGGGCAAATCCACAAATTAAACCACCCACCATGAACGCCCAGACACTATTTTTTAATATATCCGGTTTGGGCTTTATCTGGTCCACCAGATTCTGATATTCTTGCATCTCTATTTTCTTCATCTGTTTTGCATCAACATTCAAAACTAATCGCCTCCCGATAGAATATTATTGGCGTTTGCCATTAATTTTATGCACGACAGAAGGTATTTTTTCCCAGGATCAAAGACCAAAAAACCCATCTTCCCTATTGAATCCGTAATGGGAAAGATGGGTTTTATGTGAATTATAGAAGGAGAAGCTATTGATAAACCTTATTTACAATCATAGATATTACCGAGATTATATAATTTAATGTTCTTACTTTCTCCAGCATCCCAGATGTTTCTGGTATCAAATATGATTGGACTGCGCATCAATTCACTTATCATTTCACTATCAAGATATCTAAATTCATCATGGTCAGATAAAATAAGCAGCAGATCGGCACCTTGTACAGTATCATAGATGCTCTTCTGAACTTCATCCATTTCTACCAGGGGGTCATATGATGCCACTTCATATCCTATTTTTCTCAAACCTGCTATTACCTCTAATGCCGGGCTTTCTCTTACGTCAGCTACATTCCCTTTGTAACTCACTCCCAGAACAGCTATCTTTAATCCGGGAGAAAATCCTATCAGTTTTATAACTTTATTCGTTATATATGCAGGCATATCACTGTTGATCTTTCTGGCTGAGCTAATCAGATGCGCTATACACGGTGTTTTTTCAACAATAAAATAAGGGTCTACAGCCAGACAATGTCCTCCTACCCCTGGTCCTGGCATATGGAGGTTGACCCGTGGATGCTTATTGGCTATTTCCAACACTTCAAGGGCATTGATTCCCAGACTATTGCATATTTTGACCATTTCATTGGATAAAGCAATGTTCACATCTCTAAAGGTATTTTCCATTAACTTGGCCATTTCTGCAGTTCTAGCGTCGGTGATGATAATTTCCCCTTTGACAAAAGTTCGATATATCCCAGCTGACCTGGCTGTGCATGCCGGTGTACATCCCCCAATTATCCTGTCATTCTCAATTATCTCCTGCATTATCCGCCCTGGCAGAACTCTTTCCGGACAATGGGCTAAAAATATATCTGTTCCAACCGTAAAACCTCGGTCTTCCAGCATTGGTTTTATAACATTTTCGCAGGTCCAAGGGGGGACTGTAGATTCTACTATGATTAGATTACCCTGGTTTATATGCGGCAGCATATCTTTAACTGCTGATTCTACGCAGCTCAAATCACAGGTATTGGCGTCTGTCTTGGGGGTGGGGACTGCAATTATGAAAACATCAGCCGGTTCAGGCACCAGACTTAAAGTGATCTTTTTCTCTTCCAGCAGCTTTTTGGCCAGCAAGTGCAGGTCAGGCTCTCCAATATGAATCTCACCCCGTTTAAGTTTATTGACCACATCTTCATCAATATCTGCTCCTATAACCTGCCAACCATTATCAGCCAGCATCACTGCGGTGGGAAGACCAATATAACCCAGTCCAATCACACAAATCTTTTCCATATATACATCCCTTTCCTCACAACGCAGGCATTTCGATAAGCATTTTAGGGTTAAAATACAATATTCTTTCACTATTATTGAGGTTACATCTTATATTATTAAAACTTAGTCATTGTTTAGTAACAGAGTAATAATTATCCACGTATGATACAGAAATGGAAGTTAGTCTAAGGAAGTGGCGCTTCAAATGACATATGATCGCAAAATAATAGTAAGTATAAACTTCAATGCAATGAAATTAACTGACAAAAGATTAACACCGGAATGGATTGAAAATAGAATTGATATATTTATGAACTTCACATTCAAGAGCTTAATGAACCAGACTAATCCTGATTTTTTAACAATTTTAGCCTGTGACAGCAGTAGTATGGAAATAATAAATCATGCTCTATCCGCAAAGCCCGATTTTCCTGAAAATATTAAATTTATTAGTTCAAAGGAATATGATAGCACTATATTGGACTATGTAAGAAATTGCCCGAAATTTTTCCTGGCCCGGATTGATTCTGACGATATGTATCATGAGTCATATATACAACAACTCTATGATATTGATCCCCAGGAATACACTGCAGCTCTGATCAATCAGAAGGGCTATATGTATGATTCTATTAATAAACGAATGGCACACTGGTACCACTTTTCCCCCCCATTTTATACTTTCATTTATAATACAGAAGATTATGTTAGAGGAATTCGTTATAAATTATTGGGAGGCCACAGCAAAATAATCCGCTTCTGTCATGAAATCATGCCAGAAGGCAATTTCATGGTAGTAGTTCACTCCGATAATACCACCAACCACTTCAACCGCTCCATGCGTGGAGCTCTCATTTCAGATCCAGCCGAAATAACCACAATTTTGGAACAATTCGGCTTAACGGAGTAGTGATAAATGGAAGACAAATTTACACCACTGATTCATAGAAGCAAGATAAATATTTTTCATATCTTTAATGACCTAGGGGATGATGATCTTCGAAGAGTCAATGAGAATATTCTAGATAATAAACTGTATATCAGCAAACAATTTCCTCTGGTCAATTTCACTCTGCCCACTGGGTGGCATAGTGATCCACTTCAAAATCGAACCTGGTGTTATTGGCTCCATTCCCTTATTATGCTTGAATATTTGCTAAATGGATACGAAAGATTTGGAGACAGCCGGTATCTCGAAAAATCCTGTAAACTACTGCTGAGCTGGATCGATAGCAATTGTCCCCATTCACAATCAGATATGGCCTGGCACGACCACGGTACTGCCTTAAGACTTATCGTGATGTGCCGTTTTTTCGAGGTATGGAAAAATGAAAATTGGAATCCAGCCATCGCTCAGATTCTAACCGAAGCTGTTAGGTATCACTGCCGCAAATTAGCCAGTAATAGTTTTTACACCAGCAAACACAATCACGGAATAGATCAGGATAGAGCTTTATATGTGGCTTCTACAGTTTTTGATAACATGGAAGAGGCTTCCACATGGAAAGAATTATCTTTAGCCCGGTTAAAGATACAGCTGGAAGAATTGTTTCTTCCAGATGGAGGTTATCTGGAACCAACGCCACTATATTGTTACATCTTCTGCATACGTTTGCTGAGATTGATTAAATTCATGAAGGTACTTGGAGATAAAGCTTATGAAGAAATCGAGATATCTGTAAATAAGCAATTGGACTTTTTACTGAATATCGTCCAACCAGACCGGTATTTTCCTGCTATTGGAGATGCGAACAATAGCAGATTAGCCATTATTCCATTAAAAGATGTATCCCCTGCTGTCTTTGCACAATTCACATATATAGCCTATAAAGGTGAGAAAGGAAGCAAACCCGAAAAATTGGATCGAGTATATCCTGACAGCGGTTATGCAGTATTGAGAAATCAGTGGGAAATTAATAATAATACCGTGCAGGTTGTTTTTCATGCAAGTTTTCATACTAAAACTCATAAACACCATGATGATCTATCGTTTATTGTTTATGGACATAAGCAACCCCTGCTAATAGATACCGGAAAATATAATTATAACTATCACGATCCCAAAAGATCATATGTGGTTTCCAACCAGGCCCACAACACAATATGTGTTGATGACAGAGATACAGACATCCATCCTAAAAATGTTGGTAAATCCGGACTGACATATTACTATTTCAGCGTGAATTTTTCTTGTATTTGTGGTGCCCATGCTCTTTACGCTGACGTCATCCATCAGAGAATCCTGCTGTATTTTAAACCCAACAACATAGTTGTATTAGATCTTCTTGACAGCTCCAGCAAACACAAATATGAACAGGTTTTTAACTTTCACCCTTCCCTAACCTGTATTAGTAACAATAATATCATAAGTGCCTCAAAGGACGATAAGGGTGCTCTTGATCTAAGTCCATTATATGACATAAATAAAACGCATCTTTATAACGCAAGTGAAGACCCCTTGAGGGGATGGTGTTGTCCAGAATATTCTTCCCTGGTGCCCTGCTGGTCAGCTGCTTACGTTGCTTATGGCAGGAAACAATTATTTGCTGCACACATCAACTTAGATCCATCTCAAAAATGGCCCGTTGTTTGCGAGCAAAACAATAGCAATATAGAAATTCGGACCAAAGAAATACAGCTGGAAATCGAAGTCAGCTCTGATAGTATATCTATTCGCAGCAACAATACTGAATTGGCTTTAAACCCAATCAAACCACTTCATTCTATTATTGGTGAAAAATACGTATAGACTTGTCGAACATCCTGGATCAATTATTATACTTGATTACATTGCTTCTAAAATATTTTCAAGATTTATCTTCATATGCTTAACACCTGGTTGATCTTAACTGCATATAATGATATTAATTTCCAATATATTACATCTACGTAATCACTTAACTCATGAAAGGCGGGATCAATGAATGCCTGATTCTAAAATACTGATACTGGGTGCAAGCGGTATGCTTGGTCATAAATTATTTTCTTACTTGTCAGAATACTATGATGTATATGGAACCTGTCGCCAAGAAAATGATGCATTAATAAACCTGTTTCCCGAACTTACGAAAAAACTATTTTGGAATATAGAGACTAAAAAAATGGATGCTATTACGAATATGATCAAAATTTTAAATCCGGATATTATAATAAATTGTATTGGGCTCATAAAGCAAAAACCTGAAGCACTTCATCCGTCAAAAAGTATTTATGTAAACGCGCTTTTTCCACATTGGATCGCATCAATCTGCCAAAAGATAAATGCTCGAATGATACACATTAGTACGGATTGTGTATTTGATGGTCAAGACGGAAACTATAACGAAAATTCTATACCTAATTGCATTGATCTCTATGGCCGCACTAAAGTACTTGGCGAAGTAAGCTATCCTAACTGCCTGACCATTCGGACCTCGATAATAGGTCACGAATTAACAAGTAAATCGGGGTTAATCGAATGGTTCCTGGCTCAAAAAGATAAGGTTCAGGGTTATAGCAATCACATTTATTCAGGAGTTCCTACGATTGAACTAGCACAAATCATTGCTACCCATATCATTCCCAATTCACAACTAAATGGAATCTATCATTTATCTTCTGATCCAATATCAAAATATGAATTACTTAAACTGGTCGCATTCCAATATGGAAAAAAAACATCAATCGAACCATTTGCATTTACTAAGTGTGATAGATCACTTGATTCCACTGAATTTCGCCGTCTAACGGGGTATTCTCCTTCGACTTGGCCGCAGCTCATCTATGATATGTATATTGATTATATTAAAACCCCGTATCCACAAAATGAATAGGAGAGATCAAAATGTCAATTTTCAAAGACAAAGTAGTAGCTATAACAGGTGGAACAGGTTCTCTGGGTAAAGTTCTAACCCGGCGGCTGCTTGCCAATGATCAAGACTTACCAGGGAAGGTTATCATATTTTCGCGTGACGAAGCAAAACAGCATTTCATGCGTACCGAATTTCATCAGAATAAGTATACTACTGATGAAATTATTTATCAGGACTTTGACCAGTTGGTAGAATTTAGAATTGGCGACATACGAAATTTTCATTCTGTTTGCTCGGTATTGGAAAAAGTGGATATCGTGATAAACGCGGCAGCCTTAAAGCAGGTACCTTCCTGCGAATACTTTCCTTACGAAGCAGTACAAACCAATATTATAGGGGTAGAAAACATTGTGCGAGCAGTTCGAGAAAATAAGCTGAAAATTGAAACCATAGTCGGAGTGTCTACAGACAAAGCATGCAAACCAATTAACGTCATGGGTATGACCAAAGCTATACAGGAAAGGATTTTTATTAACGCCAACATTTCAATCCCTTCAACCCGCTTCATCTGTGTTCGTTATGGTAATGTCCTGGCTTCCCGGGGGTCAGTCATTCCTCTTTTCCATGAGCAGATAAAAAAGGGAGGACCTGTTACTATTACAACGACTGAAATGACGCGTTTTTTACTTTCACTGGATCGTGCGGTCGACACTGTTATAGCCGCAATAAAAGGGGCTAATCCCGGTGAAATTTATGTTCCTATTGTTCCTGCGGCAAAAATTACAAATATAGCCAGAGCCTTGATTGGAAACCGTAATGTTGACATCGTTGTTACTGGTATCAGACCTGGCGAAAAAACCCATGAAAGCCTGGTATCACTGGAAGAAGCCGGACATACTTTCAAATGTGGAGACTATTATGTTATTAAACCTATGCTTCCTGAGATTATTACCCCTGAAACCGAGAAGAAACCATTAAACAAAGCATATACTTCTGGCGATTCCATAATATCTCTTTCTGAGACCATAGATTTACTATCTCACCATAAACTAACTGTTAAGGACGATTTAGTCTTTGAAGGAGAACTCTTAAGATGAAAATAATGACCATATTGGGCACTCGTCCGGAAATAATACGTCTGAGCAAAATTATTCCGCTTCTCGACCAGCTATCTAAGCACATACTAGTACACACTGGACAAAATTATGTCCCCAACCTCAATGATGTATTTTTCAATGAACTACAGATACGAACTCCTGATTATTCACTGAATTGTCAGGCAGAATCTACTATGAGCCAGATTGGGATGATTCTAGCTGAATCAGAAAAAGTAATATCCAGAGAGAATCCCGATCGTGTGTTAATTCTCGGAGACACTAACAGTGCCCTATCAGCTATGGTCGCCAAACGCATGGCTATCCCGGTCTTTCACATGGAGGCCGGTAACCGATGTTATGATGACCGTGTGCCCGAAGAAGTGAACCGCAGGGTGGTTGACCACTGTAGTGATATTTTACTCCCATACACCGAACGCAGTCGGGCCAACCTTCTTCGGGAAGGCATCTCCAGTAATAAAATCTTTGTTACCGGTAATCCGATCAAAGAGGTGCTGGATTATTACAGCAGAAAGATTAATAGCAGCAGCATCCTTGATGTCTTAGACATCAAATCGAAAAATTATTTTCTGGTAACTCTACACCGTGCTGAAAATGTAGATGTGTCCATCCGCCTGGATAAATTCATCCAGACTTTTTCTCTATTACATCAAGAGTATGGAATACCAGTCATCTGCAGCCTTCATCCCAGAACTCACTCCCAATTAGCAAAACAAAAAAAATCAATGACTAAACCCGGAATAACAATAATCGAACCGCTGGGGCTATTTGATTTTATTTATCTTGAAAAACAAGCATTTTGTGTTTTGAGTGATAGCGGTACTGTTCAGGAGGAATGTTGTATATTCAATATCCCCAACGTAACCATAAGAGATGTAACAGAAAGACCTGAAACAGTAGAATGCGGCAGCAGTATTATTGCCGGCTGTGAACCAGAATCAATATTGGCTGCGGTCAAGATGGTAAGCACATCAGAAAAAGAATGGCAGCCACCAGCCGAATACCTCAAAAATAACGTGGCTTTAACAGTAATAAAGATATTGCTGGGAACGATACCCTGATTAATCACTAAAGGAGAAGATTTAGTATATGAGAGGTGATAATGATGCCAGGAAGTTCAGAAAAAGGAAAAGCTCTTATTAAAAAGTGGTTTATAAGCATAGCTAAAAAAGATCTGGTTTTAGATGTTGGCCCGGGATGGGGCACATATAGTAAGCTGCTCAGGGAAAGTAATCAAATTTGGCATGCGGTTGAAATACACGAACCTTATGTTGATAGATTTCAATTAGAAACGCTTTATGACGAGATATTTATAGAAGATATTAGAAGGTTTACCCCTAGCGTACAATATGAGGTCATAATCTGTGGTGACGTCTTAGAACACATGCAAAATGAAGAGGCAATACTTGTCTTGCAAAAACTTTTTCAATATACCAAATACATTATAGTATCTTTGCCATTAGATGCGGAAACAAATGCACCACCAGGAACTGGCGATATTGATTGGAATAACCCTTACGAACTTCATGTTGGGAAATGGTCTCATCAAGGATTTGCAGACAACGTCAATAGCCTGGGTGGAAATATTCTAGCATACAAGAAATACTACGAAATAGCCGTATATCTCATTGCACCTATCAAGGAACACATTGCCAGTTAATTACATTTATATTGGGAATACAATAATAGACGAGGCTGGAGTGACTAGATCGCTGCCAGCCTCTCTAATATCCCGTTAATTCCCGGTATATTTATTCCGCCGGCCCCAATCATTATTTACACATTATTATTAATTCTAAAATACAATACATTAAATAGATTTATTACCTATTAATGGAATAATAACATTTATTGGGCAAATATCCTATGCCTGACATTATCAAAAAGGAGGTTGAGCTAAATTGTGGCATCTGCAAAAAATACCTAAAACACTGCATTTATATTGGGGTAATGATACTATTTCGTTCTTAAGATACTTAACCGTATATACATTTCAAAAATTCAATCCTGATTGGACAATAAAGTTATATTATCCCAGAGTAAAATACTCTGGCAAAAAAACCTGGTTAAGTAATGAACACTCGGTTGCTTTTACAGGAGAAAATTATATTGACCAACTCTATGCTTTACCGATAGAAAAAATCGAAGTTGATTTTGGCTTAATAGGATTGGATAATGAAATGCCAGAACCCTTTAAAGCAGATTATTTGAGGTGGTTACTGCTATCTTCAGAGGGCGGCTTATGGTCTGATTTTGACATCATATATTTTAAGCCAATGAGCAATTTATATATAAATAATTCTAAGAATACTAATATAAATACCCTGGTCTGTTTTAATAATCAGGACGAAAATTTCACCTATTATTCTATAGGTTTTCTCATGTCTGATCCAGGTAATGAATTTTACCGTTTTCTTAAAGAGGAATCCTACAAAAAACTAAATATTTTACATTACCAGAGTATTGGTTCCAAACTTATAAAATATCACTTTGGAAATGAACACATTATTACAGCAAAATATCCGCATATCAAAATAGCTAATTTAAAAATGAGTGCAATATATCCATTTTCAGCTTCACGTGTAAGACACATTTTCACAGGCAACAATCAGCACTATATAACCGAAGACGCTATCGGTATTCACTGGTATGCGGGACACCACATATCAGGTCATAACGAGAATATCCTTACAGATATAAACTATATGGAGCATGATAACGTCATTAGTTCTATAATTGCACAGGTTATTAAATGATAAAACGGGCATATATTATCTTGCACTATTTTTCCATATTTTTCATACGATGAATCATAACATTGCTTAGATAACTAATAAAAAAGGCTGGTTAATATCATGAATCAATCTTATATTCTATTAAATGCATATCCCCCTGCGTTGAATTGGCATGAAGATTTTATCGTTCATCTGGCCAGCATTATCCAACCTCAAATCTATGTAGAACTAGGATTATATCAATGCGCTGTTTTTAATCGAATTATTCCATTTGCTCAACAACTGATTGGTATAGATATTGAACCTTCGGCCGGGAAATATATGCATAAGTCACCTAAAACACATTTTTTAAATACCTGTACACAGGATTATGTTAAACAATTACAGGATGAAAGCATAGCGATTGATATGTTATTTATCGACGCTGATCATTCTGCAGAAGCGGTTTTAAGAGATTTTCAAGGTTTTTTCCCTTTTATAAGTCCTCACGGTCTGATTCTTTTGCATGATACACATCCTGAAAATGAATTGCAAATGCAGCCTGGCTATTCAGGAACAGCATATATGGCGGTAGAAGAACTAATGAAGCAAAATGCTGAATACGAAATGATAACTATTCCTGTCCCTCCCGGATTAACTATTTGTAGAAAACGCTCTGCACAATTGTCATGGAAATAGAATAATTGGATAAAGGAGAGAAAATAATGGCTCAATATTCCATTGTGGGTTTTTGTCAAATTTATAATGAACTTGAAAAAGGTAATTTGGAGCGTTTTGTTAAATATATGATGCCTCTGGTAGACGCCTTAGTTGTTTACGATGATGGAAGTACTGATGGCAGTTACGAATATATGTTACAGGTCACGCCCTATGTAATTCGTGGTATCAAAAACAATTTCGCAGACGAAATCAATCATAAACAGCTGCTTCTGGAAGAAGCGCTTAAACTATCACCTGATTTTATTTTATGGCTGGATGCTGATGAAGTTATAAGTGCAAACCCTGCAGATGAATTGCAGAACCTGTGTGATTATTGCATTGTAAATAACTTGGATGCCTTAAGTTTCCACGAAATAAATATCTGGCGCAGTCATTCATGGCAGAGAACTGACAGTAAATATAATAATGGCTGGTTTGTTCGTTTGTGGCGTGTAAGCAGTGACATACATTATACCAAAGCTGAACCGGGACTGCATCAGCTCCCTTATCCTACGACAATAGAAAAGATAAAAAGAATAAAAACCGTACAAGTATTACATTATGGATTTGCTTCTAAGAAGAATCTGGCGTATAAATACCTGGTTTATAAATCTCATGGCCAGCGTGGATATTATATGCTTGATCGCCTAATCAGTGAAGAACAGCTGGTTCTGAAAAAGATACCTCAGAAATTATTTCCCCAAGGTTTATGGACTGATGATGAACAGCCAATGCCCTTAACCTTTGAAGAATCACTGACTTATGTTGAGCAATACAGAGAAACAGTATTTAGACCGAAATTTTCTATTATCTGTTTGATTTATAAAAGTATTGAATGGCTGCAGTTCGTTTATGAGCAGGTGTTGAAATATACTGATATGACAGATAAGGAATTTTTCTTTGTAGCCAATGATGCAAATGAAGAAATCTTAGAATACCTTCGAGACAACTATATTCCCCATTTCATATATAATAATACTCCTGAACAGCAGCTAGAATGGTTCATTAACAATGTCTACCGTGCTTACAACTATGCATGCAGTAAAGCACAGGGTGACTTCATGATTTTTATCAATTCTGATATGGGGTTTACCCCGGGATGGTTTGAATGTTTATGGGAAGCATATAACGGTTCGAATTGCATCACTTCCCGACTAGTGGAATCCGGGAAAATGCGCAGTGGACTTTATGGAATTGAAAAAAATTTTGGCCGGGATATTAACTCATATCGGGAACAATCCTTTTTGTTGTATGCAGATTCAGAAAAATGCCATAAGACAGAAGACGGCGGATTATTTATGCCGCTCCTCATTAGAAAACAGCATTTTCAAATGGTGGGTGGATATCCGGAAGGCAACGTAATTCCAGGCAGTGACATTTTCAATCCGGTGATAGCTAAACAAGGCGAACCATGTATCTCCGGGGACAATACTTTAATGCAAAAGCTGTCAACCAATGAGATCACTCATCAAACTGCCTTTGACAGTATTGTATACCATTTCCAAGCTGGGGAGTTAAACAGTTCTGATGCCCAGAAACTTGTACCAAAAGCACCCCAAATTGCTATTTGCAATGATCTGCTTACGGGGTCCATGGGTGAAAAAGTACTATGGGATTTTTTACTGGAGTCCCTTCCCTCTTCAATCGGCATAGATTGCCGTGTGGTTGGAAATAATGGTAATTTTGCATCCAATGCGCGTAATTATCTGCAGCAGTATTATCCAGATATAAAAATAATAATACAAAATGCAACTTTTATAGATCTTATCGATACATCACGTTATACCATAGCCTTTTTACAGGATAACCTGAGGGCTATGATCAAGCCCTCCAAACAACAGGAAAGAAACCTTCGGGCTGCACACAAACTGGTAACTAACACTGTTCAAAATACTGTATCATATCCGGAATTTAATTTTGATATCATACCAGTAGGTATTGATTATGATTTGTTTAAACCAATGGATAAATCATCTATACGTCAGGAGTTAGGTTATGGCACCGAACGCATAGGAATATTCGTTGGTAATTTTTCTGAAGTAAAAGGTTGGTCCTTGATAAAAGAATGTATTGAATATTTTAAAGATATTTCATGGATTCTGGTTTCTAAATATCATGAGTCCTTTGCTGCCCCTTCTAATGTTAGAGTATACAATAGAATTTCACAGGAACTGCTGGCGAAGCTTCTAAATTGTTCTGATTTTTTTATCATCGGGTCAAAGATTGAAACGCAGTGCCTGGCAGCGGTGGAAGCATGCCTATGCGATGTCCCAGTAGTAATGCATAACACAGGAATATTTAAGGATTTTGCTCCTGAGGAACGAAAGCAATGCGGCATATTTGGCAGTGATTTTTTTGCAGCAATTCAAGAATTACCACAGCAAACCTTCACCCCCCGGCAGGTTATTATGCAAAGAAGCCTATCTATTGAAGATTCTATGAAAAAATGGACCGATTTAATAGTTTCCGTTTTTCAAGAAATAAGAGCAGCAAAATGTGAGTAATAGTTTTTACTCAGGCAATTATCTTCTTCACTGGAAGATGATTGCCTGAGACAAAATTCATATAAAGAAAGGAGCAAATATATTGCGTCCCCAAGTATCAATAATTATAACTTCTTTTCAAAGATCTCATTTGCTCAAATGGAATTTATATTCCCTGTCCATACAAAAGATTCCCTGTGCAGTTGAGATTATTGTTTTAAATGATGGAATTCCTGATGACACTGAAGCAATTTGTAACGAATATAAAGAGAAATTGAATATAAAATATATTTTTACCGGCCATAGAAATCTTGACGGTGATATGAAATGGCGTGTTCCGGGTTTTGCTTACAATATTGGCGCAAAAATGTCAGAGGGAAATATACTAATACTATCCTGTGCAGAAATGTTTCATATCAATGACACTATAAACTATTTGATTGAACCTTTAATGGAAGATAATAAACTATTAGGTATACCTGTAGGAAGAGATGACAGAGACGGTTCTTTTCTCAGATATGTTGAAGCCAACCATGGTAATATCAGTCAATTTACAGAATTCACCAAATATACCTTTTTAAATACCAATAACCCTTTTCTAATGGCTGTCAGCCGCGAGGCTTTTTTTAATATTGGAGGATATGACGAAGACTTTACCGGTATCGCCTGGGATGATAATGACCTGGTATCCCGGCTGAAGCGTTATGGATGCGGCTATAAAAAAACAGATGCCCATACCATTCATCTATATCATTCCAGATATGTTCATGGCAGAGGAGGTTCTCCCGAATTCCTGCATAATGAAAACCTTTACCGCAGCAGAGTTAAACAAATAGTCCGTAATCAAGGAAGAGAATGGGGAGTCTTTAAAGATTGATCCTGTGAGGTGATTTAAAATCTCAGCCTGTGATATTTCAATTATCATTCCATCATTTAATAGACCACGGCTATTGAAATGGGGATTGCATTCTTTAGCCCGGCAGAGCATTCCTTACACCTTTGAAACCATAGTTTTAAATGATGGAATTAAAGATGAAACAGAATTTGTATGTGCAGAATATTCCAGTAAACTGAATTTAAGCTATGTGTTTACCGGCCATAGAAATATGGACGGGCAAATAAAACGGCGTGTTCCTGGATATGCAGTCAATATCGGAGCTAAACTTTCAACGGGTAAAATAATAATAATATCTGATGCGGAAATGTTTCACTTAAACGATACTATAGGACATCTAGTTCGACCATTGGAAATAAACTCAAACTATCTGGGCATTCCAATAGCACGTGATGATACAACCGGTTGTTTCTTGACCCTGGTCGAGAATATGAAGGGCCAGGTATTTACCAATACCTGTAACAGAAGTTTTCCGCGCCTAAACGCCCGGCTGCCCTTTCTGATGTCGCTCAGCCGAAAAAGCTTTTTTTCAGTTGGAGGTTATGATGAAGATTTTATAGGAAGAGGCTGGGATGATAATGATTTGATCGCCAGGCTGCGCAGATATGGATGCCGACACTATCAATCCTGGGCCCAGACTATTCATCTTTTTCATGGCCGGTATAATGGAGATAAATCTCAGCTTCCTGACTACATTTACAATCACAGATTATATGATAAGAACAATAGAGAAGGCCGGGTGGTCTCCAACACAGACCGAGTATGGGGTCAAATATCTTAGAGGGCCATAATCATCGTTACGGATTCGATGATTATGGTTTTTTCATGCAGTGGAAACTAGACGCTTATTTCTGTAAAGCTTTTACTGGAATCCCCTATATTCTGATGTAATTTAAAAAACCTCTTTAAAGTAGAATCATTTTTCCCAACCTGTGAAATATAAGCATTTTTTATGAAATTAAATCGGTCAGCTGAGTATAATTTGATGTCTTTCATCCAACACTTCCAAAAGAATCCTCTATCCTCAGTTGGATCAGTCCCTCCGAATCCCGTACGATCAAATATTTCCTTTTTGATTAACATAGCTGATCCACATAAAGATTTCACATAGCAGTTTTCCATATCAGGATTTCTTAAGATCGTTTTCTTTAACCTGTCATCATATTCATAGTAAGCTGATTTTCCAATAATATCTGCATCCGCATACTGGTAAGCCTGTAGCAAATCGGTCATGAAGTTAGGCGCATAATAATTATAAGGTTCAAATAGCAAAATATACCTGGCATTAGTATAATTCACGGCACGATTTACGCATTTGCTTGGCGCATCCGATTCGGGGGTCAGAATTAATGTAATATCATCTTTGAATAAATATTGGTTAATAATATCATCCTTTTTTAATCTTTTACTCGGAGAGATGATAAAGAGACTCTTAAAATCATATTGTTGTCTTAAATAATTATTAATTACGAGATCAATCTCTTGGTTACTGTTAACAAAAGCAAAAACAGCAATCGTTTCGATATCTGCTTTGAGGTATGGCAATCCAACATAATCAAATACGGTTTCCAGACGATGCTTATAAGTGTGTTTATTGAGCACTTCCCTAATTCCTAACAAACCTAGTTTATCCCTATATTCTTTGTTTTCAGCAATGGTTTGCAGGCACTGTTCTGCTTCCTGTTCAGATTGAATCACAGCTACAATTCCCGGGAAGAGTTTATTAATAGCCAGTGAATGGTTGCTGATAATGCTGGTACCGCATGCTAAGATTTCAAAAACTCTCCGAGAACACATGGTGGGACTATCTTCTATGGAATTTACATTTAGAAACACATCATATTTTTTGTAGGCTTTGATCATATCGGAATAGTCTAAGAATCCCTTAATATATGGTTTATATATCGAAGGAAATTCATAATCCTTATTTTTCATATTATGCATACGGTTATAGATGTGAAGATTATAATGCAGAGCAGGAGTTAATAGATAATTAAGATTTTTTCTTCTGTTTTCATATTTATGATTGTACCAGGTTCCGGCAAAAGCTATTTGTCCAAGTTTTTCTTTATCCCTATCAATGGGATTGTGCAGCCGGGGCTGGGCAGCAAAAGGTAGTACATAAATTCGATCATGACCTACAATATCTTTATATTTATCTATGGAATTTTCATCACTGGTAAATATATAATCAAAATGCCGGGCAGAATCAATAAAAAATTGAAAATTGCTGGGGTCTTCTTTGTTCCAGAAAACTGTAGGGATCTGTTTTTCTTGACAGAAATTGACTATATCACATATAGTCTTGTTTTTACTGTTTTTCCAGGCGCTTATCTTATGCTGCCATTTCTTATTCTTGCCCTTCCAGGCCGATTCAACAAACAGCAGATCCGGCTTTTCACGATCAATAATTTCCTTCCAACTTTCAGGCTCTAATTGGATAAATCTGCTCTCATATTTAAAGCATTCGTAACTGAATTCATCAAGTATACATACGATCTTATAGTGATGTTTTATCGATGGTTTAAACTGGTGGTGTTCCCTGTCTGGTGATTTTACAGTTGTTATTGATTCATTATCTATAATACTCATTATTTACCACCCTTTTCCGGATATAATAATATTGGATTTGTTCCCTATTTCATCATATGATGGATTTAATTGGATGGTGTTATGGGCTGAAAGATTAATCAAACAAACAAACCGCAATTTAATCAATAAAACAAGTTTTAGTACAATACAGAAAGAGCCCTCTCAGGCTCTCTGTTTAGTTTTTTATTGACTTTTAGAGTTATTCTAAAATTGTTTTTAGTTTCTTGATGGCGGTTTTTTCTATCCGGGAAACCTGCACCTGTGATACTCCTAAATCTCCTGCTATCAATGACTGAGTCTCATCTTTAAAATATCTTCTTAGAATTACTTCCCGTTCTCGGTCATCAAGGGTACTCAAAGCCTCTCGCAGGGCGATCTTTTCCAGCATCATGGCACTGCCTTCACTGGCTGTCAATCTATCCAACATAGATAAATTATCATTTTCCTCCCGGGGTAACACGTCATTGATATAGGCAGGCACCTGGCAGGCTTCGATAGAAATCACGATTTCTTCTTTGTCCATACCAAGCAGCAAAGCAATCTCGTCCACACCTGGATCTCGCCCCAGTTCACCTCTAAGTTTATCCTGGGCCCAGCGTATCTTGCTATAAGTCTCTTTAATGCCTCGCTGTACTTTAACGATACCATCATCACGTAAAAATTTTTTGATCTCTCCGATTATCATGGGTACTGCATAGGTAGAAAAGCGCACCTTGAAACTAAAATCAAATTTATCAATGGCTTTTAATAAGCCGATAGATCCTACTTGAAAGAGATCTTCATATTCATAGGCAGTGTTTTTAAATTTTTCCAACACCATATATACCAGACCGATGTTCGCTTCATGAACCTGAGCCCGCGCTGACTCATCGCCTGCCTGAGCCCTGGCTATTAGGTTCTCATTTTCTTTATAAGGATTTATGGAGGACACTGTCATTCCCCCTTTAAGCGTAGGCTTCTTTGTCTTTAGTCAAGAAACTTCTCTTAAGCTGTACACTGGTACCTTCTCCTGGTTTGCTGAGGACTTCCATATCGTCCATAAACGATTTCATAAAAGTAAATCCCAATCCCATTCTATTTGGTTCACTGGAATAGGTTGGCTGCAGCACACTGTCTATATCTTCTATTCCTTTTCCATAATCCTCAATTATAATCTCCAGGGTTCGATTCTCCAATAAACTAATTACAATAGTTATGATTTCATTACTCCGGTTTTCATAGGCATGAATTATACAATTAGATACCGCCTCTGAAACTACTAACTTAACTTCTTCGATTTCATCGATGGTACACCCAAGCTGTGAAGCAAAAGCACCTACACATGCCCGGGCAAATGAAATATTCTCCGGCAAGCTTAAGATTTCGAATTTACAATAATTTCTTACATTCATGATAGACCCAGCCTGAGCTGGAACTCACCTCCCCTGAAGATTAATTACATCCTGTTCATTTCGGCACATCGAGACCAGCTTATTTATTCCTGAAAAGTACAAGATCTTTTCCACCTGCGGCCTGGCACCAACAATATACATGCGACCGTTTTTACTGCTTATTTTCTTATATCTGCCGAGTATTACTCCCAATCCCGAACTATCAATGAAACTAACTTTCTCCATGTTCAATATTAAGTTTTTTATTTCATTATTGTCCATCTTTTTATCAATTTCACTGCGCATTTTATCAGCTACCAGCATGTCCAATTCGCCTTCACATCTGACTATCAGTGTATTTCGTACCTGCCTTAACTCTACGTCCATTACATCATCCCCTCCCGGCAATTACCCTGACATAGAAAAGGTTCTACTCGAGAGGGGATATTTCCTTCCACAAAATTCCAATTATAAAAGATAGGTTTCGGCAAACATCTTCAAAAACTCCCTTAATAAGCCTCCTCGTTGTACATCCCGGGCAGCATTCAAATTCACTTTTTTAACTAATTCATTATCTTTATATATCATTAGCTCTCCCAGCTTTTGACCTGCAATAACGGGAGCATCCGTATATTGGGCCAGGCTCCTCTTGTAGGTTATTTTATCTTCTTCCCCTTTGGCGCAAATCACTCCTGCATTTTCGCCCGCTACAACTTCGACTATATTTTCTGTTCCTTTTCCTACCTTAACCGTCCCACAGGGACTTCCCTGGGCAAAAAAGGTCTTGAAGCTGTACGTGGCAAACCCATAATTAAACAGCTCCATAGAATCTCGAAAATGTCCTTGCGCAACGGGAGATGCCATGACCACCGCAATCAATCGCAAATTATCACGTTTTACAGTTGATGTTAAGCAGTATTTGGCTTCATCTGTCCAACCGGTTTTAAATCCATCTGCTCCTTCGTACCACCATAATAGTTTATTAGTGTTAAACAACTTGAATTCACCCTGTCTCAAATTGTACTCCTTGATGGAGGTATACTCTAACATTTTAGGAACTTCAAGGGCATACCGAGCTATGATCGCCATATCCCGGGCAGTAGTATAATGACCTTCAGCCGATAGTCCATAGGCATTAATGAAATTAGTATTTTTTAACCCTATACTTTTAGCTTTCTGGTTCATGCGCTGGACGAAGTTCGAATGAGTACCCTCCAGGTGCTCAGCAACGGCAACACAAGCATCGTTAGCTGATCCCACGGCGATAGCGATCAGCATATCTTCAAACGTCATTTCTTCTCCAGGTTCAAGATATACCTGGGATCCCCCCATTTTCCATGCATTTTCACTGGTTACAACTTTGTCCTTTAATCCAACTTTTCCTTCTTCCAGGTCTTCTAATGCCAGCAGAAGAGTCATGATTTTTGTCATACTGGCAGGTGGCAGCTTTTTGTCCTCATTTTTGGCCAGCAATATTTTTCCTGAATCAGCATCCATTAAAACATAAGCTTCAGCCGATACATCAACGACATCCGCTTTAACCGGCACCGGCAGCAGGATACACAAGCAGAATGCAAGGACTAGCATCAAAGCAGTTCTCTTTCGATCAGGCATACAAGTCTGCACCTCCTGAAATAATAGTTTATTAATTATATTGGCACTGACACCCTATTATTCCAGTGGGTTAACAGCCTAAATAGAATAGTCTTCATTAAAAACAATAAAGCCGGCAGATATTATCTAAACCAGCTCTATCTGGGTACATAATTTAATTATGATTTATTGATACCTGGATTGTATATTTTATCCTCGTTGTAATACTTTTATAACCAGGCGTTTTTTGCGGCCTGGAATGCTAATTCATCACGAAAATCAGGGTGAGCAATGTTGATTAGCTGTTTTACCCGGTTAGATAGGCTTTTCCACCTTAAATTTGCAACTCCATATTCTGTCACGATATATTCCACATCATTACGTGAAGTGCTAACAATGGTCCCTTCCGGTAGAATAGGTACTATTTTAGACTTTAAATTTCCATTGTTATCAGTATAGGTTGAATTCAAGGCCAGTATACTTTTCCCATCTCGTGACATGGTGGCACCGTGAACAAAATTGACCTGCCCCCCCGTTCCGCTATACTGATATGTACCAATAGACTCGGAAGCAGCTTGACCGGTCAAATCCATCATTAACGTATTATTGATGGAGATAAGTCTATCATTTTGGGCTATTATCCGTGGATCATTTATATACTCCACCTCACAGAAAATAAAATCTTCATTATGGTTTGCAAAATCCCATAATTCTTGATTTCCTACCAGGTAACATCCCAAGATTTTACCCTTATGAAAATTCTTTTGGGAACCATTGATTACTCCTGAAAGAACTAGATCCATAATGGAATTTGAGATCACTTCACCGTGGATACCCAGGTTTCTTTTATCTCTTAAGAGATAACCTACTGCGTTGGCCAATCCTCCTAGACCCAGCTGGATGGTGGAACCATCTTCAACCATATCTGCAATATATGCAGCGATGGACTTCTCCGTCTGAGTTATTGGTATATCATGGACTTCGGCCGGTGAATAATTGTTTTCTATTATGTAATCTACTTCTGAAACATGGATCTTAAAATCATTCCCACACAACCAGGGCAGATTTTCATTAACCTCAACAATAACTGTTTCAGCATTATCAAAAGCTCTTTTATGACAGAGACCGGCATAACAAGACCTATTCATATAGCCGTTATCATCTGGAGGTGTAACCGAACACGCCACTACATTGGGTTTTCTATGATCCAGCCATTCTCCTAGTTTCTGCAGGTGTATCGGTACATAGCTGCTTATTCCTTCCCGTATGCAATTACGTTCCATAGGCCCTACAAAAGTAGTTTCAATTTTAAGATTATCTTTATACTCTAAATTCATAAATCGATATTGACTCAATGCAAAATTAACCAGCAGGATTATGCCCTGCAGGTCTTTCCCCCTCCTGCTCATCGCCTCAACGAAAGCCTCCGGCACCACATTTCCACCCGCCATTGCTATGGTATCATTATCTTTAAGCAATGCTGCAGCATGGTCTGCAGAGCATATTTTACGGCGATAATCATCCTGCCAGCTGGCACCATTTGCTTCACTGGCTTCATTCATTAACCGCATATTATTCCCCCCACAATGTGAATATGCGAGTTAAAGCTCTTGCTGAACCTTATGACATTGCCTGAATGCCATTTACTCCCCCTTAAAGATTAGCTTATAACCTCTAATATCAATGGCTTTTTCACGGGTTGTTCCATCGTGATATCATAGGCCAGAGCTATCTGCCGGCAGGCTGCTTCGATTTTGTTCTCATCATTTAAATGCAATACCACCAGAGCATCCCCGGGACGCACAAAATCTCCACATTTTTTTAATATCTCTATACCCACCGAATAATCTATACGGTCTTCCAGTCGTTCTCTTCCCGCCCCCAACATCATAGCTGTATGTCCAATGATATATGCGTTCAGGCCTGAGATGTAGCCCTCTTCTTGGGTGATTACTGCTCTCTTTATCGAGGCTTCCGTAAGACCGTAACTTTTCAGGTCATAATTCAACCCCCCCCCCTGTGCTTCAATTAATTCTTGGAATTTATCCAGACCTTTTCCGGAATCCAGGATTTTTCTTATACAACACCTGGCTTCATCTAAACTGGAGCTTTTCCCCCCCAGTATCAGCATATATGAGGCTAGTACAATCGATACCTCCAGCAAGTCATCCGGACCGCTGCCCTGGAGGGTATCTACCGCCTCTTTCACTTCCAGCGCATTGCCCACCATTCGGCCCAGGGGTTGTTCCATATCACTTAAAACGGCAATGACCTGCCTCCCGGCCCTTTTACCTATTTCCACCATGGCCCGGGCCAGTTTTTCTGCCTCCTGCTGTTCCTTCATAAATGCACCAGAACCAACTTTGACATCAAGAACAATACTGTCTGCTCCCGAAGCAATCTTCTTGCTCATAATGCTGGAAGCAATCAACGGTATGCTCTCCACCGTTGCGGTGACATCCCTTATGGCATACAGTTTCTTATCTGCCGGCACCAAATTTCCACTCTGGGATATTACTGCAGCCCCCACCTGCTGCACCTGCTTAATAAATTCCGCAAATCCCATCTCTACTTGAAAACCCGGAATAGACGCATACTTATCTACCGTGCCTCCGGTATGTCCCAGACCTCGCCCTGACATTTTGGCCACTGGAATTCCAGCTGCAGCAACCAGGGGTATCACTACCAGGGTAGTCTTATCGCCCACGCCCCCCGTACTGTGTTTATCTACCTTTACTCCGGGTATAAAGGATAAATCTACCACATCCCCGGAATAAGCCATGGCCATAGCCAGGTCACGCGTCTCCCTATCATCCATCCCCTGAAAGTATACCGCCATAGCCCAGGCGGAAACCTGATAATCCGGTAAAGATCCATCACTTATTCCCTTTACCAGATACTTAATCTCATCTTCACTTAAAGACTTTCCATCTCTCTTCTTCCTGATAATATCCTGAAAATTCATTAATTACTCCTTAACAATTCACAAAAGCTCTCCCCGGCCATATCGCCTGCTCGAACTCCCAAATACTTGGCTATAGTATGGCCTACGTCCGCAAAGCTGCTTCTTATTTCTAAATCTACGTCATCCTTGATATTCTTACCATATACCAGCAAAGGAACATATTCGCGGGAATGGTCGGTACTGGGAGTTGTGGGATCATTCCCATGATCTGCGGTGATAAACAGCAGGTCTTCCGGATACAATAAATCGAGCAGGGTACCCAGTACCCCGTCGAATTCCTCCAGCGCTGAGGCATAGCCTGACACATCATTACGGTGTCCATAAGTCTGGTCAAAATCCAGCAGGTTAGCAAATATTAGATCTCCCACTCCCTTTTTAATCAATTCGATTATTTTAGTTGTTCCTTCCTGGTTGCTCTTAGTGGGATATGATTCGCTCAATCCTCGCCCAGCAAATAAATCCTTTATTTTACCGACCCCAATGACTGTGAGCTGGTTTTCCTGTAATATATCCAGTATATTTCTTTCCGGCTCCAGGGAAAAATCATGACGATTACTGGTGCGAGTACAACAGCCTTTTTCACCCAGGAAAGGCCTGGCAATAACTCTCCCCACCCCATTATCTCCCAGCAGCAATTTCCGAGCGGTCAGGCACCACTGGTACAACTGTTCTACCGGCACCACTTCTTCATGAGCTGCTATCTGAAACACGCTGTCGGCAGATGTATATACTATTGGGTAACCGGTCTTGATATGTTCGTCTCCCAGCTCATTTATGATCTCTGTACCGGAGGCTACTTTATTTCCGATAGTCTTTCTTCCTATCGCTCTTTCAAATTCATCTATAATTTCAGCAGGAAAACCCTGAGGATAAGTTGGAAAAGGCTTTTCCATTATCAAGCCCATCATTTCCCAGTGCCCCACGGTACTATCTTTGCCGCAAGACTTTTCTTCCATTTTCCCATACGCCCCCAGTGGTTTATCAACTGGATCCACCCCAAGTATTTCCTCTATATTACCCAGCCCTAGTTTCTTTAAGTTAGGCAGTTTTAGTCCTCCAACCGCTTTAGCAGTGTTTTTCAATGAATTGCTCCCTTGATCACCATACTGGTAACTGTCCCTCATCTCTCCAATGCCAACCCCATCAAGTACAATTAAAATAGCTCTTCTGTGCATGCTGATACCTCCATTAAAATAGAAACCATCAGGACAGTCTCCCCGTTTTCCGAAGCAGCCGAGATAGTAGATGGTTTAATATTTATTATCTGCATTAAGCAACCTGCTTATCGAAAAACCTTCATTTAAGCCCGAGGATGAAACTGCTGATATACTTCTCGTAGTCTGGATCTGGTTATATGAGTGTATATCTGAGTAGTTGAAATATCTGCATGTCCCAGCATTTCTTGAACTGCCCGCAGGTCGGCTCCATTTTCAAGAAGATGAGTAGCAAAGGAATGCCTCAAGGTGTGAGGAGTAACATCTTTATGAATATCAGCGGTCTGTACATATCCAGTCAATATTTTAAAAAACCCCTGGCGGCTTAAAGTCCCTCCCCGGGAATTAAGAAACAGAGTCCTTTCCGAATTTGCTTTAGCCAGCAGATTACGGGACCTGGCCAGATATCTATGCACCCAGTCGATGGCAGTCTGGTTTACGGGTATTATTCTTTCTTTTCTTCCTTTACCAAAACAGCGAAGAAAACCTGCGGTAAGGTTGATGTCATCAACCTGCAGTGACAATAACTCCGATACCCTGATCCCGGTTCCATACATCAATTCCAGCATAGCCCTATCCCTTAGTCCCAGTGGTAAAATAACATTGGGAACTTCCATCAGCCTGTCCACTTCTTCTACAGAAAGCACCCGGGGCAGCTTTCTCTTTATTCTGGGGGTTTCTAAATCCCCTGCCGGGTTAATGGCAATAAATCCATCCAACACCAGAAATTTATAGAAAGTCTTAATGCTCGACAAGCTGCGAGCAACAGTAGAATATTCTGCCCCAGAATCCATCTGCCAGGCTAAAAAAGCAATAATATCATGCTTGGTGATTTCATCAAGGGAATTATATTTTAGCGTTTCTTTGATAAAGGCGAAAAACTTTCCCAGATCTCTGCTGTATGCTGCCCTGGTATTAGTAGACAGTCCCTTTTCGAAATCTAAATAATCCAAAAAAGCTGATATGTGGCTGTTCATAGCATTACTCCCGTTTTTTTACTTAGTTTGACATGATGAAGCTCATTTCCTTCCTACTGTTAACGTTCGTAATAAAAATCCTGTAATTTGATTACAAATTGATCGAGCACTTGATTGAAGGTACCTGAATTCTCATCCGTTTCGACCCGCATCGGATTTCCAGTGGGATGTTCGTCTTGCAGCCACCCGCTAAAAGCCGGAACTTGATTTACCAGCATACCTGTAAGCGCAGGTATAGCCATTACAAATGCCAGGATCAGCGCCAGAAGTCCCAGAAATTTAAGCACCTTTTGTTTCCATCTGCCCATTACTATGATCAAATTTATCACCCCTTATATTTTTTTACATAAACAAACTTAACAGCCAAGGAGAAAGATATGCCTCTATAAAAGCTCCCAGTGCAAAAGCGAGCAGCAGTAACAGCATCACTATACTATAAGCCAGTAATGCAACACCCAGACTATCTCCCCCGGCATTTCTGCTTTTCACAACGTAAACCGAGAAATTCATAGCTACTACTCCAGCAATAATAAGGCAGGGTATATATACCAGGTTTTGAGGCAATATGGCGACCACACTTAGAAGCACCCCTGCACCTGCTTTTTGCTGGAAAAGAAATCCAAACGTAAAGCCCAGGGAAAAGGCCCGCAGGAAGATTACTGCTAAAATTAAAGGAAGCCCTATTACGGTGAGGCCCAACAACCAGATGCTGAGAATAGTTTCTGCCTGCTTGATAAAAGCCGTTATTAGAATGCTTCTGCCATAAAGGTCTCCTTCTAAGCCTCCCCGCAGGTAGTTATCTAACATTACAGCCAAATATTTTTTAACCTCATCATCCAATCCCCTGACATTCAAAAAGCCCAGCATGAAGCCGATAATAAATATCCCCAGAATTAATAAATATTGAACCGAATTCTCTTTCAAGTGCTGCTTGATCCTGTATTTTAGCCCCATACCACGCCTACCTGCTTTCCTGGAAAATAGATATCTTTTTTGCACTTTGTACCATTAATATTTTTACCGGGCTGACTTTATGCAAAAAAGAAATTTTTACAGGAGAAACTGACTTCCGCTATAGACAAAATTAATATTGGCAGGGGTCAAAGCTGGTGTATCGGGATTGCTCTTTTCTGATAAAAGTAGTGGGGTTAACTTCTATTTAGAAAGGGCCAACCAAGCACTGTCAATATTTTATTGACAGTGCTTGGTTGGTTTTTGGTCAGCTTAGGTATGTATTGAGCAGGATTCCAGAAGCCTTTTGCATATTAGAGACTTGATCGTTATCTCTTTGTCTCCATATCCAAATGCAGGCCTATTGCTTTAATCCTAGTACCTTTATTATTAAATAATATTCCGCTTTCTCAAAGCTTCATATATTACGGGTACAACCTGTTTTTTCCTGGACATTACACCTTTGAGAATTATACTATGGTTTACAGAAGATTGGCCAAATGCTGTTTCAACCACAGAACTATCATCACCCGCTATCATCATCTCAGTACTCTCTTCCATTATGTCCGTAACCATCAAGCAAAGAAGAGCATATCCTTTTTGGACACAGATAAGCTGCATTTGCTCGATCAAGCCCTTCTTTCTCTCGGCAAATCGCTTATTATCTATAGTTTCTATTTGAGAAACAGCAAAAGTAGTGCTGCCGCTGACGTACTCTTTTAAATCCGCGCCAATAAGCTCTTCATCATTCAAATTCTCCAGATACCCGGTATTTTCAAAAATTTTCCTCCCCCATTCAAGAGGTTCAAAACCTGATATCTCCTGTAGTTTACTGGCTATGCGGCGGTCTTTTGTCGTAGTAGTGGGCGACTTAAATAGCATGGTATCACTCAGTATTCCTGCCATCATTAATGCAGCTAAGTTTCTGCTGCAGTAAACCTCATTTTCCAGATATTTTTCGGCAATCAGAGTACAGGTTGAACCGACCGGTTCATTGTGAAAATATATTGGAGATATGGTCTGTAGATCACCTACCCGGTGATGGTCTATGATCTCCCTTATTTCAGCTTCTTCCACCCCATCGACTGCCTGTTTCTTTTCATTGTGATCGACCAGAATCAGCTGCTTTCTTTTCATTTCCAACAAATTATACCTGGATATCATACCTAAATAATGATTTTTTTCATCTACTACTGGATAATTTCTAAATCTGGTGGAGATCATATGTTTCCTCGCTTCATCCACCGGTTCATCTTTTAAGAACAACATTAAATCATGGGTCTTCATAATATTCGATACTTTCAATTCTAATATTTCCTGTAAAATCAAGGGGCTCTTATCCAGATGATGACCTGTACCCAGTTTTTCAAGAAATATCATGGCTAGATCTCCAATAGTAACTAATCCCAGGAATCTTTTCTGATCATCCAGTACCGGGACTGTTTTCAGCTTGTTGTTGCGCATCAGATTGCCTATCTCAGTCATACTCATGTCAGCAGTAAAATAAAGATAGCCCTCTTCATCCAGCAAATCTTCCACCCGGGTACCGACATTTTTCAATATTAAAGGCGGCTCAAAATCCAGGTATTCAAGTACATATCGGGCTTCATCATTTAATTCCCCAGCTGCAGCAGCAATATATAATCCCTCATCATTGCTCTGCTTATACACTTTATAACTGATAGCTGAGGCTATTGAATCCAAGTCAGGATTCTTATGGCCTATGATATATGTAGGTTTCATTCTAACACTCCAGTGCGACAGGGGACGGTTCTCGATTTGTCGCATTTTTATTCGTTTTTGGTTTTTCTTTTTTTGATATTCAGCTTTGAAAATGCGACAAATCGAGAACCGTCCCCTGTCGCACTATTCTTGCATTAAGAGATTGGCAATAAACTGGGCTGCCAGCATGTCCTCCATTGAATTTCTACTCGCAGCAATAATGGCAATACCGGTATCTTCTCCTCTAAAACATTCTCTTGCTCTTCTTACCGCAGTCAGGGCTGGCTGCACCCCCTTTTGGGCTAGAGTACGGGCAACAGTCCCAGTTATGACTCTTTCGCTAACTTGAAAGGCCGCATCATAGGCAACGCCTCCGGTATCAGTAACTGCAACTACTACTCGATTTTTCATGTCTGCCATGCGAGGCGTTTCAGCTCCGATATTAGGCAGTACTGCTTCAACCATTCCCTTTTCCTTTTCTATACCTTTTAATACCTTCTGGCATCGGGCCATTCGTTCTGTTTCACTACCGGACCGCGGTTCTGCGACCAGAATAATTCCGGTCTGGTTTTCCCGAGATATCCGAGCTGCTCTCTGACCGATCTTCTCTGGGTTAACCTCCACCGGTGCCCGGGTATAATCAGGACTACAGCCCAGGATGGCCAGTGCCCCGGCATCCAGAGCGCTTTCCAGAGTTGTAGACATATCTATAACATCTACGATCATAACCAGCATGCCTTCTCGGGCAGCCTGCCAGGCTCCGCTGGCATCACAGCTAATGACTATTCTTTTTGACCTTTCCATAATGTCCTCCACCTCCGGGGATAATTTGCATGCGGGAGTTCCTCATCTTTATAACCATAGTAGATATATCTTCTCCAGCGATACGCGCAATATCTTCAACCGGTGCTTTTTCCATAACATTTATTTCATTTTCAAAGTAGGTAATCAGTTTTTTATGCATTTTGGGTCCTACTCCGGGCAGCTGCTTTAAAGGAACCCGATAATAATAGGGAGGCCTGCCTACCGGGTGATAAGGTTGGTCACGATCCTTGATCATAGTGATACGATCATGAACTCCTATTATCAATTTACCACTGCCGCATTTCCTGCATTCTAATACTGGCGGTTCATCACTGGCGATTGTGGAACATGCCGGGCAATAACTGCGGTGGTACTTTCCCAGCTGCGGGTCCATACCATAGTTGGCAGTTATTCGCCGCCCCTGGCTGTTTTCTACACAATATCTGAATTCCTCAAAATTCTTATCCCCCATACGAAAAAGATTGTATTCCCTGCCTACATTGGCAGAAGAATGAGCATCTGAATTGGACAGAAAAGTAAAATGCCGAGTTTCTTCGATAGTATCTGCCATATCGGTATCTGCACTCAGCCCGAGCTCGATAGCCCTGATCTGCTGCAGGTCCTTTTGCATAACGGCTGTCAGGCGTTCAACCCATACTCCATAAGCTCCTTTGTGAGGGGTAAAAGCATGAGCCGGACATAAAATCCCATCCAACATACAGCTCAGATTCACCAGTTCCCTGGCATTCACTCTAGTCCTTTGAGTAGATAGCTGCATATTATGGACCCGGCTGCGGACGAACCGTTGATATTCTTTCAGGCTTCTTAGATAAGGCAGGAAAATGATCCAGTGTACTCCCTCCAGGCTCTCCAATTCACAGGCTGCAATCAGCAGTACGCCATTGCGAGTCAGAAATCCTCCCTGTGGATGCTCGCGGAGTTCCCCGCTTAAGAGCATCTGTTCAATTTCCCAGCTTACCGGCATTGTACCGGCATCTACTATTCCCACCATATCCAGCCCTTTCCTGGGGGCATCCTGGAATAAGACGGTCCTCAAGTCAAGCCTGCGGGAGGCGGTAATTTTAACGGCCTGACCAGCAGCAGTGCCGATATGGATATGCAGGTCTCCATAAATACTCAGCATCCTATTTACCCGAATAGTTATGGACCGCATATTGAACAGCTATAATACTCTTGCCATCAACAATATGCCCGTTTAGTATCTGCTGATAGGCTGTTTCCAGCGGAATTTTGCTCACTTCGATGAATTCATCCCGATCCGGACTCAGGTTGCTTTCTTTTTTCAGATTTTTAGCAGTATAGATGAAGGTTTTTTCATCACAAAATCCGGGAGCGCAATAATAGGTAATTATTTCCTGCCATTGTTCAGCTATGAGGCCGGTTTCCTCTGCCAGTTCTCTTTTGGCACATTCTAAAGGATCTTCATTTTTCTCCAGGGTTCCAGCCGGTATTTCCAGAAGTACCTGTTCTACCGCTTTACGGTACTGGCTGACCATCCAGATGTTGTTTTCTTCATCCAAGGCTAAGATGGCTACCGCACCGGGATGTTCTACGATTTCTCTTTTACTCTTACCGCCATCTGGCAGGTTTACATCGTCTACTCTTAGCCGTACGATTCTACCATCGAATATGGTGGTGGAAGATATGGTCTTTTCTTCAAAATCCATAAAGAAACCTCCTGCATATTTTTTCCAATCAGTGCATAGACTACCAGAGAGGTGATGAAAATGCTGGTGTTATTTAAATCAACTGGATTAACTGCTCTGGGCAAGGTCAAAGATTTACCCTTTATATTCAATGATTATCCCCTGGACATTACCCTTAAGGAATACCTCAGAATGCATCTGAATTGAAAAGAGTCGGGCTCAGGCCAATCTGATCGGGTTCAATTTTTCTCCGCGCAAAACCCGCTCTGCGACCCGGGCCGCAGCTCCCAGTGCCAGGAAAAAATCCGGCTCTTCCTTGATGCCCCGCCCCATTGTAGATAAATTCATATTGCTTTCTTCTAATAATTGCTGAAACTCGTCAACTATTTCTAAACAGCATTCATAATTATCCAACAGTTTTTGCAGGCGCAGCTGATCCAGTATGTAATTCATTTTGATCTCTTCCAGGTGAGGCAGGGGTAATATGGCCTTAACCCGGCACACTCTCTCTAATACCGTAAGAGTATGGTGGCTGATCCCTCTATGTCTTGGTCTGGGGTCAGTGAAGCTGATACGTGGAACAGCAACCGGTATACCATGCAGACAGTCAACTGCGTTTAAGATATCTCCCTGCTCAATACCGGTAAAACCCCATTTGGTTCCAGTCCCTACAATACCCGGTCCCATGGTACATATAATAACATCGGCCTGAAAAATCTTTCTAGCAGCTAATAGGCCGGAATAAACATTTACTGCTTCCAGGTCCCCCCCAAAGGAGTGTCCAGTGGTTACACTTCCACATATGATACCTCTTTTTTTTAGAATATCAACGGTATTGCTGAATACGATGGGAAGAGCTGCACCATCGGTCATAACATAAGCTGTTTTATAGCCCTTACGGTTCAGATAAAGAGCTAAGGGAGCCAGCATGGAGTGGAGGGTCCCCACCAGCACGGGAATTTTTTCGAGAGATTCTGCATCCAGCATCTCCCTTCGGTATGGACTGTCTTCTTCTTCCACACTCAAAACTTTGACCTGCATGGGAGTATAACGCATTTTCATTATATGTCCACCAGGCTTTAAATTCTTTTCCACCTGGCTTAGATTGGCTATCACGTAGTGATAACCACCGGTTCCCAGTCCCAGCGTTATCGCAGTAGTGTTTATTATCACTTCATCACCTGGTTTAGCACTACCACTTATTTCAGTATATACTATGCATTTTTCTTCTTTGTCTTCCACCTGAACCTGGAAAGCCTGTATTCCGGGACGGGAAAACAGTTCACGGGTGATTATACCTCGTTTTATTTCAATCACGAGTACCTCCGTTATTTAACTTCTCTTGATATTTCCCTGATTATAGCTAGAACTATTTCAGCATCCTTAAGCAGATCGGCCACTTTTATATATTCTGCACAGGTATGTACATTATTCATACCAATACCGAGATTAGCACAGGGGATTCCTTGACTGTGTATGATACTGGCATCACTGCCACCACCAGTACTTTCCAGCCGGGGTACCAATCCGATAGATTCCATGGCCCTTACCGCCGCTTTAACTACCCGGTCCTCTCGACCTAATTGTATCTCGGGATATAAAAATTTGATATCTACTTCGGCTCGCGCTCCCTGCGTCTGTACCTCATTAATAAAAGTATTTTTTAATGATTCTGTGATATCATCCAATTTGGAGCGAGTCAGGCTCCTTGCTTCACCCTTGATATGGCAGTAATCAGCTACAATATTGCGAGCTGTTCCCCCTTCGATAATACCCAGATTACAGGTAGTATCCTTGTCAATACGCCCACAGGGCATCTTAGCTAAAGCCATGGCGGCAGCTCGAATAGCATTAATGCCATTTTCAGGATTCATCCCCGCATGAGCAGGTTTTCCATAGGCCTTATACTCTATCTCATTTTGACAGGGTGATTGTATTATAATGGTACCTGGTTCCCCACCGGCATCTAACACATAGGCAATCACTGCGTCTAATTGATCAAAATCAAAATTTTTTGCTCCCATCAAACCCTGTTCTTCACTGACTGTAAAAAGCAATTCCAAAGGCCCATGAGGTATTTTATTCTCCTGTATAACATCCAGCGCTTCCATTAATGCTGCAATAGCAGCCTTATCATCTGAACCCAGGATAGTACTTCCTTTACTTCTTATGACTTCATCTTCAACCAGAGCCTGGATTCCCTCACCTGGTGCAACGGTATCCATATGGGCTGCCAACAGGACCGTCTCTGCATCAATGACACCGGGTATTTTAACCCATAAGTTGCCCGATTCACCATTCAATATATCTCCGGTCCGGTCTTCCTGCACCTGCAGTCCCCGCCTGATGAGCTCAGAAACCAGATAGTCTCTCATTTTACCTTCTTTACCTGAAACTGATGCGATTTCGACCATAGCAATAAAATTATCAATTATCCTCTGCTGATTTATCATATACTTGACCCCTTCCTAGCTCATCCAGAATCCTTAATAAGCGAACCCGTTCTATAGTCTGGGACAGGGAATATTTTTCGGTATATATATGTACTGCCAGGAGTCCAACAAGTATTAAAACCCGGGGTATGAGTCCCAGATTGATTACACATAAATATCCCAGGGATAGGCCCAGGACATTGGAACCTGCATCTCCCATCATGGCTCCAGCTTTAAGGTCTATCCAGAAGTAATACAGGACTGCTCCTGTTAATGGTGCCATCAGCATCCAATCTATCTTTCCCATCCCAATGATCACAATCATCACCCAAAAAAGGAAAAACCCTTTTACCGCTCGACCCGGTCTTAAATCCAGTAAATTTAACATATTGGTAAAAAGTGCGATCAATAGGGTATCCAGTATGATCTCCCCGGCACTGATGGATGAAATAACCGTTGGGTTAGTCAAGGCCAGATAAAAGGCGATCACTCCTCCTCCCAAAGCCTTTAAACCACCCGTAGTCAGCCGGCCTTTAAAAAGTGCTTTAAAATGACCTTTAAAGCCCATTATATCCCGTTTTCCCAGCATGTCATCAATAAACCCAAGAAAAGATATAGCCATAATGCCTACCAGGAATACATGAAAACCCAGCTCATACTGCCCGCATAATCCATATATCAGATAGGCGGTAAGTGTTACTAAAGGAAAACTGATTCCTGCACTTACTGGTATTTCCTTACCAAGATAATTCTGCCTTACTGCGCCAGCATCCTTCAGCATATTCAATAAAAAATACAGCACTACTGCTTCCAGCACGAAGCCGGCCAGTAGTGCCAGGATGGTTAGAAACATGTAAATCAAACACCTTTCCTTCGAGTTTCCAGATTAATTACCTTGATTACATCCAGGAACTGTTTGCCCCGGTGTATGAACCCCTGCAGGTCACGTCCGGTTTCATTATGTTTCATGTCCGTAAGCACTTCTTTAACCCTGAAACCATGGGCAAGTGCATTCAATGTCATACCCAGCTCAACTCCGTATGCTTCGTGGAAAGGAGTTACTGCCCTTAATACTTCCCTGCTCATAGCCCGCTGTCCACTCAAAGGTGAATTCACTTCGATATCCGCTAATTTTTTTATGGCCCTGCGGGCGGTTCCCTTGACTAGACCAAAGCCCCCTTTTCTGGCAGGAGGTCTAAAAGCAGCAATGCATAAATCGGCTTCTCCCTCTAAAACTGGCTTAATTATTAAACCGGCCTGCGATGCTGTTTCACCTAAATCAGCATCCAAAAATACTACCACGTCTGTATCTATTAATTCCACTGCCCGGTTCATGGCTCCGCCCTTGCCGCAATTATGCTTCAGGAGCAGGATTTCTACACCTGCTTCTCTGGATATATCAGCCGTTCTGTCATTGGAGCCGTCATCCACCACCAGTATTTTACTGATTCCTTCCACTACCTGAACAGCGCTGATGGTTGAACGTATAGTTTGCTCCTCATTAAAGGCTGGAATCACTGCCATTACAGACTTCATATTCATCTACCTCTTACAATTTATAATCGACTGGTATCGTAGGCATGAACTTCTGAGCAGTAGCCTTGATACCATAATTACCTGCTTCACCTTCCATAGCAAGAATTAGCGATACCTGCCCCGGGCTTTTATCTATATTATCAATAGTACTTATATTATATTCCTGGAAAATCCCTATATAAGAATAGTTTACCTGTACGCCCTCAACTCCAAACACCTTTACATCAGCATGGATAAAATTTTCAATTAACCTGCTGTCAAAATCATCCACAAAACAATTACTAAAATTATTTGCTCCCCCTACTATTATTATCCCGTTTATTGGTATGTCGTTAGCTCCACTAAATTTCATCAGGTTATTTTCCTGAAGAAAAGCTATGGTCCCTTCTTCACCCTGGTTCATAATGACCTGAGCCACACTATCGGCAACGCGTTGTCTAATGGCAGCTTTGCTGTCACTATCGGAAAGCCCATAGTATTCTTTAATCCGACTGTTGGTATCCTCATCTTCAAGCTTCATATTGGAAAGAAGTACTGTCTTCGATACTACCTGGGCCCCGGCCATGGAAATCGCATTGATCATACCGGCTGGTATTTCACTATCACCAGTAACAATTACTGCCACTTTATATTCTTCCAATCGCCCGCTGACAACAGCCGGAAGCAGGGCCTGGCTGTAATTTTCATAGTTGCTGATCAGCTGCTCCTTGTCATCATTATCAGCCAGCAGTTCAACCTCTCTGTCTTTTAAGCCATAAAACTGCTCTTCTAATCGTTCGATCATCTTCTGCTGCTGATCAACCAGCAAATCGTCCCCCACTATGGTACTGCCGATCAGAACTCCCAGCCCCAGGGCAAGAAAAACTGCTACAATCGAAGCAATATGATATTTAATATCGATCATTATTTACACCTCAATTTTATCTAAAAATTAAACAGCAGTTTCAGCTGCAATAGTAATATTTGAAATAATGGTTTAGTGGCTGGAGAAACCCATAAAATAATAAATATGGGAACCAGCGCTCCAACAAATAGTTGAAATAGATATCTTCTATGTAAGCTTTGCCGATAAAGCTGACTTACTCCCCTGGCATCGACCAGAATCGATCCTACTTTGAGTCTGATCAGGAAAGTACTAGCCATCCCTTTACGCCCTTTTTCCAGAAAATCAACCATATTGGAATGTGTTCCTACCGCTACAATTAAACTAGCTCCTTCTTCCCAGGCCATGATCATGGCCACATCCTCACTGGTACCAGGCATAGGAAATGTCTTGGCTTCTACGTTCATTAACTGCACTCGCTCCATTCCCGGGGCAGTCCCATCAGGATAGGCATGAACGATTATCTCTGCTCCACATCCTAAAGCCTCGTCAGAAACACTATCCATGTCGCCTACGATAATATCAGGCTTCAGTCCAAATTCCAGTAAGGCATCAGCTCCCCCGTCAACTCCTACCAGAACTGGCTGTTCCTCTACAATGTAGGAACTTATGGTCTTTAAATCTTCCTTGTAACTGCTCCCGCGCACCACAATTAATACATGGCGGTTCAGCATGCGGGTATCAATTGCTGGAATTTCCATGGTACCCAGGAGTATATCTTTTTCTTTTTTGGCATACTCCAGGGTATTTTCTACAAATCGATCCAGTTCCTGTTGAATATTTTGGCTGGCCTGTTTAAGTTTTAATTCTACATCTTGAATACTGATAAGATTACCTTCAGCGATAATCCGGCTGCCGCAGTAGACCTGATTATCACGTATTTCAAGAGTACTACCCTCTTTCACCTGCTGAAAAATATCTTCCCCCACCTCATCCAGGACTGGAATTCCGGCTTTCAGGATTTTATACACTCCCCGGGCCGGGTAACGTCCTGTAATGGAAGCGGTAGCATTAATAATTGCCTGTGGTCTTATGTCAATTAGGGAGTTAGCCGCGACTTCATCAATATCATCGTGGTTGATTATAGCTATGTCGCTTCTTTTTAATCTTTTAACCAGGTTCTTGGTTCTACAATCCATCCTGGCCTTGCCCTTAAAAATCATTTGTCACCTCAGCCATGCATCTGCCAAACTAGTTAATCTCAACAACTACCAATTTATATTACCATATAGTATAAATAAAATAAAAACTACCTCAAGTTATGTAAATTATTATTGAATTGATATTCTAATTAGATAAAAATCTATGAATATGGTCTTATAGTGTTTACATAATATTACACTTATTTCTTTCACTTTTATCATCCTAAGTTAAAAACCTTTTATTGTTACAGCAATAAAAGGTTTTTAAATATCGTATTCAATTATTACCGGCACAGGTCTTCTAATTAACTAACCTTGTTTTCTAATCTCAAACGGTCAGCAATAATAGCAATAAATTCTGAATTAGTAGGTTTTCCTTTTTCACCACTAATAGTATAACCGAAGACTTTATTTATCTTGTCTACATCGCCGCGATCCCAGGCTAATTCTATAGCGTGTCTGATGGCCCGCTCTACCCGGCTGGGTGTAGTATCATATTTTTGGGCAATGGTAGGATATAGTTCTTTGGTAACCGCACCCAGGTAATTGATTTCATCAACCACCAGCATAATGGCGTCTCTAAGATATTGATAACCTTTAACATGAGCTGGAACTCCTATTTCATGAATTACTCTGGTAACCTCTACCTCTAAATTACGTGAATTCTTAACCGGCATAGAATGGGGAGTGATGGAGATAGGGCTGTCGTCTCCCTTAACATCCCTTACCACCTGTCTGACTCGATCTCCCAAGACTTCCAGGTCAAAAGGTTTAAGAATATAGTAATCCACACCTAATTGAACAGCCTTCTGGGTTATATTCTCCTGTCCAAAAGCAGTTAGTATAATAATTCTCGGACGTTTCTCAAGATTCATAACATTGATCTTTTCCAGTACACCGATCCCATCCATATATGGCATGATTAAATCTAGGATTAAAACTTCCACTTCCTCTTTTTGCAAAACATTTATTACTTCCATTCCATTGGTACATACATCGATTAATTCAAAATCAGTGTCATTAGAAAAATAACTTTTTAATATTCCACAAAATTCCCGATTGTCATCTGCAACTAAAACTTTAATTTGATTTGATTCACTAAACATATAAATGAATCCTCCTCATCTCTATATAAATCTCATTTTTATGATTTAATATCCTTTTTCTATTATACACCAAGCTTTTCCTCTTTTTTTTTTCTACCAAATTACCCTATATTATCACAGACAGTACCATAATGATACATATAAATACATATACCAGATATCAAGGCAGGTTATATAAAACCCTGGAATTATGAGCTTATTATTATTTAGAATTATTATTAATTTGTCGAATTAATTTAGCAAATTATGGATAATTGCAGGATTAGACAAAGAAGTGAAAAAAATGCAGAATCCTATTCTATCATTTATTAACTAATATCCTTCTGTAATTGTGTTTCGGGTATTTCAGGTATTTCAGACAGTATCTGATCCATAAAAATACCGTAGCCATGCTGGGGATCATTTAAAAATACATGTGTAACCGCACCAATAATTTTGGAATCCTGGATTATTGGACTGCCGCTCATCCCTTGAATAATTCCACCCGTAAGACTTAACAGACGAGGGTCAGTTACTTTAATAACCATTCCTTTCCCATTTCTTCTTTCTGGATAGACCTTTTCGATCTCTATCTCAAATTTTTCTATATCCGTACCGTTTATAACTGTGTATATTTCAGCCTTGCCTTCTTTAACTTGATGAGCATAGCCTACCTCTACCGTATAATTGCTTAATTGATTATCTACTTCAGCTTCAGTTTCACCGTAAATGCCAAAAGAACCATTTTTCTCTATAGTGCCTTCTATCTTCCCGGAATTATCAAAGACCCCGATTTTTTCGCCTGGTTTGCCGGGTTTTCCAGCCTTTATGGTTTGTATGGAGGCGCTTACAATTTTCCCCCTTAATACATCTATCCCTTGCTTGGTATCTGCATCCAAAATTATATGCCCTAAAGCTGCATATTTATTAGTATCTGGATCCCAAAAGGTTAGGGTCCCCACCCCTACTACTCCATCTCTCACATATAAGCCAATTCGGTACCTTTGAGTTTCCGGACATAATTGGGCTGTAACTGGTACAGTAAGATATTTTTCTTTTCTTTTTATCCTTAATTGCATAGTTTTATTTTTGCAGTCATCTACTATCTGGGCTAAATCGGTTTCACTTTTCACATTCTGTCCATTAACCTCCAAAATCAAATCGCCTATTTGCACTCCATTGTCACGAGCTGGATATATTTTTTCACCGCTATCGTCGGTTACTGGTGCAAACCCTACCACCATAATACCTTTGGACTGCAATAAAACACCTATCGAGTGACCACCTGGAACCACGCGCTTAGTCGCCATCGCTTCAATAGAGATTGACTTAACTGGTATATAACCGAGCAGTTTTAATTGGAGATCTACCTTGCCAGGTTTAAGTGCGGCAATTTCATAACCCGAATCATTTCTGGTAATACTTACTGGAGAATCCTGGGGAGCAGCAAGAACACTCTGAGATGTTCCCAATATCTGCATCTCAAATCGTGTGTCCAGCCCTCGGGGCAGATTTATATCTATGGTGTCTTTTTCACCTACCACCATCTTATGATCATCTGGCAGACTGAGAATTATTCTGCCCTGTGATGAAAAACATAATAGTAAAAATAATAGGGAAATAATAATTCCGATAACTGGTCTAGTCCGATTCAATCGATTCACTCCCCTGCAGATTGCTAGAATATATTTTTACCCTGAAGAAGTAAAACTATACTGGAACTACAAGGGATATATTTTAGACAATGGTAAATCAAAAATTTATCAAACTTAGATTCCACTGCCAAAACCCTAAAGATCACTTTTCCAAATACATAAATATTCATTCAGGAGCATTGGCGGAGCATGTCAGAAACACCTGCGAAAACTCATAGCAAATGGGATGAGCTCCACGAATGGGGCACCCTTGGGCACAACTGATGTTCGGTAATCACCTCACCAATACGGTCGCGAGAGGGGAGTTGAACACGGATGTGAATCTGCCTGGTACCCTATTTGCTTTGATGCAAGCAGTTGGTGTTTCCCATACGGAGACTGCGATGGCATATTTTTGCATTCATGATCACGAATATTTTGCAGGGAATCAATTTGCCATAAAAATATATGTCTTATATTAAGGAGAATTTTGAATAGGGGTGCAGTATGCAGTCAGGCTATTCAGAAGAGCTGGAGATTTGTTTGTGCTTTCGGGTTAGAAGAGTTCAAGAGCTGTTTTCCAATAGGAAATGGGTTAGGCATGGAGCAAGAAAACTTTCCTGGTCAGCTTGGGGAAGAGTCTTGCCAGGTTATTTCTTGATTTTTCTTACTATGCCGGGTGGTTTTGAGCGAGGGTATACATTTCTTGGGCATGCTCCAGGGTCAATTCAGAATAATTATCTCCGCCTAACATTCTCGCAATTTCCTGAATCTTTTCATCCTGGCTCAGTTTTTTTACGATGGTCGATGTTTTTCCATCAACTACTTGTTTTTCAATCAAACAGTGCTGACTGGCATAACTTGCCACCTGTGGAGAATGAGTAACTAATACTACCTGATGACTGGAAGAAAGTTCGCGTATTTTTAGTGCCATAGATGTTAGAGAAGTCCCTCCCACCCCAATATCTATTTCGTCAAAAATCAGCGTAGGTACCTTGTAAACCTCGGCCAGGGCCTTTTTTAGAGCTAGAACAAAGCGAGAAATCTCACCTCCGGAGGCAGTACGAGATATCGGCCTAATGGCTTCCCCGGGATTAGCAGAAAAAAGAAATTCTGCCTTGTCCAGTCCAGATAAGCCTGCCTCCTGAGCTGCTTCAACGGCCACCTCGAACCGGATATCGGGCATATTTAATTCAATCAGTTCTTTGTTGACCATATCCTGCAAAATCATTGCGCCTTGTTTCCTCATCGCGCTCAGATGAGCCGCTAAATCATGATACTCCTCCAGCAGCTTTTCTTTTTCTCTAAACAAAGTTTCCTTCAGTTCCTGGCTGTTATCCAGCATCAGCTTTTCTTGTCTCGCCTTTTCCAGGTAATCTAATATTTCCTCTATGCTTTTACCGTACTTACTTTTCAGTTTATTAATAATATATAATCTTTCTTCCACTTCTTCCTGTAAACCCGGCTCAAAATCCAGTAGATCACGATACGATGAAATTTCAGCTGCCTTATCCTGGAGAAGATAATAGACCTCTTCTAACTGGCCCTGCAGGGTAATAAAGAATGGCTCATCACCTATCTCAGTACAGGTATTGACTGACATCGATATCAGATCATAAGCATTACTGCCTTCCGGTCCGTCATATAACAGCTTAAGCAGACGTTCTGACCCTTCCAGTAGTTTGCGCGAGTTTCTGATCCGATGAGCCAGGCTGGTTAATTCTTCTTCTTCTCCTATATGCAGGCAGGCTTTTTCAATTTCATTTATCTGATAGGTTAAAAAATCACTTTTCTGTCTTCTGTTCATTTCATCTAATTCCAGCAGTTCCAGCTCTTTCTTTTTATTTTTTATGTCATTATATTTCATTTGTACCATTGGTAATATCTCTGAACTCCCTGGCGAGAAACTATCCACATAGCTGAGATACATTTCCGGCCTCAGGATGCTCAGGTGATCATGCTGAAGATGCATGTCCAGCAAATTCACAGCTAGATTTTTTAACGCAGATACATTTACGATTCGTCCATTGATCCTGGCAGTATTTCTTCCTGTGGGTGTTATTTCCCGGCTTAATATTAGCAGGCCATCCTCCTCCAGCAGACCGTTTTCCTGCAAAAAAATGCGAACCTCGTTATTGCTGCTCACATCGAATACTGCTTCCACCACGGCTTTATGATCACTATCCTTTACAAAATCGTTAGTTACCCGGTCACCGATAACTAACCCCATTGCATCAATAATTATTGATTTGCCTGCTCCCGTTTCACCGGTCAGAACATTCAGCCCGGGCAGCAGTTCAAGGCGCAATTCATCTATAAGCACAAAATTATTAATATGGATTTCCTGCAGCATATGATCCCTTCCCAACTTTTTAGTGTCTTTGTCAATGGGGACGGTTCTTGTCAATGGGGACGGTTCTATTTGACAAGTGTATGACACGTTTTTTCGTTATAATGTGTCAAATAGAACCGTCCCCATTGACACACAATACTTATCTAATTAAGCGGAGAAATTCACCCATTACTTCTTCCACCGCTTGAATTGGTTTTACTACCACCAATATAGTATCATCACCGGCAACTGTCCCCAGTATGCGGTTAAGTCCTGAGGTATCAATCATGGATGCGACCGACTGAGCGGCTCCCGGTAGTGTTTTTATCACTATTATATTTTCGCTGCAGTCAACATTCACCACCGAATCCTGAAAAATGCGCTTCATTCGTTCATAAGAATTTTTAAAAGCAGTATTATCAGGCAATGAATATCTATATCCCTCACTGTCCGGAATTTTAATTAATTGCAGCTCTTTGATATCGCGGGAAACTGTAGCCTGAGTTACATCAAATCCCTGGCTCTTCAACACTTCGCACAGCTCCTCCTGGGTAGCTACACGTTCACGAGCTATAATATCCATAATAGTAAAATGTCTTTGTGCTTTCATCTCTTATCCTCACTAAATTTATGAATGAGTATTAGTCCGGGAGGACTGTTAATCTGATTAATAAACTCCAATTTGAGTACTGTAAATTTGGATTGGGATAGTCCTGACACATAATCATTAATCGCCTCATATTCTTCTTGCCCACCCGGGTGGCCGGTATAGAATACCAAGCTGACTACTCCGTCTGCAGCCAGAATATCGAGTGAGTTTTTCAGAGCACTTATGGTGGAATGAGGAGTGGTTATTATATCATGATCACCTTCCGGCATATAGCCCAGGTTAAATACACATGCCTTTGGTGTATTTCCCGAAAGATGATCTGCCATATTACTATGGTCATCCTTTATCATGACCACAACATCCAGCCAACCCTGTTTTCTAACTAAACAATAGGTGCTGTGGATGGCCTGCCCCTGAATATCAAAAGCAAATACTCGTCCTGTTTTTCCTACCAGGCGGGCTAGAAACAAAGTGTCTTGTCCCCTGCCGCAGGTAGCATCAATTGCTAGGTCGCCCGGTTTAATATGATGGTTTAGGATGTGCCGGCTCATAGATACCGAATTCCTGATTATCCCTTGCATATCTACCCACCTGCGTTACGTTTCAATCTCTTATTAATGGTAGCAAAAAAAGGTACCTTTTTTAAGTTTACCAGGCGCAGCCCCTTACTTGCTCTTTTTATTTCAATGCTGTAATTATTCATAAAATCCATTATTACCTGTCCATCCAGACTGATAATAATATCCTTCCCGTAGGGCGGGTTTACTTTAATAACTTTGCGGGCTGAAATCACGGCTGGTTTTTGACCAAAAGCAAAAAAGGTATATGGCGCTACAGGAGTTATAAGGATTGCTTCTAATTCCGGATCAACTATAGGGCCTCCCGCCGAAAGTGAATAGGCTGTAGAACCAGCGGGAGTAGCAAATATTAAACCATCTCCTTTATAAGGAACACAGGGCTGTCCATTGATTCGATAATTGAGGGTTACCATCCGGGGTACCTTTGATTTGATAATGACCTCATTCAAGCAATGAGAAGTATTTATGATAGTATCGTTCTCGTAAATATTTACTTCCAACATCATCATGGTATCTATGGTGTAGTCAGACTGTAAAAATCTATCCAAATACTCATCAACTTCGTTTATTTCTATGTTACTGAGAAACCCGACCGTTCCCATATTTATTCCCAGAATAGGGACATCTCCCTGTCCATAGGTACGGGCTGCTCTCAGCATTGTTCCATCCCCGCCCAGCACAATAATATTAGCAATATCCTGATCTGACACTTTCTTAGTACCATCGTCTACCAGCACTTCTATCCCACGGGCCTCAAGTTTTTCTGAAATCTCTGTGGTCATGTAATGGGTGCTTTCCCGGTATTTTTTATTGTTTACCAGCAGCGTTTTCATACTTTACCCTCCCAGCTGGCTGTGAGCTTCTCCAACCACCATATTTATTAATTCCACTAGTTTTATATTTATTTTCGAATATTTTTCAAGTTTAATAAAGTATTCAATGTTTCCGCTGGGTCCGGTTATCGGAGAATAAGTAATACCGGTACATGTGAAACCGGCACCTTCAGCATATTTGATACAATCATTAAGAACCCTAATATGGATGTCAGGATCTTTCACCACTCCTTTTTTTCCTACCTGTTTTTTACCCGCCTCAAACTGAGGCTTTATCAGGGAAATAATGATCCCGTTATCTTTAAGCAAATTTGTAAGCACTGGAAATACCAGTCTGGTTGAAATAAACGAAACATCTACGGTAATGAAATCTACCGCTTCACCCACTTCTTCCGGCAACAGGTATCTGATATTAGTTTTTTCCATATTTATGACCCGTTGATCATTGCGTAATTTCCAATCCAGCTGTCCGTACCCGACATCAACCGCATAAACCTTCTCAGCCCCATGCTGCAGAGCACAATCGGTATAGCCACCGGTGGAAGCTCCTACATCCAGGACCGTAGCTGAGGTAAAATCTATATTAAATGCCTGGATAGCTTTTTCCAGCTTGATCCCTCCCCGGCTGACATAACGCGGAGACAAGTCATTTATTTGTATGGTAACATCACTGCTTACATTAGTTCCAGGTTTGTCAATCACTCTGCCATTAACTGTAACTTCACCGGCCATTATCATGGCCTTGGCCTTCTCCCGACTGCTGGTTAAGCCCTGCTGAAACAACAGGTTATCCAGCCTAGTTTTTCCCAAAATTTAACAACCCCAATTCTCTGCTATAACCCAACAGTTCTGGCCATCGATTGATAATTTTCTCAACCACCGATACTGCATCCATATTTAAATAATCAAAAAGTAGTTCAACTTTTCCATGCTCAACAAATTCGTCCGGTATCCCAATACACAGGGTATCTATATTCAGAGCATTTTTCGCTAGAACTTCCAGTACCGCACTGCCGAATCCCCCATCCACACAATTATCCTCAATAGTAACCAGCCTTTGGTATTTATCACCAATGCTTCTTATCAGTGCTGTATCAAGCGGCTTAACAAACCTGGCATCTACAAGCAAAGTACCAATACCCTTTTCCTCTAGTAAAGCAGCAGCTTCACGAGCTATACTGACCCCCCGGCCTACCGCCATGATAGCAAAATCGGGGCCATTTTTCAGTACCTTTGATTCTCCCTGGTTCAGGATTTGCCGGTCTGAAAGAATTGGTACGCCTTCACCGGCTCCCCGTGGATATCTTATTGCTACCGGTCCATCTATTGTAAAGGCCGTATGAAGCATATCCAGTAATTCGTTTTCATTTGAAGGAGCCATCATGGTCATTTCAGGAATGTTCCTTAAATAAGCCAGGTCAAATACCCCATGATGAGTAGGTCCGTCTTCACCAACCAGACCAGCTCTATCTATAGCAAAAATTACTGGTAATCTTTGTAACGCCACATCATGGATAATCTGATCGTAAGCTCTCTGTAAGAAAGTTGAATATATCGCAACAACTGGCCTCAAGCCGGCTTTGGCCATCCCTGCTGCTAAAGTAACCGCATGCTGTTCGCAGATACCGGTATCAAAAAACCGTTCCGGGTATCGGGCGGCAAATTCACTTAATCCGGTACCATTTGCCATAGCCGCAGTTATGGCCACCACTCGATGGTCGGTTTGGGCCCTGTCTACCATATACTCACCAAAAAGTTCGGTGTAGGTTTTGATAGGTTTTTTTATTGTTTTGCCAGTGTCGATGTCAAATGGTCCCACCCCATGAAAGGTTCCTGGATCCCGTCGGGCTGGCTCATAGCCTCGCCCCTTTTCGGTTATGGCGTGAATTAAAACTGGTCCCTTCATTTTACTGGCATTATTGAGTACCGGCAGTATTTCTTCCAGATCATGACCATTTACAGGTCCGATATATGTAAAACCAAGTTCTTCAAATAAAATTCCCGGAACCATCAAGTATTTGACTAAATCCTTAAATCTTCCGGCTGCCCGGGCGATATTAGGACCGATACCCGGTATGCGCATAAGGTGGGTCTCAATTTCTTCCTTGGTCCGAGAATAGGATGGATCAGTACGCAGACGGTTCAAATACCCCGACATGGCTCCCACATTCCTGGATATCGACATTTCGTTATCATTCAATATTACTATTAAATCGCGGCCTTCATTGCCGGCATGGTTTAATGCTTCAAAAGCCATACCACCGGTTAAAGCCCCATCACCTATAACCGCTACTACAGAGTAACTTTGGTCCTGTATGTCGCGTGCTGCGGCCATACCCAGTGCTGCTGAAATTGAGGTGCTGCTGTGTCCGGTATTAAATGCATCATGGATAGATTCTTCGCTTTTAGGAAACCCGCTTAATCCACCATATTGTCTGAGAGACATCATAGCTTCTTTGCGTCCGGTAAGTATTTTATGGACATAACTCTGATGTCCTACATCCCAAATAACCCGATCAACTGAAGTATCAAAAACATACTGGAGGGCAATGCTTAGTTCTACTACTCCCAGATTCGGTGCCAGGTGTCCTCCACACTGAGATATACTGGTTATGAGTAATTCTCTTATCTCACCTGCTAAGGAATGCATTTCTTTTAAATTCATTCTTTTAATATCTTCATTAGATTTAATTTTGTCAAGCATCCCCGACATAATTTATCTCACTTTCTGTTCTTAAATAATTCCCAACCGCTAAGCTGTTCCAACCAGGCTACCACTTTAGCGGCTTTAGAAATAATATTATCCGCATTATTAACTGCTAATTTCTTGCCCATTGCCTTTCCTCCAACAGTTAAGGCAGCTATTAAGCTGGTCATTACTGCCCCTGCCAGAGCTAGATCAATAACAGCGAATTGCCTGACCAAACTCACCACAATCCCAGCTCCTATGGCACCACTTAAAGTTCCGGCAATGTCTCCGATCACATCATTACAAAAATTGGCCACAATATCCGCATTATGAATGAGTTTTACTCCTTGTTTGGCTCCAAATATTTTTTTTGCCGCCCTGGCATTAAAAGGCGGCAGTTCAGCTGCGGTCACAGCAGTTCCAATTATATCGAAAAATATCCCCAGAAAAATAATAACCAGCAGCAAAGAAAATGCCACCAGCACACTATTTACAGCTCTTACCAGAGCCTCTGACCCCAGACTGACCAACAGAGCCATAAAAAATGTGATAAAAGCTACCAGTAATCCAGAAATAACTATATTTTTTTTTATTTGGCCACTCAACTCTATTATTTCCCCCAATAAAACGGGTCTGGCAAAAGGTTGTTTATCGAGTAAACGCTGCGACATAGGTCCAGAAGGTTTTCCCAGCAGATCTCCCTTTTGTTACCAGAAGGGCGGTTTCCCTTTATGTCTGCCCTATTTCGTCACCGATAATAGAACTGGATTACCACTAAGTACGCACTTTAATCCTCGACAAACCACGCTCAAGCTGCATTCAGTCTAGGAGTTTTCCTCAACAACCCACATTAGCTTCTAGCCTCTTTTGCAGCGACGGTTTCAAAACAGACCATAATTTCTTGGCCGAGAAATTATCGCCCACAAATGTTCATTCGCCGCCTCCACTCAAGGCAGGCTACACTGCACCCAGCTTCTACCAGAATGCAGGTTTTCTCATTATGAATAATGAGCCTCCACGGATTTGAGGGTCGTCCCCGCATGCCGTTGCGAATAGCCCCCAGACCCTTAACTCCCAGCGATGACCCCCGACTGGGCGTCACAAGCCAACACCAGAAGCTTCATCGATGTGCCCTTAACGGATTTTTAGCCCCGCCTTCGAAACCAATAGGGCTGACTAGAATACTGCAACCTTTTGCCAGTTTCCTATTCATCACTGATTATAACACAGCTAAGGGCTCCCTTACCAGTCACAGAATTGTCCATCTTGGTCTAATAAGCAGGGTACTTTCCAGCTGACCACTTGGGTCTTGCGAGGTGATCCCAAATATCCCCACTAATATTTTCTATTTAAAGTATAAAAAGCCAGATTCCTGAGAAAATCCGCCTCTTTATCAAAATATTCCAGACTTTCCTGACACATCTTGACCGCTTCCTGAGCCAACTGGTAAGACTTTTCTATTCCCAAAAGGCTTGGATAGGTGGTTTTGTGATTTTTTTCGTCACTGCCTACCGGTTTCCCAGTCATATCTTCACTGCCTTCAATATCCAAAATATCGTCTGTAATTTGAAATGCTAATCCGAAATTATTGGCATAATTATCTAAAGCAGCCAGTCCTGCCTCACTCATATCGCTTAATATGGCCCCGGTCTTCAAAGCTGCTCGAAATAATTCTCCCGTCTTAAGACTATGCAGTTTTCTCAGGGTCTCATAATCTATATTCTTACCCTCTGACTGCAGGTCTAGAACCTGCCCACCAATCATGCCCCTGCTCCCTATGGCGGCTGCTATTTCTGTTATTGCTCTAACCAGGTTTTCGGCCTTAACCGTTGATACCTTTATATTTCCGGCCAGCAGCTCAAAAGCTGCTGTTAAAAGGGCATCTCCGGTTAGAATAGCATTAGCTTCACCATAGACAATGTGACAGGTAGGTTTCCCACGACGCAGATCATCATCATCCATAGCTGGCAGATCGTCATGAACCAAAGAATATGAGTGAATTAACTCAACTGCGCACGCAGCTGGAATAACATCCTCTTTTCTTGTTCCTCCCAGCATCGCCCCTTCGAAAACCATGATCGGGCGCAGCCTTTTTCCTCCATTAAAAACCGCATAACGCATAGCTTCATGGATCAGGGTAGGATAAGTACTGGCCTGAAATAAGCAATTTTCAAGACAGTCATCCACATATTCTTTTCTAAGCTTAATTTCATCTACAAAACTCTTAGGATCACTTATCATAGCTGATATCCCCTTAATGTCCTGGATGCAATTTAATGAAGAACCGATATGTATTTGATTTACTATTATTCCATGTCCACCACTTGAATATCTCCATCCAGTTTTTTGATCAACCGCTGTATTTTCCCTTCTGCCTGGGTAAGCTGTTTCTGGCAGTATACTGATAGATCTATGCCTTCTTCATACAGCTTTATTGATTCCTCCAGGTCCAGTTCTCCCGTTTCCAATTTATCTACTATTGCTTCCAAGCCCTTTAATGCTTCTTCAAATTTGATTTTTTTCATTTAAAAACATCTCCTTGTCCATTACTCGGACACCAAGGTTACCGTCATTAAATATTATCTTTAAATGTTCACCAATTTCAACTTTCTTAGTCTGACGTAATAGTTTTCCATCTTTATAAACAACCACATAACCTCTCTGCAGCACTTTTAATGGACTTAATTGGTCTAATGCTTCAATGGCCAGAGAACATCTATGCTGGCTGCCCTGTACGAAACCCGCAATACAGCGATTCATTTTTTCCTGCTGTTCTGCGACTTTTCTTTCTTTTTCATTAATAATAATATGAGGTTCTTTCCAAATTCTTTTTAACATGAGGCGATCCAGAGTTTCACTGTAATGACCTATCCTGCGTTCCATAACTCTGTTTATCCGGTACTGATACTTTTCTATTTCCTTTTTCAGCCGGCTTATATCTGGTACAGCCATGCTGGCAGCCTGAGTCGGAGTTGCGGCCCTCAAGTCCGCTGCCATATCAGCCAGACTAAAATCGATTTCATGGCCTACAGCTGATATAACTGGTATTCGGGATTCACAAATAGCTTTTACAAGTGTTTCTGTGTTAAAAGCCATAAGGTCCTCAAACGAACCACCGCCCCGGCCAATTATTATTACTTCTGCCTGACCATGGGCATTTATGAGCTTCAGCCCTTCGGCCAACTCAGCGGGTGCAGTATCCCCCTGTACTGAACTGTGCACCAGTATTACCTGGCAGCTGGGGTGTCTTTGCTTGATCACTCTTAAAATATCTTTTAAAGCAGCTCCATCCTGAGATGTCACTATTCCTACATAATTAACCATCTCGGGAATCGTTTTTTTGTTTTCCGGGGCAAAGTACCCTTCGGCTTCAAGTTTACTCTTCAATTGTTCTAACTGTAAGAAAAGGCCACCTTTGCCATAGGGCTGCATTTCCTGCACATACACCTGATATTTGCCCTGTTTTGGATATACGGAAACATATACCCGGACTAATACTTCCAAACCATCCTCCGGCTCAAACTTCAGCCCTTGATTACGGCTCTTGAACATCACACAGCTTACCGCGGTTTCTTGATCCTTCAAGGTAAAATACATATGGCCGGATTGTCGGTAAAACCTGAACCCTGAAATTTCGCCCTTCATCCAGAAGTCTGAAAGAAACTCATCTGCTGCCAGCAATCCACTGATATACTCATTCAGTTCACTAACACTGATAAAGCCCTTCATCAGATGCTCCTGTTTAATATAGATGCTCTACACAAGTTATCCATGAGTTTGGCAATCAGTAAAGGACCTGTTCCTCCCGGCACTGGCAGAAGATAGCCGCTTATTCCGCTTACTGAATCCTTATCTACATTGCCGTGGGTCTTGCCGCTTTCCCAGTAAAAACCGGCATCTATTACCAGCATTCCCTCTCGCAGGTGTTCTCCTTTAACCATTTTTGCTGATCCTTTTTCAACCACTAAAATATCCGCCTTTTGTATCCATTCGGGTTTATATTCACTTATTACCTGAACATTGAATCCATGCCTTATCATCAAAATGGACAAAGGTAGTATTAAATCAAATGAATCTCCTACCAGGATTGCATTTTTACCATGGGGCAGTTCAGTATACCTTTCAATTACTTCCATACAGGCTAAGGCGGCACAGCTGATATATCTCGGTTCACCGCCAACTAGTTTACCTCGATTAGAAGGGTTAAATCCATCCACATCCTTTTCTTCTTTAACCGCCTCTAGAAATTCATCCTGATATGGACCCAGGTGGTCCGGCAGGGGCAGTTGAATGATTATCCCATGAACACTATCGTCATGATTCGCTTTAGAAATTTCTGTCAGTAAATCCTCTTTAGTAATATGGGCGGGCAGTTGAATAATGCTAGTTTCCCCGGAAATGCTTCGGGCAGCATTTTCTTTCAATCCAACATAAACCATGCTTTCCCTATTGTCTCCCACCAGAATAACCGCCAGCTTAGGACGTATCCCCTGGCTAAGATTCTGTTCCCCAAGACCAGCCTTTATCTCCTCAGCCATTTTTGTTCCACTTATTAATTCCACTATCAACTAGCTCCTTTATGCTTAGTATGTGAAAATACCGTCATCACCTACTGCTAATTCCGATCTCCTACCAATCGGTCCAGAATAGCGTTAATGTAGGCCGGGGATGACTCACCTCCATATTTTTTAGCTATCTCAATCGCTTCGTCGATCACTATAATCGAGTCAACACTCTCTAAAAACAAAATCTCACAGGCTGCCAGGCGCATAATATTTCTATCAACCGCGGGCATTCGATCTATGGCCCAGTCACTGGCATAAGAAGCAATGATCTTATCAATTTGGTCAAAATTACGCATAGTCTCTTGGATCAATTCCTGTGAAAACTTGATATCCTTTTCAGCCAGTTCAGATTCCTGCAGCAAATAGTTAAATGCTTGATCAGGTTCAGCTGCTACCTGGTCTACTTGGAATAATACTTTAAAAGCATATTCTCGTGCTTTCCTTCTACTCAAATATATCTACCTTCCTAAACTGCTACTTATCTTTGAACAATTTCTTCAGCCATAACTCGATATCTTTATCATCATCAAGACCTTTACCTATTAAGTATCCTAATCCTATACAAATTACAATAAACATGGTTTTCCAAAAACCAAAACTCACAAAGAGGATGCTGGCTATTAAACCCAGTGCAATACCTATGGTTTTCCCCCGGTGCTTTATCAGCAACTCGGATAAAATATTCTCCCACATGAGAATGCCCCCCTTACTTTGCAGCCGATTTGCCGGCCGTCCCGAAGTCATCAACTAAAACCTTTACTGCATGGACTTCCAGGCCGCCAATATGCAGCATATCCTCTTTGATAATATCCTGAATCTGCTTGCTTAGCTCTGGCACACTCAGGTCGGGGTTTATCATCATATGTATGTAAATAGTAAGCCCCTGGGCCAGATTTTTTATTGTGGTTCGGGTCTCTTTAACTCCTTCTACTTTTTGTACCGCTTTGTGAATTATCACCTTGGCGGCTGCAGCGGTCATCGAAATCTGTCCCGACAAAGCGTTTTCTATAACTATAGAATCCTCCTGGGGCGGCCGCTTGAAAAGTGGAACAAATACTACCAGAGCTAGAATTATTAATATTATTCCAGCACTTCCTAATACTATCCGGTTCTGGGTAGTTGACAATAACATCTCCAGATACTTCATTGGTTCTGGCCGGCCCATGGCAACCGCGGCAATAATACCTCCCAGAGCCAGCAAAATTATATTATATAGAAATAATATTGCTCGTAACAATCCAGACATTTATGTCACTCCTTCTATATTGATTTAGGTTGTTAAGGTTACCTATAAACCCTTCAAAAGAATACAGATAACCCCCTGTTTTGGCAGGGGGTTCAGACCGCTGACAAAAGTGAATATCTTCGTTATTTCAAAAAGCCCGCTCAATCAATGTACTCAAGTACGCCTCAATCGCGGGCTTTTCTCATGCCTTGATCTTCACTTCTATCATCGGCCTGGCATCTTGCCGACTTTGTCGACAACCTGAACCCCCTGTTTTGGCAGGGGGTTATAATAATAGTCCAATAAAACACTATTCTAATTCGCTGTCATCATCTGCTTGATCTTCAACCGGTTCTTCTTTTTTGATATCTACTGCTATAATGTTTACATTAACCGCTTTAACAGTCAAACCAGTCATAGTTTCCACCGACTGTTTAACTTCTTGCTGCACCGTTTCGGCTACATCAGGAATCGGATATCCAAATTTAACAACTACAGCTATATCAATGCTGGTCGAACCATCAACAACTTCAACCTTAATACCTTTACCGAGGTTTTTTCTACCCAGTTTTTCTACCAGATCGGTACCCCAACCACCACTGAGAGAAGCCACACCTTCAACATCCGCAGCCGCAAGCCCTGCTACAGTTGATACAACTTCATCCGCTATTCTGATGGTACCCATTTCATTATTAATTTCTGGTTTCTGTGCATCCACTTCCAACACCTCCTATTTATACTTATAATAGCATTTTACCAGAAAATACTGGTAATTATCAATCAGGCTCTATATTAATATATTTACACTTCACTGCTCATTCTACGCTGGATAAAGTTGGTATATACTTCCCCTCTTTGAAAAAATGCATTATCTAGCACCTTCAAATGAAAAGGAATCGTAGTAATAATGTTTTCAATGACAAATTCATTTAAAGCGCGTTTCATTCTTGCCACCGCCTCGGGCCTGTCCTGTCCCCACACAATAACCTTGGCCACCATGGAATCATAATACGGGGTAATAGTGTAATTGGAATAAACTGACGAGTCCACTCGGACTCCAGGTCCTCCGGGAACCACATATTGACCCACTGTTCCCGGATAGGGTTGGAAATTATTGTCGGGATCTTCTGCATTAACTCTGCATTCAATTGCCCATCCCCTAAATTTTACATCATCCTGGGCATAACTCAATGCTTGTCCGGCCGCTATTTTTATTTGCTCTTTAACTATATCTATACCAGTGACCATTTCTGTTACCGGGTGTTCTACCTGCACCCGGGTGTTCATCTCAATAAAGTAAAAATTGCATTTCTTATCCACCAAAAACTCAACCGTACCCGCACTAAAATACTCAGCTGCCCGGGCTGCATTGATAGCTACCTCTCCCATTTTCTGTCTCATTTCTTCATTGAGCATGGTTGAAGGAGATTCCTCCAGGAGTTTTTGGTTACGGCGCTGCAGTGAACAATCTCTCTCGCCCAGGTGAATCAAATTTCCATATTCATCACCCAGTACCTGGATCTCTATATGCCGTGGTTCTTCAATATATTTTTCGATGTAGATCTCGTCATTGCCAAAGGCTGCATTAGCCTCCATCCTGGCAGTACTGAGCGCTTCCTTTAATGATTCTGGAGTATGGGCTAATCTCATCCCTTTACCTCCACCTCCGGCAGAGGCTTTTATCATGACCGGGTAGCCTATTTCTTGTGCGACGGTTACGGCTTCTTCATAACTGATCACTGCCCCATCACTACCAGGAACCAGCGGTACTCCAGCCGCGCGGGCAATCTCTCTTGCTTTAACTTTATCTCCCATAGCTTCTATCACATCAGCTCTGGGTCCAATAAATTTTAGGTTATAGGTTTGACACAAGTCAGCAAAGTAAGGATTTTCGGCCAGGAAACCATATCCTGGATGAATGGCTTGGGCCCCTGAATTCTGAGCTGCAGCAATAATGTTGGATATATTCAAATAGCTCTCACGGGCAGGAGCACCACCGATACATACTGCCATGTCGGCCATTTTCACATGCAGGCTGTCCCGGTCGGCAACAGAATATACTGCAACAGTTTCAATGCCCAACTCCTTGCATGCTCGGATAATACGGACCGCAATCTCTCCCCGGTTGGCAATCAAGACTCTAGAAAACAATTTATCACCTCTAGTCTTTTTCGATTATAAATAGTGTTTGACCAAATTCAACCGGTTCTGCATTTTCTGCTAGTATATCCACTATGGCGCCCGCAAAATCTGATTTTATTTCATTAAATAGTTTCATCGCTTCAAGTATACATAGTGTTTGCCCGGCCTCCACATGATCACCGATTTTGACGTACGGTTCAGAGTCAGGTGAAGCAGAAGAATAAAAGGTCCCCACCATCGGTGATAGAACTTCGATCGCAGTCTCGCTGCTTATTTCCGCCTCTTTCTCTTCTAAAGCCGGAGTACCACCCACTTTGCCCTTACTGGTATTAACCGGAGCAGGCGTCCCGGAATTTGCTTTGTGCAAGCTAAGCCGACAGTCATCCTTTTGTAATTCTAAATCAGCAATACTGGTCTGATCCAGGAGTAGTATTAGTTCACGTATTTCATCGATATTCATCTCATCATCGCCCCCACGAACTGGTCTTTTCTTGATTTTAACAACAGGCCGTCTCATCACTTCAATCTCATCTCTTATAAGTTCTTCCCCGACTTCATCGCTGGATGTTATCTGGGGAATGTCTTCTTGATCTTTGTGCTTTCGATATTCAAAGAATTTTAAGGCCACCTGTGGAAATAAAATGTAGGTTAAAATATCTTCGTCACTTTCTGCTATGCTGGCAGTCTCTTCTTTAGCCTTTTCCCACACCGGTTCCAGCAGATCTGCCGGCCGAACAGTTATTGTTTTTTCGTCTCCAATTACTTTTTGTTTTATCCCCTCGTTTATTGGAGCAGGAGGTCGGCCATACAATCCACGAACATAGTCTTTAACTTCTCCCGGACAGAGTTTATATCTTTCCCCCATCAGTACATTGAGTACCGCCTGTATCCCTACAATCTGGCTGGTTGGAGTAACCAGCGGGGGATACCCCAGATCTTCCCTCACTCTGGGTATTTCCTTTAACACTTCATCGATCCGCTCAGATGCTTGCTGTTCCTCAAGCTGCAAATATAAATTAGAAATCATTCCACCTGGAACCTGATGTTCGAATACCCTCATATCAGATATCCGAGTTATACCTCTCTCAAATCCCTTGTGTTTTCTTATCTGTTCAAAATGAGTAGCTATTTCGAATAACAGGTGTAAATCAAGGCCGGTATCCCATTCCGAATCCTGCAGAGCTCTCACTATCGTTTCCACTGGCGGCTGCGATGATCCAAAGGCCATAGGAACACTGGCAGTATCTACTATATCTATCCCTGCCTCAGCAGCTTTTAGTAACGTGGATATAGCCAGACCTCCAATATAGTGAGTATGAAGCTGTACTGGGAGCCCAACATTGGCTTTCAAGGCTTTGACCAGATCATAGGCTGCATAAGGAGCCAGGAGACCTGCCATATCTTTAATGCATATGGAATCAGCGCCCATATCCTTTAACCTCAATGCCGTGTCCACAAAATGCTGCATGGAGTGAACCGGGCTGATAGTATAGACAACACACGCTTGGGCATGCTTTCCAATTTTCTTGATCGTCCGCATGGCAGTTTCAAAATTTCTCACATCATTCAAGGCATCAAAAACCCTGAATATATCTACACCATTATCTGCGGCTTTTTCAACAAACTTTTCCACTGCATCATCCGGATAATGCGTATAACCTACCAGTGATTGTCCCCTTAAAAGCATCTGCAGCGGGGTGTTTTTAATAATCTTCCTTATAGTGCGCAGCCTTTCCCATGGATCCTCTTTCAGGTAACGGATACATACGTCAAAAGTTGCTCCTCCCCAAACTTCCAAAGAATGATACCCTACCCGATCAATTTTTTCCAAAACTGGCAACATGTCCTCAGTAGACATTCGGGTAGCCCAGAGACTCTGATGCCCATCTCTGAGGCTGGTATCAGTTATCTTAATCTTGCTCACGATATACCTCCCAGATATTCTACAAGTAAAAAATGATTATATAATAAATAATTCTTTTATTGGTATATTTATAGATAAATATGCTCAGGTCTGAAACCTGAGCGCATTATTCCAGTCTGACTGATATTATTATATGAATAAAATGGGTATATTGCAATCTTTATGCTTGTATTCGGTTATTGACCATACTCGCCCACGCCCTATATCTCACTTCTCGCGGGCGATGATACAAATGCTTTCCTCGCTGCACTGTACTGATCGGCTGACCATTTTTTTGATTTCTTCTTCCTGATCTACCCTCAAGGTAGCAGTCAGTATGACCACGGTAGTTGTTGCGGCTTGGATAATAACCGCACTGTCCTCATAGCCCTCAGACTTTATAAGACTTTCCGCCTTCATTTCCTTTTCTATATCTTCGCTTATCTTTACCAGCCTCAAGGCAGCTGCATCCCTGGCATCCTGACTGGTACTCTCTTGATTGATAACATCTTTTAAGGTTTCCACCTGTTTACTTCTTACTCTCTCCCTCTCCATTCTATACTCAGCAAAGAAGTTACTTGTTTCTTGGTCCGACAATAATTTATTGATACTTTCATCCAGTTCATTCTGAGTTGGGGCCTGAGAATTAGCATTGATCATTTCCCCGTCATGGTCTCTGACCATATAAACAGCTGATACCAATAAGATAACTGCAGCCAAAATGTATAGGCTGCTTCTAATATTTCTATTCCACCTGATTATCATTATTCCCCTCCTTTTCTAGGCATTACCTGCACTTTGTATACTGGTATATTTAAAAGGGTTGCCGTAGCATTAGTAAGTTTTTCTCTCAGCTCTGGTGATCTGGCACCATCCGCTACTACTAATACACCTAGTATTTCTGGATTTTTTTCTTCTATTAAAAGAGGGCTTCCTGACGATACAGCAATATCCTGGGTTATATTATGTTCCACGCTGTTCTTGATCCCCCCTTGCCTGTCGCTTTCATCGCTTTCGCGGTTTTCATTTCTTATATTGGCGGCATATGTCCTTAGTCCACTAGAAGCCAGGGTTACACTAACATCCACTTCACCTGCTCCTTCGATTTTGGCAAGTATCGACTCTACTTCCTGGCTTATCTTACTGTTGCTATCTGCATAATTGTCAATCACCGCTTTTTTAGCACTCTCCGTTCCTGAACTGCTGGTGGTATCTGTAACCGGCCAGATTAATGCCAAAAGTCCCAGACAAACCAAAATAATCAGCAGATACTGCCCCTTTTTAGAACGCAAAAACGATGTTCCAATACTCGCAGAAGATTTTTCCCTTATCCATTCTTCCAGCACCTTATCCTCCTCCTTCAAAATTGATTTCTATTTTCTCCGCACCCAGACCATACATATTGCTGACAACATTAGTTATTTTCTTTTCTATCTGCTGCTTGATTGCACTTGAGTATTCTTCTGATTCACTGGTAAATACGTTTGTTTCTCCTGCATCCTCAGTTATCTCAGTCTTTTCAGGATAGATGGTAAATCTCAGTCTTTCAATGATGCCATCGTTGATCTCCGCCTCGGTATGCACATCTTCGATCCCAGGTACCAGCAGAATAACCGCATTTATCTGACCTTCCAATTTTTCTTGGAGCATCTGCTGATTTTGATTTACCATACGCTCATTTATCTGTCGACCTTCGACAACAATACGGTCTCCCACATCTTCATCAATCTTGTAGTCCCACCAATTAACTTGAAAATTATTATCATGAAATAAGTATCCCAGTACCGGATTTAATACCGCAATCAGAACAAACAGTCCTATCGCGAATCGCACAAAAGGCCTGATGGTACCAGCCGGAAGCAGTAATTCCAGAAAACTGGCCATTATAATAATAACCAGTACGTTTCTTACTATTTCTGCCAAAACACTCATAATTAACCCCTCTATGTTTTCAGGTCAGCATAGCCCACCCATTATACATACCTGCTACGATAGCGATCATGATGAAAAACATTAGGGCAACCGCTATTACAGCGGCCAGCATAAAAAATAGATGGGCACTCATACTCTCTAGTATGGCAGCTGTTCTAGAATCACCTAAAGGTTCAGCAATAGCTGCAGCTGCTTTATAAATAAGAGCTATAGCAGCGATTTTTATTACCGGCATTAAGATTATGCCGAAAATTATTATTACTCCAAATATACTCAAGGCCTGTTTTAGCATAACTACATACCCGGCAGCTACTTCGATGGTGTCAGAAAACATTTTGCCTATCATCGGGATAGCATTATCACTGAAATACCTGGTAGTTCTGAGAGCTATTTTATCCAGTACCGATGAATAAAGAGCCCGTAAGGTCATTATGCCTACAAAAAATGTCAAGAAAAAACCCAGTGAGATCTTAGCCATCTCATTAAAAAACTTGGCCATCTTTTCGACTTTTATAGTTTCCGACATATGATTAACAATAGACATTATGGCTGACATAATAATAAGAGGAAATACTATGATTTTTATCGCATTGGCGAAAGCCGTAGCAGCCGTCATTAACAAAGGAAAAAGCATCACCGAAGCATTTATGTTACCTAAGCCGGCCGTTAAAACCAGCATTTGAGGCAGCATGCCCACCATAAAAGTAACCATGTTTTCTATAGTATCCTGCCCCACACCCAGTACCAGTTTGAAGGAACTGATGGCTATGGCACATAAAGCCAAAAAACAGGCCAGGTAAGAAATACGCGCTACGTCTGATGCAAAGGCAGTCTGAAGATTTATCAAAAGAGCAGATATAACAGATAGTATCAGAATTTTACCTAGTAAACCTAAATTGGCAACTACTTCTTTGAATAGAAATCGCACTATATCCTGGCCTAGATCCTTTATATCAAAATCCCAATCTCCCTTAATAAAATCCAGGAACCAATCTTTGACCGAATTTCCACCTATGTAGTCAGCGATCTCACTATCCAGGTTATTTTTATATTCATCTAAAAAATCTATATCCAGACTTTCCATAGTATCCTGCAGCGAAAATACTGGCTCATTGTTTTCGTCATCCACTGCTAAGACTGGTGGACAGGATAATATAAGCAAAATCAACGATAGAAGTAATAAAAAGCGGTATTTTTGATGCATGACCTCTTTACCCCCCTAACCACCATAAGAGTAATTAAATAGGCATTAGTTCCATAAGAGATTCTAGTATGGCAATCATTATGGGCAGGGCCAGTACCGCAATAATAATTTTAGCGGCAAATTCCACCTTTTTGGCTACTGCTTGTTCACCGGCATCCTGGCATATGGCTGCCGCAAATTCGGCCAGATAAGCAACCCCCAGTATTTTTAACAGGGTGCTTAGAAAGAAGTAATTGATTCCGGCTCTGCGGGTCAAGTCACTCATTACACTTAAAATGGAGGTCATCTTCCCCATTAAAAAGGTGAAAATAATGATACTGAATACAATACTTAATATTACTGCCATAACCGGTTTATCCTGTCTGAGAATGAGGAGCATTATAGTCGTTACCAGAGCTAATCCCACAATCTGAGCTATTTCCACTGTAATCTCCCCTCTTTATTAGTGAAAAAGATTTCCATTAATACACAGGCTTTAGAGATTAAAAACCGACCTGACTACTGTAAAAAGCTGATTCATTAACTGCACTACCAAAATCAGCACGACAACTACACCGGCTAAAGTTAACATTTCAGCTTGTTCCTCCTTTTTGGCTTGTTTTAGTACGATAGATAAAATAGCTATCAATATACCGATCCCCGCTATGCGAAATATAATATCGATGTCCATAAAGAAGCCTCCTATTCCAGTAAGTTTTGGCCTGCCCCCCGGCAGATACCTGATGCATTGATTTAGATCAGCAGCAGGACAATTACTATACCCATAATGAATCCCCCATAAGACCATAATTTCTGGTTAGCAGCCTGCTCCTGTCGGGCTTTCTCTTCCTGAACCTTGATTTCTTCCTGCATCAATGCCAGGAACTTCCGCTGATCTGAGCTGTCACTCATTCCCAGATGATGCGCAGCGGTGGCTAATATCTCCAAATCAGTCTGCTTTAAGTTGGATCTAATATGTAAATGCTCGATACCTTGCATCCAGGCTTCTCCAGCTGTTAGTCCTTTTCCAGCTTTTAAGTTATTAGCGCATTCCGTAAAGAGAGCGGAGACGGGTTGATGGCACATACGCGCAGTTCTTTCGAATGCCCGGGTTAACGGGGTATGCATATAGGTGATTTCTTTTTCCAGGAAGGCTATAGCAAACCTTAATTCTTTTAGCTCCTCGGTTCTCTTCCCTATTCCTCGTGCGCCAGATAATCCCCAGGCCCCCATACTAGAAATAATCAACGCAGTACCTATCATTTTAAACCAGGCCATATTCAATCCCACCTGACGATTTTATCTATACTTCCCGGTCCTCTGCTCCTGGAAAGTATGATAATATTCTTAAATGCCCTGCTTGAGATCAGATCCCTCATAATGGGACGATTCTGCAATTCCTCGATGGTTCCCGCGTGTATACTGCTTATGATACTTACACCTGCATTGATGCATTCCTGAACTGCATCCACATCTTCCTTTCTCCCCAGTTCATCAGTAATGATAACTTCCGGAGACATGGCCCGGACTGCGATGATCATCCCGGCCGCCTTGGCACATGAATCCAGAACATCCGTACGCGGCCCTACATCTAATTGGGGTATTCCCAGATAACAGCCGGCCAGCTCCGACCTTTCATCGACTATCACTACATTTTGGGCTTTATGCCGACTGCTTCCGGAAGATAACAGCCTGGCAATATCCCTCAGCAGGGTAGTTTTCCCGCAGCGCGGCGGTGAAACCAGCAGCGTGTTTTTCAGTTTATTAGAAGATGAGTAAATAGTATTCATAATTTCACTGGTGGCACAGTTTCTTATTTCCCGTGCAACTCGGATACAGACGCTGGAGAATTCTTTGATAGCTTTTATGTGCATATCCTGCATCACCACTTGTCCTGCTAAACCAACCCGATGACCACCCGATATAGTAATAAACCCTTTTCTGATGTCCTCTTCAAAGGCATATAAGGAATTGTCACTGATGGCAGCAATCGTTCGCATAACATCTTCCCGGGTAACACAGTATGATCTATTTATATCAGCTGTAATACCGGTTTTAGGGTCCAAACCGTATTCATGATCTGCATCCCTGATAATTAGAGGCTGGTTGCATCTCATGCGGATTTCCTCAATTTTGCCCAGTTTTTTCCCATCCACCCTTAAAAACATTTTACTTACTGCTGGTGACAGGAAGGGAAAGATTTCATTTTTCAATATATCCATTTCATTTGCTGCTGACATGCTGCTATCACCTCTGTTTTACATAGATATTGGTATACTGCGTAAAATATGTCAGTTAATTTACTTCATCGCCCTTATGATTGGGTATATATTCGTGCTCTATCAATTTTTGGGTATATAGAAATCAACATGGAATGAGCCGTTGGTTTCAATTTTTAACCTCCTAAGTATCTTTTGCTTTATTCCCTATCTGCACGGATATCCCAACAGAAAACTAATAAAGCCCCTATCTGGGGCTTTATTAGTTTATTGGATAAATCTATTTATGTTTTATACTCCATTATCAATTTTCTACTGCTTTTCCGTCTCACTATGGTTAATAAATGCTTACTGTTTGTGGGCTAGCCCTTTTTCGAACTGGCTAGGAGTGTTCATTTTCCATTGCCTTGCTGCTGAAATCATCATTATCATCATAAGTATCAAAATCGAAGGATCCGTCATTTACATATACCACTGTATTACAGTTAGGACAGGTTATTTCCAATACATCTTCATCATCTAGAATGCAGGTTTCAAAATAAAGATGTTCTCCGCAATTTAGACATTTTAATTCTACTATATCCTGATCGTCGGTTTCTGTGCCCCAGATTTTTTCTTCTAATTCCAGTATTTCATCATCCATATCTTCTATATATTCTTGTAAACTATTGATTTCCTGCTGCATGGCTTCAACAATATCGGCCATCTCCTCCATCACCTGCAGCATCCCAGAGATAATCTTACCATTAGGGCCGGAATCACTTACATTTAATCCCTCGCATAACCCTTGTAGATAACTAACTTTTTCCGTTATGCCTTTCATTTATATCCTCCTTTAACAAATATCCAGCGCTTAAAGAATTTGGAGTTATTATTGGCAAGATTAGATATAAATAAACATACTATAAGTCAATGGTCGGCAGGAGTTTGTTAAACTGGTCGACAAGATACTATAATTATTATTAAATTGTAAACCGTTTAGGCGCGTTCCATATACTGCCCGGTTCTGGTATCAATGCGCAGCCGGTCTCCCTCTTCAATGAAGAGAGGAACTTGTACCACCGCTCCTGTTTCCAGGGTGGCATTTTTAGTAGCCCCGGTAGCAGTATCTCCTTTTATGCCGGGCTCCGTTTCTACCACCTGCAGTTCCACAAAATTGGGAAGTTCTAATCCGATTATATTCCCCCGAAATACCAGCACCTGTATATTCATGTTCTCAAGCAGCCATTTGACCCCATCACCTATCTGATCTTTGCTTATACTTATTTGATCATAGTTCTCATTATCCATGCAGACATAGCCTTCTCCATCATTATAAAGATACTGCATTTCTCTGCGATCCACATGAGCTCTGGGTAACTTCTCTCCGCCCCGAAAGGTCTTTTCAACCGTTCCACCGGTTTGAACGTTTTTCAGCTTAGCTCTTACGAATGCTGCTCCTTTTCCAGGCTTAACATGCTGAAATTCAACCACTTGAAAGGCTGCACCGTCTAGCTCCACTGTTACACCAGTTTTAAAATCATTGACTGATATCATTTTATCCCTCCATCAATAATTAATAATTCCTTATCTGAATGAGTTATTATCTCACAACCTCCATCCTTTACAATTACGGTATCCTCTATACGAATTCCTCCCCATCCCGAAATATATATTCCTGGTTCAATGGTGATAACCATATTTTTTCTTAAGATTTCGCTGCTGCTGAAAGACACCCGGGGGGCTTCGTGAATCTCCAGACCAACCCCATGACCGGTACCGTGTATAAAATATTTATCTAAACTATACTTTTTCAGACAGTTTCTAACCGTTTCATCTATTTCTTTACAAGATACCCCTTCCTTAACCAAATTTAATCCGGTTATCTGGGCTTCTAATACCGCACGGTATTTATCTATTAAACTCTGATCAGCCTTAGCTACAGCAATGGTCCTGGTCATATCACTGGCATAACCTTGAAGAAAGCCACCGTAATCCAGCGTTAACATATCTCCTGGCCTGAGCAGCTTATCCCCCGGTTGACCGTGAGGCAGAGCCGCATTGACACCAGAAACGCTTATAGTATCAAAAGATTCTTTATCACAACCGAACTCCTTTAAATAATATACAATTTGGTTAGCGATATGTTTTTCACTAAGCTCTGCTCGGATTATGCTGCAAATTTTATCATAGACACGATCACCTATATGGGCGGCCTGTCTTAAATAATCCAGCTCCTCTTCATCTTTGATCAACCTTAATTCTTCAACTAATCCGGTCAAGGGAATGAGCTGACCCATCAAATTCTTGTTTAGTTCCATATGCTCATAGTGTGTAACAAATTGGCTTTCAAAACCGATATGTTTATACATTCTGCTTAAGTTTATTAATTCTTCCCGGCCAGGCGGTTTTTCCAGACGCAGATCCCAGCCCGGACATTCCCTTTGGACTTGTTCTGTATACCTCGAATCCGTGAAAATGTATTGGTTTTGGCTGCTTAGCAGCAGCACCGCGTCGCTCCCGCCAGTAAAGCCAGACAAATATCTGATATTTTCCGGTTTGCTTACCAGCATAGCATCCAGCTTATTTTCTTCTAACTTATAACGAATTTTATCAATTCGATTATCGTGCATCCTGTTCCTCATTTTCACCCAGAAGTACTTCACATGCTGCTAATAAAGCCATTTTGTAACTTAATCCACCCAGTCCGCATATTTTTCCTGCTGCAATGGGAGATAGCAAGGAATTCTGGCGAAAGGGTTCTCGGGCATCAACATTAGAAAGATGGACTTCAATAAACGGGATTTTTACTGCTTTTAATGCATCATATATAGCAATGCTGTAGTGGGTGTATGCTGCAGCATTAATGAGCAGATAATCAGCATCCCCTCTAGCAGAATGAATTTTATCGATTAAAGCCCCTTCATGATTGGATTGAAAGAATTCAATATCGATACCTTTTTCCGTAGCCATGACCTTTAAATCCTTATTAATTTCTTCCAGGGTTGCAGTTCCGTATATCTCCTTTTCCCTTTGGCCCAAAAGGTTGAGATTTGGTCCATTTATAACCAGTATCTTATAATTCAAAAACACTCTCCTCCTTACTACTCTCCAGCTATACTCAATTCCTTGATTCTTATACTGGGGGAGCCTTTGCCACCATAAAACCTGAAATTTGATGCTGCAGCATCAATATTCTGCAAAAATTCGGCCATATTGCCGGCCATAGTTACCCCTCGAACCGGATAGGTCAATACCCCATTTTCAATCATAATGCCTGCTGCTCCTACTGAAAAATCCCCGGATATTGGATTGGCGGTATGCATTCCCATAACTTCAGTTACATAAAAGCCTCTATCGATTCCGTCTATCAAGCTATCCTTGTTCTCTCTTCCTGGGGCAATAATAAAATTTGTACTTCCCACCGAAGGCAGCCCTCTAAACGATCCCCTCTGGGCATTACCGGTGGACACAACTCGGTCTTTTTGGGCGGTATAGGTATTGTGTAGGTAAGTATTTAAAATACCGTTTTCTATCACAATTTTTTTCTGAGCTGGAACCCCTTCACTGTCGAAGAGACCGCTGGCTATACCCTCCTCTAAAGTAGCATCATCAATAATCGTGCACAGGGGTGAAGCCACCTGTTCTCCAATTTTGCCAGCAAACATGGATTTACCTTTCTGTACTGCTTCTGCATTCACCATCGATGCAATTATCCCAGAAAATCTAGTCGCAACATAGGGGTCTAATATTACCGGCATCCGTCCCGACCTGATAGGTCTCGCATTCAGAGCTCGGATAGCATTGACCGCTGCCTCTTTACCTACCAGAGCAGCCGATAAGTCTTTCACTTTTCTGACTGACATGGTAGAAAACCCATTTTGGGCATCATTATCGTCTTCGGCTACCAGGAAAATATATATGCCGCTGAAGTTACCTGTTTCATAAGCATATAAACCTTTGCTGTTCATTATCAAGTTACAGTATTCCAGATCATCATAACCAGATCTTTCTATAATCGAAATGCGCATATCTACACTTTTCGCACAACGTTCTACCGATCTGGCTATTTCAATTTTTTCTTCCAGGCTCATAGCTGCAGTATCCTGATCAAACACCTGAAGGTCAGGATATACTGCTTTTTCAGGCAGGATCTGGTATTCATCCTGAGTCGTGAATACTGAGATACTGATGGCATCCTGGACAGCATTCTTGACTGCCTTATCGGATAAATCGCTGGTAAATGCAAAACCCGTTCGCCCGTCTTTAATAACCCTTATACCAAGCCCGGTTTCCTCAGCCTGCTTTAAAGTCTCTACCCTGCCATCGACAATTTCTATACTTAGTTCTTTAGTATGCATGAGAAAAGCTTCTGCTTCTACCCCGTTATGCACAGCTTCATTAAGAGTTTTTTCCCCTACCGTTCTAAGAATTTGCTCCATATTATGGCCTCCAACATCCTTATTGAATAATAAATGACCAGCTTGTGACTTGCTTTTTCTAGGTTCCATTGGCCAGCATAGTACCACCGACGGTTAATTCCTTTATGCGAATGGTTGGCTGGGCGTCTGCTACCGGTACCCCTTGTCCATCTTTGCCACAAATTCCTATACTAAAACCCAGATCATTGCCAACTTTATCTATATTAGCTAATGCCAGAGGCCCATTCCCGGAAAGAGTTGCACCCCGGACCGGGTGTTTGATTTTTCCATCTTGAATCACATATCCTTCCTGAACATCAAATACAAAATCGCCATTGGTGGTATTGACCTGACCGCCGCCCATCTTCTTAACCAGTAAGCCCTGACTGGTAGCAGCGATGATTTCTTCCGGATTCTCCTTCCCCGGTGATATCAGAGTATTACTCATGCGCACCACCGGCTTATGTTGATAAGATTCCCTGCGGCCATTTCCAGTTGATACTCGCCCATCTTTTTTGGCTGTTAACCTATCATATAAATAATTCTTAAGTATCCCATCTTCTATCAATACCGTCCTCTGACCCGGGGTACCCTCATCATCAAAACTGAAGGATCCGTATTTATTAGCGATAGTAGCGTCATCAATTACACTTACACACGGTGCAGCTACTTGTACTCCCAGTTTGTTGCGATATACGGAAAGTCCTTTTTGGATAAGATCTGCTTCCAATCCATGCCCGCATGCTTCATGCACCATAGTGCCACCTGCTTCAGAAGACATAACAACGGGCATTCTTCCTGCTGGGGCTGGTTTAGCAGATAGCATCCGTACTGAAAGTTCAGCAGCTTTTACAGCCATATCATCAAAGGATACCTCTCCCAGCAGTTCCCAACCACAAACCCCACCAGCCGACTCATAGCCAGTCTGGATTATCCCTTTACTTTCTGATACGGTATTGACCAGCAGCCTTACCCGGCTCCTGTCATCTTCAATGTATTCCCCTATGCTGTTGGCTATCTGTATCTTTTTGTGTATATCAGCAGCAGCTACCGTGACTTGGCGAATCAACCTGGATACCTTGCGTGCAGCCTGATTAGCCCGAAGAACATATTGAATCTTTTCTTCGAAAGCCACCTGTTCAGGCAAACGCTGATAATTAATATGAAAGGCAGCTTCCTTTTTGATCAGGTTTATGGGCTGGGGGGCAATGGAAGGCTCTCCATGAATGGCATCCCGGGCAATAGCCGCAGCTTTAATAAGCCCGTTCCTGCTGAGATCATTAGTATACACGTATGCGGTATTATAATCCTTAACCACCCGGATTCCTGCTCCTCTTTCTCTCCCGCTGTAAACTTTTTCTATCTGGTCATCCTCACAAAAAATATTGCTGGCCTGTTTTTCCTCTACATATATCTCGACAAAATCAATACCTTTACTATAAGTAAATTGTACTACTTCTGCCAGCAGACATTGATCTAACATTTTCTACCTCCAACAAAAACTTCTATCCTTATTCTCCGTTATAGTTCCTAAATCATTCATCATATATATTGTATCATCCTGTTCCTTCCACAAATAATATTCTAAACATATATCCGATCCCATACCAACCGGTCACCGTTCTTCTCTATCATAGGCAAGTCCTAGCGCTTCTGGAGCGCCAGCATCCTGGCGCCTGCGTATGGTGACCAAAACCAAAACCAATATGGTAACTATATAAGGAAACATCGCTAGAAAAAATGAAGATATGTTGATTCCCATAGTTTGCAATCTAAAAGTTAATGCTTCTACTCCCCCGAACAGATAGGCTCCCAGAATAGCACGAGTAGGATTCCAAAGCGCAAATATTACCAAAGCCACCGCAATCCATCCCCTCCCAGCGGTCATATTCTCCTGCCAGGTCGGTGCATAGACCAGAGAAATGTAGGCGCCTCCCAATCCAGCCATCATACCTCCTGCTATAGTACAAAAATACCTTACCCGGGCCACATTGATACCAACTGCATCCGCGGCCTGGGGATTTTCTCCCACAGAACGGATAGTAAGACCCCACATGGTTTTGTACAATAGATACCACATAGCTGTGGCTATAATTATACATAAATAGACCATTGCATCATGGTGAAAAAAAACCGGGCCCAGAAACGGTATATCACCCAGTACGGGTATGTTCAAGGGTTTGAACTGGTAAGGCATGGGCGCTCCCTGATAATTCTTACCCAGAAAACCACTCAAGCCGCTGCCAAAAATAGTTAAAGCCAACCCGCTTACTACCTGGTTGCCACGCAGGGTAATAGTAACCAGAGCATGTATAGAAGCTATGAATCCTCCCCCGGCCAAAGCAGCTAGTATGCCAAGCCAATGATTACCGGTATTTACAGTGCTTATAAACCCAAAGGCTGCGCCCACCAGCATCATACCTTCTACTCCCAGGTTTAATATTCCAGATCTTTCCGCCAGCAATTCTCCGGTGGCAGCGAACAGAATGGGAGTCCCCGCTATAATAGTTGCTGCAAGTAAAGCCGATAGAGCTGTAATATCCATCAATCTGCCTCCTCTCGGACCAGAACCAGCTTATATCTCAAGAAAATTTCACCCGCTAGCAGAAAGAATAATATTGTACCCTGTAATATTTGAGTAATTGAAAATGACACTCCCACGATCTGGACTGCAAACCCGCCCACCAGAAGAGCTCCAAAAAGGAAGGCTACAATAATAATGACAAACGGGTTTAAGCGGGCCAGCCATGTGACTATTATTGCCGTATATCCATAACCAGGTGAAAGCCCCTGCTGCAAACGATGAGTAATTCCTGCAACTTCTACCATTCCCGCTATCCCTGCAATTCCACCGCTAATCAGCATCACTAACATGATGTTTCTAGCCACGTTCATACCTGCATACCTGGCTGCCTGTGAACTTTCTCCTATAACTCTGACTTCATACCCCCAGCGAGTATACTGTACGATCAGGTAAAAACTTATGGCAATTATCCCAGCCAAGACCAGCCCCAGGTGTACTCTGCTATCTCCCCAGGTAGGCAGCTGGGCAGCAGGCGAAAATATGGGCGTTAATGGGAAGCCCATACTATTGGGATCTTTCCAGGGACCGAACACCAGATAATCCACCCAGTAAATGGCGATATAGTTTAACATCAGGGTTATGATGGTCTCATTAACCTGCCAATAAGCTTTTAAAAGACCGGGTATCAGTCCCCATAATGCTCCAGCGGCAAAACCCGCTATCATCATAAGAGGAATGAGTATATAAGGGCTTCCATTGCCCAGGGCTAGAGCTATCCCGCTGGCAGCAAAAGCACCCATATATATCTGGCCTTCGGCACCAATATTCCATAATTTCATTTTGAAGGCCAAAGAAATGGCCAGTCCCGTGATCATTAGGGGAACAGCCTTTACAATAGTCTCGGATATCGCATAAGGGCTCCCGAGTGCACCATTGAACATCTTAGTGAAGACGACCTCTGGATAATAGCCGGATAAAGCAAGAAAAATCCATCCGCAGCCAAAAGCCATTATTATCGATAAAACTGGCACTACTAGTCGGGCCATGGTTGATTCGTTTTCTCTTTTGATCAATTTAAGTTTAGGCATATCACACTCCTGTTAATTCCGCGCCCACCATAATAGATCCAATCTCATCTATGGAAGTCTTTTCAACATCCAAAATCTTTCGTATACAGCCCTGATACATTACGGCCACCCTATCCGCAATGCGAAATATATCATCCAGATCTTCTAGCACCAGTAGGATGGCGGTTCCTTTATCCCTCTCTTTTAATAGCAGATCATACACTCCCTCAGCTGCTGCCACATCCAAACCCCTTACCGGGTAAGCTGCCAGCAATACTCTGGGTCCTTGATCGATCTCTCTGCCCAGAAGCAGTTTCTGCAAATTTCCACCCGAAAGGTAATTAATTGGATGTCTGCTATCAGAAATAAAAACATCATATTCTTTTATAATTCTATCTGTATATGAACGGACTCTTTTATAATTCAAAAGCCACCCGCTGTAAAACTCCTCTTTATAATAACTGCGCAGTATGCTGTTGTCTATAACACTTAAATTGGGTACCAAACCCATACCTATGCGATCCTCTGGAACCATATTGATACCGCTCGCAATTCTTGATTTGACATTATGATTTTTTATTTCTTCCCCTTCATATTTTACACTGCCAGATACTACCCCTCTTAAGCCAGCCAGCGCTTCCACCAGTTCCTTTTGACCGTTTCCTGCCACTCCAGCTATGGCAAGTATCTCACCCTGGTGCAAATCAAAGCTAACATTATTTACTGCGGTATTACCTCTATCTCCTTTAACCTCAAGGTTATTTATGTTTAAGATCATACTGCCATCCTGCTTATCCCGCCTGGCCTGAGAATGAATAACCTCGCGGGCTACCATCATCCTGGTCAATAAGCCTTCATCCAGGTTTTCTATCCGATCATCGCCCACCACTCTACCGCGCCGCAATACGGTTACATAGTCAGCAATCTCCATAACTTCGTTCAGCTTATGAGTAATTAAAACTACACTTTTGCCCTGGCGGCTCATCATCCGCAGTACTTGAAACAATTCCTTTACCTCGCCTGGAGTAAGCACGGTAGTGGGCTCATCCATTATTAAAATATCGCAGCCTCTATATAGCATTTTCAAAATCTCTACTCTTTGCTGTTCACCAAGCGAAAGTTGATGTACTCGTGCGGCTGGATTGATTTTTAGACCATAGTTTTGGGATATCCTTTGAGTCTCCTTTTCTATGAGTTCGTGATTGATACTCCAATTTATATTCCCGGAACCCAGTACTACATTTTCCGCTACAGTAAAATTGTTTACCAATCGAAAGTGCTGATAGATCATCCCTATGCCCTCTTCCAGGGCCTGCCTGGGTGAATGAAACCTCACCACTTTCCCCTGCACCTTTATGGTACCGCTATCAGGTCGATACAGACCGGCCAGAATACTCATAAGGGTTGATTTACCGGCGCCATTCTCTCCCAGCAGGGCATGGATTTCTCCGGGATATACCCGGAAACTTATATTATCATTGGCAATAACCCCGGGAAATCGTTTGTTTATTCCCTTCATTTCAATTACTGGAATCTGTTTCAAATTCACAACCCCTTCATGGTAAAGGGCGGCCTTCAAACCGCCTCAGGCTTACGGCAGAAGCCCTTACAGGACAACAATTTGAGCTCACTTCGCTCGAAATAATAAAGAAGCCCTTACAGGACAACCCCGTGCCGGGGCAACTAATGTGCCTTCATTTTATTACGGCACCATTATGGGTGCACTCACAGCACAACCCCGGTGGCCGGGGCAATGCTCACAGATGATTAAGGGTGCACTTCTAAACTCGCTACGCTCGCAAATAATAAGGAAGCCCGCTCAATCAACGTACCCTGTATGGGGACGCGACCTTGCCTGAAAGTCCGTCCCCATACCTTGATCCGCCTCAATCGCAGGCCTTTTTCATGCCTTGATCTTCGCTCCTGTTATAGGCCTGTCATCTTGCCCACTTGGTAACAATATGGGGCGACATTCAGCCGCCCACTTAAAACTACTCCAGTATAATACTTACTATATGGAACCTTCTACTCCAGCTACAAACCAATCCATGCTCAGCATTTCAGCATCGGTAAGAACCTGGCCTTCGGCCGCTTTTTCGGTTCCATCCTGGGCCATGATAGGTCCGGTGAATACATCCCATTGTTTGTTTTTCAAGGCCTCTTTCTTGGCCTCGACCTGTTCTGTTACAGTGGCAGGAACCTTGTCGCTGATAGGTGCCAGATCGACTATTTCTTCATCAATTCCGCCCCAGTAAGATTCGCTGGCCCAGGTCCCGTCAATAACCGCCTGAATCGTATTAACATAATAAGGTCCCCAGTTCCATATGGGAGAAGTCAAATTGCCTTCTGGAGCAAACTCATGCATATCATTATTATATCCCACACAGTACTTACCAGCTTCCTCAGCTGCTACTTGAGGTTCAGTGGTATCCTGATGCTGAGCTATTACATCACAGCCCGCTTCCAACAAGCTCTTGGCCGCTTCTTTTTCCTTAGCCGGGTCAAACCAGGTATTAGTCCATACTACTTTAACCGTTACATCAGGATTTACCGACTGAGCACCCAGGGTAAAAGCATTGATGCCGCGTATAACCTCAGGAATGGGAAACGCCGCTACATATCCCATGGTATTATTCTCAGTCATAGCACCTGCTACCATACCACTTAAATAGCGAGCCTGGTATATTCTCCCAAAATACGTAGATAGATTATCAGCAGTCTGCAGACCGGTGGCATGCATGAATTTTACATCAGGATATTTCTCGGCAACTGCCAGCATGGCATCGCCATAGCCAAAGCTGGTACCAAAAATAATAGAGCAGCCTTCTTGTGCCAGCTGCTCAAAACTGCGCTCTGCATCTGCACCCTCAGGAACATTTTCCAGCACGATGGACTCCACCCCAGGAATTTGATCTTCCAGGTACGCGCGGCCCTGATCATGGGCATAGGTCCAACCGTAATCACCGGGAACACCAATATAAACCCATCCTACCTTTATTGCTTCACTTTGCTCCGCAGGTGGTTCAGAATCCGTCTTAGCATCGTTTCCGCAACCAATCACAAATACACTCAGCAGCATGGCCACCAGTATCAAAACAGTAAACTTCTTAAGCTTCATAATCCAGAATACCTCCTCATTATTGTAATAAACGATTGAAACTTTCGACACTTTTACATAAAATTCCTGCCGGTAAATTCATTTCATATTTGAGATATTGGTTTAATAAAGAGTTTGATCAAGAGCCCTTATAAAACTGGAAATATTAAGAAGGGAGCAGCACTTAATCGCCTGTCCCACAAGCAGTGAAAGGAGATGGGTCCTACAACCAGCTAGACCAAACCTGGCACTGTTCTCCCTGGCATAGTGAGTAAAGCAAAGGTACCATATGGAATCTGCCTCGGTATTTTAATGTATTGCAACCAGAAGTTGACGATCTATTCAAGATAATCTATCTATTTATCTTGCCAATTTAATACCTTGGCACTAATTATTTTGAATTATTAACTTGCGTTTTTCTGACAAAATTTTTAAAATGGATATAAAGAAAACCTTCACATATATATTACGATTATCAATAAATTTAATGAGGCCTTGTTTATAATGGATTAAAAGATAAAATACTACATCTGGTTTCTTCCTTGACTATTGGTTGTTTTTTAGCCATAACACCAACCTGGCATCGGATCCGTTTAATCTGGCTTTAAAAATGCAGTTGCTGTATATTATTTATTTTGCGTGATCAGCATATTATGGCAGTCAATGTCATAAATAACGCAGGTAAAGGATGATAAAATTGAATGTTTCCATTCTTATAGTAGATGATAAGCCAGATATGCACCGGGCTCTGCAGAGTCTTTTGGCCACAGAAAATAACTATCATCAGGTTTTTTATGCTTCGAGTGAACAAGCTGTGCATGATATACTCAATCTAGAAAACATAGATTTATTGATCTGCCACCTTTCATTGTTCAATGAGGGTGGTCGGCCTTTTTTACAAGACCTTAACCAAAATCATCCCAACTTGATACGCATTGCCCTGATAAAGGAAAATGACCGAGAGACTGTTCTCAAATCATTACCATATGTGCACCATTTCATTAATGAACCCATTGACACCTATAGCTTAAAGCAGTATATAGATCGCATATGTATTATTCGCGATATACTAGGTTGTGATACCATACGCAGACTATGCACCCGCATCAATGCTCTGCCCAGTTTACCCGGTATATTTTACCAGGTTATAGATGAACTTGCCTTGCCTGATCCATCTATTGCAAAAATATCTAAACTCATCGAACATGATAGTTCCATTTCCGCACGAATAATTCAGATTGTAAATTCGCCGGCGTTAGGCCTTAGACAACGGGTTAGCAATATTGAACAATCCATTGCCCTCCTGGGTTTGGATATGACGAGAACAATTATAATGTATGCTGGCATCAATAATTACCTGCATTTACCAGCCCATATCCTGGCTACTGCTGAAGCCATAAACAACAACAGCTTCACCATCGGAAATCTGGCTCTGAAAATAACTCTGGCGGAAACGGGAAACTACACTCTGGCACAACAGGCAAAAATGGCCGGGATCTTAAACAACATAGGTTATATGCTGTTGTTAAATAGTCCTCAGACCCAGACCGACTTAAGAAATATCCTGACGGCTGACAAGATGACACTGCTTGAAGCCGAACAACTGCTGACTGGAATAACTCATGCAGAACTAGGCGCCTATTTTCTTGGAATCAGGGGATTCCATGGACAGCTCTTGGAGGCTGTAGCCTATTATTATCGTCCACAGTTAAGACCAATCACAGAATTCAGTATCCTGACTGCTTTGCATATTGCACATGCTCTGGCCCCTTCTCCTCTTAGAAGTATAATACCCTGTAAAAAATCAGAATTACATCTACCATACCTGGACAGTTTAGGATTGATGAATAGGATTCCAACCTGGGAATCGATAGCCGAAGATATCATCGTTTAGCCGATCCATGATCACTGATTCTCAAAGGGATTAGTGCTGCCTGCGCCATTTACCTTCATTTCATCTACAACACCCGGCATACTAATATGGTCATAAAATATTTTTATATTTATTTCCGCATTGATGTTCGAAGGATCATAAGCACTGGAGCTAGCAGGGTCAAAAGTAAGTTCGCCCATGCTGGACAAAGCCTGGATCGGGGTCTGCAGCCGGCTGTTGCTTATAACATAGATTCTATAAGTCTCTTTTTCAATTTGCTTAATAAAGGATTTAATGCTGTGGTAATCACCTCTCACCTGTATCTCTAAATCCTCAGATTCCCACCCCCTTTGTGTATTGGTTTTCTCTGCTGTGCTAGCTTCAGGCGATTTTCGATAGTCTACATTCAATAGTACCACTCCTGATTTTTGAGCAGTCTCCTCCAGGCAAGCTATTGTTTCAGGTATGCAGGGAGCAGCCGGAACTTGATCCAAGAGGGATTTGAATTGATCCCAGGCCTTATCTTCTGCCAATAATGTTTCATCCTGCAGCAGCTTTTGCTGCACTAATATCTTATCGCACAGGCAATGATTTTCCTCCTGGATTGTGTTAAGGGTTCCCTGCCAAGGAGATAACAGATAGTGATAGTACATGTATACCCCCACAACAATGATGAGCAGGCCTATTAAATGTTTTTCACGCTCACTTAATATCATTATTCACCTACTTCCCGTGCAACTTCCACTTCAAATAACACTTCTCCGGAATTATCATTCACATGAGAAGCAATGATAACTACATCGGCAAACATATTACTGTTTCTTAGACCAGATAATAATAATGCTTCCGGGGTATGGGCAGGAGCAAATCCTTTCAGGGTTACTTTTTCTAAGCTTATTTCAATTTCGATCAACCTTATACCGGGAGGCATCGTTTTTTCAATTTCATCCAAAATCTCCAGGGTTGAAATCTGCCTCTTTTGTACTTGTAAGACACTATTCCTTTTGTCTTCCAGTATGTCGTTAGCGGTTTTATTGTCCTCCACCTTCTGGATCAATGTTTCTGCCTTAGAATACTCGTTCTTTAAACGGCCATTCTCGGCCTGCAAAGCTGTTACCCGGGCCCTGGTCAAGGTATAGCTGTAAAGCATTCCACTCAGCATTAATAAGGCAATAAACAAGCAGATCATCATATTTTTTCTTCTGCCAAGCACCTTATAATCTTTTTCGATAAGGTTTATTCTTATTTCCTTGTCGGGCTCCAAGAATCACCACCCCTTATGGCCAGGCCAACTGCCACCGCAAAATCAAATTTTAGTTCATCCAAATCCTTTTGTTTGACCTGATCGCTAAGGCTTACCCGAGAGAGAACGTCCCCGACTTCCACTTCACACCTGTTGATCGAGGCGATAGCTTTAGCCAAACCTGGTATTCGCGTTCCACCGCCGGTAATAAATATTTTGCTTAGTTCATTCTTATGCTGTAATCGAAAATACTCACTTGAACGAGCAACTTCATTCACTATATCCTTTATCACATGGTCATTTCTGGTAGATGCAGACGACATAGGGCTGGGTTCACTATATGGAAAGACCGTCCCAGGTTGATAACCCGAGTAGGTGAACGAAAAATTCCTATTATAAACAAGTACTCCTTCTTTATATACTGAAAAATACGAACGGGAGGCACCTATATTCAGAAATGCTTGAGCCCTGGTACTTCTTTCATTCAGGAATAGTCGGTTTAGGGCCAGTGCTTCAATCTCTATGGTCTGCAATTTTAATTTACCCAGTTTGCATACGGTCTTTATTTTCTCCACCTGACTGCGCCTTACCGCCGCAAAGAAAAGCTCCACCCTGGCTCCTTCATGATCCTGGTATTCACGAATAGGAAATATATCCATGGCCGCTTGTTCAGCTGGAATAGGCAGGAAAGCAGCAGCTTCATACCTGACTGCTTTACGAAGTTCATCCAAAGCCAACCTGGGCATGGAAATTATACGAGTATATACCTGAGGCCCGGATACCGCTGTTGTTACTGCCATATTTCTTAAACCCAGCTCTGTTACCATATCTGCGATGGCATCTCCCAGGGTGTCAGGATCCTTTATGATCCCTCCTTCGATTACACCTTTGGGGGTTTCGCGGCTGCCGAAACTCATAAGTTTTACACCGGCTCCCTTTTTCTTAACTCTGGCTATTTTTATTTTCACGCTGCCTATGTCCAGGCCTAAACCGGATACGTTCAAGGAATCGACCTCCTCCAAACATCAGTCAAGATATGTGTAAGCAATGATAGGGGCCATGCCGAGATAAGCCCATGATTCTGGAAACTGCTGGATTATAGTGTCGTTTTTCTCAATCCGGAAATATTGTTCATCCTCCTGTATCCCTTCAAGGTTTTCCATTTGGATAAACAAGTGATTTCCGGCATATATAAGACCGGTATAATTGCACCCGCTAACTTTAGAATGAATATGAATATTTTCTCCTGCCCGCAAAAAAGCCCGGATATTTCTGGGGGAGTGGGGGAATTCCAAAATAACCGGGGCCAGGGTTAGATTAATATTCCCCTCAGAGATAACATAAAATCGCGTATCACTGCTCAAATGTTCAAACATTATATTATCCATATTTAATTCCAGGTCTGCAGTTGATACAATGATCACACTTCGGTGTTCATTTTTTAGTAAACCGAAAAAGGGTCCGATACTGCCATCCAGCCAGTCTAACAAACGGTAGCCGGTAGGGCTTAACACTGCATTAAAGTCGAGTACAACCGTTTCTGCGGCTGGACAATCAATAAATATATAAGTTTGATTCAGGCTGCCTATGTCGATTTCGTATTTACCGCCATTAAATTCCAGCTTATCGGAATCTTCCGGTATATACTCCCATTCCGGGCACAGCAAGGCCAGCTCCCGATAGCTTCGCAGAAGTTCGGAGGATAAAGTTGGTGCCGGTAAGTCTTCAATAACTTGAGTCGTCTTAACAAAATCCTGTGATCTAAACACCTTTTCCGGATAAACTATACTGCCCCCATATGATATAAGTGCATTGATTACTTCTGATTGGCAGTTTTCTTCTGACATATAGCAGCCCCAGTTAGGATTGGTTAAAGTATTTTCAAATAATCCATTTTGTTCATCAGCAGTAAGAGTATTATTCCAGCCTTGTGCAAGTCCTATTTGGCCTGGGTGACCTTCTTTATCAACTATTTCCAGGTATCCATATGGATGGTAAAAAGGCGCTATGTGAATCATACTATTCTCCAAATCATGAAAATCCTGTTCAGCCAGACTAGCATATACGTAATCTACTCGCCAGGTATAATCAGGATCAGGTATGCCCGGCCATTGCTGAGTGCTTAGCTCAAAATATGGATGATTGATTTGATATTCTTCATTAAAGTTGTTATATGATGGGCCATTCAAGGGATAAAACCAGGGTTGGTCTGGATCTCCCGCTAATCCTGGTTCGGTATTATTCACATCCCAATCTTGATTACCCAATTCGTCAATTTCTTTCCCTGACACAGCGGGGTAATACCTACCGGCCAGTTCAAGAGTACTCGCCCTGACCACACAGCTGGGCAAACAGTCAACCAGCAGGTCGGCTCTAGCAGCTTTGCTGGCCATTACACTTCCATCAGCGTCTTCCATATATGCCCGGGAAGTGACGCTTATAACACCGTCTTCATCTATGGAACTAAGATCGCAGGTTATTTCTACCCGGCACCCATTTTCCAGATAGATATCATCAATTGCAGGAATGGCTTGCCCGGCTGCCAGATAATTCATTATTATATTTCGGCTCACTTGTACACCAGCATCAGCAGCCTGTCTGAGCATCTCTACCCGATTTTGTGATACCACAACTTTTCTTTCCACTGCTGCAGCAGTCAAAATAGCTGTACCCATCAGGCATATTACCATAAGTACAAATAATGCCACAATTACAGCACTCCCCCGCTGCTGGACTATTAGAGCTTTGATCTTTTCAGCCATCCTTTGACCACTCCTCCTATATCCCGTCTATGCTGTAGTCCATCTTACTACCAGCTCGGCCCGATATACGGAAGGTGTTTCTATCGTATCCGGATATCAATTCATATTCGATAACTCCGGTCATAGACTTTGAAAAACTTAGCGAAATCATATGGTCGGCCACTGGAATTTTATCCATAAATTGGTCATTTCCGCTGTTCTGTTTATCATGCAGCATAAATCTCTCCCGGTATAATTTGCCATTTTCAATGTAATAGCAGACGGCAATATACTCCACATCCTCTTCCTGTATAACTGGAATTATCAGCCCCAAACGACTGCCGGCCTCACCCGGATATACCTGGACGCCATCTAAACCTATTACCTCTGCGCTTTCACTGCTATGGATATCTTTTAGTATCACTTGTCGAGCTTCTCGTACCGTGTACTGCATTTCGCTCATGTTTGTTACCTGGTTTAAAGCATTGCTGGATACCCAGTATGCAGCCATCAGGCCGCTCATAAGCAAAGCTATCAAAGCCAGAGCAAGAATGATTTCTACCATAGTAAACCCTTTTTCACTATTAAAAGGTTTCATACAGCTACCTGGCCCCAAGAATCGTGGAAAGTTTGTAATTGCCTGTACCATCGGCCCACTGCATTTCAACATTCACCTCAATAAGATTGCCATAAAAAAATATTGGTTCAGCGTTATCACCGGTCCCGATCTCACAAATACCATCAGGTGAAATTCCGTCATAATAAACCCTGTCATCGAAGCAGCTGGCAGTAATGGTGGTGTGTATATCCTCCGGGGCCTCTAATGATATATCTTCATCATATAAAGTAAAAGTAAATGCAGCATCCGTGGTGTTTTCATCAACAACTATCCAGGGGTTAACATTCTGCAGCTGTTCATGAAGCTGCACCGAATTGCTCCACAAAACATCTATGATAGATGCAGCATAAGCAGACACCATGGTTTGGTCTCGAGCGCCGCTGATCCAGAGTGCAGAAGTAGTAGATGTGCTGAGTACTCCCATAACTATCAGGGCCACAATATAAAGTGCAGCCGCCACCTCGAGCAGACTCAAGCCTCTTTCATCTGCAAGATTCTTGCGTAACTCCTTTAAATAACGCATAACCTTACTCCTTATCCTGTTCGTAATATCCACCCGACCAACAAATTTGGCACCGTTATTTAACGGTTTACTGAAGCCCCAGTATTCTAAAATAGCAATTTATGATCTGGCTTCCGTAAACATAGGCCAAATAACTACCCAGAGCTAGAAATGGCCCAAATTTCATGGTGCTCTTTCTTCCCGCACTACGGGTCATTAACAGAAATCCCCCCCATACCCCGCCTGCCAGAGAAGAGATGATAAAAGCCAGAACCGCATTGGGCAGCCCACAAAAGACTCCAATGGCCAGACCCAACTTTATATCACCTCCTCCCATCCCCCCACCGCTTAATACCCCAGCACTGAATAATATACCCCCGAATAATAAAGACCCGGCAGCTGCCGACAAAGGTGTAACAGTGAACGGCGAAAGTAATAAACCCACTATTATTCCAATTCCAGTAAGCTTATCAGGTATTATTCCATGATCAATATCTATAAAGGCACTGGCAATGAGTAAGCCGGTTAAAAATAAGCCAGCGGCCATACAGATAGTACTGCCTGAATTCAGGTACACTAACAAAAAGGCCGTACCGGTTAGAAGTTCCACCAGAGGGTAACGGAGGCTGATCCTGGCCCTGCAATGGCGGCATTCCCCATTCAGTACTATATAGCTTATAACCGGCACTAAATCACGGGCCTTAATGGCCTGACTACAGGCCGGGCAAAAACTGCCCGGCCAGATCAGGGATTTTCCTAAAGGTAACCGGTATATGATGACATTTATAAAGGAACCGATCATTAACGAGAAAATAAATACTATCAGGCTGTTCATCATCATCTTGCTGTCCCTTTACCTTAAATAAAGTGTTTTTAAGGACTTTCTGCTTCTCCGCCACCAACCACGCCATCAGTAACGGTATACGCCGTATATCCGGCTGGTGGACCTGGCATTTCCTTCAGATACTCCTTGTCGATCAGATCATCAAAATCATCCATATCAGCTTTCGCAGCATTTTCACTGCTGATATAAAGATCTACCGCTTCCTGCAGCATTATTAAATTAGTGTCATTCGCATCACCTCGGGCATTGGCAAGCACACTAGCGAATTTAGGAACCGCCAGTGCTGCCAGCAGCACCAGTATGGCCATTACTACCACCAGTTCAACTAAGGTAAAACCCTTCTGGTCTTTTCCTGCTTTTCTAATCTTATCCATCATCTAATACCCTCCTCAGATCAATATGAATAAAATCAAATTATATCTATAATAATCCTGTGTTCCGTCCTCCTCTCTTGTGTTTTAGCACATGGTCAATTTAGATGGAGGTTGTGCCAACCAGTTCAAATACAGGTAAAAGAGTTGCCATAACCACCCACCCAATAAGTATCGCTATGCCTAGTATAAGCAGCGGTTCAATCGCTGCCATAGCTTGCTCAACGGTATGCATAACCTCCTGGTCATGATAATCCGACATTTTTGACAGCATTTCATCCAAAGCCCCGGTTTCCTCACCCACAGATATCATCTGGGTTAACATCGGTGCGAAAACCCCGGAAGCCTGCAGTGGCATAGCAATAGATTGACCTTCGCTGATATTCTCTCTTGCTTGTACCAATGCTTTCAATACATATGCATTTCCTATTACTCCTTCTACAATTTCCATAGCTTGCAGGATCGGCATTCCAGCACTTAAGAGGGTACCTATGGTTCGCGCAAAACGAGATTCTAATATCCGTGAATTAAGCCTCCCAATTACCGGCAGTTTTAAATAAAGGCGATCCAAATAAAACCTTCCCTCAGGTAATTGACCTATTTTTTTAGTTATATAAATTAAGCCTATGGCAGCCAGACTCAGGTACAGCAGGTTATTTCTTAAAAAACTAGAAAATGCAATCAATATTTGAGTGGGAAGAGGCAAATCTGCTCCCACCGACTCAAATAAACCTACAAATGTCGGCATGACAAAAATTAATATAAATATAACCGTCAGGGTGGTGAATATTAGGATCAGTGCCGGGTAGATCGACGCAGTTATTACTTTGTTCTTTATCTCTCTTTCCCTTTCCAGGTGTTCAGCCAGCCGGCTCAATACCTGTTCCATGACGCCACCCAGTTCACCGGCCTTAACCATATTAATGTAAACAGGACTAAAAGTTTTCGGATATTGAGCCAGAGCCTCATGCAGAGCAGAACCCCTTTCGATACTATTTCTGATACTAATAAGGATCTTTTGGAGATTTTTATTATGGGTTTGTTGATGCAAAATGTTAAGGGCACGTATTATTGGCAGTCCAGCAGCGAGCATAGTTGCCAGCATCCTGGTCATGAGCAGCAAATCTTTCGAACCAACCGCTTTGAACATATCCATGTGGATGGCCGGGTTCCCTTTAATCTCTTTAACTTCCAGAATGCAGTAATGCTCTCTCAGTAGACTGGTTATCACTGCATTCTCATTCTGTGCCTCCACCTTTCCGGTAATCATGCTTCCCTCTTTATCTCTTACCCGATATGCAAACTCCAGTGGCAAACCCTCCTTTTTAATAAAACTTATCTAATATTAAGGTTGAAAAGACAGCCTGCCTGATTATCCGGCAGTTCTGTCACAGCAATTATGTAATTATCGCACCAAGAAAATTGCACATAGAAAAAGAAAAGAATCTAAAAAGAAGATGAATTACGAAGTAAGGTGAGCATTAGCTAAGAGAAACTGTATATTATAGCAGAATTGATCTAAGCTCTGTAAAAGAGCTTAGATCAATATATTTTGATTCACTTAATTTCCATACTGCCACCCAGGCGTTCATATTCCTCCCTGCTTATTATCCCTTCACCGTAAAGGATTTTTATTGATTTTTCCATAGTAACCATCCCTACTGCTTGCCCGGTCTGCATGGCAGAGTATATCTGGTGCACCTTGTTTTCTCTGATCATATTTCTAATAGCTGGAGTAGCGATCAGAATTTCGGCAGCCACTGTGCGTCCCGATATATCATGCCTCATTAACAACTGCTGGGTTATTATCCCCTGCAGACATGATGCTAACTGTATCCGAATCTGTCTTTGTTGATCAGTAGGGAAAACATCTACAATACGTTCAATCGAACTTGCAGCACTCCCGGAGTGGAGAGTAGCCATAACCAGGTGACCAGTCTCAGCCGCTGTCAAAACTGTAGCGATAGTTTCTAAATCTCTCATCTCTCCTATTAATATAACGTCCGGATCCTGTCTTAAAGTAGCCTTGAGTGCTTGATTGAATGATGCCGTATCGGTTCCGATTTCCCTTTGATTTATTATTGAGTTTTTATGTTTATGCAGATATTCTATGGGATCTTCCAGGGTTAAAATATGTCTTTTTCGGTTCTCGTTTATGTGATCGATCATGGCCGCCAGAGTAGTGGATTTACCACTGCCAGTCACTCCAGTCACCAGGATGAGTCCCCGGTCTCTCAAGGCCAGGTTGGATACGATAGGGGGCAGGTTTAATTGACTTATGGTAGGTATTTCAACCGGGATAAGACGTACTGCAGCTGTACACGAACCTCTCTGCCGGTATATGTTGGCTCGGAAACGCCCTATACCCGAAAAGGAATTGGAAAAATCCACCTGCCCATTAATTTCGAATTCATGCCTGGCAGCTTCACCAGGTATCAGCTCTTGTGCTAGTTTTTCAGTATCGGTTGGGCTTAAAACTGGGTCTCCCGGGTCGGATATCAATTCCCCATCCACCCTATAGAGAGGCGGCCGTGAAACGGTCAAATGTATATCCGATGCCCTATACTCTATGCCTTTAGTTAGAATATCCATTATATTGATAAGCATTGTCGTCTCCTTCCAGCAATACTGATTTTATAACTTCCTCCAGAGAGGTAAGCCCTTCCTGTGCCTTACCTATTCCATCTTCCAGTATAGTTTTCATGCCATCTTCAAATGCCATATCTTGTATGGCATTTTCCGAGGCGCTGCCGCAGGCTATCAAGGTTCTTATTCTAGAACCTGCCAGCAAAATCTCATGCAAGGCCAGACGGCCAGCATATCCTGACTGGCGGCACATATTACATCCCCCGGGCCGGTAGAAAACATGCCCGGCAAGATCAGGCTGCTTCAATCTGATGGCAGTATCTGTATCCAATATGTAGTTGATGCGGCAGTTGGGACATAGTTTGCGAACTAAGCGCTGGGCCACTACTCCAGATAGAGCTGAAGATATCAGGAAATTTTCTATGCCCATATCGCTGAGACGCGCCAGTGCTCCAGTTGCGCTGTTGGTATGCAGGGTAGAAATCATCAGATGTCCTGTCAATGCAGCCTGCACCGCCATTTTGGCAGTTTCCTGGTCCCTTATTTCCCCCAGCATGATAACATCCGGATCCTGCCGCAATACTGAGCGAAGCCCTCGGGCAAAACTCAATCCTGCTTTAGTATTTACCTGTACTTGATTTATTCCTGCCAGCGAATATTCCACCGGATCTTCCAGGGTGATAATGTTTTTATTTTCGGAGTTTATTTCCGAGAGTATCGAATAAAGAGTGGTAGTCTTTCCTGAGCCGGTTGGGCCGGTGATAAGTATCATACCAAACAAACGATGACTCAGAAAAAGGAGTTTTTTACGATTTTCCGAAGATAATCCCAGCCTATCTATTTGAGTTATTAAATTATTACGGTCCAGGATTCTAAGCACAATCTTTTCTCCACAAAAAGCCGGAAGCGTCGATACCCTAAAATCGACCTCCCGGCTGTCAAACTGCATCCGAAACCGTCCATCCTGGGGAATACGTTTTTCTGCAATGTCCATTCCCGACATGATTTTGATCCGAGAAATAACAGCCGCTTCTGAACTCTGGGGCAGAGTCATTACTTCATGTAGTTCACCGTCCATACGGAATCTTACCCGGGTATGGGTTTCCTGTGGTTCTATATGTATATCGCTGCAGTTGCCATGAACAGCCTGAGTTAATATTGAATTTACCATGCGTATTACTGGAGCGTCATAATCAATTTTAACCAGCTGCAAATCTCTTTTCTGCATCTCTGTGCTGCAGTATTTATCATTGAATTCGTCAATTAATTTTTCCATATTCGGATCTGGATTGAATGCTAAGTACTGCTGGATTGCAATATCAAGCTCCTTTACACTGGCAATTAGGGGTATTACCTCCAGTCCACTCGACATGCGAGTATCATCTATGGCCTGCTGATTCAATGGATCTGCCATAGCAACCGTAATGCTCCCATGACACTTACATAAAGGCATGAGTTTATACTGTTTAATGATGTTAGGTGATATGAGCTTCACTGCTTCTGGATCTATATCTATATTGCTTATTCTAACCTGGGGTATGCCAAGAATATATTCCAATGTCTCCATGAGCTGTGGTTCGCTCATTATACCCTGTTGAACCAATATCTGTCCTAATTTTTCACCGCTGTGGTTCTGTTCAGAAAGTGCCGCCTCCAACTGCTGATATGAAACGAGTTCCATATCAATTAGTATTTCACCCAGCATCTTGTGTTGACCTGCCATAAAGATCTCCTTAATCCCCAGCCATATTTGCCGAATTATTTACATAATTTACATTATTATACATCTATCACCGGCTCTATTCAACAATTTTATGGTTTGTTTTTTATAAAAACCCTTCATTTTATCTTTATTTACATTTGTTCTGGTCTCAAAGTACCCTGACTGTGCCTTCTATCTATGTAATTATCGGCTATTTGAGCCAGGACTTTAGATGAAGTGGGATTAATCCTGAATGTATCCGGGTTCCACCAGAATGCTTTGATCTCCAGGCAGCAGATACGTCTCTAAGGTTCGAGTTCACTATCCGTATGATAGAACTCCCAACTCTCTCTTGATGGAAGTTACTGGACATTACCTTTCCCTTTTGCTATCTTTTTTAAAAAGGGGATCCAACCCGAAAAGGTTCCGGATAGAAAGAGCTGACGATGTGATAAAGCACCATGCTCAGCTGCTCCGCAGTCATTATTATGTTAACAACGAAAGTTGTGAGAGTAATCATGGGAGGGATTATTATGTCTGGCATAACAGGTGTATTCAGGTACTATTTCTATTTGTCTGATGATGCCTATAAAATTGAACCTGTACTGGACAGCCTGAAGTCAGCTGGATTTCAATACCTATCCCCGGATAATTTAATTAAAGAACAGGCCCAAAGCAGGGCGGGCAGCCTATTTTATGAGTTGGAACAGGAAAAGAGCAGAGTCCTGGTAGTTCAGATACTTGATGAAGAATTATTGGTACGGGATAGTCTGGAAAGGTTAGCTGAAGCAGAAGATAGCCGACTGGCTAAGAATGAATTACTGGGGCAGACCACAGTACTGCTGAGCACAGAACTTTCCTGGCAGGACCTTATTGATAGTATTCAGGCCCTTTCCAATCGTAGAGTAGAACATATTTTGCCTATGCAAGCTGGACAAATGGCCAGGTTTATACCTGCTGCCCATCATGTCTATTATGCCTGTCAACCCGATAACTATGACACAAATACCGCTCGTTTGATGGGTTATGGTCTTCCCTTGATAGAGTCACGGTATATCGAGACGCGAATGATTTCTAACCTGCTGCGGGATCGTACCGGAATGATAGCAGAAGAACGGTCCGAACTGGACCGTAAGCTGTCACAAATTCTTCACTCCCATCTGGTCACCGAAGAGAGCAACATAAAACAGGTTGAAGAACTGGAAGAGCAGATTCAAGAATTATCTTACTCCTATGGGATGATAGCCGGAGACAGCAGTGTGGTCGGCGAAGGCCACCGGCGGCTGGAAGCTTCCACAAAGAATTTTATGTGTCAGCTGAAAGCAGAACCCGCCTTGAACCTTAAGCAGGATACGGTTGATATAATCAGCCGCCCGTTTTTAAATAGACTGGATTCTATAGCAGACCTTAATGATATGCTGAAAAACTCCCGGGATAGTCATCAGGCAGCTATTGACGTAGTACGCAGCAGAATAGATATCATGAACAGCCGAACCAATATTGCGACCCAGGAAAAAATACGTGATTTGATGGAGCTCAATACTACCATACAAAAGCAAAGCCTGGTTTTCCAGTTTGCTGCGGGACTGATCGAGTTTATTGTTCTGGCCTATTACAGCCATTCCCTCTGGAAAAACCTGGCTTATGGGGCATACAATATTGTACCCGGAATTGCCCAGTTTGTTATCGTGCTCTTATTCTCTGGTTTAACCACTTACCTTACCCACATGATTGCTGAATACCTGCAGGGTGAGACTCATCTTAAGCGGAAAATCATCCTGACCTCAATCCCCCTATTTATTATCATCCTGTTGATCATCCTGGGAAGTATCCTTCTAAACGGTGGTGGTGCAGCACATTAAAGAATACTTCACATTATCCCATTAATCTGATGGCTTTAAGTCTTTCACTCAATTTACGATAGTGCATGTCTTCTTCCCTGGCCAGCTGTTCCAGCAGAAGCCTGGTTTCAGCATCTTCGGCTTCCTTAGACATCTTGCGGTACCTTTCAGCAGCCTTTAATTCCTCTTGTATGGCAATATCAATTGCTTCTTTAATATCCATTGTTTTTCCTCCAACCTAATGCAACCGTGGTCGGTTCTCAAACTGTCGCATTTTGAACTTATCTTCTTATTGATACTAATAAAATACTAAGAAAAATCATTCCCGTCAATTCTTCACTGCTTGAGTTCAATTTGACATAATCATAATGCCATCTTCACAGCTTGCGAATGATAACCATCCTGCAGACACATAATATCATTAATTATTCTTGATTGAGGTGTTATCTCTGAATGAAGCTCTGGTAGTTTTAGTTAGAAGTTTAATCGGCTTTTTTACTCTCTTTGTTTTTGCCCGTTTACTGGGCAAGCAGGAAATCAGCCAGTTAAGCTTTTTCGATTATGTACTGGGTATCACTATCGGTTCCATAGCGGCATCTCTCTCGGTAGACCTTAGCAGCCGCGCCTGGCCGCACTGGGTCGGTCTGTTTACCTGGACTGTTACCGTCTTCGCACTGCAGTTGATAACCTTCAGATCGAAACATGCCAACCGCTATCTGGTTGGCGAACCTATTATTCTGATCAAAAATGGCCTGGTGATGGAAGATAATATGAAGAAGTTACGTTATACGATAGCGGATCTCCTGAAGCAGCTCAGGAACAAAGATGTGTTTGAGCTCAGTCGGGTGGATTTTGCAATACTCGAGACTAACGGCCAGTTATCAGTTCTGCTTAAACCTGAATATCAGTGTGCAACTCCAAGTGATATGAACATAACGCCGCCGGTCAGCGGGCTCAGTACAGAACTTATTTACAGCGGAATAGTTATTGAGGGTAATCTGAAAGCAGCAGGATTGGATCGAATCTGGTTGGATACTCAATTAAAATTAAATGGAATCAATAGTCCTTCCGAAGTTTTTGTAGCAACCTATAATCAAGCATCTGCCAGCTTATATATAGATAAATTAATAGATCAGCCTGGTTAAATGGTCACTTTTAAGGGTGGTTTTATGAAAAAGATAATTTATTACATCTGTATTGTTACGGTATTAATTTTTTTTGCACTGGTAATGAACAGCGGCAGCTATTTCAAAAAATCCATGTCAGATGATTTTAATGCTTTAAACCGTGATTTGAACTCAGCGGACTGGGATAAAGCAGAAAATAGTTTTAAGGAATTGAGCGATTCCTGGAAAGATTTAGTGCCCCGCATACAATTCAGTGTTGAAAAAGATGAAATTAATGCTATCAATGTTAATATTTCCAGAATGGATGCCTACATTCAACTACGAGATAAAAATGAAGCCATGGCCGAGTTAAGTGAAGCTGTGGAACACTGGAACAACGTGAATAAGTGACGGAAGTATCCGACTAATAATTTGCTATCACAACTCGGCAGCATTTTTAATAATATTAAGCAGCAGATCCCGGCCCGGGTTATCAATTATCTCATATCCACCTATTCCTTTGGGTACAACAATTCTTAAGATATCATCCTTTACTTTTTTATCATTAAGCATACCTTCGTAAATATCTTCCGCTTTATAAAGGGGAAAGGACATGGCCATACCCAGTTCTTTAAATAATGCGGCTATCCTTTTTACCGAGCGGTCGTCCAGTAAATCCAGCTCCCGGGCTAACCAAGATGCCATTAAAGTACCTATCGCAACGGCCTCTCCGTGTTTTATGCTTTTATAATTACCAAGTTTCTCCAAAGAATGACCAAATGTATGACCCAGATTCAGAATCATTCTTAATCCGGATTCTCTTTCATCTTCAGCTACTATTTCGCTTTTGATTTTTACACATCGATAAATGATTTCCTGTACCGCAGTCTGTTCTCTCTCTTTGAGCATCAAAGCTTTTTCTTCCAATAGCTGAAATAAAGCCCGATCATATATAACCCCGTATTTCACTACTTCACCCAGGCCCCCACGGTATTCATCTTCTGCCAGGGTGGTCAGAGTCATAGTATCAATAATCACCAGAGAAGGCTGATGAAAAGTCCCAATCATATTTTTTCCCCGGGGATGATTAACAGCTGTTTTACCTCCCACACTGCTATCTACCTGAGATAATAAGGTAGTAGGCACCTGTATGCAGCTTATCCCCCTCTGGTATATTGAAGCAGTAAAACCTGCTAAGTCTCCAACTACCCCTCCACCGAGCGCAAGAATTAAACTGGATCGTTCCAGACCAGCGGCAACTGCTTCATCCAACATGCTGTTAACCTGCTGCATATTCTTGTATTCCTCACCATCGGGTATAAGAGCAGTGTGAACTCTCATACCTGCTGATTGAAGTGCATTTATGACTCGTTCACCATAGAGGGAGAAAACCAGCGGGTTGCTGATAATCATAACTTTTCGTTGACCCATGCATCTTGCCAGTAGTTTGCCGGTTTCATCCAGAATTCCTGCTCCAATTATTACTCTATAAGACCTGTCCCCTCCCAGGTCAACCCAGACTTCACCCACTATCGTTCATCCTTTCCGTACCGAGATAAGGCTTCTGCTGCTTACCCCACCCTGCGGTTAGTTGGCTTTTTGACCAGCTGAATTATCTCCTGGACGATCTTATCCATTTCCTTACCGCTGGTATCAATCCGATAATCAGCCAGCGCGTAATAATCTTCACGATCATTCAGCATTTTTTCAATATCTTCTGCTCCCAGGTTTTTTTTCAACAAAGGTCGACTGCCCTTCTTGCGATTGACTCGGGCTAATATGACCCTGGGATCTGCATCCAGACAAATAAGTATGCCGCTGTTTCTTAAGGCCTCAACATTTTCGCTATTGAGAACTACCCCACCGCCGGTTGCAATTACCAAATTGCTGCACCTGCCCAGCTTTTGCGACATTAATTGTTCCTCCGAGCGGAATCTTATTTCTCCATGCTTTTTAAATAGCATAGGGATACTCATCCCGGTCAACTTCTCTATCTCACGGTCCATATCGATGAATTGCATTTTTAGTCTTTCCGCCAACTTGATGCCAACGGTACTCTTACCTGTACCCATAAACCCAATTAATATTATATTTTTTCCCATTTCCACACCTTTTCTAAATAAGTCCGGTAACTACTTAACGACTGTTCTGTTTCTCTTATATTGTCTCCACCAAACTTTTCCATGAATGCTCCGGCCAGAATATAGGCCATCATAGCTTCTCCCACGATAGAAGCTGCAGGCACAGCACATACATCGCTTCTTTCAATTACCGCCTTCTCAGCACACCATGTTTCAGTATTAACACTGCTCAGTGGTCTCATTAAGGTCGGTATAGGCTTCATATAAGCCCGAGCCCATAAGATTTCACCATTGCTTATGCCGCCTTCGATTCCCCCAGCCCGGTTGCTTTGTCGATATATACCCCGATCCTGATGGTAATAAATTTGATCGTGTACCTGGGAGCCCGGGCTGGTTGAACTGATAACACCATCTCCGACTTCTACACCTTTTATAGCCGGGATACTCATCAGCATACCCGCAATCCTGCCATCCAATTTCCTGTCCCAGCTCACATGGCTGCCCAGCCCAGGCGGAACACCTACCGCTCCAGTAACAAAACATCCTCCCAGTGATTCACCAGCCTCTATGGCCTGGTTTATGGTCTCTATCATACTGACTTCCATTTCCTTACTGCAGCATCGTACTGGTGAGGCTTCAACTATGTTATAAAATCCAGACAGGTTTTCAACATTGATCTCATAACCCGGATACTTCACTGCACCTATAGCAACTACCTCGCTATAAATATATATGTCAAAAGCGGCCAATAATTGCTTAAAAAATGCGCCGGCCGCAACCCTGGCAGCAGTCTCTCTGGCGCTGGCCCGCTCCAGCACATTCCTCATATCGTAATGATTATACTTCATAGCACCAGGCAGATCAGCGTGACCGGGTCTTGGTCTTTTGACTGCTTTATCATCTATATTCTTACATACTCCCGAGCCCATAATGTCCTGCCAGTTTTTATGATCCTGATTGGGTATGACAAAAGATATAGGGCTTCCCAAGGTGATGCAATTTCTAACCCCCGAGTAAATTTCCAGCTGATCGCTCTCAATTTTCATTCTGGCTCCCCGGCCATGTCCTTGCTGGCGTCTGCTCAGTTCTTTATTGATATATTCTTCGTTTATTTTTAGACCAGCTGGCATACCTTCTATGATGCCTACCAATCCTCTCCCATGAGATTCTCCGGCAGTGTAAAATTTAAGCAAAACACTTACCTCCTATTTTTTGATAATATATCCTCCAGTAAATTGTTTGGGTTCCATTACCACAATAAATGCCTCCGGCACTTTCTCATGTATCCGATCAGCCACTTTTTTGGCCAGGTTACGTTTGATAATAATATTCAAAACAAGTTTCGGCCCTGCCCGTCCTACCGCTTCCCAGGTAGTAACCGGATAACCTGCTTCCCGAAGTTCATCAGCAAGATCGGAACATTCCCGGCCTATGGTTACCTGTACCAACCTGTAACCCAGAGCCAGCCTTTCCTCCAGAAAACTTCCACAAAATACTCCCAGCGAAAAACCAAGGCAGAATACTGTTAGTTTTAGCGGATCATTAAGTGACCCCACTACCATACCCAGGGCAACTGTATAGACAAGTATTTCAAAAAATCCTATGATTGACGCTAATACCCTATCCCCGCGGATGACCAGTATCATACGTACTGTACCTAATGATACATCGATAATTCTGGCAAAAAATATAAATAACAGCTGACAGATCATGCTCTCTCCCCTCTCCTGATATTACCAATTCTCAGGCGGTTTATCAGATATCCTGACTTTCCCCGCCACTGGATTTACTATGATATATCTTTTATCATTAAGCCCATTTTTAAGCACCACCGTTCCTCCTCCCGCCGGTGCTCCAGAAGGACTAAAACTGCATACGGGTATACTTCCTATTCGACTGGGAAAGGTAGGTACCCCTGCATATTCTACCCCTTCAGCCAGGGTGTAGGTATCTGTTTCGTTCCGGTACCGGTTTACCGGCACATAAAACCGAATATTACAAGGTTGACCCTGCAGCATGGCCTGGCTGCGTGCGTAACGCAGTGTCCAAGCCAGTTGTGAAGATGAGGTGTTTAGAGCATAATGCTGGTAGACTCTATTAAGTGCAGGCCAGGATAAGGACAGACACAATGATAGTATAAGCAAAACCACCAGCAGTTCGATCAACGTAAAACCTTTATTATTTGATATAATAGCCAACTACCTCCTCAAGTTCTGCCGCGGCAAAACTCTCTTGCAGAAGGATTTCCAGGGTAAGCAAAGCTTGATTAATAAACATGGGCAAACCGTCAACGGTTTTAAGTCCATTTGATTCTGCCATATCAAGCAGTTTGGTTTTCCGGGGATTATATATGATATCACATATTACAGTTTCTGTTCTTATCCCGACCAGACTTTCCAGGGGTGATGCATCAACCCTGGGAAACATTCCTACCGGGGAACAATTAATGACTATATCGGTATCTGGTGCTAATTCATTAAAAACTGCCTGATTCATCAAAGCAGGAAATGCTTGAATGCCTGTTTGGGTAGAAATAAATTCAGCCATATTCTCTGCCTGCTGATAATCAATATCCAGAAAATCCACCCGCAGCACACCAGCCCGGGCCATTTCATAGGCAATCGATCTGGCCGCTCCACCAGCACCGATGAATATGACCCTCCCCCGAGGGGTGACTCCAGACTGGATCAAACCTCTGACAAATCCTTGTCCATCAGTATTATAACCTTTCAAAAGACCACCTTCATTTTTTATCAGGTTTACAGCCTGACATGCCCTGGCCGCTGAAGACAGTTCATCTAAAAAGGGGATCACCTTTTGCTTAAAAGGTATAGTAACATTAAAGCCTATAAAATGCAGGGTTTTCAGACTCTTCAGCACATTCTCCAGGTCGTCAGCCTGGCTTTCAAAAGGCAAGTAAATACAATTTAACTTTCTTTGGTGGAAAAGACCGTTGTACATAACCGGTGAAAGGCTGTGTCCAAGCGGGTTACCGATAATCGCCATATATTTGGTATGACAGTTTATATCCATAATATTTTTCTCCCCAGATAATATATTTAAGCGAATGCTTTATCATTCGCTCCAGACCGATGACAAAAACACTTACAGCACCACAATTTGGTGTTCGCATAAGCTCACCAAAAATAGGGAAGCGAATCTCTGCGTTATTTCAAGAAGCCCGCTCAATCAACGTACTTGAGTACGTCTCAATCGTGGACTTCTTTCATGCCTTGATCTTCGCCTCTGTCATCGGTCTGTCATTTTGCTGACTTTATCAACAACCTGAAGCTAATGCTTTATCATTCGCTCAACCAGTAACTCATATACCATTACTATTATATTACCATTTATTTACACAATCATCTTTTGCTTATGCCATGCAGTTCTCTAATTTTATGTATTACCAAACGCTCCATCATTCTAGATATCTTGGTTCCAATAAACTCTCGATTATCCAGGGGCACTACTAGAATGGTCAATAGTCCGGCCCGATTTCCTCCCAGCACATCGGTAAATATCTGGTCCCCAATAACAGCTGTTTCTTCTGGCTTTATCCCCATTAACTGTACCGCCCGAAGAAAAGAGCGGGGGTTAGGTTTAGCTGCTCTATGGATATACGGAATATCAAGCCTCTGGGCAACGGTAAGAATACGTTTTTCACCATTATTAGATAGTATGCAGGCTTTAAAACCGCCCTCGCTTATCACTTTAAACCATTCATCAACTTTGATACTGATCTCGTTACTGTTCCATAAAGTAATGGTATTGTCTAAATCCAATATAAAACCTTTTATTTTCCTGTTTTTTAATTGCTCCAGAGAGATGTCTAGTATAGATTCCACAAACATGTCCGGGTAAAGTAATTTCAACATATTTTTTTCCTCAAGTCTATTAAAATATTCTATATGTGATTGAAAAAGCACCACCTTAAAACTGTATAAGCAGCCCATCACGAAGTATTTTCGCTGCTGATTCGGGATCCACCGGGTTAATAAAATAGCCGCTGGCTATCTCAACTGCGTTAGAAATAACTAGCCGGGGTATTATTTCTATGTACCAGTGGTAACCATCCTGCTTCGATACATTAACCGGGGCACTGTTTATCATAATATTATAAGAAGGATTTGCCAAGCAAGCAAGCATGGATCCCAAATATCCCTTTAGCACAGCCTGAAGGTCTTTTATTTCAAGGTCGTCTATATCCGCAAAGTATTTCTGGTGTTTTTTAGGTATGATCCAGGCTTCGTAAGAAAACCTGGCTGCATAGGGGCTTAGTATGATAAAATAATCGCTTTCATAAATAATCCTATCCTGCCCGGTCTCTTCTTCTATCATCTGACACATTAAGCACCGCCGGTGCTCATTAAAGTATTTAGGCAAACCCTTATTTCTATCTGGCACCATGGGATAAGCCAGGATCTGACTGTGACTGTGATCCTGAGAAGCACCCGCAAACAATCCTTTGTTTTTGTATATTTGAATATATTTGATACGATCATCTGCAGCCAGAGCTCTAAATCTCTTCTGCAGCATTTTAAGCAGCAGGACGATCTGATCGGCCTCAAGTTCATGCAGCTGAATTCCATGCTGAGGTGTTTCAATCACTACTTCATGCTGACCCAGACCATTGCAGCGGCTGTATATACCGGAACAGCAAAATTCTAAATCTTCATTTTTCATTGCGAACATCGCATACTTATTCGTTATGGCCCTTACCAGCCATCCTGGCTCGTTGGGCAATGAAGCATTGGGACGAAAGGCATCTAACTCCCCGGGTGTAAGTGCTTCATTCCCCTCACAAAAAGGGCATATCTCTTCACCTAACAGAGATACCGAGCTTTTATTGATGGGAAAATCTGATGGTTTCAAGGCTTTTCCATTAGCTATTAAAACCCAGCTATCTCTAACCATGTCTCTACGGAGCTCAGTCATTACTACCCCCCCTGCACACGAGCACGACTGCACTGCGGTCATCCTGGATATTCCAATCAGCTGCTGTTGATTACAAAATAAATTATAACCCTCTGTGTATTATAATGAAAATTAGCAGTATATTATACCTGATGATATTTCTATCATTAAATTAAAATACTATACTCAGAGTCTATATCCTCTAATGTTCTTTCAACCAGTTATAGGTCTGATTATGGTACGAAAGGGGTATTATGTGAAAAAATTATTTCTTATGATAACTGTAATCTCTTTACTGTTATGCGGCTGCACCCCAGCAGAAACCAATCAGGATCCCAGCAATCAGCCTGGTGAAGGAATAATAAAAGCATCCGATTATTTCCCTGCGGTTCCAGGCAGCCATTGGTCATACCTGGGAGAGGGCAATGAATATGCCTCCTTCACTCGAAAGACATTATATGAAAAAGGAAACCTGGTGCAATTCACTACAGATAACGGCGGAACTGTTACCACCACTATATTTGAAATAGGAAAGGATTATATTAAATCAGTATACTTCGAAGGTGAGAGTTATGAACCAGGCAATTTTCTCGAACAGGGTTTTACACCCAACGATGATACCATAGTAATAAAAGAACCATTGGCAGTGGGTACCACCTGGAAAAACGAAAATGACAGCCGTGAAATCGTTTCTATTGATACTACCATAAATACTCCGGCCGGCAATTTTGATAATTGCTTGAAAATCAAGATCACCACTGAAAATTCGACCATGTATGATTATTACCAGGAAGGTACAGGTTTAATAAAAAGCGAATTTTTATCGGAGGGAAATACGATTACTTCCACATTAGAAGAATTTCAAATTAATTAAGCGTTCATCTTCATGTTAATTCGATCCTTATTGAATGCTCCAGGCAGCGTGTGCGCCCTCTTCCACCGCCTCCAGTATGCTCCTGGGCCGGCATGCATCTCCTATTAAATGATAGGGTATATTCTCCTTCTCGAGAGCATATCCCAGCTTATTAAAGGGACTGCTGCCTGCTGCAAAAATAACCTGTCTAACCGGTCTCAGCAGCTTTTCTTCCCCAGCTTTTTCAACCGTCAACTGCTCGGTTTCTATTTTTATGATTCGGGTTTCTAACCACAATTGGTATCCCGCTTCATTTAGCCGCCGGTGCAGCATGTATCCATGTCCGTTTGATTTTTTGACCGGTGACCGTAATAAAGTATCTACTACCACCACATTCGATATCCTTTTTTCTCGCAAGTAGTCGGCGGTCTCCATTCCTACCAATCCTCCACCGATGATGACAGTATGATCAGTCAATTCAGCGGCACCCTGCAGGACCTGCCAGGCATCAATAACATGAGGACTGTTTATGCCCGGGATAGCTGGACGGATGTTCCTGGCACCAGTTGCTATGATTACTACATCTGCTGCTTCTTTTTTAATGAAATCAATATCAGCTGTTTGGCCCAACCTGATGTCCACCCCTGCTCTTATAGCCGTTTTGGTCAACTTATCAATCCATCGGCCGTAAACATCCTTATAGGGTGCCCGAGCTGCTAATCTAACCTGGCCCCCGCTGTTACCTTCTTTCTCCAGCAGAACCACCTGATGCCCCAGCCGGGCAGCTTGAAAAGCAGCGGTTAACCCTGCTGGCCCCGCCCCAACCACCAGAACTTTACGGATTTTACCTGACCGTCTTTCTGGATAGATAAGTTCCTGACCGGTCTCCGGGTTAATCGCACAACGGATTCCTTTACCTTTATATAGACGTTCTATGCAGCCCTGGTTGCAGGCCAGACATTCAACAGTTGCTTCTTCTTTACCTTCCAGCGCGTTCCAAAAGAACTTCGGGTCGGCCAGGTGCTGCCTGCCAAATGCTACCAGATCGGCATCCCCACGAGCAAGAGTCTTTTCAGCAGCTGATAGATTGGTAAATCGTCCTACTGCTATAACTGGTATATCAACCACAGTTTTTATTTGGGCAGCCAGTTGAGCGTTAAACCCCGGCTGGTATTCTATGGTTGGACATACCATTCCACCTGGACTGGCCTGAGTCCCAAAAGAGGTATGGATCATATCTATTCCGGCTTCAACAAAGAGATGGACTATCCCCAACATATCCTCTATGGTATATCCCCCAACTGCATATTCTTCTGCAGAAATCCTTATTGATATTGGATAATCCGGGCCTACCTGACTCCTGACTTCTCTAATTACTTCTAAAATAAAACGAGACCGTTCTCTAAAATTACCACCATATTCATCAAGACGGTGGTTGGAAAGTTCAGATAGAAACTGCATTAATAGATAGCCATGAGCCGCGTGCAGCTCTACCCCATCAAATCCTGCTGCTCTGGCCCTTATGGCCGCCTGTCCAAAACAGTGAATAACTTCCCCGATATCTTCCCGATTCATTTCCCGCGGAGCTATTTTAAATATCCCGGCCAGGGCGGATGGGGCTGCTGCCCGACCCCGTTCCAACTGGTACTGGCTTTCCCGGCCCACATGATAGATCTGCACCATCACCTTGTGCTTCTGTTTATGTACTTCTGATACCACACTGCTCAAGCCGCTGATAAAGCGGTCATCATATATCCCCAGCATTCCAGGTCCTTCAATACCATCAGGATGAACGGCTGCAACTTCGGTAATGATCAAACCTGCTCCACTTCCTGCAACACGCTTCATGTAGGCTGTATTAGCATCACTAACACTGTGATCCCCATTGGCCAGCATGGTAGTAATAGGAGGTAATACTACCCGGTTGCTCAATTCCATAGATTTTATCCTCAAGGGTTTAAGGAGATGCTCAAATCTATTCATAACAAAATATCCTCACCACGATGCATTAATCTAAAAGGATCTAATATTTAAACTTGTCAATGCTCTTTAAATATTTTAACATGAAAATTGTTAGAAATTGTCCATAGTTTATGCTGTCACTTAATATTCAATATATTTGATGGCCTTAAAAGCATAATTAGACAGGATGCCATGAATAATAAGAAAGTTCTGGAGGAAAGAAATGTTGTTAGAAGAGAAGATACGCTCCTTTAATGGACGTAAGGCTAAAATTTTAGGACATGAAAATACATTCAAATCAGCTGTTCTACTGCCTTTGATTGTAAGAGACGAAAAGTACTCGGTTCTTTTTGAAAAGCGAGCCCTTTCCATGAACCGTCAGCCGGGTGAAATATGTTTTCCCGGTGGAGCTAAGGAACCAACAGATGATTACAGCGAGTATACAGCCATACGGGAGAGCAGTGAGGAATTAGGTATTCCAGCGAACTATTTCGAAGTAATAGCTCCCCTGGATATTATGGTAAGCTCGTTCAATTCCATAATCATACCCTACCTGGCCATAGTTAAAGATATAAGCCAAATAAGTATCAACCAGGCTGAGGTAGACAAGATTTTATTGATACCCCTTGAGTTTTTTCTGGAAAAAGAACCAGAAGTTCACTATATCAAAACTACTGCCCATGCACCTGATGACTTCCCTTTTCACCTTATTCCCTACGGTAGGAATTATCCCTTTCGGACCGGCTGTGTTCCCCAGTATTTCTATAGCTGGGAAGGTGAAACCATCTGGGGACTTACCGCCTCTATCCTGCACCATTTCATAGACCTGCTTAAAAAGTCTTAGCATGTTAAGTGTCAAGGGGACGGTTCTTCTGACACACCTTTGTGTGTCAGAAGAACCGTCCGAGACCACTGAAAAAGTAGCCTTTTTAAACTGCTTGGACGTCAGACCCAATCCAAGCTGGTCGGATAATGAATAACCAACAGTATAAACAGTTCAGAAAATAGGAGTTTAATCCCTTTAAAGCGGATACCAGCTTGGCTATCCGCTTTAGATTTACCGCCAGGGCTGTTAGTTTTGCTTGAATGCCGATACTTCGTAGACCGTAGCCTCTGGCTCGGTCTAATCCATGGAATCTTTTTAATTCTGCATTCTTGGGTTCGATTTTAGCCCGCTTTCGGTATTCCTCAAGAAATTCCGGGGTTTTTGCCCTTTGACTGTATTCATATAGTTCAGGAGTATTTATACTGATTATAAGGACTCTAGCTATCCTCGTGCTCTTACCTATGCATTCAGCTCTACGAGGGCAATTTCGGCAATGCTCACGTTCAAAGCTATATTCTAAAAATTGTTTCTTTTTGCCATTCCGTTTACGGGTTCTGGGGACTATTTTTACTGTCTCATTGCCCATAACACAAAACCATTGGTCACTGTCCTTGTTGTAGCTGAATAGTTCCTCATTGATTTTGTAAGCGCTGGCGCTTACCGGTATATAGGCTGAAGCTCCTTTTTCCTTGATCAGGTTAAGGA
>JAENYG010000082.1 GCA_016841875.1 Syntrophomonas sp.
TACTACTCCGTTAGTATGTATTACCATGCTAAAATCATAGCCAATCATGTATAATACACATGAGGGGGTTATGTAAACATGGATACAGTAATAAAGAAAATTGCGCCATTTGCAATGCCTAAAATACAAAGGTTTATCAATAAGTTTATGAGTACGTTTCGCAGCAGGGCTACGCTACATTCTGCAGAGCGCTATTTCACGGGGCTTTTAAGCGATATACCCTATAAAAACTGTGGTATGATGGCTGAATATATAGAAGGCACCAGCGAGCAGGCACTGCAGCAGTTCATCTCATCTGCAAGTACTTGGGATTATGATCAATTGAATTGCCAAAGAGTAGAGTATATGCTCCAGCAGGCAGCCCTAGATGATGGAATGCTGATTTTCGATGATACAGGTAATGAGAAAAAGGGCAACTGTTCGGTTGGCGTAGCCCGACAATACTCAGGAACCCTCGGCAAAGTAGGTAATTGCCAGGTTATTGTATCTTGCCAGTATACTGATAGTAGATATACTTGGCCGGTAAATGCCAGATTATATCTACCAGAAAAATGGACTAATGACCCTGAAAGGCTCAAAAAAGCCAAGGTTCCTGAAGATATTGAGTTTAAAACAAAGATACAAATAGCACTTGACCTATTGGACCAGGCAAATCAATTAGGAGTAAAGCATAGCATCGTAGGCGGCGATAGTTTTTACGGCGGCAACCCCGTTTTTCTTGAAGGTCTTGAAAAGCGTGGAGAAAGCTATGCTGTAAGTGTACCACGTGATTTTACCGTGCGTTTTGCCCAGGATATTGGTACATTTGTTCCACCGGTAAAACCAGAAGGTAAAAGGCGTGGAAGGCCAAGAACAAAGCCTGAAAAAGCGACATTACCACCACAGCATAGAGTAGACAGCCTTATTGATAAACTTCCACAGGATTATTGGAAAGTAATCTGTTGGAGAGATGGAACCAAAGGCAAGCTTAAAAAGCGGTTTGCATTTTTGCGTGTTCACTGGGCAACATCCAGCAAAATGGGCAAAGAAGGCTGGCTCATTTTCGAAAGGCCGGTACAAGGAGAAGATGGTGATACAAAATATTATTTTAGTAACCTTCCCCGTCAGACTCCTGAAGTAAAACTGGTGGAGTATGTACATCGGCGCCATACGATTGAACGCTTCTACCAAGATGCCAAAGATGAGCTTGGTCTTGATCAGTATGAAGGCCGCAGCTGGAATGGGTTCCACAAACACTGGGCAATGGTAATGCTGGCATATTCCTGGCTTACACTGCAGCGTAGCTGCCAAGGCTATATTTGCAAACAATATGAAGTTGTTATCGATAAGCCTGTAGCCGGATCACCTTCTTTCAATGATAAGGAGGTTTTTTCCCCTAAAGCATTATATCGTTGAAAGTATATCTACTGTA
>JAENYG010000083.1 GCA_016841875.1 Syntrophomonas sp.
TCCCATTTTCTTGGCTTTTGTTACCAATCTCAATTAGTTTACTGAACATCTACTATTCTTGTTAAATAATATCAATAGATTGACTATTTGTCAATAAATATTGTGATATTATTGCAATATAATTGCAATAATATCATACAAATATTGCAATTGTGCATTAGCATATCGATATCAGCATCATATTATTGCCATTCAGAATATTATCATACGTAATTTGATATATGTACTTACATAAATATTGTATTTTGTATGGTTAGTTTTAATAGGTAGTATTTCTGTAAGATTTTAGAGTGCTACAGCTTTATCGTAAGAGAACTAATATCTATTTAGCCCCCTAATCGAACTGGACACCAAAAGCCTTAATCGAGTAAAATATAAGGCGTCAGGGGGTAATTAAATTGCAAAGAAGAAGATATACTGAAGAATTCAAGCAACAAGTAATTAAAGAGGCTATGGAAACTGGTAATAGCGCAATTGTAGCCAGACGTTATGATTTAAACACAAATATGGTGGCTCGCTGGGTCCGGGAATTCAAAAGCAGCAAATATTCTCACGAACCCGGTAAAACTGATGCAAGAGAGAACCAGCAGCTCTCCCAGGAGAATGAAAAACTGAAAAAGCTCCTGGGTGAAAAGGACCTGGAATTAGCCATACTCAGAGATCTGCTAAAAAAGAAAAACCCTCACTTGCTGAAAAAATTGAAGTAGCCGTTAAATGGATAAACCTTGGCTATCCAAAAGCAAAAGTATTGAAAATTGTGGGAGTTGCTCGCTCCACCTACTATTATCATGTCAGCAAAAAAGGTGCTGAAAGGGCCGCAAGTGGGGGCAGGCCGGTTCCCGGCTATTCCTGTACCATAGACAAAACCAAAATTTATGACGATCAAATAAAGGAGCATTCCTGTAATGAATAAAAATGATCTTTGAAAAAAGAAGTACCTCCTGCTAATATACTAGGTGTCGCCTGACGACGACCCTTAATTCGCAAAGGAGGTACTCCAAGATGAATTATACCCAAAACTTCAAGATTTCGCAAGTAACTCCAAGCACCTTGGTGATTGGAGTTGACATTGCAAAGAGTAAACACTATGCCAGAGCCTTTGATTGGAGAGGGATAGAGCTCAGTAAGGTCATTAGTTTTCGGACAGACAAAAGAGGTTTTAGGCAGTTTAGAGAATGGGCAGAGAAGATTGCCAGGGACGAAGGCAAGAATAAAATCATCGTAGGTATGGAGCCAACAGGGCATTACTGGTTCACATTTGCTGCTGATGCAGATAGTAATGGCATGATGGTGGTACAAGTAAATCCGTATCATGTCAAGCAGTCTAAAGAAATGGATGATAATACTGTCAACGCCGGGCTGTTTTTGACCGAATCGCCGGTTGAAAACTGACCCAATCG
>JAENYG010000084.1 GCA_016841875.1 Syntrophomonas sp.
CAAACAAGGTACTTCAAGGAAGGGGTGTCCCCGTTCCTTAGCCGCGACATTCCTGCCTGTAATGGGGACATTCCTACAATCCGGAACCCAGAGTAGGTGTGTCCCCTTTCCTTGACCGGTACTCCAATTATCCCGTCGGCCAATGCCTTTTCCTTACTCCGATACTTCCAATAAAAGGTAAGAATATTCTGAAATTTGGAACCATACATCTCAAACCTTAAACGACACTTCTTTCCCAATACAACAGCCCTCATTTCAAAAAGAACACACCCTATTTCCAATATTTAGGTCCCAAATTGTTAAAATATTCACTATCTTTGGCCTTAATTTAGCAGGATTATAAGGCAATAAAAGAGAATTAATAACAAATGGACTAAGTTATTATGCAATTTAGGACTTATGTTCATTATTGAAATGAGAGGAGGGTGGATATTTTAGAAAGTCCCATTTATTTTATCAAGATATAAAATTGCCATCGGGAGGGAGAGTTTTATATTGAAAAGCATACGAGCACAATTAATTCTATCTATAACAGCGATTCTATTATTGGTGTGTACGGGACTTGGTTTTATTTCATACAGTATGGCCTCTAAGACCTTGTTAGATACTATTGAAACCCAGGTGTCTACCAAGGCTGTAGATGCAGCCCAGGCAGTAGGTGATGAAGTCAGCAAACAGCAGGCCATAATGGAAACACTGGCGGTTAACGAAAAAATCAAAAGCCTGGATCTGGAACAGCAGATGCCGCTGCTAAAATCTGAGGTAGAGAGATTGCAAATCCGAGGTTTCATAGTAAGTAACCTGGATGGTTCTGCAGTTAATACTCTGGGCCAGCGAATCAACATAGCTGATCGGGCTTACTTTCAAAAAGCTGCCCAGGGCACATCCAATATTTCAGATCCGCTGGTAAGCAAGGAAGATTCCAGTGTAATTGTAACCGTAGCAGTACCTGTCAAAGATAATACCGGGCAGATAAAACAAGTCCTGGTAGCGACAATGGATGCATCAGTACTGTCAGGTATAATAGCAGAAATAAGCTTTGGCGAAACCGGCTATGCATACATGGTCAACAGCGAAGGTACCTTTATAGCCCACCCCAACCAGCAGTTGGTAGTAGATCAATATAATCCGCATGAAAGCGGTCTAACAGAAATGATAGCTCATGTGGATAAAATGACTGCTGGTGAAGAAGGTTTCGGCGAATACCTGTGGAGCGACGGCACAACAAAATTTATGGGTTATGCACCGGTAGAAGGCACCGGTTGGTCAGTAGCCGTTACCGCGCCAAAAAGTGAAGTGATGGCTGGAATTACTAACATGTCCCAAAAGACCGTAGCTGCTTCCTTTGCCTTTCTCTTACTGGGCGCACTAATAGCAG
>JAENYG010000058.1:0-734 GCA_016841875.1 Syntrophomonas sp.
ATCTCAAGGGAGGAGGAGCTGTTTTCTCCTGCGAAAGTTGAGTTACTAACTTATGTATAGTTATTAGGCGCATAAGTTAGTGCCTGACCCCATAAGGAACTATACGGTTATCCTTTTTTTGTAAATCGTCAAGAAAAATTAACATTGTGTTGAAATTTTCTTCATTATTAAATGCTACTATTAATTCAACAGGTGATCATAAATTGTACCTTCAATTTGGGCAGGTTAAGTACCTGTCTATTTTTTTGGGTCTGGTGCCAGGCACTAACTTACTAACTTATGTATAGTTATTAGGCGCATAAGTTAGTAAGTTAGTGCCTGGCACCATAATTATCAAGAAATCTTAATATAATCTTGACACTGATTTGAAAAGACTGACGCATACTATTCAACGTAATAAAAAATCAAGGAGGTTTACAGATGTTAAAAAGCAAGTATTTTAAGTGGGGGGCCATTGCTGTAATAGGAACCCTTTTGCTAGGAATAGCTGGTATAGTCTTGCCAGCGATGGCAGATTCAGACAGCACAACAGTTAACAAACATTTTCCTGGATCGCATCGGGGTGGAGCAGGGGCAGGAATTGATCAGGCCCTGGAAAATGGAGATATTACTCAGGCCGAATATGATGCCATGAAAGCCATACAGGAAAAGATGGCAGAGTTGAAGGATGACTTCACAGACCTTAGTGGTGAAGAAAGACAGGTGGCTATGAAGGAAGCCCGGGAAGGAATACT
>JAENYG010000058.1:744-8854 GCA_016841875.1 Syntrophomonas sp.
ACCTTAGTGGTGAAGAAAGACAGGTGGCTATGAAGGAAGCCCGGGAAGGAATACTAGATGAACTGCTGGCTGATGGAACTATTTCTCAGGAAATTTATGACAAGATGATAGCTGGTCCCACAGGAATGGGTATGGGTGGTCCGCGCGGTGATATGCATGGTGCTGGGTTAGATCAGGCCCTGGAAAATGGAGATATTACTCAGGCCGAATATGATGCCATGAAAGCCATACAGGAAAAGATGGCAGAGTTGAAGGATGACTTCACAGACCTTAGTGGTGAAGAAAGACAGGTGGCTATGAAGGAAGCCCGGGAAGGAATACTGGATGAACTGCTGGCTGATGGAACTATCAGTCAGGAGATTTACGACAAGATGATAGCTGGCCCGGATAACAGATCGTTTGCTGGCGGCAAAGGAGGTTTTGGCGGCGGTAATGGTGGTTTGAGAGGATGCCCAGCTGAATAGAAGCAACATTTAACTAAACGTTTATGGAAAGAAAAAAGCTGGTATAAGACATTTGGAGTGTACCTTCTTCAGGACAGGTTGATCAACCTGTCCTGGTTAATTTTCTGGATAATCAGAGCACAACGGAAGCATAGAACTATCTCCACGATACCATTGTCAAGAAATCTTCATATTTGATTCAAATTGTATTGATTATTAACTGCTAATATTTGTTAGTAACCAAAATGGTCATATTTACACTGATTATCAATTATTACAATTTCATAAAGAAATCTTGCTGTCATCTTAAAATTTGTTTGAAGCATATTGCTGTTTTAATAAAACATAAACATGGGAGGTAGATATATATCCAACAACCATCAATATCAGTTATCGGAAGGGTCATTATGGGGAAGAGGGAGAGGGTATATCTTTAATGGCGGATCTGGCTGAGGTAGTAGATGCGGCCAGGAAGATCCTTATAGATCATTAGTTCAAAATCAAGGGAATAGTCTCAATATCATTTTTTTGTCTATACTATGGTGAATTTACTGCTTGTATCTTGTTTAAGGGAGAGTGAAGAATTGCTCAAGAAGTTGTATGCCAATAAAAGAATCAGAATCGCAAGTGTACTAATATTAATCGCGGCGGTGGCTCTACTCTATTATTATCAGAAATCAACCCTAGAAGCTGATGCGACCCCCACTTTTCAGGAAGCCCAGGTAGCTCGGGGAAATATTACGGTAGAACTGGTATCAGATGGGAGTGCAGAGCTGGACGTGACTAACCTGGCCTTCCAAGTAGCGGGTAAATTGCAGGAAATACTGGTTGAACCAGGACAGGTGGTTAAAACCGGGGATGTGCTGGCGAGATTGGACGGCACGGATTATGAAAATAAGCTCACCCGGGCCCAGCAGGACTACGAATTGAGTAAAATCAGCGGTCAGCGTCAGATCGAAGAATTAAAATACCAGCTGGACACCCTGGAAACCGAGTATACTGCCATGCGGCAGATAGAAGATTGTTATACCGAAAAAGAGATGAAAGAAAAGCAGCAGGACTACGAAAATACCAAAGCGGCCTATGAGGCTCAGGTGACCAGTTTTGAGATCAGTATGGCCAGTGCAGCAACCGACATAAAGACCGCCCAGGATGAGTTGAATAATACGGTTCTGATTTCTGCTCTGGATGCGCAGGTTCTGTCTGTAAATTATAGTGAAGGAGAGACTATACCTGAAAACGAAACATGTATTGTTCTGCTTAATGACTGCAATGTTAAGGCGGTAGCTTCGGTATCTGAAATAGATACTTCCAGTGTGTATGTAGGACAGAATGTGGAAGCAGTTTTTGATGCTTGCGAAGATGAAGTTTTCGCTGGAAAAGTAACTTTTATTGATTCCGTGCCAGTTAAAGACTCAAGTGGGTTGGTAAGCTATGATACCTGGATAGAGCTGGAAGGGGGGCGGGATCAGATAAAAACCGGTATGACCTGTACCATTACTTTTATTACCAAGCGGGTAGAAGATGTTCTCTATATACCCAACAAAGCGGTAAGTATGTCAGATGGTCAGCAGGTAGTACAGGTGAAAAGTGAGGATGGAACCATCAGCAAACGGGGAGTTACTACTGGATTTACTGATGGTACTATTGTTGAAGTTAGCGAAGGTTTAGAAGAAGGAGAAACAGTACTGGTACCCGTGACGGTCAGCAAAACCACTACTACCACCAGCACCAATCAAAATAATGGTTTTATGCCTGGGCCAGGGATGGGGATGTGATACTGTGAGTCTGCTAGAAATTATTCGCTCAGTAATAATAAGTATCTCTACTAATAAATTGAGGGTTTTTCTAACCTCCCTGGGTATCATTGTAGGAGCCTTCACTATCATCCTGGTAATAGGAATTGGCAAAGGCAGTGAAGCCGCGGTAGCAGAACAGTTTGGCCGCCTCAATGCCGGCACGATAATGGTTTCACCAGGCAGGCAACAAGGTGGCCCGGGGGCGGGGGTACAGAGTGACAAACTGGATAAGGACGATCTGGAACTTATACAGGAATGCCCATCTGTTGACAGCGCTACCATGATAATTAACGGGGGAGCCACGATCAGTTATTATAATACTTCTTATTCATCCATGGTAGCAGGTGCTATGGCTGACTACCTGGTGCTTAATAATCTGGAATTAGATTACGGCACCAATATTACTGATGAAGATAGTGTTAAACGTCATAAAGTTGCTATTATTGGTACTGATATAGCAGAGATGTTTTTTGGAGAAGACAAGTCTCTGGCACTTGGTCAATCAATCAGTGTTAATGGTAAAAAATATGAGGTGATCGGGGTACTAAAATACCTGGGAGATTCAGCCGGTGGTTTTAGTCCGGATGAATCAGTAATCGTACCTTATACAGTTGCCGAAAAATATGTGATCGGGAACAGAACCAGACCTACTATCACAGCTCTGGCAGTCGATATGGATAGTGTAGATGCTGCTATAGAAGAGATAACTGCAGCCCTCGCCGTGAACCATGCCGATACCATAGACAATTTCCAGATCCGGGATGCTGGCAGTATGCTGGATGCAGCCCAGGAGACATCTAAAACCATGACTACTCTTCTAGTTTCTGTTGCTGCTATTGTACTGCTGGTTGCAGGGATAGGAATTATGAATGTAATGTTTGTTTCGGTTAAGGAACGTACTAGAGAGATTGGTATACTAAAGGCCATCGGTGCGAGAAGAAGAGATATTTTGCTGCAGTTTCTTTTCGAAGCGGTTTTACTAAGTACTGTTGGAGGGGTCATCGGGGGGGTCTTAAGTTATATTGTAGTTCCATTCCTGGGGTTTTTTGAAATCACCATTTTACCAACCTTGAATGGGGCTTTATTGGCTGTACTATTCTCTGCCATCACCGGGACATTTTTTGGTTATTACCCGGCAGCCAAGGCTGCTGCTTTAAAACCGATAGAAGCTCTTAGACAGGAATAGTTATGCGGATGGGGAAGATGCCTAAAAAATATATTAATAGGAGGTAAACAAGTTGAGAAACTACTTGCTGATTTTAGCTCTTTGCATGCTTTTAGGTGTAGCAGGATGTGCGGGGGGAGAACAGGATAGTCAGGCAAGTGATACAGAGCAGATTCAATCAGGGGAGGATAGTACCTCATCTGCTTTGGATAATGCCGTGCCTGCTGAACGAGAACCAGACCTTACCGGGGTAGTTAAAAGCATTACCGGAAACGAAGTGGTTCTAGCCCTGGTTGAAATGCCAGAAATGCCTAAAGCGCCTGATGGGGCTGCCCCCAATGGAAATGCTCCGACTGCTGTGGATGGAGCCGCACCCCCTGACGCAGGCGGAAGGCCTCAGATGAAGGATATGACTGAAGAAGAACGCCAGGCCATGAGAGAGCAAAGGAAAGCCGCAGGAGGGGAAAACCAGCCCGCTATGGAGTTGACTTACACCGGGGAAGAAATTTCTTTGACTATCCCAGTGGGAGTAACGATTGTTTCACGAGGAGGAGCTCCAGCCGGGGAAGAATTGGATTTGACCGACATTCAGAAGGCGAATATTCTCAGCATATGGTATAAAGATGGTGCAAAGGGTGAAAATGCGGTAGTAGAATATGTGAGGATGATGTCTCAATCAGGTGGGAGTATGTAATGATGCAGGATAATAATCTTATGGTGATGAAAAATATAAATAAAAGATATCAAATGGGCGATAATGAAGTAATAGCCCTGGCAGATGTCAGCCTGGAAGTTGGAACTGGAGAGTTTGTTGCCATTCTGGGACCATCTGGTTCAGGGAAAAGTACCTTGATGAATATTATGGGATGTATTGATACGGCTGATTCGGGAGAATACATACTGGCGGGAGAAAATGTGGCTGACCTGGACGATGATGAACTTGCTTTGATCAGAAATAGAGAAGTAGGTTTTATATTCCAGCAGTTTAACCTTTTACCCCGGTATAAGGCGATTCAGAACGTAGAATTGCCCCTGCTGTTAAGAGGCCTTCCACGAGATCAGGCTCGAGAAAGGGCCGAACAAGTGCTGGACCGGGTAGGATTAAAGGACCGGGCAGATCATAAACCGTCCGAGCTCTCCGGCGGCCAGCAACAGAGGGTAGCTATTGCACGTGCCCTGGTAGGTAATCCTTCGATACTGCTGGCTGATGAACCCACCGGTAACCTGGATACCAAATCAGGAGACGAAATAATGGGAATGATGGAAGAATTGAATATGCTGGGACATACGGTAATACTAATCACCCATGATTTAGAAGTGGCACGTATGGCTAAAAGAGTTATCAGGATGATCGATGGTAGAATAAATACGGAGGAATCTTATGAGTTATCAACTGCTGGTGGTGGAAGATGAAGAACAGTTACGGAAGATGATCTGTGAACACTTCGCATCAGAAGGCTACATTACGATCGAGGCTAGTGATGGGGAAGAAGCACTCTTGTTATGGGAGAAATACCGGCCAGATCTGGTAATCCTGGATATCATGATTCCAGCCAAGTCGGGAATAGAAGTATTGAAAGAGATAAGGATGATAGATAGTACTCCGGTCATAATGCTAACTGCCCGGGTAGAAGAAATTGATAAATTGCTCGGCCTGGAGATGGGGGCCGATGATTATATAACCAAGCCCTTTTCACCCCGTGAGTTGAGTGCTCGGGTCAAAGCTGTCATTAGACGGACCAATAGCAGCCCGATAGAAAAACATATACTTGCTCTGGGCAGCTTGAAGGTAGATATACACCGCATGGAGGCATATTCCAATGGCCATTTGATAAGCTTGACCGGTACCGAGTTCAGAATTCTGCTGATATTTATGGAAAACCCGGGTCAGGTTTTCTCCCGGCTGCAGATTCTGGAAAGAATATACGGTGATATTTATGAAGGATATGAAAGGACCATAGACACTCATATAAACAATTTGCGCCGCAAAATGGAGGCGGCATCTATTGATGATACACTAATTAAGACCGTATATGGAGTAGGGTATAAGCTGGTTCAGGAAGGAAAATAAGATGAATAAAACGGGTATTACCAGCCGAATTACTATTGTTATTATTCTGGTGGCGGTCCTTTCAGCAGGACTAACCGGTTTGCTGGCCTATCTAATTACCAAGCAGCAGTTTAGCCGTTATGTTGACCTGGGGACAGCTTCTCTGGGAGAACGTTTTACTGCAGAAGTAGGTGATTACTATGAGCACAACGGCGATCTGATTGGGCTGCAGCCGTATATGGAGAGCCGCTCATATTTCCGCGAAGATAAAAAAGGCCCTGGAGGCTTTGGGGATCGTAAACCTTACTGGGCTGATGAGGTAGTTATTATTGATACAGGTAATAAGGTTGTAGCATCAAGCAGAGGTGATCTGGTAGGCTCACAGCTTACTATGAATGAGGAAGATTTTACGATCTTTCCCGTAGAATCAGACGGTAATAAAATTGCTGAGGTTTATATATTTAATCCCCTGAAACGTGGGGTGATCAGTATGGAAAACCAGTATATCAACAGTATTGCCAGCCAAACTACCAATGCTATTTTCATAACTATCGCTCTAGCTTTAATTATTGGAGTGCTGCTGGCACGACGGATCACTCGGCCCATATCTGACTTATCCGCTGCTATTCACAACCTGGCTCGGGGAGAGCTGGATAGTCGGGTAGAGCTTACTGGAGACCGGGAATTCGTGCAGCTGGCAGAAGATTTTAACTATATGGCCCAGCAGCTTTATGAACATGAGCAGACTCGAAATTCTCTGGTAGCCAATATTGCTCATGAACTTCGCACACCATTGAGCATACTTCGTGGACAGTTGGAAGCACTTCAAACTGGCAGCATGGAGCTAACCGATCAGGTAAAGGCCAGCCTGGTAGATGAAATTATCAGACTGACCCGGCTGGTTAAAGAACTAGAAACAGTTGGCCTGGCTGAAAGCGGTGCATTAAGGCTTAATATCGAAAATATTCAACCGGCTGATGTACTGGAAAGACTGCTTCCTCTGAGGCTGGTGATGGAGGAAGAAGGAATAGAATTTAAAGCAGATATTGCAGAGGAAAATCTGGATATATATGCGGATGTCAATCGTTTGACTCAGGTACTCATCAATTTGTTGAGTAATGCGATGCAGCATACTCCCCGGGAAGAAGGAGTGATAACTTTTTCTATTAGCAAAATGGGAGATTTTATACAGTTCAGTGTGGGAGATAATGGACCCGGTATACCAGAAAAAGATTTACCCTATATCTTTGAGCGTTTTTATCGTACCGATGAAGCTCGCAGCCGGGGGGAAGGCGGCAGCGGCCTGGGTCTAGCGATAGCTAAAAGTTATATCCGTGCTCATGGGGGCATCATCTGGGCTGAGAGTGAGGTAGGAATAGGCAGCGTATTCCATTTTAATCTTCCCTGTAACAGTGGTGATTGATTTTATGAAAGGTGAGGTATTTATATGGATAGAAAAAGACTGCTATCTATTACATCTGTTAGCATCTTGCTGTTTTTGCTATTGTATGGAGTTATGCCTGCGGCAGCAAGTGTTGATACTTCAGGAGAATTAAGCATGGAGGACGCTGTAGCAAGGGCTTTAGAGACCAGTAAAACACTGGAGAAAACTGACTTGAGTCTAGAGGCGGTATATGACAATCTGCAGGATGCCCAGGATAATTGGAACGATGCCTGGACTGTATATCCGGATATGGAACAATACTATATTTCTTATCTAAATGCAAAGTATAGTTATACTTCTGCTCTAAGCAATGAAAAAGTACAGAAGGACAGTATCGCTTTGGAAACCCACACCCAATACTATAATGTTATGCAATCTATCAGGACGCTGGAACAAAAGGACAAAGAACTAGAGCTGGCGCAAAGAGAGCACTATATAATTAAAGCCCAATACCAGGTTGGGTTAACCGGCTGGAGCGAACTGCGGCAGGCAGCAGCTTCTCTAGCAGATGCTGAGGCGGCAGTATTAAGCGCTCAGAACAATTTAGATTCAGCTTACCGGTCCTTTAATCAGCTGGTAGGTCTAGCAGAGAGCAGCAGAGCAGTTTTGACGGATGTACCGGTTTTTGAAGGAATACAGGTGGAAAATCTGGATAGTGCTGTTATTGACATCATCAATGGAAGTCCAGAAACTTATTTATCGGATGAAAACATTAAATTGCTGGAACGTCTGTTGGATTACACTGATTCTACTGACCAGGATAAACTTAACCTAAAGCTGGCCGAAATCAATAAAGACATTACGACCACCAATAGTATCAATACTCTGATCAATGCCTACAACAGTATTATAAGCCTGGAAAAAAGCTATTATATTGAACAGGATAATTTGGAAACAGCCGAAATGGACTTAAAACATATAAAACTAAAGAATTCCGTAGGCCTAGCTTCAAAAACAGAAGTGCTTAATGCAGAATTAGCTTTAATAAAACAGCAAAACAGCCTTTTCTCAACTTTATATCAGCATGAACTGCTGATAATCGAGTTCGAAACCCCCTGGATTTAATGTGGTATTAAATAATCAGTACTGCTGTCCATGATAAAACCCTTTTTCTTAAGTCGAGCTTATTATGAAAAGGGGTTTTATTTTGATTGCGGACTGACCCCCTAATATTGGACAAAAACTCTTAATATCTGGCTGATACTTAGA
>JAENYG010000085.1 GCA_016841875.1 Syntrophomonas sp.
ACAGATTTCCCTGTATTTCATTAAAACTCCTATATAACATAACTTACTCAATCAAGGATAAATTAGGTAATATATAAAGTTACACTATCCCTGACTGGACTTTGAAAACTGAATATTAAGCACATTCAAACTCGAGTTTAACCCTCAAGTCAAAATTGTGAGGGTTCCGGTATCCATAGGCTCTCCGTTTTATATTTTTAACTTTGTGGTTATTGCCTTCAACAAGGCCATTGGATATACGGTAATCATAATAATTAAGAATGTACGGCAACCAGTTATCAAGGGTTTTACAGAATTTTTTAAGCTCAGGAATATCTGCTTCTGCAACAAGGTCCTTATAGTACGCAATGAATGCAATTGCATCTTCCTTGGTTTCAAGGCTGAAGAATTCCCTAAACTCCTCCTTGAGATAATGCAACTGCTCGATTTTTGGGTACTTGGTGCAGGCGAGTATAAGCCTTAATGCTTCTTCTCTTTTAAGGTCTTCGACATTCTTTAAAAGTGCCCAGCGTATTTTAAAGACCTCATTTTTCTTGCCATACTTCTTAATATAGTTTTGAATGTGCTTTCTTGCATCATCTACGCATTTATTAAGCTGCCCTGCTATGTGGAAACGATCAATTACCGGTTTGGCGTTGGGGAAGCATTCCAGTACAGACTGGCAGTAACTTCTGCTCATATCCATAGATACAGCTTCGATTTTAATCCTTACATCCTCCGGCCAGTTTTTAAGGAAAGATACTATATCTCCCTTTTTCCTCCCGGTAATCATGGCAGCAACATTGCCGGTTTCCTGGTTATACACTACCGTGTTGTAGTTATGGCCCTTTTTACGGGCAATATCATCAATACCTAAAAGTCTTAATGGTTCCGGCTCTTTTGCTTCCAGTACTGATTGTGCATAGTAGTTGTATATCCTCTGGCATTTGTTCTCACTAATGTCCACAATTTCAGATGCGTTCTTGACTGTATTCTTATGGGTCAGTATAAAAACGTATTTCTCAAAAGCTACAGTCTGGCGTTGATACTTGCGGATGAACTTAAAATGTTCATCAAATGGGTGTTCAGGGTCACAATCGCATATATATCGCTTCTTTTCAAGCATAAGGATTGTATCCATCCCCCAGATAGGTAAATGCCTTATGGGCTGGTACCGTTTGTCATGCACCCTCTGGGTAATATGTCCGCAATGAGGACATACAGCGAAACTATTTGTAGATGTTGCAAATACTTCGAATGTGCCATTATTTACATTAGCAAAGATTATCTTTATGCCTTGCAAACCAATGAGTTTTTGTATAAAATTATATTCCATC
>JAENYG010000012.1 GCA_016841875.1 Syntrophomonas sp.
ATACATGGACTACCTCCTAACTTATTAGAAGTCCAGGTTTTCGTCCGCACCCCCCTTTTGCGTAGTTATTAATCATCGCTTTAGTTAATATTTTATCTTTATCGTTTCTTTTAAAACCACCCAGTTTATTATCAATATAAGTAGTAACCTGATCCATGTAAAGATCTATATCAGGAATATCTCCCGTCCTGAGCTGGGCGGCAGATGAAATTTCCCGGATGAGATCGTCCAGATTCTCTTTATTCAGCATCACTATTCCCCCATCAATTAATTATTCAAAATATCTCTGCATAAATATTATTATTTATTGCCTGATTGCACAAGATATATTATTATATAAATATACTAATACGTGGTTTTAAAAACTATGTGTAAAGGTCAAGGAGGTTCTCTATGTGTTCAACTGATTCCGAAACGCAATCCCCGATAAAAGATGTATACCCGACTAAGTCTTCTGAATTGAGGATAATAAAATTTATCCGCCCCAATGAACTGGTCAACGGTTTGACTCATCTCCTGGGAGTATTACTTGCTGTTCCAGCTCTATACATCCTTATACAAGAGGCGCCTGCGGGCAGCAGCCTGGCCATATATTTGTCTCTGTATATTTTCGGTGTCAGTCTTTTTCTTCTATACACCGCCAGTACAACTTATCATCTATTGAATATATCCGAGCGATGCACCATAAATTTAAGACGGGTCGATCATATGATGATCTATATACTAATTGCCGGTTCTTATACCCCCATATGTATAATAGCCCTGCCCGGCTGGTGGGGATGGGGGCTGTTGATTGCGGTATGGAGTCTGACAATTGCAGGTATCTGTATTAAAATTTGGTTGTTTAACACCCCCCGTTGGTTATCTACCCTTTTATATATCCTTATGGGATGGATGGTCATGGTAGCAATTTATCCGCTTTATCTGCGGGTATCGCTTTCAGGGGTTTTATGGCTGGCCCTGGGAGGACTGAGCTATACTGTTGGAGCAGTAATTTATGCCTTAAAAAAACCAGATATCAAAATTAAATATCTGGGATTTCATGAAATATTTCATATATTTGTGCTGCTGGGCAGCTTTTGTCACTACTGGTTGGTTTACAGATATTTGCTGCCGGTTTAATAAAAGCTCTGGAGCTTTACCGACTTTGTCAAGCAGATAGCAGACCGGTGACAGAAAGCCGCGATTGAGACGTACCTGAGTATGTTGATGGAGCGGGCTTCTTTATTGCGAGCTAAGCGAGCTCAAATGATGGTCCTGTAGGGCTGATGCTGGAGCAGCGACGGTAGTATAGAAATCAACTGCTAACTCGTTTTTGCTTGGAGATAGCCAGTGCCACTGTCAATAATGCTGCTGCAAACCCCAGCTGTATTAACATACTGTTAATGATTGGTGTTATATTGGCCTGCTTAATGACCAGCAGTTGTTCAATATCATTTACTGCCTTTACATACCAGTAGGTTGGAGTAAAACTGGCAATAAAATTTACGGTTTTACCTAATAACTGTTGGGATACAAACACACCACCCAGGAAGCAAAGACCAAGAGATAATACGTTGGCAATCGCCTGCTGCGCATCTCTGCTGGTAATAAGATTAGCAGTCAGAAAACTAAGGCTCAGACACACCACTGTAAAACAAAGTGCATTCACATAAAGCAGCACACTATTCAAATCAAAAGCAGCCCGACCTGAAATTGCAAAACTCAAGACCAGCATGATAAGCCAAACGGCTGCTGCAAAAGTCAGATTGCCCAGGAACAGCTGCATATTCATATTAAAGGACTTCATCGGTGATCCCAGGTTCCTTCTCTTGATATCGGCATCATTAAAAACCAGCATAATTGAAGTTGTTCCGAGGAAGATAACGGCGATCATAGCATAGGCCAGATAGGTATAATAAGCAGCAGTTTTATTGTCAGGCATTTGTCCATAGGATTTCAGCTGCACACTAGCCTGCTGGTCCAGATCGCTCTTTACCAGGCTTAATAATTCCGAATCACTTATGCTGCTGGTATTCTCGGTGTAAAGATTCACTATGTTTAAATAACGGTTTATCAGGAAATCTAAATAGACACTGCTCTGAGACTCTTGAACTGATGTCTTTTCAATCTTTATATCATTTTGGCCACTCAAAAAGCTTTGGGAGAAACCTGAGGGTATTCTTACGATATACTCTACTTCCCGGAAAAACAATGCATCCTGCAGGCTCTCCTGATTATCGGGAATATTGATTATATTGGCATTTTCATTCAGATAATTTCCAAGACCTACTGCAATTCCAGAATCTTGGTCTTGATTAATAAAAGCTATGTTTATTTTAGCCTTGCTAAAGCCCGGGCTCGTTGTTTCATTTCCAAAATAGGTGAGCATAAGCGTAATAATCAGAAAGACGCCTACATAGATCGAGATGGCCGGCCAACTCTGTTTGATCACCTTAAAACATGCTCTATATACTTGCATAGCGCTGCCTCCTTAATACCAAGTAAACGATCAGGTAAAAGACAAGTGAAATTCCCAGAAGCAATCCGATATTAGTAAAGAACCTGCCATAGCTGTCGTAATAATATAAGGAATAAAATGCGTCGGTTATCAAGTTGGCCGGATTGATGTATGCCATAAGCGGGACGGCCTGAGTAACTATATACTTCATGTTTACCACCATAAGGCCTGCTAAAAATGAGCAGGTCATCGATACGCAAACCAAGATTGCAGATTTGAAGTTTTCACCCTTTTTAATCAATGCTCCTATCATGGCTCCCATGGAAACACCAGCGGCACTTCCTGCCATACTGGCCAGCAGGATATAGAGCAGATCACTGCCAAAATTCACCTTTAAGACCAGGCTTAGATAAGCTAACAATATAATAATAGATAATATATGAATCAGGGTGGCTGTACATAAAGAATAAGCAAAATACTTGAGCTTGTGTACCGGAGCCAGGTTTACTCGTGCGCCCTGGGGAGAAAGATCAGCCTGCACTGCAGATACTTCTTTAAGCCCCCAAAAGCTGCCAAAGAGGCAGGCCATAGCCACCAGCGCATAATAGTAGTTCAAGGTTGTATCAGGCTCCGCCCGGGTGGGTGATACTTCCTTAAGATAGTTCTTATTTCCCATAGCATCAGCCGCAAGCCCGGTCCGGGCCTCAGGATTTTGTTTTATAATGCTAGATAAGGCTGAGTTTTTCTGGGTATAGTCATCCAAAAACTCTTTGATTATAGTCTCCTTAATGCCTGATTCTCTAACTGCCAGATTAGCCCCGCCATCCAATAAGATATAGCCTGTAATCTGGTTATTTTTCAGCAGGTCTTCAGCCTGTTCAAATGTGGTCAGCCTGAGCTTGAATAAACTTTTTTCTCCCGCATCCTTAGCACTTACAGCTGCCAGGGCAGATTGAAACGTTTGATTATTCTGGTACTCTTCATTGTCGACCACGGCTATATCTATTTCCCTGAATTCACCCTCACTGGATAAGTTGTTGAAGGCTAATCCAAAAAGGGTGGCTAAGACGATTGGAAACATCAAAGTCCAAAACATCGTCTCTTTGTTGCGAAGCAGGCATTTGCATCTGTTGACAAATATGTGTAATAACATGCTGCACCCCTCTCCTTAATCCCTGAGCTGCTTGCCAGTTATTTCGAGAAACACATCGTTTAAGGTGGGCAACTCGCAATAAATCCTGCCATAGGGAATATTTTCAGCTCGGAAATATTCAAGAACCACTCCCAGGTTGTTCTTGGCCCGCTCTGACTTAATAAGCAGTATGGGGTCATGGTATTCAAGCGAGCTTATATACGGCAGCTGTTTAAGGTTATCGATGTGGGCTGCTTCCAGGGCATAGATTTCAGCGCTTATTTTTTCACCGGCGTTGATCATGCTTTTGAGCTCATCTTTAGTACCGGTGGCAATGATTTTGCCCCGGTCCATAATGGCGATTCGGGTGCAGATTTGCTCTACCTCCTCCATATAGTGACTGGTATAAATAATGGTGGCCCCTCTGCGATTCAATTTTTGTATGCCTTCCAGGATATTGTTTCTGCTCTGCGGATCAACGGCTACGGTTGGTTCATCCAGAATAATCAGTTTGGGCTGATGTGCTATTCCGCAGGCTATGTTGAGCCTGCGCAAGAGTCCTCCGCTGAGTTTGCGCGGATAAAAATTTCTGAAATCATGCAGCCCCACAAATTCGATGGCCTCCTCTACCAGAGCGGTACGCCTTTTTTTATCCGAAATATAGAGACCGCAGAAATAATTTATGTTTTCTTGTACAGTCAGTTCATTAAAAACGGCTACATTTTGCATGATAATGCCGATCTCTTGTTTTATGCTGTAGGCATCAGGAGACATAGTCTGACCGAACACCTCTATTGTCCCTTTATCGTATTTGAGCAGTGCTAAAATGCAGTTGATGGCGGTTGTCTTGCCGGAACCGTTCGGACCTAAAAGGCCAAATATTTCCCCTTCATTCACGTCTAAATTAAAGTGATCCAGAGCAATAAGATCACCGTATCTTTTTACCAGATTATTGACTTTGACTACCAAATTTTTCACCCCTCTTGCTTCGTTATCATTATCGTACCGCTTATCTGCTTCAATCATAAGTGAATTCATTCCCGATATGATGTGACAAATGTAATGTATTATCCCTGTTGTTCTAATGCTGAGTGAATAAGCAAAAGCATAGTATGAACCATGGTTACGTACAGCCCTATCTTGCTTGAGAACAGCTATTGGGTGTGATAGACTTAAGTTGCTTCTAATAGAAAATCATGGATAAAAACGATCCTAAAAGAACTACAGGCAGGTAGAGGTATGAACAAGCTGCTGGATAAGCTAATAATCTTTCTTTTTTGCCTTGTCTTCTATATTCAAAATACGGCTGACTTTTATATTATTGTGCCGGTGATAATAGCTATGTCCTGCAGCGCCATGAACAGCTTTTTTGAAAACGAGTATTTTCAATTAATAAGCTTCTCTCTATATATCGCAGCTTGCATTTATTTCCCTGCTCTCCTCTTTTTTATACCCCTTATCACTTATGACATTATTTTGTTAAAATGGCAGCCTATAGTATTCCTGGCCGCGCTTCCTCTGGCCGTAAACTATCAAATAATATCTCCTATCACCTGTTTTCTAATCGTTTTGCTGCTGGCCTTAGCCGGGCTGATGAAATACCGGGCAGTAAGTTCTGCCATGATAAAGTATGAATACATTAAGCTCCGAGATAATGCGAAAGAATTCTCCCTGCAGCTGGAAAGCAGGAATAAAGAGCTAATGGAAAAACAGGATTACGAAAAAAACCTGGCAACTCTGCAGGAACGCAATCGCATTGCCAGGGAGATCCATGATAGTGTTGGGCATCTGCTTTCCAGCTCCATTCTTCAAATCGGAGCTTTGATAGCCATGTGCCAGGATGAAGGATTAAAGGAGAGTTTAAAAACTTTGAACCTTACTCTATCACAAGGTATGAATAGTATTAGAGATAGTATCCATGACCTTCATGATGACTCACTCGACTTGTATACCCAAACCACTATCTTAGTTAACAATTTCTATTTTTGCCCGATCTCTCTTGACTATGACATTGCAGTTAGTCCTGATAAAAGGATCAAATATGCTTTCATTGCTATAATGAAGGAAGCTTTAGCAAATATTATCAAGCACTCCAATGCCACCCAGGTCAATATTACCCTGCGGGAACATCCCGCATTATACCAACTGATTATCAAGGATAACGGCACCAAAGAACTTGTGAACTCTGATGGAATAGGGCTTAATAATATTAGGGACCGCGTCAATAGTTTGAGCGGAAACATCAATATCAGCAGTGAAAGAGGTTTTGTAATATTCATATCAATTCCCAGGGAGGGGTCTTATGAAAATTGTAATCATTGATGATGACAGACTGGTATGCACCTCACTGAAAACCATTCTTGAAGCATCCCCGGAGGTACAGGTGCTGGATATAGGACACAGCGGCAAAGATGCAATTGCCCTGTTTGAAAAATTTGAACCCGACATTCTGTTGATGGATATCAGAATGGACACTATGTCAGGATTAGAAGCGGGTGAAATCATATTAAGTAAATATCCAGGGGCTAAAATCTTATACCTTACCACCTTCGCTGATGATGAGTATATTATTACCGCACTAAAAATGGGTGCCAGAGGATACCTTTTAAAGCAGAATTTTGAAAGTATAGTTCCATCTCTGATAGCGGTTAATGCGGGTCAGAGTGTATTTGGAGAAGATATCATTGCCAAAATTCCCTCGTTAATCAGGAATAACAAACCTGATATGGCCAAATACAACATTAGCAATAAGGAAATGGAAGTCATCACCCTTATTGCGGAAGGCTTGAGCAATAAAGAAATTGCCGGACGGTTGTTTTTAAGTGAAGGAACTATACGAAACAGTGTCACGGTGATTCTCGAAAAATTTCAATTGCGGAGCAGAACACAGCTGGCCATATTCTATTATAAAAACAGAGCTGAATTATTTTATAATAATATTGATTAGGCCAAAAGCTGTTGTTTATTCTATATCGATTTGCTATTTAGGGATATGAATATATACTAATTGATTCCACTGCAAAAACCCTAAAGATAACTTTTGCAGTGGAATTACTAATTGAAATGTCTATCCGTTTTTGAACTTCAGGACCGCCTCTAACTTCAGAAATGGCTTTTATAAGGTTAGAATTTCTACTCCATCTTCAGTTACTCGCACTGTATGTTCCCATTGAGCAGATAGAGATCCATCTATGGTAACGGCAGTCCAGTTGTCCCCTAGTACCTTACAGCGATAATCCCCAACATTTATCATCGGTTCTACCGTAATTACCATGTTAGGTATCAGTACCATTCCTGATTCCTGCTGCCCATAATGCTGTACAAATGGATCCTCATGAAATTTATTGCCAGTTCCATGCCCGCCATAATTCTGCACCACTGAATAGCCGTATTTTTTGGCATGTTGCTCAATAGCATAACCAATATGCCCGGTGCGATTAAAAGGTTTAACCTGTTCTATTCCCAGGTTCATGCATTCTCGGGCTGCTTGCACCAGGGTTCGAGCCTCTTGCGAAGCTTCTCCCAGCAAAAACATTCGGCTCATATCTCCATAGAATCCCTTTAGAATGCAGGTTATATCAACGTTAAGTATGTCCCCATCTTTTAAAACCGTATCACCAGGTATTCCATGGCATATAACATTATTAAGGGAAGTGCAAACGCTCTTGGGAAAACCATTATAACCCAGCGGGGCCGGAATGGCGCCATTTTTTATGGTTAAATCATGAACCCAGGTATTGATATCCTCAGTCGTTATCCCCACCTGTATTTTCTCTGAAATAGTGTCCATAATTTTCTTGCTTACCTGGCATGCTTTACGAATGTCTTTAATCTGAGCTTCAGTTTTTATTAAATTACGTCCCGGGATGGGAACTCCCAGCTTCCTCATCTCTTTCAGCTTTTCGTCCTGCTCCATATGGCATTTCTTGTATTTATTCCCGCTGCCGCACCAACAGGAGTCATTACGGGATATCTTTTTAAAAAACATCTTTAGATAAATAATCTCCTTTCCATACCATCCTTGATCCAAATATTTGTTCTTATCTATCTTACCCCTAAGTAGATTGATTTTCCACTGTGGTTTGATATATCTTATGGTTTCTGGGCCAACCTTAATTAGGAAACTCTGCAACTTAAAATGAGGGCTATATTAGCATAACAGCTTTTCTAATTCTGATACCGTATCTACTATATATGAAGGCTGGGAATATAATAATTCTTCCCGGGAAGCATAACCGTAAGCAACGGCAGCCACATCAATCCCATTAGCACGAGCACCTTCCACATCATGTTTTCTATCCCCCACCATAATGATCTGATCACCTGGCAGGTACTCAAAGTTATTAAGCACTAACCCTATTAGCTCTGCTTTATCTGTCATACTGCCATCCAGGTTGCTGCCAAGAACTTGGTCAAAAAACTTTAGCAGGTCGAAATGGTCCAGTATTTGTTCAGCATAGACACCTGGTTTAGAAGTCGCAACCGCCATCAGCCGGCCATACTTCTGAAGACAATTTAGTAATGATGGTATGCCGTTATAAACCCTATTTTCGAACATACCATTTAAGGCATAATATTCTCGGTAATATTGTACTGCCTGCCATGCATCGTGGCTGCTCAAAGCATAAAATTGCTCAAATGAATTTACCAGCGGCGGACCTATAAAAGCCCGGAGTTTATAGCGATCATCCTCTGCTATACCTAGTTTTTTCAAAGCATACTGCACTGAATTTATGATGCCCTCAGCGGAATCAGTCAGGGTTCCGTCCAAATCAAATATAACCAGTTTATATTTCTTCAATTTTATCATTCCTCCGCCACCCCAATATTACCTGCCCAGGTAGTATGATATCCGCCCCCGCTATCAGGATAATCAAGCTTATCGGGCTATCCATCCTCCGTCTATGCACAAAACTTGAGCATTTATATAAGCTGCATCTCTTGAAAGGAGAAATACACAGGCACTGGCAATTTCTTCCGGTACAGCCAGCCTTCCTGCAGGAATCTCATCCAGTAAAGTCTTCATGTCCTCTTCATCCAGATGAGAGTATATCATATCGGTTGCCACTGGACCTGGCGCAATAGCATTCACAGTTATTCCAGAAGGGGCCACTTCGCTTCCCAGAGACTTGGTAAAGGCTATCAGCCCTCCTTTGGAAGCGGCATAAACCGACTCAAAAGAAGCTCCGTTTATCCCCTGGGTAGATGCAATATTTACTATTCGACCATATTGATTCCTGATCATATGGGGCAATACCTGTTTGCAGCACAAGAAGGCACCCTTTAAGTTAACATTTATAACTCGATCCCACTCATCAGTACTGGTATCCTGTACCAGGGATCTGATAGTTACCCCAGCATTGTTTACCAGCAGGTCAACTTCACCCACAGTATCTCTGATCTCTGCAAATAATCTATTGACATCCTGCTCCCTGCTGATATCCCCTTGCAGTGCGAGCGCGGTATATCCATACTGCTGCAATTCTGCAATTAATGTCCGGGCTTCTTTATGGGAAGAATTATAATTCACTACCACCCGGGCCCCCCTGGCGGCAGCCGCCCGAGCCACAGCCGCACCTATACCTCGGCCCGCTCCTGTTATCAGGCATACCTGCCCTTCCAGACTGTTTTTTATTTGATCCAAAGCTGCACCTCCAGGTTCGCCAATTTACAGTATATGACTAGCATAGAATCTATACGCATAACCGTATTAAGCCCTGTAAACCATTATAATATAATCAGCAGATTAATTCATTTGTCTCATCAGCACTGCATCCGGCATGTGTAAACTGCTATTTGAGAAGAAACAGAAAAAACTCCGGCATAATTATCCTGCCGAAGTCTGATTACCTGCTTTGATTTGTCAGGTGGCGGAGTAGATTATAAGACTCATGACCAAACAAAAAGGAACATTTGCCAACCGCTCTCAACAACCCAACTAATATACATAAAACCAAAATATATGGTAAACCGTGGAAAAGATTTCGCTAAACCTGCTTGTTAGTTTTTTCTCCGCCACCTTTATTAAATTATAATTCGGCTCTCGGGATATGGTCAACAACCATATTTTGGATATAATTGAGATAGGACTTTTTAAAATATTACCATTTAAATGTAAAAAACGGTGCACTAGAAAATGTAGTCATAATATCCTTCCAATGGCTGTTATAAAGGCATAATAACTCTTCCTATAAGAATTTTAAAAACATTCCGACTACTACGTCTTGACAAAGAGGCCTTCGTCTCATACAATTAAATCACCTTGGAGACTTTTTGTATGCAAGATATTTATTTCAATTCTTAAATTAGTTTTAAATACACTACATAACTAGAGTTTACCCGACCCATAATAGCTGAAAATTTAAATAGGTTTTCTGAATAATTTTGAAATCTGTAGAATAATGATTAATACGTCAAAAACCCAGTTTTATAAATCAGCAAGAAGGCCGGCGATGAATTTTTGTAGTTATCCATTCTAGCTTATTCACATCAAAGATCATATTCCGCTAAAACAAATCAGGATATAAGCCTGAAAGTATTTATTCATTTCACAGTTAATTTCCACAACACAAGATCGGCCTGGACTAATTTTCTAACTCTTTTACTCAGAATAAGAACTTTCGGATTCCAACCACGGAGTGGGATTCGATGTAAAATACATGATAAGGGGGTGTACAAATAGTAAGCTTTTTCCCTTTAGTTAGATAGATAAGAGTTCAAATGAGAAAAGGAGGAGTTTAAATGTCTGGACATGGAAGTGGTTGGGCTAATCCCGCCCCCGCGGGTTTGCTTGCTCTGGCAATAGCATGTTTTACTTTTTATGCAATTTTGGGAGGTAAGGTTGAACATTCCTGTATACCATTACTTGGCTGCTGGTTGCTCGGTGGTGCCGTGGTGCAGTATAGAGTAGCGGTTATTGAACTTGAAGAAGGGGCTACAACCGGTGGTAACGTATTCCTGTTCTTCTCAGCTTTCTTCATGATGGTTGGTGGAATAGAATTTATTTTCAAATATCTGGCTCTTGCTAATGGATGGCCAGCAATAGATGCTCGGATTGACGGCTATGCCTGGTTGGCATTATGGCTCGGTCTCTGGTTGTGGACCCCGGCATATTTCAAGTCTCCACTGGTTATGACCCTTGTGGTTCTTTTCCTTGACATAGCAGTTCCTATCGTTTGCCTGCAGGATATGGGAGCAATCGGTCATGATTATGCATGGCTGGCTGCTGATACGCTTCTTGCGGCTGGACTTTGTGGTATTTACATGGCATCAGCTATTATACTCAATACCGAGTTCGGAAAGGTTATACTTCCTACAGGGGGAGCATTAATAAAACCCAAAAATATAGGAGCATAGGCTATAATAATATAAATAATTTGTTCCCAAACAGGGAACCTTATATCCGGTTGTGAAAAGTCTTTATAACATAAAAAACTATAGAGCAAAAAAATTAAGTGGGCATATGGCCCACTTAATTTTTTTCTATCGAAAGCTGGGATACCATCCATCCATGCCTAGTACCAGTAAATTTAAAGGGCAGTCATCCAATTTCTTATACAAATAACATGAAACAAACCTGCTTTAATTATTTATCTATATTGAGACAGCAATTTTATGGACTGCTCGGATAACTGTTTCAACATCTTCTATGCTGCTAAAATAGCCCGGGCTCAGTCGGCAGGAACCACTTTCAAAAGTACCTATAGTTTTATGGGCTAAAGGTGCACAATGAAGTCCCGAACGGGTTACTACTCCATATTTATAATCCAACTGGGTGCTGAGTTCTCCACAATCCATATCGTTTATATTGAAAGCTACCACCGCTGTTTTCTTGCTGCTATCAGCAGGCCCATATACCATAACCCCAGGAATTTCTTCAAGGCCGCTCATAAGCCTTTCACATAATTCCTGCTCATGTCGGCGAATTCTATCCAGGCCATTTTCTTTAACAAAATTTACCCCGGCTAAGAGGCCTGCTATACCAGGAGTATTATGAGTACCACTTTCAAGCATATCCGGCATCAAAGAAGGATGATCCAGATATTCAGATAATGAACCGGTTCCACCCTGTTTTAAAGGTTTGATACTCAGACCTGGCCTAAGGTATATACCGCCGGTACCCTGGGGTCCCAACAAACCCTTATGACCGGTAAAAGTAAGTACATCAATAGACTGCTTTTCCACATCAATCGGTACCACTCCGGCTGTCTGAGCTGTATCCAGCACAAATACCAGGTTATGTTCTCGAGCAATTTTCCCGACTTCCTCTGCCGGCAATAGGGTCCCGGTAAGATTGGAAGCATGCAGCATGCATATCATTCTGGTGTTAGGCCGAACCGCCTTCCTTACGTCTTCTGGATCCAGGGTTCCATCCCCATCACATGGAACTATTGTCCACTCCACCCCATCCTGCTGGTACATAGAAAAAAGAGGACGGGCGACGGCATTATGTTCCATACTGCTGCTGATGACGTGGTCACCTGGGTTGAGAATACCTTTCACAGCTATGTTTATGGCTTCAGTTATATTAATGGTAAAGGCTATATGCGAACTATCTGCGATGTTAAAGAAATCGGCTAATGCGTCCCGGCAGTCCAGCAGTATCGAACCAGCCTGCAAAGTAGCTTTATTGCTTCCCCGTCCCGGGTTCCCCCCCATATGACGATTAAAAAAGTCTACTGCCTGGTATACCTGTTCTGGTTTAGGAAAAGTAGTAGCAGCATTATCCATATAAATAGTCCGCATTATATCCTCCTCTAAATAGTAATAGTCTTAGCAGCTCCAGCCATGGTCTCAACCGCCGAATACATGTTAGTAATCTTTCCCACCGCTAACGCGTCGGTTTTTTGGTAATAATCCAAACAAGTACCACAGGATAAAACTTCTACACCCTTTTTCTCCAGGGTCTGTATATGCTCTATAACGGGTGAATCATTAATGGTGAGAAAAATCCCTTTATTCATAAATATCAGGGTTTTCAAATCCGCTTCCAGTTCATTTAAGGTATAGAGAAAACCTTTCATCAGAACTCTACCCAGCTCTTCGTCCCCTTCACCAAACAAGCTGCTTTTGATTAATATGACTATGTCTCCAGAGCTTGATGGCTTATCTTCATCCAAACTTACGGTCTTATACATATGAATATGATATTCTCCTTCTTTTTGCTCCACCTTGTACTCATAGCCCTGATTTTGAGCCAATCTCTTCACATTTTCCCTGGCAACATCTCTATCCACAATCGTGGTAAGTTGGTCTGCGCCGCCTCCTTCATCCATGGCTTTTTTAGTTAAAATGACCGGCTGGGGACAATCCAGACCCCTGGCATCGACTATTTTACTCACCTGCATCAATCCTTTCCCCTAATTTTTTAGGCTTGATCATAAACTGCTGTTGCTAGATTATTAATTATCTCCTCTAAGTCCAATCTATACAGGACTGCCAGCTCATTAATGGTATCGAAAAGATGCTGACATAGTACGCAGCATCCTGCCTTTTCGTCATATCTTCTGAATATCTCTTCAGTCTGTGGATATTTATATACTATGTCAATAATTTTCATATCATTTATCATCGACTGCCCCTCCGATAAATATGCAGTAAGAATTACCTTTAAATGTGAAAATAAATAAGCATGACATTCCATCATGCTTATTACAAATATATCATTTTAATCTTTATATTAAAAATTACTTTTAGTTATATATCGTGCCCATTGAGATACAATTTCATTCTATATATAGCAGGACCCCTATCCATGATAACAATTATTTTACCAGAATTACATGTATGGCCTTGGTTAGCGCGGTAACTGTATCTCCAACTTTTATATCCATTTCCTGCACAGATTCAGCAGTCATAACCGAACTAATTATAGTGTCTCCTACTTTGACTTTAACCTGAGCCATGATAGTATCAGTCTTTATCTCTACAACTTGTCCCTCAAATCTGTTTCTCACACCGGCTTTCATTTTATTACCTCCTTCATCTATTCTTCGTTTTGTAAACTTAAAATAATAAAAAGCTCCGTTTATGTGAGTTTACCATGTACTGCCAGCCATATACAAGGAGGTGCACTGGAAGTATATTCCACTCGGTGTTTTTTGCCTGCCGGTATCAAAATCCAGTCACCTTTATCTAAGTGGGTTTGCTCTCCCTGCTCCCATAATATACCAGCTTCACCCTGCAGCAGAACTACCCATTCATCTCGGTCCTGCTGGTACCAGAAATTCGGCGGGGAAGAATGCCCACGGGAAACTATTCTTTCAATTAAAATTCCATTATCCGGTATAATAGCTTCAAATAGTTCATCAGCTGGGAGATTATCAGGCAGTGTAAACAAGTTAATATTCATAAATACCTCCTATTAAGTCTTTTATGATGTTAAAATCAATATGCAGCACTAAATATTATGGCCGGAGACGAATTGATATTTTTATTGGGCCAGGTGCAAATCCGGGTTAATAATGAACAAAAAGGATAGATGGTATGCACAGCAAATTAAACAGCATTAAAGGCGACATATCAGGTTCCATTGGGGACCTGGGTACATTTCTGCCCTTTGTGGTGGGAGTAATAACTCTGGGTGGTATGGACGCCACCGGTGTTCTTTTCGCTTTTGGACTCATGTACATTTTCACTGGTCACTTTTATCAAGTTCCGGTACCGGTGCAGCCGATGAAAATTATAGGTGCCGCGGTTCTGGTTAACGGTCTTACTACGGGCGAAATTGCTGCCTCTGGTATCCTGATGGGCCTGACCCTGCTTGTATTTGCCTTTACCGGACTGGTTGATAAACTTGCCCACTTGACTCCTGCCAGCGTAACTGCTGGTATACAAGCAGGTCTGGGGATAAGCCTGGCTCTGCTGGGAATTAAATTCATCACCAGCGATCCGATACTAGGCTTGACCATCCTGATAATCATGTTCATGTTGATGGGGAATCCTAAAATACCGGTTTCTCTGGTAGCAATAGGGGGAGGGGTTATATTAGCTATGATCATCCATCCTGAACTCCGTCTGCCCACTGTATCTTTTGGGCTCAATCTACCTCACCTTATTTTACCGCAATGGAGTGATTTTTATCGAGGATTCACCCTGGCTTTCCTGCCCCAGCTTCCCTTGACCCTTACTAATTCAGTACTGGTTACCGCTGCTTTCGCCCAGGAACTTTATTCTGATCGAGCCCATAAAGTAAGCGAAAGAAACCTTTGCCTGACACTGGGCATAGGCAATTTGATCAGCATGCCTCTGGGTGGATTTGTTATGTGCCATGGCAGCGGCGGAATGGCTGCCCACCACCGCTTCGGAGGGCGAACCGGTCTTACTACAATAATCATGGGAGCGTTTCTATTATCAATCGCCGTTCTTCTAGGCCCATCCAGTATCAATGTCCTGGAAGTAATACCCCGGGCGGTACTCGGCTGTCTGCTTTTCTACAGCGGGATAGATCTTACTACCAACATTAAGGGCCTCGATAACAGAAATAGTATATATACTTTTGTTGTGGTTGTAATAATCAGTATTGCAATTAACCCCGGGGTAGGATTCCTGGTAGGACTCCCCTTAATGTATTTGCTCGATAAAGGGCTGGTAAAATTATAATTTTTCAAGGAGGCAGTATGTATCTACTGATAAGCATTACCAGCTACCTGCTGGGCAATATTCCCAGTGCCTATCTGCTGGGTAAAATATACCAGATCGATATCCGGACTAAAGGCAGTGGAAATGTTGGCACTATGAATACCAGAGCAACCCTGGGATGGAGACCCGCTCTGCTGGTGCTGATCATGGACCTGGCCAAAGGAATGGCGGCAGTATACCTGGCACAGGTTGCCGGAGTTGATCTCATGTTTGCCGCCAGTATGGCGGTGCTAGGCCACGTTTGTCCAGTATGGTTGAAGTTTAAGGGTGGAAAGGGACTGGCAGTTGCCGCAGGAGCTTTAATTGCAGCAGGTTATACGCTTACGGTGATAGTTTTTCTTATTTTTTTCCTTCTTACCTATCCACTGGTGAAAAAGGATAACTGGCTTAGCCTTCTAGGAACTGCTGCAGCTGCCGTTATATCCACCATATTTTGTGGTTGGGATGGCTTTCTCATCTTACTAGCCTTGATAATATGCATTAAACATATAGGTGTAATAATTCAGAATAACAAAGAGTTTAATAAAATTTCCGGATGATTTTTTCTCAGCACCTCTTTTGTTTCCAACTGCCTTATGAGCTATAATAATCAGATGATACGTTATACTTGATATTACAAGGAGCCTTAGATATGAGTGATGCAGGTATTTATAATAAGCAGGGGGCAGCTGGACTTTTATTTTTGATGGTGACAGGAATTTTAATATATTTGCTGTTGGGAGACCAATCAGCCCTGGATGCCCCGGCCTTAACTCTTACCACCGGTATATTCCTGATTGTAAGCGGTTTAATGGCCGGTTTTTTTGGTTCACTGACCGGAGTAGGAGGTGGGGTCATTCTTTTGCCCATCCTGCATTTTGGGTTGGGTTATCCTTCACCTATAGCAGTAGGTACTTCTTTGTTAATAGTAATGTTTTCTTCCGCTTCGGGAGGCTATGGTCACATTATAAGAAAAAACGTGAGTATTGAAGCAGTCAAGCGGACAGCCCCTGCAGCTATAGGGGGAGTTCTACTAGGTTCCTGGTTATTCACCCACTTGGCAAACGATACTCCAGCCCTGGGCCTGCTTCTAGGTATAGCATTTATCATACCAGCCTTACTTATGATATGGGAGAGCGTTTATCCAGCCAGGTTTAAATCCAAACTGGATAAATTAATAATCAGCCCGAATTACATGGCCTGCCTGGGTCTAATATCAGGTACTTTAACCGGGTTGCTGGGACTTGGAGGCGGTTATCTACTAGTGCCGGGCCTGATATATTTCTTTCACCTTCCAGTATTCCTCACTATGGGTACATCACTAACTGTGATATTTCCTGTTTCAGTCATTGGCAGCATTTTAAAGCTATCCGGAGGATATGTTGACATCCTGGCTGCCCTTATTGCCTCAGCCGGTACCGTTGTTGGAGCACAGATAGGTGCAGGTACTATGAAATATTTTAAACCCCAGACGCTTAAACTGATTTTCAGTATATATTTTATCTATGTATCCATAAAATTCATCACCAGTTTCTTTATGTAATAGGGACCTGTAATGGGGACCTGTAATGGGGACATTCCTGCGGAGCAGGTGTGTCCCCTGACCTTAGCCGGCAGGTGTGTCCCCTGACCGTCTATACCCAGGGACATTCCCACAGCCAGGTTCACCAAGTAGGTGTGTCCCTGTTCCTTAGCCTGAGAACCCCGCTATACTTCCTCCTAATCTTGAAATCCACTCAGCATACGTATGTATCTCCCGACCCGCTCTGTCCCCCGGCTTATTTTGTTAAGAACAGAAAAGGATGTCATGGATTCTATGTAAATAATCATTTAGAAAGTAATCATTTAACATTGAATCAACGACATCCTCTGAACATATGCACTAAAATCTATTGTATAAAAAGAATGCTTTTCTTACAAATTCTCTGCGGCCTGAGCTAGTGCCTCTGAAAGCGCGCTGATATCCTCAATACTGGCATTTATCTCCTGAGTAGCTGCAGCCTGCTGTTCAGCAGTTGCCTGGGTTTTACTGGCTACTTCCGAAGCCATCTCAATCTGACCCCTGATCTCGCCGATGAAATTGACGATCTCAGCCACAGTATGTTTGGATTGTTCAGACAGTTTCCTAATTTCCTCAGCTACCACACTGAAACCGCGTCCGGCTTCTCCTGCCCTGGCAGCCTCAATAGAAGCATTCAAACCCAGCATCTTGGTTTCATCTGCTACCTCTTTGATAAACCCTGATACGCTCTCAATCTCCCCGGACGCAACCGCTATCTTTTCAACCTGCATCGATAACTGGTTCTGCTGGCTTGAAACTTCTGTCACTGAAGCAGCTACTTCTTCGACCGCAGCAGCGATCTGCTGTATACTGTCTTTAAGCATGTTTATCTGTTCTTTGACTTTATCATTCAGTTCCCGATCAATAACTAGGCATAGAGTTCCAATGGCATCCTCGTTAACGATAAGCGGGTATGCAGCAATCTCACAAGCCACACCAAAAACACTGCGAGGGATTTTGACATCCACGGTCATCTTCTTGGAAATGGCGACCCCGGCTGCACCGTCTGAGGTAAGCTCTGCCCCTGGCTGAACACTCGCGATATTACTATAGGTCGTTGTTAAGTACTTAGTAGTATCAATAATCTTGTTCTTATCGGTTAAATAGAAATTCATCCGGCCTTTCATGATTTCATCAATCATCTCGCCAAGCATAGTGAAGGATTTAACCATAGGATGGCGCTGTGGATAGGCCATGAGCCAGGTCCCCACTGCTTCCCCCTCTTCGTTTACAACTGGATAACCTACAACCCCTACTTTAAACCCTACCTCCGCTATTCCATATCGCGCACCATCGACATCAGCATGAAATAGTTTTCCTGCCTTTAGAATCTGATCGGCCACACCTCCCTTTTGGTTAGGCACACCTACATCGGTCCCAGGCACATCGAACTTGGTTGACTTCTGCTTAAAAGTAACTTGATTTAAATCGGTCACAACCATACAGGCCCCATCTTCGAACAACTCTATCAACGCCAGCGCTACCTTCTGCAAACTTTCTGCATCCGACAATAACAGATTATCCATACAATCCCCCTAAAAAATAAAATTCTACCAAGCATATCTCCTTCAAGGTAAATATCTATGCCCATTCCCACATGTTCCCTTAATATTATCGAGATTTCTTACCATTTCGATTAGTTCTTATTTCTAAATATGATTGCCTCTTAAACCTGCCAGCATGAGAATCCCGTGCTACTTCCGACATTTCGCTTAGCCATAAACCAGCTTCTTAACAGCAGAAAAATATTTAGGAATGTCTCTTATTATTACGTCATTATGTCCTGCCCGAGGTATAGTAACTATTTCCTTATCCATGGATCCAAGTGTGTTATACACCAGATGGCCCTCCTCAGGCAGCACTAGATTGTCTATCTCGCCATGAATAATCAGGGCGGGTATTTTTATTTCAGCTATCACATCCAGACACTCCCGTTCTATTTGATCCAGATAAGGATTGGGGTCCATAATGCCCAGATGGTATATAAGCCGGTTTATACTGGCAAATCCGCTTTCTATTATCAGCCCTTTTAAGTTATCCTGATAATGATAAGCCAGCTCCAAGGCTGAAATACTACCCAAAGAACGACCCATAATATAAAGGTCGGAGGTATAATTGCGGTTGCCCAGTTCATTCTTGACAGCAATATATATATGGTGGGCATCCCTGACCATGCTGGTGAAATCAGGAGTACCAGTACTGGATCCATAACCCCGGTAATCTGCCACCACCAAATTAATCTCCTGGGCGAAGTACAGGGGAGCCAGGTCATCATAATCAGGTACTACTTCTCCGTTGCCATGAAAATACAAGATCCACGGCCACTGCTCACCTCCTGAATAAAATCGAGCCGTAATTCTAACATTATCTGCTGCATCTATAAACAGGTCAAAAGCATTATTTGGGGGTCTGGTAAAATCAGGTCGAGGATAAAAAAGCATCTGCAGAAAATAGGGCTGGTCTACATAAGAATAATCAGGCATAGCTTCCTCCTTAAAAATTTTGTTAGTAATATATTAAAGGCCGTCAGGTTACTTCCTTTCTCCTTTACATTTTATCCATAATAAAACAATTAATGATATAAAAAGCACAATAGTTTATAATAATACTGTTAATCACAGTCAATATAGGAATTTATATAGAAGAGGTGACAGTAAAGCATGAAAATTTTGGTGTTTGGACTGGGTGCATTAGGTACTGTGTATTCTTGTTTACTACAGAAACAAGGACATGAGATTATTGGCGTAGATCATCAACCTGTGGTTAGAGCGATCAAGCAGGACGGAGTTCAAGTGACCGGTATATGGGGGGATCACGAGGCAGTACTGAATCAGGTAGTATGCAGCCTGGACGAACTTGAGGAGCAGGTTTTTGATTTGATAATTGTCAGTGTCAAAGCTTATGAAACTGAAGAAGTTGCACGCCAGCTTAAAAATATAATTGCAGATACTACCTATCTTATGCTGGCCCAAAATGGGTATGGAAATTTCGAAACAGCATCGAAACATATACCTGCAGATCAAATAATACTCGGGCGGGTAATTTTTGGTTCTGAAACTATCGGTGCAGGGGCTGCCAGAGTAAGTGTTATTGCTGATGATGTAATACTAGGTTCACCTGCCAATTTAATAGACATGAAGGTACTCCAGCAGTTTGCGGATATTTTCTCTCAGGCGGGGATTCCCACCCGGGCTTCTAACGAAATAATGCGCTCTGTATGGGGAAAAATAATATACAATTCTGCCCTTAATCCACTGGGTGCTATACTGGAAGTACCTTATGGCAAACTGGCAGAAATAGATTTTAGTAAGGATCTAATGGATCAGGTTATTGAAGAAATCTTTGCTGTTTTGAAAGCAGTCAATCAAACTACAATGTGGGAGAATGCTGCCGCCTACAGTAAGGATTTTTATTCCCAACTGGTTCCATCCACCGCCGCCCATCATGCTTCAATGCTGCAGGATATACAACGAGGACGCAAAACGGAAATCGATTCGCTAAATGGAGCGGTAGTTGAACTCGGGCAAAGATATGGTGTGGAAACTCCAGTAAACAGATTTATTACGATGATGCTTAAGGCTAAAGAAGCCATGCTGACTTGATTATCAGCACATTCAAAGCTTCTTTTCTCTAATATCTGCGTTATTTCAAAAAGCCCGCTCAATCAACGTACTTAGTACGCCTCAATCGCGGGCTTTTCTTATGCCTTGATCTTCGCTTCAGTATTATTTCGAGCTTAGCGAGCCCAAATTGTGGTCCCCGGAGGGGGCTTCTGTCATCGGTCTGGCAGCTTGCCGACTTTGTCGACAAACTGACCCATGCTGCTGCAGCATGGGTCAGTTTTGTTCCAGCACATTATATTTTGTGCCAGTACCATTATTGTTTTACCTTATAAATGTTTCTCTATATTCGTTAGAGACCCCTGTCTGAATCTCCTTCTTCTCTTTATTAATACCGCTCGGCAGCTAATGTAGAAATTTCTTGGCCGGGAATAAAGCATCCAAATCGGTAAGTGGAATGTGTACGATATTTTCCTGACTCACCACCGCTAGTATGGCTATTTCTTCCCCGGTGTATTCTTCATTGTAAGTGCCGACAACGCATACTGTGATCATCACACCATTTAAATAAACAGTAAATAGGTCTCCTCTATTCAAGTTTACCCCCTCCACGTTATTCCATCCACGATGACCATTTCCACTCGAGAGCGAAATTCAAGGGGATGGCCGCTGTATATTACTATATCAGCTTTTTTACCCCTGGAGATGGATCCCAGGTCCTGCGATACATTTAGTATTTCAGCTGGCCATGAGGTTATTGCTTTCAATGCATCATCTTCATCCAGCCCTTCTCGTGCAGCTATGGCTGCGCAAACCCTTAGGTGTTCAATAGGCACCACCGGATGATCAGTGATCAAGCTAAATTTTACTCCCCGTTCAGCCAGCAGCATAGCAGTTCTGAAGGATACTTCCTGGAGTTCAACTTTAGCTCGATTAATCAGCAGCGGGCCCAGAAACACCGGTACATTCCTTTTAAGCAGTTCGTCGGCTACTTTTACCGCCTCGGTACCATGTTGAATTATCATATTAATATCAAATTCATCCTTAATACGCAGAGCAGTTAGAATATCGTCTGCTCGGTGTACATGAATTAATAAAGGCATTTCTTTTTTTAAAACTTTTTGTAATGGATCCTGTTGGTATGCATCAGCCGCCTTTATATCCTCTTTATCCATATTTCTAGCTGCAATATATAATGCTTCTCTTAGAAGGCTGGCATTAGCCATCCGAGTAATGGGTGATTTTTTTTGCTCAGCATACACTCTTTTGGGATTTTCGCCCAGGGCCGCCTTCAGTCCCCAGGGATTTTTATATACCATATCTTCCGACCTCTGCGCCAGATGTTTCAAAAATACTGCCTGCCCACCGATAATGTTGGCACTGCCAGGCATGCTCAATGAACGAGTAACTCCACCTTTCAGTGCATCTTCAAACGCCAGATCCCAAAAATTTATGCCATCCAATGCTCTTAATTGTGGTGTAATGGGATCAGATATTTCGTTTACATCGCTTCCCTCGATCCTGTATATCTCCTCTTCCAAACCTATATGAGTATGAGAATCTATGAAGCCAGGGACTAAATATTTGCCTGCTGCATTATAAATGTCGCAATCATCAGGAATAACTACATTCTCTCCAACCTCTATTATTGAATCTCCATCCAGTATCACAGTCGCATTTTCAAGTAATCCTGGTTCAGCCATGGTAAGTACTCTGGCACCCTTTATCGCTAACACTGACTTCTCCTTCCTTATCTTATGAAAAATTGCAAACACCTGTTCAATGATAATATTTGTATTATCTACCTGTCTTTTTCAATTATATTATAAATGGATAGGTGTGTCCCTGACCTTATCCGGGTGAGCTTCTGTCTCGCATATCTGTTGCCTCTATCAGGGCTTCAAATAAATAATCGGCATAAACATCTTCCATGCATTCTGGATGCCACTGAATACCCACAGCAAATTGATGCCTGCCGGAGAATTCAATAGCCTCTATGGTTCCATCAGATGCACAGGCCGATATTCTCATACTTGGGCCAGGAATTTTAACTGCCTGATGATGAAAACTATTTACCTCAATCTCTTCGGTTTTTAATATTGCCGCTAATTTACTATGGTTCTGAACGAATACCTGGTGAGAGGCATAATCCCTGGGAGCCTTTTGCTGGTGCATAAACTTTCCTTCAATATTCTGAATAATGCTTCCCCCGGCCGCAATATTAATAATCTGGCAGCCCCTGCATATACCTAATACCGGTTTTCGAATTTTCATTATATTCCTGACCAATTCTATCTCAAAAATATCTCTCAAGGGACTGACTTCTCCCAGTTCTTTATCTGGCAGTTCTCCCCAATAAGAGGGATGTGCATCTCCACCTCCAGAGAGCACTAATGCATCGCAGATTTTAGTATACGATTGAATAATATCATTTTCAGCAACTGCAGGTAACATTATCGGTACTCCTCCAGCCTTCAATATCGCCAATATATAATGATCCCTAAGCAAATGAGCTTTCTCATCATTATCATAACTGGTACTAATCCCTACTATCGGCTTCATCTAACCCCTCCTCAAGCTCGAGACTTCCATCACACTGCCCACCGTACACAAAATCCACTCAGACCTGCCACGGGGACATTCCTACAACAAGGGAGCCCCAAGGTAGGTGTGTCCCCATTCCTTAGCCGGAGACTTCCACCACACTTCCTACCATTCTTGGAATCCACTTATCTAACTCCAAGCTCCCCCCCCGTCCCCCCGGCCAATAAAAAAACAGGTTCTTAACATTCAACCTGTTCTGTAGAGTAATATGATAATAATATTATGTAAAGATTATTTCCAGGCATCTACATTTCACTGAGCCCCATGCTTATTTCCAGGGCTTGATCGACATTACCCATCATTTCTTCATCTAAAATCGCAATCCTCTGTTTTAATCTGGTTTTATCTATAGTCCTAATCTGTTCGGCCAGTATTACCGAATCTCTTTCCAGTCCATACTGCTCAGCTTTAAGCTCGATATGGGTTGGCAGCTTGGCCTTATTAATCTGAGATGTTATAGCCAGCACAATGGTGGTCGGACTGTATTGGTTTCCTATATCATTCTGTATTACCAGAACCGGTCTAATGCCTCCCTGTTCTGATCCTACTACCGGGTTCAGCTGGGCAAAATAAATTTCCCCTCGTTTAATCATATAATTATATCACTCCAACAATTTTTCTATGCAGGTGGTCAGAGCTTCGTCATCCAGCCCTGTGTTTTCACAGGCTATATTGAGGTTAATTTGTGCCATTTCCAGATAACCTTTTTTCATCTGCTCTTTCATTAAATTCCTTTTACGCTCCCCCAGATAAAACTTTATGGCTTCTCTTATTATTTCACTACGATTTTTAGATTCCACAGCAGTAACACAGTCCATTTCACATAAGAGACTTTCTGGCACGGTTATAATGATTCTTTTAGATACTGGCAAAGCGAACACCCCCAGAAATAGATAGCAAACCCGATATATCTATTATATTGATAAGTTAGGTGACTCGCAAATCCAATAATTACAAATATGATACTTATTATACATAAGTTCTGGGAACTCGCGAGCTCACTGAGCAAACTATCTCATAATTAATAGTATCTGCAATCATTGCCAGATCATCTGCTGTTATCCCATCTGCGTCTCTGCCAAAAAGAATTACTTCATCTCCTTCTGCAATGTCTTCTCTCCCGCTTATTTCAAACATACATTGATCCATGCATACTACACCCAACGAATATGCTCTTTGGCCATTTATTACGGCCCAGGCTCGATTAGAAAAACTTCTGCGGTACCCATCTGCATACCCGATCGGCAGCGTAGCCACCCGGGTCTCCCGGTCACATATATGAGTACGGCCATAACTGACCCCATGCCCCTCAGCGAGGTTCTTGACCATGCTAACCCGGCTCTTTAAAGTCATGGCTGGCACAATACCTAAATTCATACTCTTCATAAACTGGGAAGGGTATAATCCATACAGCATTATGCCTGCCCTTACCATATCGAGATGGGTTTCGGGGTACCTGAATATGGCGGCACTATTGGAGCAGTGTTTAAGTGGAATATAAACACCTCTCTCATCCAGTTCTCTGGTGACATCCTGAAATGCCTTAAATTGTTTCATGGTAAACTGGTCATTTTCAAGGTCTGCTTCCGCAAAATGAGTAAAAATACCCTCCACATTTATACCTGGTAAGGCGGCGATATTTTCAATAATTCGTATAGAAGCAGAAACCGGGGCAAAACCTATCCTACCCATGCCAGTATCAATCTTAATGTGTATATGTGCAGGGCGCCCTTGTGCTTGTGCCGCTGTTGACAGTGACCTGGCAAAAGATGCATCATATACAGCAGTCCTTATATCGTGACTAACTATTAGGTCTGCATACTGCCGGGGAATGTAACCAAAAACCATAACTGGAGCCGCAATACCCTCATCACGCAGTTCCAGGGCTTCATCCAGGGTTGCTACAGCCAGAATATCAACCATCTCTTCCAGACAAACCCGGCTTATTTCCTTGACACCATGTCCATAGGCATTAGCTTTAACAGCTGCTATAATCCTGGTTCCAGGGCTTAAGGCTTTTTTTATACAGTGCAGATTATTTCTAATAGCTGCTAAATCTATTTCTGCCCAGGTTGGTCTCTTATTATCCATTATTGCTTACCATAGCTTTTAAAATATCGTTGCGGGTAATAATTCCCACCAATTTGTCATGCCTGAGGACTGGTACGCGATTAACCTTTTTATCCTGCATCAACTTTACTATATTACCAACCGGCTCATCTTCATCCACTGCTATTACTTTGGTAGTCATCGCATCTTTAACCCTGGAAGCAGTATATTTTTTTAGCTCATTATTAAACCGCATAGTATTTTCCAAAAATATAATACTATCAAACAGGGTTATGTAAAATGGTATTTTTAGCTCTCCAGCTTTAATTATTAGATCTTTCTCACTAATTATTCCCAGCACCTTATCTTCCGCATCAACTACAGGTATGCCGCTGATTTTATTTTCCAGAAGTATCCTGGCAACTTTTTCTACGCTGTCATTTGGTCTAGCCACCAGTACCTCCCGGGTCATTATATCCCTTGCGCGCATATTTCAACCCCTCACTATCCTTATAATTTGTCTCTTTATAAATTATATTTTAATATTATCACTCAAAACCAGATATTATATCCGAAATAGCATCTATAATATCCCCGGCTACTATGCTTCGCTCACCCTTATTTTGTTTACTCAGGTCCCCCGCCAGACCATGGAAGTATACTCCTGCAACTGCAGCATCCTGAGGCTTCAGCCCCTGAGCAATTAGACCGGTGATCATTCCGCACAGCACATCTCCGCTGCCTGCAGTCGCCATACCCGGATTACCGGTTATATTAATATATATGTTTCCGGATGGGTCTGCTATTACAGTTTTGTTGCCTTTCAATACCAGGGTGACTCCCCATTCCTGTGCATAATGGGCAGCGATATCCAGACGGTTAAGCTGTATTTCTTCTATGCTCTTACCAGTCAAACGCGCCATTTCTCCCGGATGGGGCGTCAGGACTACTGGAACCTGTCTGTCTTTCAGTACTCCGGTATCATCTTTTAGAGCATTGAGCCCATCCGCATCTATAACCAGGGGAATACCGGATCGCTCCAGGACAAAACGCAGGACCGCATTTCCCTCGGGATATCCTGACATCCCAGGACCAATAACGCATACTGAAGCGGTATCCAACAGGTTCTCGATGGCCGGCAGTGCCTCCAGGGATATATAGCCTTGTGCATTTTCCGATAGAGGAGCAGTCATTACTTCCATTAAATGCGATTCAACAATAGGAAGCAGTGACTCAGGAAGAGCGGCAGTCACCAGACCGGCACCAGTCTTGAGCGCAGAATAGGCTGACATAATTACTGCTCCTGTCAAGCCGGGAGACCCACCTATCACTAAAACATGGCCATAGGAACCCTTATGTGATTCTGCAGACCGGGGCTTGATCAACGGCCTGATCATCTTATCGTCTATTAAATTTTTCTTTAACTTCCTATCTTCCAATAAAACTCGAGGGATAGAAATATCTGCCACACTTAACGTACCCGTATATTCCCTGCCTGGTTCAAAAACCAGTCCCAGTTTGGGCAACGCAAAAGTTACCGTATGCGCTGCCCTGACTGCCTCCCCATAGACCTTGCCCGTATCTGCTTCTACCCCGGATGGAACATCCACCGCCACAACTGGCAGATTGCTCCAGTTAACCATTTTTACTACTCGCGTTTCAAATTCACTCAGACTTCCTTTAAATCCATTACCATATATGGCATCCACCACTAGATCACCAGACAAAAGAGAAAGCATCAATTTATCCAGATCTTCTTCTCCTAACAGCTGGAAAATATTTCGGCTTAGTTTAGAAAGCACCTTATAATTGGTATATGAATCGGCAGTTATTTCATCGGGAAATGCCAATAGAAAAGTTTCCACATTTACTCCTGAGTTTACCAGGTGCCTGGCAATAACTAATCCATCACCACCATTATTGCCCTTTCCCGCCAGGACAATAACATTCTTGCCCCCCCCGCGTTCCAGCAAATCTTCAACTACTTCCACAACTCTTATTCCAGCATTTTCCATCAACACGATGCTGGGAATACCATATTCGTTAATGGCCTGATAATCAATTTCTCTCATTTCCCGGGAATTTAACAACTTCAAAGCATATCACCCTTTCGATGCAATTACAGCGGCAACAGCCTGTTGGGTAGCATGCGACAGGCTGACAGACAGGCTGCTAATTCCGACCTGTCTGCCCTTTTCCTCAGCTCTACCGTGTAAACGTAAATCAGGTTTTCCGTTTTTACCTATAACTATTTCAACGTCATGAAATTTTATCCCCGCTGAAAACACCGGATCAAGTTTACGGACCGCCTCCTTGGCGGCAAATCGAACTGCCAGTGACGGATAAGGATTAGCCTTACTTAAACAATACTTGAGTTCTTGATGGGTAAAGACCCTTTCTAGAAACCGGGGAGTTCTTTCTGCACTTTTCCTTATCCTATCAATATCAATTATATCTATACCTATCAGCAATTCGCCCCCCCCTTATGATATTATAATTTATACCTATAAACAATTTTACCATTTATATTGATCTATATAACATTAAACCCTGAAACCTATAAAGATTTCAGGGTTTAGAGACTTTCAACAAATAACTTAGGCACTCATGCTCACAGCAAGATCAGCTTTTTCAGCATCATTTAGTATTCTATTCATGTCCAGCAGTATTAACAGCCTGCCATCGTGTTTGCCCACCCCGGTGATAAATTCCTCCGAAATGCTTCCTATTAAGCCCGGCGGTGGTTCAATGCCCTCTATGGGTAAACGCAGCACTTCACTTACCTCATCGACTATTATTCCTACGGTCTGTCCTTCCACCTCGACTACTACACTTCTTGCCTCAGCATTAGTATCAGCTGATCCCATATTAAATTTCTTTTTCAAATCGATGATGGGTATGATTTGTCCCCTGAGATTAATAATGCCTTCCACAAAACCTGGTGTTCCAGGAACTTTCGTAGGTGCACTCATAGGTATTATTTCCTGCACATTTACAATTGGTACCCCGTATTCACAAATGGTCCCATGATTATTCAAAGTAAACACCACTAATTGAATTTCATCAGCCATAAGCCACCTCCTCCAATTACAATTTATTACATTAGACCTATACTATATTGTTCTTCTTCTACACTAGTTAATTATTTCCTCCTATTAAGCAAATAAAATTAAAAAAATCCTCCTATGATATTATTGAATATCCATAGAAGGGTTTTGATTTACACGCACTCAGTCCAGCATATAAAAATTCAGTTCACTTTTAAGTCACTAGTTTGAGCAGCCAGGTGGAGATAGTTAAATAAATTAACAAACCAGTTGCATCAGTAATAGAGGTAATCAATGGATTACTGGCTACAGCAGGATCCAGATTCAGTCTGGTTAATAAAAAGGGCAGCATGACCCCAATTATATTGGCCACGATTACTATAGAAACCATAGATAAACAGACTATTATAGCAATTTCAGTTCCACCCCGTATAATTCCCAGGGCAGCGCCAGCAGCACCCATAGTGATACCCAGCCCGGCACCAACGCTAAGTTCTTTGATTAAAGTAACAGCCCATTGACTTAGCTCGATATCTCCAGTACCCAGCGCACGAACCATTAATGTTGCTGACTGAGCTCCTGCATTACCGCCGCTGCCTATGAGAAGTGGTATAAAGAAAGTTAAAGCAATTGTCGAGGCCAGTAATTCCTGGTAAGATGCCAGGATCTCAAGAGAAATCAGGTTGACAAAAACCAGACCAACCAGCCATCCAATCCGCTTTCTATACAGTTCTCCGATTCCTGTTTCATAATAACTATTTTTTAGTGGCGCTACCGCTGCTCCTTTATGGAAGTCTTCGGTAGCTTCTTCTTCAGCAACATCCATAACATCATCAAAAGTAACCACGCCCAGCAGAACCCCTTCTGAATCCACCACCGGCAGAGCAGCCATATCATACTTGGACATCACATGAACCGCTTTTTCCCTATCCTCAAAGGCCGATAGGCTAACAAAAGAATTGTCCATAATCTTTTCAATACTGGTATCCGGGGAGTTAAAGATAAAGCGCTGCAATTCTAGTGCATCAATTAGTTTCCAATTCGAATCCGTAACATAGATAACATTCAGGGTCTCACTGTCCTCTTTGCCTTTAGCTCTAATCTGCTCCAAACCTTGTTTAATAGTCCACCCTGACCTGACTGCCACATAATTGGGAGTCATTATCCTGCCGATGCTTTCTTCAGGATATCCCATCAATTCTCTAGTTTTTTCCAGTTCCTGGGGGGTTAAAAGATTAAGCAGCTTCTGGGTAACTCTTCCAGGTAATTCTTCAAATAGATCAGCCCGGTCATCCGGTTCCAAATTATGCAGCAGACTTCTGGTCTCCTCATCACTCAGTGCAGCCAGTAATGCATTGCGCTGCTCCTTTTTCAAAAAAGTAAAAACTTCGGATGATATGTGTCGTGGTAAGAGTCGAAAAACAATTACCTGGTCGGCTCTATCTAATTCAAATAAGAAATCACCTATATCAGCTACCGGCCAGGCAGACAGCTCTTCACGCAATTTGCCCCACTGCTTGTCTTCTATTAAGCTTTGCAAAACTGTTGTATCTAATTCCAGCAATACCTTATCCCCTGCCTATATAAATCTAGATCGTAATAAGTCTGGCCGCCGCAAACAGCTTTTCAGTAATAGAATACATATTACTAAAATATCCCACTCTCAGCTTATCCTTCAAATTATAGTACTCCAGACAACTGGCACTGGAAATGATTTCTACGCCTCTCTCTTCCAGCAGCTGTAAGTGCTCTAGCACCGGCGAACCCTCACTGACCAGAAACACCCCGCTATTTATAAGTATTATTGTGGCAGGAACACTTTCCAGACGTGTAATAGCATATACAAAACTGTTCATTAAGGTGCTGCCCTGCTGATCATCTCCATGACCCAAAACGCTGCTTCCTATAAGCAGTACCAGGTTAGCATACATACTTATGCTCAGACTGATATTGCTGATACTCTCCTCCTTACCTATATCAATATAATAACCGCCGCATTTATTCTGATTTTGGTTGGCAACTTTGCTTATTGACCTCATGGCAGTGTTAATCTCAGTATGCAGGTCCGAATGTGCAGCAGCAGTTAGCGGTCTTTCTCTTACCACGTGTTCAAGGGCTCCATTGTCCGAATCTATCGTATTTTTCATGGTCTAACAGCTCCTTAAAATATCCCTCATATTTCCTATTTTATCATACCCTGACTTCCCTTAAAGTATCATAAAATAACCAATTTTAACAGTAATATAGATACCTGGTTGATAAAAGCAGAGTTTATTATTTTTTCAAACTCTGCTTTAACTTATAAAATAATTAAGAAATATTTCTTATAACTATTAATGAAGAGGGAAAATCCGAAAGACAGGGAGCCTAATAGATAGCCCACCTTACGGTGCGTTTTCTCATTTCGACAATTAGTGAATTTTTTCACCATATGCATTAGGCATAAATTCAGGTAAAATTAGCTATGGAGCCTATTATATAAATATGTTCATAGAAAGCAGGTGCTTACTAATTTGGTTTTTCAACCTATAGTAACCAAGAAAATATATGAAGAAATTGTTGACCAGCTCCGGGATTTGATAGCCAGGGGAGAATTAAAGGCAGGACAAAAACTGCCTTCCGAAAGAGAAATGTCGGAATCTATGGGAGTAAGCAGAGCATCAGTAAGAGAAGCATTAACCGCCATGGAAGCCTTCGGCATTCTGGACATCCGTCCTGGCGAAGGTACCTTCATTAGAGAAACCAGCAGCTCGGAAACCTTTAAACCGCTGGCCTTTGTACTGGCAGTTGAAAAGAATCCCGGCCAGCAAATGATGGAAGTCCGACGGGTACTGGAAAGTGAATCAGCCGCCCTGGCTGCCTTACGGGCAGATGAAGCTAATTTGATAAAGATAAGAAAGAGCCTGGATCGTATGAAGTCCGCAGAAAATACCCAGCTGGCAGTGGAATACGATTTAAAATTTCACTTTGCTATAGCCGAAGCTACTCAGAATTCCATACTGCTGAGAATCATGAACACAGTAGCTGACCTTATGCACCATACTTTCAGGATTGATAGGGAAAAGCTCTTATCCAGAAACAGCAGCGAGATATACAGTGAGCATGAAGCCATATACGAAGCTATAAAAGAAAGAAACCCCCAAAAAGCAAGAGAAAAAATGATTGGACATATCAATAATATCGAAAAAGGCATGGAACAGAGCTTTGAGCTGGAACAGCAGGAAAGCTAGACTCATAGGGGGCTACGCCCCCTTTATTTATTCAATCATTCCCAATGCCCGGTAGGTTGCTTCATCAACCACTCCAGTGGGTTCCAGACCATGCCAGAGTTGAAAGTATTTAACCGCCAGTTCAGTCATATTGCCAAACCTGCCGTCCGCACCATCAAATTCAACTCCTAGTTCCTTCAGTCTGCTCTGCACATAGACCACTTTCTGCCCACTTGATTTTATCTTTAATTCCACTGGTTTTATGGTTTCCGGTACCATTTTTCCATTATTGACAATTTTCACCCGGCAGCCCCAGGGAACCAGCGGATATAGTTTCTCTACATCCTGGTTTAACATCCGTATACAACCATGCGAAGCATAACTGCCTATGGAACCAGGTTTATTAGTACCGTGGATACCAAAAATACCCCAGGGCACATTGAGCCCCATCCATCGTGAACCAAAACCGTTTCCCCAGCCCACAGCCTTATGAATAACTTTCCATTCTCCAATAGGGGTGGGTGTTTTCGATTTTCCCACCGCGATAGGATACCGGCATACTTCTTGGTCATCTTCATATAAAACCAGCATCCGGGTATCCACATCGATAACTATTAACATCCGACCCTGTTTATCTTGTTCAGCTGCGGTAGCACAAAATGAATCTTCCTTATCGCTGCCTAGCAGGGCCATCCATACCGCCTCATTCACAATGCCATCAGGTTTTAATCCATTGGAAAGCTGAAACAGGCTCACTGTGGTGCTGGTAGCTCTATCATATATTCCATTAGGCTCTATATCATATCCCATTTCTTTTAAGCGAGCCTGTACCATCCAGACCGCTTCTCCCTGTATAGGCGTTTCCGCTAAATATAAAGTGGGATAATCAGTATTATCAATTATCAGACTTCCGGTGCTGTTTGCCCCGGCCAAAACTATATCACTACAGGTTGAAATGACTAAAAAGACTGATAAAAATATTATTGGCAGAATTCTTTTAAGCAAAAGCAAGTTATCATCTCCCTTAAATCATATTAACTTTTATAGCTTTCCATGAACTAATAAAGTTAATACAAAATAAATGGTGCCAGGCACTAACTTATTAACTTATGCTTTATAGATTTGGGCATAAGTTAGTAAGTTAATGCCTGACCCCCTGGATTAGCTTTGCATGAGCTGCTGGTTGAATGCGTCCAGAGAATTTACGGGCGGCAGGCAGGTATTTTTATCACAAAGATATACTGTCGCCTGGTCATCTATTTTCTTCATTTCCTGAAGAAATGGAATCTTATCCATAAATTCATTATCCTCTCCCTCTTTGAACAAAACCATGGCCCGGGGCATAAAGCTGCTGTTGATCTTATCTAGAAACCCTAAACTGGCTGGATCCTGTTTATCCCCTACTATTACTATTTCCTTACCGGGATGGAAGTAATTCAACGCAGAAGCCAGGAAAAATGAATACGCTGCTGGATGTTCCTTGATCTTACCACTGAATAGTCTTATGGCTTGCTCAGCTTTCTGTTCCAATGTAAAATCCCCGCTTATACGACTCAGCCTTAGAAAATTCATAACCATTAGAGAGTTGCTGGAAGGAATAGCCCCATCATAAATCTCTTTAGGTCGGGTCAGCAGCTGTTCACCATCCTTACCATAGAAAAATACTCCTCCCTGCCCTTCATCCCAGAAATAGGTGATCAAATCCTGGTTTAACTCCACCGCAGTTTCCAAATACCGGCTGTTAAATCCAGCTTGATAAAGCTCGATCAGTGCCCATACCATACAGGCATAATCCAGTGCATAAGCAGGGTAAAGCGATTGTTGGTCTCGGTAGCGGGCCAGCAGTCTTCCGTCTTCCCTTCTCATTTGGTCCAGGATAAAAGCCGCTGCTTTTTCTGCCGCCTTCAGATATTTTTGATCTTTTAATACCCGGGCACCTACCGCCAGGGCTGCTATCATCATCCCATTCCAGGCCGTCAAAATCTTATCATCTTTGTGTGGGTGCACTCTTCTCTCCCGGTAATTAAAAAGCATTTCCCGTACCGGTTCGATCTGCTGCCTGGCATCCTCATCAATCATACCTTTGATAAGATTAGGAATGTTTTTGCCTTCAAAATTCCCGTCTTTGCTTATGTCATATAACCGGCAGAAATGCGTACCCTCTTCCTCCCCCAGCAGTGATATGATTTTCTCTTCCGTCCAAACATAGAATTTCCCCTCTACGCCTTCCGAATCAGCGTCCTCCGCAGAATAAAACGCCCCTTCGGGAGAAGTCATATCCCGTAAAATATAAGTGAAGATTTCCCGGGATGCTCTGGCATACAATTCCTTGCCAGTAAGCTGATAGGCTTCCAGGTAAGCAATTGCCAGCAAAGCATTATCATACAGCATTTTTTCAAAATGGGGTACTAACCAGTACCGGTCGGTGGAATAGCGGGCAAAGCCAAAACCTATATGGTCATATATCCCTCCCTGATACATGGATTGGAGGGTTTTCTCCACTATTTCTAATGCTTTAACTTCACCTTTCAATTCATAGTAGCGCATCAAATAAAAGAGGTTATGGGGACTGGGGAATTTGGGAGCGCGGCCAAATCCTCCGTATAGTTCGTCAAAATTAGAAGCAAGCTGATCGAAGGCCTTAGCAAAGATTTCATTTGATATTGTGGAAGAAGGAATATTTTCATCCAGGGTCTTTATATAGCCGCTTATATGGTCACTGGAATTCAGCACCATATCTCTTTCAGTCATCCATAATTGATGCAGTTTGGCTAGCACCTGTATCAGGCCGCTCAATCCCTGACGGCTGTTCTTCGGCAGATAAGTAGCCGCATAGAAAGGCTTTTTCCCCGGGGTCATGATAATGGTCAGCGGCCAGCCGCCATGGCCAGTCATAGCCTGGCATACATCCATATAGATGGTATCAATATCCGGCCGTTCCTCCCTATCGACTTTGATAGAAACAAAGTCTTTATTAAGCAGATCAGCTACTTCCTGGTCCTCGAAAGACTCCCTTTCCATGATATGACACCAATGACAGGTCGAATAACCTATACTTAAAAATACCGGCTTGTCCTCAGCTTTGGCCCGGGCAAAAGCTTCTTCTCCCCATGGATACCAATCTACGGGGTTATATGCATGCTGCAACAGGTATGGAGACTTCTCATGAACTAATCTGTTGGGCTTTTGCTGTATATTTCTATTCTGCATTTTATCACGCTCCCTTCATCGTTTGATTACATTAGTGTATCCAAAAAATAGTGCAGTAAGTCAAATTCTTTGCTGCAGTATTCACCGCTTCTATACTGAATATCTGGCCGGTCATAACAACATACAAATAATAAAAACCGCAAAGCTCTATTTAGAACATCACGGCTCTCAGTTCGATTATTTGCCTGCTAGCCAACGAAGAGTATTATTCACCGAGTTTCTGAGTGTCCACCATGGCTTGCGATTATTTTGTGAAGTGCTGCTAAAATTCTGCTTTCCCTATCTTCGTCGGTAGTAGGTGAAATAAAAGAGGCTAATGTTAAGTTCTACATTAGCGTAGTAATGAGAGGAATATTATTTACATAATTTTATTTATAGAATCTTTCAGAACTGGTAAATCCTTCACAACAACTTCCCATACCATATCTATATCAACGCCCATATAATCATGAATCAGAACATCCCTTATCCCCGCAATCTGTCTCCAGGGGATCTTCGAATGGCTTTCTCGAAAACCTGGGGAAAGCTTCTTTACAGCTTCACCAATGACCTCCAAATTTCTTATTACTGCATCCTGAAGCAAGCTTGTTTGCATAAAAGCTTTCTTCCCCGCCTTAGTATAGTCTTCAATTTTGTTTATACATTCCAGTACATGGATTAGATATATCTTATCACTTTTCACAGTACCACCGCCTCTTCTATGACGGAGTCACGTATCAGTGGGTGCAGTGATTTTTCAGTTACAATATCCACCCTTCGGCCTAACAAGTCTTCGAGTTCTAGCTTAACATTTATCAGATCAAATAAACTTCTACCATGAGAAAACTCTACTAGAAAATCGATATCGCTGTTATCATTATCTTCTCCTCTAGCAACAGAACCAAAAATGCGTACATTGGATGCACCATATGTTTCGGCTATATTAATAATATTATCCTTTTTTAATCGAAGATCATTAAAGATGGAATCAAAGTTGCTATTTGCCATACCATCTACTCCTTATAATTAAACCTTGGTTTAATTATACCAAATATAGTAAACTGGTAAACTCGAATAGCCTTCCTATCTATTTTCATTATAAATATACTCTTAAGAAGAATTTGACTGAGAAAAGCGTTTTATTGGTTTATCTGGCCAACATGGCACCAATGACAGGTGGAATAACCTATACTCAAAAATACCGGCTTGTCCTCAGCTTTGGCCCGGGCAAAAGCTTCTTCTCCCCATGGATACCAATCTACGGGGTTATATGCATGCTGCAACAGGTATGGAGACTTCTCATGAACTAATCTGTTGGGCTTTTGCTGCATATTTTTGTTCTGCATTTTATCACGCTCTTTTCATCGTTTGATTTAAGCATCGAAAGCACTCTGCTAGCACCACAATTTGGGTTCGCAGGCTCAAAAGTATAAGGTAGAAACTGCAGAGCAGTTTCTACACACCGCTGCAACGAGGCGGGGGATTAAAACCCGCCGCCTGTTTTGTTAATAGAAACCCGACCGCTTAAAGAAGCTGGGGACATCTTTTCGCCTCGTTATATTAGTGTCTCCAAAAAGCACTGCGGTATGTTAATTCAAGCTGATTTTGATTGCAGTATTGACCGCCTGGATATTGCATGCCTGGTCGTCGGTCATACAATCTGCAAATTAATAAAAGCCATAAAGCTCAATTCAGAACATTACGGCTCAGATTTTTTTTGATTACTTACCTGCGATAGTGTGGATTACATTGCTTGTTTTGGTTGGCAAATCATATTCTAATAAAATTGATTGGTTGTTAAGGTAAAAGGGTTTTTCCCGTATCTTCACTTTATTATTATCAGCAATAGACTCTCACCCTGTTTTTTTCCTGCATTATACTTCGCCGTCATCTATTTTTTCACCCAGTGTTCTCATATACCTTATGCTAACAATTACAGCAAGTAGGATTACAATTGGTTGAACCACATAATAATACTGAAATACATGATAGGGTAATATAGATAACAATGGTGAGAAACCTATACTAATCCAAATTAATGTCACTGCGCCCAAACATGTTAGATACTTGGTTAATTCAATGCCAGGTTGATACAACTGCTTTCCTATCTGCCGGTATAAAAAATATAATGCTACTAACGGGAGGATAATGAAATAATAGGGCATATTATTTTCTAGTGAACGCTGTGCCACTAATTTGATCATTGAGGAAAATAGATACATAGCTGTAAAAGCAATTCCGCCATACACCCATTTCTTTCTCGATTTCAGTTCTTCTTCACTATCCCTATACTTATATCTGATATATATATCAATTCCCATAGCAATAAATACAATCAGTATATAATGAACGAACATCAGAGGTAAAAACCCTACAACAAAAATTAAAACCCACAAAAAAAAATGGTCTATAAGATAGGGGAAAAATGGTACTAGCATAAAATAGAGAACTGCACTCCCAAAGAAGAAATGATAATAGGTTGACATACTATACTTGGTTTGAACAAACTGTATCCCGGCAGTAAAAAAATATAGATAAACTAACCCGCCGAACAACCACAAATATATGTATCTGCCTATCTCTGGTCCATTAAGCTCCATATGAAATATTATGGCAGCAGGAACAAAAAACACCAGAAACAGAATCGCATCTTTCCTTATTAGCTCAGATTTGCTGCTCATCCTTTCACCTCCCTAAATGAGTCGGATAAAAAATAAAACAACAGATTGTTGTAGATTGAGATTAAGTAGGAGAGGACTCTCTATCCTCTCCTACTCTTAGTCTTTAATGAAAGTATTCTACAAATATATGGAAAATCCTGCCACTATCATTCGCCCCTTGATGCTCACCATGCTAGCAAAAGTCTGCCGCCATCTGTATCATCAACCAGGCCTGCCCAAAGTGGTCAATGGCATCATCCATATCACCATTTTCAATTGCCAGGGAGGCTTCCTCCATCTCTTCTTCCGCTCGGTCTATGTATATATTATACATCATCAGCTTGAACATATTAGTCGGAGGATTCTGCTGAACTTCATCTAGAGCCGTACTAACCAGCATCTCATCTGCCATAATAAGGTAATCTAGAGTTGACGACAGTACACTCTGCAATTCATGATTTTCAGTTTCATTAATAGCTGTTAGAAGTGTTTCAGCCGCCATTTGTTCATTTACAAAAACTGAATATCCCGATGTTTGGTTAAGGTGAACATCATCCAACCAAAATGACTCATTTAAAGATAAGCTTATATAACCTTCAGCTAAAGATATCAATGTTTCCACCTGGGGGTCATCCATTTGAATTGATTGGAGCTGTGTCAGAGCATGCGTTTTGTATAATTGGGGATTTTGAGGTATGTCTGGTACAACCGTTACTATAACCTCATCGGTAGCAGAATTTCCAGCCGGGTCATAGACAGTTAAGGTAACTGGGTATACTCCCGGATTTTCATAAATAAATGCACCTATACTATAGTAACCCTCTACTTCAATCCCATCGCCAAAATTCCAGGTACAATGATCAAGATCCTGTGAATTAATAGCATCAAACCATACTATTTCTCCCACCGTAACAGTCTGGTCGGGTCCTGCATCTGCTATCGGTGTTTGAATATCAATAATAAATTCCTTTTCGATGCATTTGCTGCCATAATTACTATCATTGAACCAATACATAATTGAATGTCGTCCATCTTCGATTTCATTAGGATTAAGGATATATGTAATATCTATTTCAGTCTCGTCGCTTAATTCATAAGTCTCTACAATACTACCATCTAGAAAAATCGAGGCCTCGATTAAACCATCCGAATCTTCAGCGTGACCAGTTACAGTAACTGGCGCATCTAATATACTCCCATCTTCAAATGCCTGTATGGTCACCTCTGGATTAGAAATTTCGCTGGTATTAAGTGATAGCTGTACTGATTCTCCTTCTGCAGGAACCTCATTTGCTGTTATTATATATTCCCATTCTCCAAACAGGGGCCAATCTACTGTATAAGAAACATAGGTTGGACCTTTGACATAGCTGAAATCATGTTCGGGGGAATCAGGATTCAATATGCGTCCATCTGGGCGAATCAGGGTTAAATCAAAATCGCTCCCACTCCATAGGATATTGAAACGACTGTAAATAGTATTTGGTTCAACATTTACTGAATATTGTACTTCATCTCCCTGCTGCATCGCTTCGGTTTCATATACGATCTGTTGAGAACCACCGCTAATGTCCTCACTCAATTCCATATAAATGCTTTGGAGTGCATCAGCATTGCTTACAGCATAATACCTCCCCCTTGTTTCATCAGCTATTCTTTGTAATAATTCAGTATCTATACCATCTCCCAAACCAACAGTATAAATTCTGATACCGCTTTCTGTACATTGCAGATGTTCATCTTGATAGGAACTCTCCCCATCAGTGAGAAGTATTATAGCTTTACTAATTTCTGCTATCGTATCTGTATTCAGCTCTTCTTTACCAACCAAGATTCCTTCACCAATATCAGTACCACCGCTTGAAGTAACCTGATCAACAGCTTGTTTAAGATTATCCCGGTCCTCTTGCCCATTTATTTCCTGGAGCGCTGCAAAAATATATGCATCATAGGTAAAGCCTATTACTGCTATTTTGTCTCCTTCGGCAGCTAAATCAATAAATTGTTTGGCAGATTGTATGCGTAAATTATCTGGGTCATTCCAATCCATGCTGCCACTGCAGTCTATCACCAGTGCTGCATCAACCGACTTTTTAGCCTGTGCCTGAGGAGGATCGATAAAAATGGGACTGGTTATCGCTACATCAGAAGTAAGATCATTAAACTCTAGTTTTGCAAATATGTATTTATTTTGTGTCACCGTGTAATCGATAGTAAATGACCCAGATTGACTATCTAGCTGATTTAATGTCTCAAATGGCATCACCTTTCCTACAGCATCTACGGCACATTCATATAATGTTATGCTGGTACTTCCGGGTGACAAAAGTGATGCGGTATATCTAATCCATATACTTGAATGTATAGCTAAAATTGAAGATTATACTAAGTTCGGAAAAAAAGCTTTTATGCAAACAACCTTAATGCCTGCTTTTCCCCTGGTCCCAACAAAGCTTAACCTATTTTAGAACATCATGGTTCTCAATCCGATTATTTATCTGTTACCTGCAAGAAGGTTATCCCGTTAGGCAAGCGTTTCAATCGTTCGGATTAATCTCCAAAAGGAAGTCTTTCAGAACTAGCAAATCCTTTGCAACAACTTCCCATACCATATCTATATCAACGCCCATATAATCATAAATCAGAACATTCCTTATCCCCGCAATCTGTCTCCAGGGGATCTTCGACTGGCTTTCTCGAAAACCTGAGGAAAGCTTCATTACAGCTTCCCCAATGACCTCCAAATTTCTTATTACTGCATCCTGAAGGAAGCTTGTTTGCAAAAGCTTTCTTTCCCGCCTTCATAACCCAAATATACCAACTATAGTTTTGTTAATGATCATTGATATGGACGGCAGTGTGATTCCTGTGGAAATCATAATGCTAAGAATAAAGCCAGCCGACCATAAAACCGTAAAGCATATTAATTCCCGCCACCATTGTTTTTTAACCAGAGCAGGGATTTGTATTAAGGCCACAATGCCGAACCCCATGATCAATAGGGCAATCATACCTGGTCACCCCCTGTTTGAGGTAGCTTGCGCAGTTTGGCTACTACAAGAGTAATAAGCGGAATTCCGATTTGAAAGGGTACTGCATAGATAGGGTAGCCCTTATTGGCGAACTCAAACATTTCGAAAGTATTCCCGGCACTCGTCAATGCCAAAATCACCATGAGAATCCCTACCGGAAGAATTATGGGTTGGTAGCTACGCAAATTAAAAACCTGGGCCAGACCTAAAACCGTTCCATAAAACAGAACCGAGATTTTGATAAACCCCATGGTGATTAAAGTAATGCCAACCACAACCTCGAAACGAGTGAGGATATCACCAATGTCGATGACTTGCGCCATAAGGTAGGATGGATAATTGGTAATTACGGCCATTGGTCCTAATACCGCAGCATTTCGGGCTACAGCCATAATTAGGAAAAATCCCGCTATTAATAAACCCCTGGAAACAGCAGCAGGCCCTTTTTCCGGCTTATCTACAAAAGCTAACACCATTAAAAATGCTACTGTTTCCGCAAAGGGAAAGCTGGCTGCCCCCTGACTTGCCCATAATAGTTTTTCGCTGGGCACATCCAGAATAGGCATCAAGTCATTGAGGTCAATATGCGGAATTAGTAGAAGCGTATCTACAGGTATAAGCAAGATGGTAAACGGCACTAGAATTACGCTGCATCTGGCTAATACTTCGATCCCTCTGCCTACGGTCGAGGCACACACCAGCATAAGTAAAAGAAAAAGAACTGTTTTCGGAGTATTGGGGTAGATTTCCAATTTAAAAAACCTGGCATAATTGTCTAAAACCAATGCCCCCAGGTGAAAAAGATACCATATGAACAGAACAGATATGCACTTGCCCAGAATCTTTCCGTAGACAAGAGAATTTATTTCTATAATCGTCTTATATTTAAATTGCCTGGCCAGGGCAGTAAATATCCAGGCTATTAGTAAACCTTCCATCAAGCCTAAAGCAACCGCAATCCAGGCATCGTGTCCAGCGCCCTGGCCAGGAGAAATAATGACGGAAGAACCTAAAACAAAGCCTGTTATTAAAACGCTTAATTGCAAATTAGATATTTTACCTTGCTCTAAAAACACAGATCACACTCCTGCTCCTACCTTAATCCTTTAATAAAGCTTTTCTGATATCCCCGATTTCATTCAAATGAGTTTTTGCCTTTACCACAACTTCAATATTGGGATATATTTCGTCCCACCTCGATTGAAGATCTTTCCATTCCTTTTTATATTTACGATGAACCGCCTCTCCAAACCCAAAAACATCTGCATCTAGAGCAAAGGATTTTTCGACTGCGGCCATAACTTGATTCTCAATCTCTTTAGCCTGCCCCTCTTCTAATTCTTGCAGAATATCCGAAGTCAAATCCTGGTGCCCGGTATACTCAACCAGGTTTGACTCTTCATCTATTTCAACAGTAATTCTTATTTGATCGCCCTGCAGCTCAGGAACAATTTCACCCTTAGCCCGCACAATTTCCAGACTAGCTTCTGGTATTATTACAAACCCTTTTTTTATTTTGTTAATAGTCCACAGAAGTCCACTCGATTCCCGTTCATTTAGCTGTCCAATCATCCTATCCTCTTTAAAAACCGCCGTACCCATAACGCGAAGTCTTTTGACTTTTTCACCTTGCGAACTAATCTCCTCAGCTATACCTACAATAGGGGCAATAGGAGCCGTAGTTTTACTCAATAAGCGTTTTTGAAAATCCAAACGTGTGACTGACGGGTATTTGGAAAATTGCGCTGACAGTTCTATCTCCGCCGCCATTCCGAATGCCTGAATTTTTTCCATGCCATCCTGAATTCCAAGAATATCGCTGGCTTTTTTCTCTGAGACTACTATTAAGGCGTTGGGGCGGCTTACCGGATTCCTGGCCTGTGTATCTAGGAAACCGTAAATCCCCTTTTGTGCTCCATCCTTTCCGAAGACATATACCTGGGTATGCTGATAAAATGGAATACGGCTTCCATGTTGGGTAAACCGGTTTAATACGTCATACGGGGATGAACCCGTATCCTGATCGAGTTGAATAGCACGAAGTGCGCTGCCCCCCTTTTGTTCCCCGCCTCCATCCATACCTGATGTACTTTTAATCTCACTGGGAATAATTGATTGATAGGTCAGCGTGACCTCACCCGTATCCGGATCAAGATCCCAGCCCAGACCTGATACAATTGATATTTTATTCAACTCCTCACTATCCCAACACCCGGATAAGCACACTAGTATAATCACTAATATAATAGCCAAGTAAATTCTAAAACATGGTTCCCTTTTCATTGATTTCCCCCTTGGTTAGATTCGGTTTTGGGTACCTGGGGCATTTGATCAGGTCCTTGTCTCTTCTTATCAACCAGGTCTAAAGACTCAGGACGGCTGTCCATTGCCCACAAGGGTGCTCGCAGAAAAGTATCTTTCAGTCCGCGAATGTTGAGTGGTGCTACAGGAGATAAATAGGGAACCCCCAGGGAACGTAAACCAGCCAGATAGCTGAGTATTTCCAGCTGAACAATAATCATTCCGAATAGACCCAAAAAGCCTGCCACTATCGTCATTAAAAGGCGCAACAAGGCTCCAATGTCAGCAAAGGGGACAACTAAAAAAGAAGCAATAGCCGTGGCTGCGATCACTATTACCATGGGTGCACCTACCAAACCGGCTGATACGGCTGCCTGCCCGATTACCAGGGCACCCACAATACTAACTGCCTGACCAAGTGATCGGGGCATCCTAAGGCCCGCCTCCCGCAGGACCTCGAACAGCATCAGCATTAACAGGGCTTCTAATACAACCGGGAAAGGAAGTCCCTCCCTGGCTCCCGCCACCGAAACCAGCAATGGGGTGGGGAATAATTCCGGGTGAAAAGCTTTTAATGAAACAAAAACACCTGGCAAGTAGATACTTAGGATAAAACCCAACAATCTAACCCACCGTATTAATGAAGCAAAAAATGGATGGGCATAATAATCCTCCGGGTTTTGAAAACCTTCAATAAATAAAAAGGGCATGGTCAGGGCCATCGGAGAACCATCAACCAGAATGGCGGCACGGCCTTCCAGAATTTTAGCCGCCGTGACATCGGGTCGTTCAGTATAACCGATGGTAGGGAAAAGGGATATGGGATTGTCTTCAATAAATTGCTCTATATAGCTGCTATCAAGAACGGCATCGGTATCTATTCGTTTTAAACGTTGATTGATTTCCTCGATTAGACTATCCGGGGTGATACCCTTGATATAAACAACCGCAACATCTGTTTTTGACCGCTCCCCAATTTGCAGGCTCTGAAATGTTAAGCGCGGATCCCTAATCTTGCGTCGCAGTAAAGTCGTGTTGGTACGCAGTGTTTCAGTAAAACTGTCTTTTGGACCCCGAATCGACACCTCGTTAGTGGTTTGTTCAATGCCTCGTGTTTCCCATCCCTTAGCATCAATAAGCAAGGTCTGGTTTACGCCTTCTGCCAATATTGCGGTATGGCCTTTCAGAACGTCGGAAATAACCCTGTCAATATCCTCTGTACCAGTTATTTGCCCCACGGTTAACACGCTTGATTTAATAAAATCGATTAGGCTAGCGTGGTTTTGCCTAATATGGTCCTTAATTAATTGCAGGTTAAACATCAATGGCTGCAGGATATCCCGATTTAGCAAATTCCTATCGACCAGACCATCAATATAAATAACGGCTGCATCAACGTTTGAATCTGAGCTAATTTTCATTTCACGAATAATTACATCACTGCTTTGACCAAGGGCCTCTCTAAGAATCTGAAGGTTCCCCTCCAAATTCTTGGAAAGGTAGACCGGGGAACGCTCTGGGTTTGTTTGAGTTTGATCTTTGCTGCTTAATATCTGCCAACGGCGCAATTTTCTTGATAACAACCTGAACACAATTATCAACCTCTCTTAAAGAAGTTAAATTCTTTTGGATATAATTGTCGATACGTAAATCTAATTCCAATTTGATATATCTTTCCCGCATAAGGAATCGGTATGCAAAAGACCTTAGCTATATCTTGGGCAGGATAACTAAAGCATTTTCGGTCATATAATGAATGTGTTAGGCAAGCAGAAAATGAAACAAACGCAATAATAAGTGCAGCATCCTAAATAAGTACCCGAATAATTTTTTATCAACCAGTGATTTGTCTATAAGATATATTCGGACCAGTGATCCTGGGATACAAAAAAACCACAATCCGGTTTTATTTTTAAAATGATTAATACTGGGCTGTTATGGTTATAACTAGCTTTAATAATGGATAATCTTGACTAAATAGTCGTTATTATCAATAATAATAATATGTTATCCTAAAGGATGATGCTTACGAGGAGGAAAAAACATTGAAAAAGTCCGTTTCTATATATACTCTTATCCTGGTCGCCCTATCTCTTTTGATGCTGGCCGGATGCAGTTCGGACAAAAACACGACCGCACCTGCGGATGGAACTCCCAAAGCAACTATCGCCGTTTCTATTGTTCCCGAGCAAACCTTTGTAAAAGCGGTAGCAGGTGATCTAGTTGATGTGGTAGTCATGGTCCCTCCCGGTTCCAATCCAGAGAATTATGCACCCACACCGCAGGAAATGGTAAAATTAAGTAATGCGGTCTTATATTTTGCTATCGGGGTACCTACCGAAAAGACTAATATATTACCTGATATCCATGATTTAAACCCGCAGATCCAAGTGGTTGACCTGCCTGCAGCGGTGGCCAGGGTATATCCGGAACGGGAATTTACACCTGGTGAACGTGATCCCCACATATGGTTATCACCCTCAAGAGCACAGGTGATCGTCGCTACTATAGCAGATGAACTGAGCAAGATGGACCCGCTTAATGCAGACACTTACCGGGCCAATGCAGAAACTTACCAGCAGCAGCTGGAGCAGCTGGATAATAATATTAAATCCTCCCTGGCAGGACTGGAACAGAAGTCCTTAATAGTATATCATCCTGCTCTGGGATATTTCGCGGACGATTATGATCTCCGAATGGTGGCCATAGAAGAAGAAGGGAAGAATGCTACTGCTGACCATATTCAAGAAATCATTGACCTGGCCAAAAGCGAGGGCATTAAGGTGATATTTTATCAAGCTTCAGTCAGCAGCAAACAGGCTGACGCCATAGCTGAAGACATTGGTGGTTATACAGAACAAATCGATCCCCTGGCAGCAGATTATATAGATAATCTACAAAAAATTGCCGATACCTTTGCCCGGATACTGCAGCAGTAAAGATAGGAGACAGTATGAAAACGGTTGTGGAACTTGAAAATGTGAGTGTTTATTATGGAAATGTCCGGGCTATTTCTGATATCAGTTTGAAAATTGAGGAAAAAGAATTTCTAGGAATAATTGGTCCTAACGGCAGCGGCAAAAGTACTGTTTTAAAGTTAATAGCCGGCCTGGTAAAACCGTCATCGGGAAGCGTCTGCGTGCTGGGGCTGCCACCGTGCAATACTCACGGGAAAATAGGTTACGTCCCCCAGCGCTTTAATTTAAACCGGGAATTTCCTTTTAGCGTAACGGAAGCGGTATTGACCGGACGTCTTACCAAACACAATCTCTTCCTGCACCGTTATACGGATGCTGATTTTACGGCCGTTGAAGATATCATGCACCAGCTGGAGATTTATGATTTAAAAGACCGGCAGATCAGCCAGCTTTCGGGGGGGCAAATGCAGCGGGTACTGATTGCCCGGGCACTGGTTATGGAGCCTGAGATTCTTCTGCTGGATGAACCTACCGCCAGCCTGGATGCTGGATCCAAGTCACATATTTACTCGATACTGAAAGAAATCAATGAGTACATAACCATCATTATGGTCAGCCATGACATGGGAGTTGTATCTTCCTATGTTAAGAGTCTGGCCTGTTTAAATGTAAGCTTGTTTTATCATGGAGCCCCGGAATTAACTGACACCTTATTGGGCCAGGTATACGGGTGCCCGGTCGAATTGATAGCCCATGGAGTACCGCACCGGGTACTACCTCAACACGGGGAGGAATACCATGATTGACGCTCTGTTAAACTATAACTTCCTGCAGAATGCATTTTTCAGTGCTATCCTGGCCAGCATTGCCTGTGGAATAATTGGTACCATCATCATAGAAAAACAGCTGGTAATGATGAGCGGCGGTATAGCTCACACTGCTTTTGGGGGAATAGGTCTGGGCTATTACCTGGGGATAGAGCCTTTAATTGGTGCCCTGGGTTTTGCTGTCCTCTCGGCCCTGGGTATCCGCCGCCTGCAGCACAAAACGCATATAACCCCGGAAGTGGTCTTAGGAATGTTCTGGGCCCTGGGTATGGCTCTGGGTATTCTCTTTATCGCTTTCACTCCCGGTTATCCACCAGATATCACCTCCTACCTGTTTGGAGACATACTTACTGTTTCCAGATTGGACTTGATAATAACCATAATTATGAATTTGATCATTGTAAGTACCATAGTAGTATTTTTTAACGCTTTTAAAACCTACCTGTTCGATGAGGAATTTGCCCAGGTGATAGGTCTCCCTACAGCTCTTTTGGAAAACATAATTTATGTGCTTGTTGCCCTGACGGTGGTAGTTTTGATCAGGGTGGTGGGAATAATGCTGATAATTGCACTTTTAACTGCCCCACCATCAATAGCGCGTCAGTATACCTATAGTTTGCATCATACGATGATACTCTCCATTGTTCTGGGCATTATCTTTTGTCTGGGAGGACTGTGGGTGTCTTACGTCATGGGCATCCCCTCCGGTGCTGCTATTATCGTAATTGCAGTGGCCACCTACTTCATTATCTCCGTTCTTAAAAATCCTGCTCGAGCATCCCATATTTAGCTGCTCCTTAATAAACACAGTGCAGCTGCCCAGTAAGTAAAAACCAGTTCTGGCAAATATACTAAAGTTAATACCGCTTTATTACGAAATAAGGATTAGGCATTAATAATACCGCGCCTGGTATAAAGACTCATTTCATCAGCTTCGGCATCAAGCCTTTGTCTATCCATAATGCTTTAGATGATTTATCAGATTTTTTTAGAACATCTTTTGAAAAACAGCTACAAATGGTGAACACGAGGAGGATTAATATGAAATATTTCATATTTTACGGGCCCACAGCATCTGGTAAATCAGCGCTGATGGAATATCTGCTGATCAACGATTCGGATTACCTGGAGCCCCTTATCTCTTTTACCACCCGGGCTATGAAAACAGGTGAAAAAGAGGGGACCGATTACTACTTTATAAGCAGAGACCAGTATTTGGAGTACCGTACCGGATGTAAAGTAGTGGAACAAATCCAGTACCTGGATCAGTTCTATGGCATTACTTCTGATGAGCTGAAAAGGGTAGAGGCTGCCCATAAGAATGGTGTGGCCATTATGAATTTGGAAGGCATAAGAAGTTTAAAGGCCAAAGTTGGTTATCAAAAGGTAATCAGTATATTTATCTACCGGGATTTAAATGAAATTATTAAAAGCATAAAACAAAGCGGTATAGACAATGCCGAACAACAAAAAAGAATAGCCCTGGCCCAGGAAGAATTAAGAGATATTAATACCTGTGACTATGTAGTATATAATATTAGTTCTTTTGAAACAGTCTACCAGCAGCTGCACCAAATTATCCGAAACGAGATAAACTCGCAGCCTATTGATTTTAACATCAAACCCGGGCAGAAATACCAGGATCCCCAGGGTAATATAGTAGAGATTATCACCGATGCTGCTGAGCACACTGTAAATGGCAGTATTCTGATTATATACCGAGATTTAAAGAGCAAAGCATTATTTGCTCAGCCCTACGAGAAGTTCTGTGGTAAAAGGGGAATAGGTAAAGGTAACAGTGAGGTTCATTTTAAGTTGATCGAAGACATAGTTTGAAATAATTAATAAGTTCGGTACCTGGTACCAACTTATTTTATCTGCCGGTGGCGTAAAAGACATCTAGATAATCAGGGAAGCCTATGATAGGCTTCCCTGATTTTGTTGCTTATTATTCGTCCATGTATATTTCCTGGGCCGTGTTTTCATCCCAGCCGGTTACTACATAAGTGCCAATTTTGGTAAATTCTTTGGCCTTGGGATCCCATTCGATAAGTACCCGATCTCTATTGTACCGAACCGCTGGATTGGTCACACCATTATCCGGGTCAACTTTCAGGTAATATTTGATCCGGCAGTTATTCCAGTTTACTGCCTGGTCAGGTGAGTATGCATAGTCACCGTTGGTATCGGAATATATAGAATCAAGCTCTACTCCATCGGATACTATGACAATTTTCTTGATCCTGACCTTGGTATGATTGGTACTGTGATTGCCTGCTTTTATTACAAGATCGGGTGGAAGTATGAAAGAAACTGCATCTACATCTGCATAACAAATTGGCCCCACAGCCATAAATTCGTCGACACCCCAGTAGCCGGTAACACTGCTGTAATACCACCAATCTGGCTCAGTGTCAATTTCCAGGTGGGTGATAATTGAATCATTAACTATCATGTAGGTATCCAGGTCAAACATACCGTAGATGGCTTCCACTTCATATTCATCGTTATAGTAGGTGCCAGGTATGGACGCACATATTGCCCAGGGTGTTATCTGTGCTTCCATACTAGAGAGGATTTCGCCAGTTGTAGAAGTATCTGCTGCAGGTTCAAATGACATATCGCACCTGTCTTCCAGACCTTGATCCAGGAATACTCCCTGGATAGCATATAAGCCTCTTCCAGTCACCTGAATTCCCGCATCCATCGAGGTACTGGCAAGGGGCACCTCCAGGTAATAATTGCCATCGGATCCAGTGGTAGTTGAAACCAGCACGGTTTTGCTTACATTGACAGCATCAACAGTCATACCGGACATAGGATCACCGTTCTGGTCATATACCGTTCCAAAAACATAGGCTTTGTTAGTTGTGTTCATGCTAAAGCTATTGGTTATCGAAGAAGCTACTGACAGGTTAATACTTTCGTTTACTCTAGCATAGCCTATTTTCCGGTATTTCACGGTGTAAGAGCCGGCCGGGAGCTTCAGGGTATAATTCCCGCTGCTGTCGGTGGTAGTATTGTAATTGGTACCGTCTGCCTGTACGGAAACACCTGAAAGGCCGCTGCCGCCAGATTTAGTTATCCTGCCGGTAAGCTGGGCCTTGTTATCCAGATATATATGAGTATAATCGTCCTTATTGCCTTCATACAGGTACTCATCATAAGATCTGCCTTCGTTATAACCCGCTTTCCACACCACCACTTCGTAAGCACCGAAAGGCACATTATAGAAGGAGCAATAGCCATATGAATCGGTCTCCGCAGTGCCCTGTTGTCCTCCTGCCTTAATTATCACCGTAGCCCCTCCAACGTCATTCTTGCTGGAATTCTGTACCCAAACATAAACCGTTCCCGGGGCAGAGGGTAGGGTTACGCTCAGTGGTACCGGCCCGGCGGTATTATTGTTTTCATTGCTTTCCTGTATTCCGTTATTCGGATCGACTTTTACACTGAAGTTTATGCTGCCGGCTCCTGCCTTCGGGCTGATATACCCGGGGACTCCGGTTATGCCTGTACCTGTAGCAGTATTGCTGGTCATGGATGGAACACTATACATGAAACTGGTTTTAACAGAACCATAGGCAGGCAGGTTCAAGGTTTTGCTGCCTACTACGGCCCCATTCACAATAAAGTTCACTGCCGCTCCTGAAACGGCTACCGGTCCCCGGTTATAGATAGTGGCTTTCAGCTCTGCTTCCCGGCCGGGACAAATATATTCGGTAGAAGTACCGGTTCCGGATAATTCTCCAACCGCCAGGTCAGCACGGGCCAGGGGCAGCACTATGGTAGCCTGGTTATCGTTAGGATTATCTCCGGTCAGTTTATGACCAGGATCGATGGTCACCGTAAAGACCGGATCAGAGGTCAGGTTGTCAGGTGCTGTCCACATCTCATAAGTAACGGAATACTGACCTCCCTGAATGCCTGACATAGTGGTATTCTTGGGATCCAGCTGCTGGCCATTCACGGTAAAATATCTCGTTATGGATGAGGCTGAACTTTCAGAGGCATTATTGTGGATGGCTGCCATCAACTGTACCTTCTCTCCAGGTACGATCGCACTGGGCGAAAACCATAAGTCTGCCGCACTAATCGATAAATTAGCTCCGCTGCTTCCTGTTGGCTCTACCGGAATCGTAGCCGTGGCGGTATTATTACCCTCCTGAGTCTCATCAAAGAGATTGCCCGGATCCACAATCACCTTCACATCGAGTAGTCCACTGTAACCAGCAGGAACATTATATCCATAATATACACTGCCCATATAAGGTACCGTACCAGATGGAGTATCAATCTCAATAGGCTCCGAAGGGGTACCATTCACGACAAAAACTACTCGCAGGTTATCCCCGCTGTAGCCAAATGGCATGCGGGTGTTTTTGTGAATCTTGCTTCTTATCTTTACTACCCGACCAGGAACAATTTTTCCTCCCGATGTATATTCCCAGGAAATATCCTGATTATGAACCTGGAAATCATATGGTTCTACCGGCACCGACAGGGAAGCTTCCTCACCATTTTCGAGCTCCACCCGGCAGTTCAGAGTGCCAGTACAATTCCAGGGTACATAATAAGAAATCGCCTTAAAGCCTTCTCCCGATTTTGCAACATAACAGGGCTCTTCAGCAACCAGACTGTTATTAACATAAAGCCGAGCGCTCGTATATCCATCGCCTCCCTGCAGATTTACCTTCAGGGTAAGCGCACTGCCCGGCTTGGCAATATTGGTGCCGATATCACTGGTGGCTTCAATAGCAGATATACTTGCATTCGCCGGAACATCATTCGATATGAATTCTATTCCATGAACAAAGGTATCCATCTGAGCACGGTTATTGCTGGCATTAGTATCTGAACTCAGAGCATCGGCCTCTACCTGGGCTTCAAAGCGGAGCGAAACCTGCTGGCCTTCATCCAGGCTCAAATACTTATCCATAGCCATCCGGTAGTAAGTCTTAACAATAACATAAGGATAATTCATCGATGCATTCATATAAAAAGGCACACTATCCACCAGCTGTCCATCCAACATAAAGTTGACTTTGCCACTCCCGGCAACGCCTGGAGTATTATTGATAACTTTCGCCTGCAGGGTTAGCTTCTCACCAGGCCTTATATAACCTCGTCCAGTACTGCTAGTCTCCCCGCAGATCAGGTCCGCTGCCGATAAAGAGTAGTCGATGGGGGTTTTAGGCAATCCGGTAAACACCGGGGCTGCACCGGTAGTACTGATATAAACACTGCGGGTAGTACCATCCCAGCTCACACTGCCACCGAAAGCTTCCCCCACGAAACGAAGGGGGGCCAGGGTCCGGCTATTGACAATCCTGGCCGGAACATCCAGGGGTACTACCACGCCATTGATAGTCGGGCTAAGTGATCCTATGGTCAGCATGACCGTAGTGCTGCCTTTAATCCCGGTTGCAGTCTGGGTAGCGCCATTCCAGGTAACCACCGCTCCCATGGCTTCAAAAATAGCCCGCAGGGGCACCATGGTTCTGCCGTTAATAATCATCGGTGGTACATCAAAAGATATTCGCTGTCCGTCAACATACACCTTGATCTCATCGCTGCTGGCCTGCAGGGGCGAATAACCTGCGCTGCTGCAGAGCAGAGCGCATACCAGGAACAAACTCAATAACACCCGGTAACTCTTTCTCCTCATTAATTGCACCTTCCCTCTCTTATATCTCTTACTTTAGTGACCATATCTGCTGCAGATCTATCTGCTTTTTTCTCTAGTTTCAGAATTTACCTAAACTAAATTATAAAGGAAATGTTTCCCAGTAACAATTATCTTTCTCCGGCCTTTTGGCTACCTTACCAGGCACAGGTCATCTAAATATTCAGGGAAGCCCATTGCGGGCTTCCCTGCTAAGTCGTACTTCCTTAATTATTTCCCTGGATTAAAATAGACTATTATTCGTCCATGTATATTTCCCGAGCCGTGTTTTCATCTATACCGGTAACTACATAGTTGCCGATCTTGGTAAATTTTTTGGTCTTGGGATCCCATTCTATAAGTACCCGGTCTCTATTATACCCGGCGGCTGGATTAGTCACACCATTATCCGGATCAACTTTCAGGTAATATTTGATCCGACAGTTATTCCAGTTTACCGCCTGATTAGGTGAGTAGGCATAGTCGCCAATAGTATCGGGATAAACTGGATCATCCAATTCAACCCCATCGGATACTATGACAATTTTCTTGATCCATACCTTGGTATGATTGGTACTGTGCATGCTCACCGCTATAGGGATATCCAGCGGAAGTATCATAGAAGCTACGTCTATGACTGCTTCTGTAATCTCATCTACTTCGAGCAAATCAGCGGGACTCCAGGAACTGGAAACACTGCTGTACAGCCAGTAATCCGGGTCAGTATCAATTTCCAGGTGGGTAATAACAGAGTCGGTGGCCATTATGTAAGTATCCAACTCAAACATACCGTAGATGGCTTTTACTTCATAATCCGAGTTGAACATGGTTCCCGGCATAGAAGCACATTCCACCCATGGTGATACCTTACTCTTAACACTGGATAGAATTTCACCGGTAGTTTCCGGGGCAGGTTCAAATGACATATCGCACCTATCTTCCAAACCCTGATCCAGGAATACTCCCTGGATAGCATATAAACCTCTTCCACTTACTTGAATTCCCGCATCCATGGAGGCACTGGTCAGCGGTACCTCCAGGTAGTAGTTCCCGTCAGCTCCAGTGGTAGTTGAAACCAGCACGGTTTTGCTTACATTGACAGCATCAACAGTCATACCGGACATAGGATCACCATTCTGGTCATATACCGTTCCATAAACGTAAGCCTTGTTAGTGGTATTCATGGTGATGTTCTTGGTTAGCGATGAAGCCGTGGACAGGTTTATATTTTCGTTTGCTTTAGCATATCCTATCTTCCGGTATTTCACAGTGTAAGATCCGGCCGGGAGCTTCAGGGTGTAATTCCCACTGCTGTCGGTAGTTGTCTTGTAACTGGCGTAACTGCTGCCCTCTGCCTGTACGCTAACACCCGCAAGGCCGCTACCGCCAGATTTCGTTACCCTACCGGTGAGCTGGGCCTTATTATCCAGATATACATGAGCATAATCATATTTATTCCCATCATACAGATACTCATCATAAGATCTGCCTTCGTTATACCCGTTTTTATTGACCACTACTTCATAAGCACCAAAAGGTACATTATAGAAGGAGCAATAGCCGGTTTGATCGGTAACAGCAGTGCCCTGTTGTCCTCCTGCCGTAATTACCGCCGCAGCCCCGCCAACATTATTGCTGCCGGAATCCTTAACACTGACATATACTATTCCCTGGGCAGAGGGTATAGTTACGTTCAGTGGTACCGGCCCGGCGGTATTATTGTTTTCATTGCTCTCCTGTATCCCGTTATTCGGATCGACTTTTACACTGAAGTTTATGGTGCCGGCCCCTGCCTGTGGACTAGTATACCCGGTGACTCCGGTTATGCCTGTACCTGCAGCAGTATTGCCGGTCATGGATGGAACACTATACATAAAACTGGTTTTAACCGAACCATAGGCAGGCAGGTTCACGATTTTACTGCCTATTACGGCACCGTTTACAATAAAGTTTACTACCGCTTCTGAAACGGCCACCGGGCCCCGGTTATAGATGGCAGCAGTTAGCTCGGCTTCTCTGCCACTGAGGATATAGTCCGTCGAGGTGCCGATCCCGGATGTCTCCACCGCCAGGTCGGGGCGGGCCAGGGGCAGTACGATGGTGGCCTGGTTGTCGTTAGGATTATCTCCGGTCAGTTTATGTCCTGGATCGATGGTCACCGTAAAGACCGGATCAGAGGTCAGATTATCGGGTGCTGTCCACATTTTATAAGTAACATAATACTGCCCTCCTCGTATGGTGGCTGATACATTAGGATTATTGGAATCAAGCCGCTGGCCATTTACCGTAAAAGCCACTTCTTTGCTGGAAGGTGCATTATCAGCCGCATTATTATGAATGGCCGCCATCAGCTGCACCTTTTCTCCGGGTACAATCGGGTTGGGAGCATACCATAAATCGGCTGCGGTGATGGACAGGTCAGGCCCGCTGCCTCCTGATGCCTGCACCGGGATAGAAGTCTGAGCCAAGTTATTTCCTTCATTTGTTTCACCAAAGAGGCCGGCGGCATCAACCATTACCTTCACATTAAGTGGTCCATTGTTTCCTTCTGGAACTGTATAACCATAATAGGCACTGCCCATGTATGGAACTGAGCCGGAGGGCAGAGTAATCTTTATTGGTTCAGACGGGACTCCATTTACAACAAAAACTACCCGCATGGGATCCACGGTATGGGTGAAAGATGTGCGGTGGTTTCTTTGAATCTTGGCCGTTATCCCAACCTTCCTACCAGGTATTAGCTTCCCTCCAGAAGAGTATTCCCATGATATATCCTGGCTGCGAATAACAAAATCATAAGGTTCCACCGGTACTGCCAGGGAGGCTTCCTCGCCATTTTCAAGTTCCACCCGGCAGTTGAGAGTACCGGTATATTCCCAGGGTACATAATAATATATGGAACTAACGGTTTCGGCTCCAGATTTGGGAACGCTGCACTGTTTTTCATCGACAAGACTATTGTTCACATAGAAGCGAACACTCGTATAACCTCCTGAGCCCTGCAGCCGGACCTTAAGGTTAAGAGAATCTCCTGGTTTGGCAACACCGCTGCCTATATCACTGCTGGCTTCCAGAGAAACAATATTGGGGCTGGCCGGAGCATCATTGGATATTAGTTCTATACCCTGGACAAAGGTATTGATCTGGGCATGATTATTGCTGGCATTAGTGTCGGAGCTAAGGGCATCTGCCTCCACCTGGGCTTCACAGCGCAGGGAGACCTGCTGACCTTCCGCCAGGCTTAAATATTTATCCACGGGAAGCAGGTAATATACCTGTATAAACGTATACTGTTCAGCAGCATTGAAAAAGAACGGTACACTGTCTACTACTGTTCCATCCAGCAGGAATTTCACTTTACCTCCACCAGAGATACCAGGGGTATTTTTATATACTTTTGCCCTCAACTGCAGTTTGATCCCAGGGCGAACATACCCTTTGCTCATGCTGCCACTTTCCCCGCAAACCAGGTCGGAAGAGGAGACGGAGTAATCGATGGGGGTCTTAGGGAGGCTAATTTGAGTTGCAGCTCCAGTGGTGCTGATATTTACCGTTCTGGTAGTACCATCCCAACTCACACTGCCGCCGAAAGCTTCCCCCACAAAACGAAGCGGGGCCAGGGTCCGGCTATTGACAATCCTGGCCGGAACATCAAGGGGCACTACCACGCCATTGATAGTCGGGCTGAGTGATCCTATGGTCAGCATGACCGTAGTACTGCCTTTAACCCCGGTAGCAGTCTGGGTAGCTCCATCCCAGGTGACCACTGCTCCCATGGCTTCAAAAATAGCCCTTAGGGGCACCATGGTTCTGCCGTTAATAATCATCGGCGGTACATCAAAAGATATTCGCTGTCCGTCAACATACACCTTGATCTCATCGCTGCTGGCCTGCAGGGACGAATAACCTGCGCTGCTGCAAAGCAGAGCGCATACCAAAAACAAACTCAATAATACCCGGTAACTCTTTCTCCTCATAAATTGCACCTTCCCTCTCTTATATCTCTTACCTTAGTGACCATACCGGCTGCAGATCTATCTGCTTTTTTCTCTAATTTCAAAATATTTGCCTAACTTTAATTATAAAAGAAATACTTTCCAGGAACAATTAGCTTTCTGCTGCTCGATACTAGAGGCGAACTGGTCGCACTTACTTTTGATGATGGCCCAGATCCGCGTTACACCCCTCAGGTACTAGCTATCCTGGATCAATACCACATAAAAGCCACCTTTTTTGTAGTAGGAGAACAAGCTGAAAACTACCCTGGTTAAGTTCGATGGGCAGTAGAGCAGGGGAATGAAATAGAAAATCACACATTTACCCACCCGGATTTAACCCAGGAATCTGATTGTCAAATTGGTATAGAAATCATGAAAACTCAAGAGGCTATTGAAGGCATTACTAACCGGTCGCCGGTTTATTTCCGGCCGCCGAAACGATTATTTAGCCGTCAGGTTATCCAGCTTGTGGAGCAGAACGGATTGAAAGCTGTTCTATGGACTATAGGAGTTGAACATAAACAGAGCCAGACGGTTCAGGACATGGCGGAGCAGGTAATCAGCCATGCTGGTCCTGGCTGTATTATCCTGGCCCATGACGGTCGTCTGGATCGCAGTCGAACCCTGGATGCATTACCCCTTATTATAGAAGCCTACCAGCATATGGGTTATAGATTTGTTACCCTGGCAGAGCTGATGCAGCATCAGCGGGAGCCGGAATGTATTATGATGGAATCTGTTTTGTAAGGCTATTCAAACTTACCACGCAGCCTATGCAGCAGTAGGTTTATTGGTCTAAATTTAAAATGATTATGAACTCACTATTTGACCTTGAATTAATTCCTGGTTTACGGTACAATACTTATTGCGTCGGGATGTAGCGCAGCTTGGTAGCGCGTCTGGTTCGGGACCAGAAGGCCGCAGGTTCAAATCCTGTCATCCCGACCAGTTGGTATATAGGACCCGCCAGTGATGGCGGGTTTATTTGTTTTCTGAATTTATTTCATATTTTACGTTTCACCGCCAAAACCGTCGCCCTAAATTTCGATTCTTATAGTGGCTGTGGATGCAAAAAGCCCAAGAAAAACCCGTATACCAGTAAACTCTACCGTGGAGTATTGGCCAAGTATGGTGCTATACAGAGTATGAGCACCACGGGAAACTGTTATGATTATGCCCGGATGGAGTCTTTATTGCTTGTTTAAAGGTAGGTAATATTATGTGTAATAATCATAGCGTGGCAATATTACCCAGTGATATACTGAAAAGAAAAATGGCAAACTCCTATCTATTATCTATTCAACCTGCTGCTTACGAACTTAGAAAGGAGGGGATTATTGACTACCAAAGACTACCCCGGCAGAAAGGATATATCGGAATGCCATCCTGCCCTGGATTGAAGGGTTTCAGACAGGTCAAGAACCATCTGTCAATTCAGTTTTGAACTGGCCGACAGGAAGAAATTCGACCGACAGCAAAGGGACTACAGCGAGCATAGAAGAGGGGGGTTAATAAATGAATTTTAATTATACTGAAGAACAGCTTATGTTAAAGGACTCGGTGAGAAAATTTTCGGAGAATGAGATTGCTCCTCTGATCAAATGGATGGAAACCGAAAAGAGGACGCCCTGGGATCTGATCAAACAGATTAAAGATTTAGGGTGGTGCGCCATCCAATACCCGGAAAAATACGGCGGGACGGGAAATACCTATGTTGAGTATGTTATTATGCAGATTGAGATGGCAAGGGTATATTGTTCAACTGCGTGTACCATCTCTGTCAACGGCATGCTGGGGGCGAATATCTCTAAATTCGCGAGCGAAGAGCAGAAGCTGAAATTCCTCCCGGAGTTGCTTAATAGCGATGGGATTGGTAGTTTCGCCTTTACCGAGGCAGCAACCGGCTCCGACCCGAATGCGCTCCGGACAACATGTGTCCGCGATGGGGATGAATGGGTCATCAATGGAGAAAAGATTTTTATCACCAACGCAACCCTGCCAGGTTTGATGGGCATATTCTGTAAGGATGTCGAAATGGACGGCAAGTGCACAAACATCATCATACCCAAGGGCATCAAGGGATATTCCACCCCGAAGATTTATGAAAAGATGGGCATGCACGGACTGGAAGTTGCCGATGTTGTATTGGAAGATGTAAGGGTGCCCTATGAAAATACGACCGGTGGTGAGGCCATGCGGGGCAAGGGGTTCCAAGTACTGCTCGGTTCGACCCAGATAGGCAAACTGTCGGTCTGCGCCCAAGCCGTGGGTATGGCTCAGGCGGCCCTGGAGGCGGCAGTTAAGTACTCCAAGGAGCGGGTACAGCGCGGCAAACCCATCTCCAATTTCCCGACCATCCAGTCGTTGATTGGCGATATGGCCACCGACGTGATGGTAGGGCACCAGATAGTCCTGGCTACCGCTTTTAAGGCGTCAGAAGGTAAAGAACTGGCCTCCGATGCCGCAAGAACCAGACTATTTACTTCTGAGGCCGTTCACCGGGTGGCAAGCAAAGCCATGCAGGTCATGGGAGCTTTCAGCTATACAACCGAGTTCCCCATTGAGCGCATCTTCCGCGATGCCAAGCTAACCGAGATTTATGAAGGCGTAAATGAAATTCAGCGCCTCATAGCTGCATCTGATTTACTGCGCTAGCGTGTTGATTATATTTATGATCGAAAATAAAGCCCAGTAGTAGTGGATATCTTCATTGAGTTGGAATGTAATAAAGTAAGAATGTTAAACTTTATTATATAAGGGTGATGAAGATGCTGGTAGAAATGAAGCAAAAATCCCAGGTGACTATTCCCAGTGAACTGGTAAAAAAGCTCAAACTCAAACCTGGCGACAAGCTGGAAATAGAAGAAAAGGACGGTTGTATTATTATTACTCCGGTTGCCATTATTCCCCGGGATCAGATGTGGTTTTGTTCTAAAGAATGGCAAGCGGATGAACTGGAAGTCGAACAACAAATACGGGAAGGCCGGGTGAAAACGGCTGAGTTTGGGAGCAAAATAGCCTGCATTTAATTTGATCACACATCGTATTATATATTATCAAGCAGGGGAAAAACCCCCTGCTTTCTTATTTTTCTATTTTATTGTGCTTTGATCAACTGTTGGTGGCCTGATGGTAAAGCTGGCCCATATAATTGGCATATACTACCCAGCTGTAGAACATCAGAAAAATACCTGCAAATGAAATTATGGGGATTCCTACTACGATAGCGGGAGCTATGGCGGTAATGAGTGCCATAATAAGGTAGGCCGGAGCGTAATAATCAATTACTTGCTTTATGTTATACATTATTTCTCCAAATTTAAAGGCATCCAGGATATTAGAAGTGATCGCGCAGTTGGCAATCGCCATAGGCACCATAGCTCCGGCCAGCAGCGTTACTATAGACGATACCATGATTCCCAGTATGGGCACGATGTGCAGAATAAAAGTGAATAACATGGGGATACCCAAATAAGCGACAAAAATCAGCAGGGTCATTAAGCCCTGCCGCAAATACAATTCCCAATCTGCCCAGTCGGGAAGCATGGTTTTTCCCCGAATTCCCAACCTTATGCACTCCACAAAATAACCTAGAACTAGAATATTTACTATGGGGATAATCATGAAGATACATCCCAAGAGCATCTTTTTCAACCATTCCCGGTCGTGAAAAGGAAATTTTATATATTCAAAATAATCCATCACGCAATAATCCCTCCTTCAATAACTAATATTATATACTGAAGAAGGAATTTATTACCGGAATTTAGATTTTAAATACCTTTATCTAGAAGGTATAGTTTAGTCCTGTAGGCTTCCCGACGGTTCGTATCCACTACTGTATTTACTCTGTATATCCTGCACCTGGGCTGCCCAGTTCTGAATTCTTTCCCGGACATTGGTCTCTTTGGCCTGATCCACGATTAAGACGTCGTTATCATTTAGCTGTATGCCTATGTTATAAAATCCTTGTTCATCCGAACATACCAGCAGTCCTTCATACTGCTCCTTCACAAAAGAACTGTTATTTACCAGAGATTCTTTGTTTATTATTCTGCCCTTTTTATCAGACATATTTAAACCTCCTAATTCTATTGATTGATATCTTTTGCATATTATCCCCTCCTGCACGGTTTTTATGTGGGATAATCCAAATACCTAATCAAGAACGGGAGGTTCACTGGCATGGATCAACTTTTCTTTGGCAGTTCTTTTCATTTTTTTTATTTCAATTTCTCTTTTTAAAGCGCTGCTCCTGCTTTCAGCTTCTTCCCAGTAGACATATTTAGCCGGGAGTCGTCCTCTGGTATACCTACTGGCTTTACCTTCGTTATGTTTTTTAAGTCTACCCGGCAAATTTGTAGTATACCCGGTGTAATAAGTTTCATCACTGCATTTCAGGATATAAACATAGTGCATAAACATCTCCCTTGTAATCCTGGTAAACTGGCTCAGCAGTAAATTCTACTTTCCAGTATAAATGCTTTGCTGCTCACAAGCAGATAATTTATATTTATAAATATTTTCTTACCCCTATCATATCACTGCCAAAATAAAAGCCGAGGGAACTGATCCCCCAGCTGAAGTCCACTACTCTAGCAGCGGTGATGGGTTACTCTTAAAGGCAGATTAAACTTATGGGTAATAGTATTTCCTACTGTTTCTATATCCTCCATGGTAACATCGATAACCAGGCACTTCAGTTTGGCATAAATACGGTAAGCATTATCCAGTTCCTCCGCTACCATTTCATCCAGACTATCAATATCCTGAGGAAGATCAAAACTCCTCATGCGCTCCTTACGGAGTTTCATTAAGGTTTCTATATCAATAGTTAATCCTACCATAGACACTTTCCCTTTAAGATCCACAATTTCCTGGGGTATTTCTGTATCAATCTCTATAGGATAATTGGCTACTTTGATTCCCAAATTAGCAAGATGCATAGCTAATGGGGTTTTCGATGTTCTGGGCAGCCCCAGGATGATCAAATTAGCTTCATGTATGGTTTCTAAATTTTGACCATTATCATGTTCAATAGTAAATTCAATCGCCTTCATACGATTGAAGTACTGGTCATCCAGTGTATGAGTTAAACCAGAAATGTATGCGGGCTTCAAACCAGTTTTGATTTCGATAACCTTAAATAACGGCTCCATAACATTTACCGCTAAAATACCTTTTTCTTTGGCATGTATTTCCATGTATTTGCTCAACTCAGGTTTCACGATAGTATATACAATAACTGCATCTTCTTCAACGGCTTTGGCGACAATTGTTCTTACCTGTTCTTCTTTATTCACCCGTGAAAAACGTGTAACATTCCGATCTACTTCAAATTGCAGAACTGAAGCAATAGCTATTTTTTCAGCAGTTTCACCTACAGAGTCTGACACGGCAAAGATGTGCAACTTTTCAGACATAATTATCATCCCCCTATCTGGTTGTGTAAGTCCCCTATTATAAACTATTCTACAATATTGGATTATTTCCCTTCTTTTTTGAGTTCCAGAAAAAGGTTAATCAGTTTGTGCAGCTGTACATCTCCCCATCATGACCATATTTCAACTGCTCCTTCAGGGTAGTCGCTGCTTTCATTAGAGGCAATATAACTGGAATCTACACCAAGCAGCTCACATATCTCTTCTATCGGGGCATATACAACACCATCGACTGAAATAGGAGGTTTTTCCAAAGCATATTCTTTTTGATTGACTGTATATCTTCGCTCCCCAACGATAACCGTTATATTCTTTCCTCCATCGATGTTAAAACTAAACAGCCCATAACCGTATAAAGTATCAAATCCTGCTGTTCCAAGATCGATGGCCTGGTAATTAAGCATGTTTTTCAGATCCTCTGATGAAGGATAATGCCCAAAGCGCATCAGGGTGCGGGAGTAGATCAAGGCGGCTGCTCCCGTAATATGGGGAGCTGCCATTGACGTACCCGAAAGTTTAACATACTTTCCACCAGGATAAGTGGAATAAGTATCTACCCCGGGTGCCACTATATCAATTCGGTCATTAGAATCGCTGAAATCGGCTATCCCGGTCTTTAAATCTACTGCTCCTACAGCGAGACTCTCAGGGTAATAAGCTGGATATGATATTTCACGGGTGTCAGGGTCAGCATCTCCTGAATTGCCGGCCGCGCAGACTACGGTTATACCTGCTTCAACCAGATTGATAATCTCCTGATGCATCGCAGTATTCGGGAAAGGACCTCCCAGGCTCATATTTACTACATTTACTTTTTCACCAGCAGAACCCGTCCAGCTGCGCGTCCACTTCAAGCCTTGAACTATATCGCTGTATGAGCCAAAACCATCTTTACTCAATACTTTTACTGCCAGCAGTTTGGCCTGAGGAGCGACCCCCAGCAGTACTCCATTGGCCGCAATAGTTCCTGCCACATGAGTTCCATGTCCGTTCAAATCAAGATAATCAGGTTCGCCTGGCACAAAACTGATCCCCCCTATTACATTGGCTTTAAGATCAGGGTGGGTGTAATCTATGCCAGTATCGATAATTGCCACCACGGAACCCTCTCCCTGTGTGGACGGCCACATTTTTCTAGCTGCGATGAGAGATACCCCTGGAGGTGCCCATCCCTCCTCCTTTTGGAATAAACTATCATAAATCTGAATGATTTCAGGTTTTATTATATACATCAACTATCACTCTCCTTGCTTTATTCTAAGCAGGAGAAAGAAATGTGTTCATGCTTATATTTAATTAATTATTATTATTCAAATTTAATATTTATTTCACTTTGTTAGGTTAACATATGTTTTTTTTAAAATAATAATGATAATATAAGTATTAGGAAATATTAGGGTGAGTGATCAAATGGGTACCGAGGAATCAACAGCACTAGTAATAATCATTATTGTTCTTAGTCTGGGCCTGATAGCAGGAATAATCGGAGTCTTAATTTTTAGCAGCAACCTTTCCGATTGGTTTAAAAAATTATAAACCATAAAATGCGCATATTGCTTCAATAGGGTTCTATGTACTTTTTTAAGATACTTAATGAGCAGGGTATTATATACTCTGCTTTCGCTTTTTTCACCTTTATTTCAGGGAACGTATGTTTGCTTATGCTATAATTATAAAAAATAATGGGTTTTGAGGTCTGTACAATGAAAACCGGAATTGCTACCCTCCCTCTGCACGGAGGCAAATGCCCTGCATGGCTCTTTAATCATGACTCACAAGCCGCTATTTGCTGCGATCTAGCAGCTGCCCCTACCCTTAATATGGTATCGGCTGCTAATAGCGATATTACCTATATACTTCAACCCCGCCTTTTTAACGACTGCTGATCAACCGGGACTTGTTTCAAACAGAGCTACTTCGCCAATATTATTAGTTCAACCTATCCGCATCGGGCTACGGCAGTTAAGGCTCACATTGCGGCCACTTATCGTCATGCAATGCCTTTGCAGAACCTCAATCCATACTAAATGCTGTGAAATTAAATTTTCCTTATACCCCGGTATAGAATAGTCTTACAGACTTATCTATTGATTATGGTGGTGAGTGATAGCACCATAATCATTGTCGAATTTGCTCGATATTTGCTACCATATTGGCAGGGTTAGTCTGATGCTGCAGATGTGCACATACGGAATTGACCGCAACTACCCGTTGAGCAAGGGCAAGGTTTATGACCTCGACATAGTAACTCCAGATGCCAGTAGATATTAAGTATACTGCTGCAGGCCAATGAAAAGAAAGGCTGTAAAATCCTGCTGGAAAAATTTGTTCAATATGGTTTTAAAGAATTAAAGTTATGTGAAATGAGAGAAAATTATGAACTTGATCGTGAATATAAGCTCTTCTCCCCAATCGGGGAGTATTCATTTTATTACTCAAATAAATGTCCTGGCCTGCATTTGACAATGGCAAGCCCAAGACATTATTCGACCAATTATATGTTATCATCGTTTTATTACGCCAGAAAAATATTTTAAATAACTTCAAATAATATATTGCACATTTTGTCGCTTTATGTAATAATATAGTTAACCTTCACCCCCCATATAATATAAAAACATAAATTCCATCACATTCCCTCTCCATATGAGCCCGCAAAGGGCTCATATATCATTTCATGTGAATTTTTTTATTTATAAAACAACTATATTCTACAATTTCCTAAATTAGCAGTTTATTCCGATAGGATAATCATTTAGAATAAGAGATATATTATTGAATTAATGCTACCATAGCCTGAATTTGTATGACAATTTAGAAGGGGAGGTCCTTTTTTAATGGAAAATAGCAAAACCAATGGTGAGGTCATAGTGGTGACTTCGGGTAAAGGTGGTGTGGGTAAAACTACTACCGTAGCAAATTTGAGTACTTCTCTGGCTAGAATGGGTTATAAAGTAGCTGTTATGGACCTGGATATAGGGTTAAAAAAGTTGGACTTGATATTAGGCCTGGAAAACCGGGTCATCTATGATATCGTCCAGGTTATTGAAGGTGAATGCACTCTTAAGCAGGCACTGGTCAAAGATAAGAGATTTCCTGGACTGTGCATGCTTCCCGCCGCTCAAACCAGAAATAAAGATGATATCAATGCAGAACAAGTGCAGGTAGTTTGTGATAATCTAAGGCAAGAATTTGATTATATATTTATAGACTGCCCGGCTGGCATAGAACAGGGATTCAAGAATTCAATCGCTGCTGCCGATAAAGCTATTGTAGTCACTAACCCTGAGGTCTCAGCAGTTAGAGATGCAGATAGAATAATCGGCATGCTGGAATCAGCTCAATATAACGATATTCACCTGCTGGTAAATCGGGTACAGAATGATATGATAAAAAGCGGTAATATGTTGAGTATAGAAGATTTAACCGAACATCTTTGTATAAACTTGCTGGGTATCGTGCCCGAAGATAGAAATGTTCTTATTTCAACCAATAAAGGCGAACCTATCATATTAAACGAACGCAGCCAGGCTTCTCAGGCTTTCAATAATATAGCCCAGAGAATCACCGGAAAAGAGGTCCCATTTCTTGAATTGGATGATAATTCCTTCTGGAATAAGTTAAGGGGTCTGGGACGGAGTCTTATACCTACCAGATAAAAGGGGGTAGTAAATGTGTTAACTTTTATAAAGAATGTATTTAAACAGGAACAAAATTCCAGCCGGCGGCAGGCCAATGACCGACTAAGAGTTGTTCTGGCCCACGATCGAGCCGGGACTTCAGCCGAAGTGATGGATACTATTAAGGAAGAAATTATTCAGGTCATAGCTAAACACATGGAGATAGTGGGAAATCCAGAAGTCAATTTCATTCGCGAAGGAAGACATTCAGCTCTGGACATTAGTATTCCTATTAAAGGCAGGTAAGCATCTTGGCCAGTATTAAAATAAAAGGCATCAACAACAACCTGGTATTTGTGTTTGAAGAAGGTAATTATTCAGATTATATTCAAATTCTTAAGGATAAATTTGCAGCTAATCAGCAGTTGTTTGAAGGGTCTCCCGTAATTTTCAAGGGAAAAGGACTTAACTCCCTGTCTTTTGAGGATATTTCCAATCTCCAACAGCTATGTCTGGAGTACGGAATGATATTGAATAATATCGAACTTAACATCAACCGCTCCTATTCTAAAGACATATTTATCCATCGGAACGTGCGCAGCGGACAAAAGATACATTCTGAGGGATCAGTAATTGTCTGGGGCGACGTCCATGAAAGTTCTGAAATTATAGCTGGAAATGATATCATTATACTTGGCAAAATGGAAGGCATAGCTCACGCTGGCTTTTATGGCAATACCGAAAGTATCGTTTTCGCCCTGAACCTTTGTCCGGGACAAATTCGTATAGCCAGTAAATTATCCGGTTCTACAGGCAAAAAAGGCAAGCAAATCTTTCCCGAATTCGCTTACCTTTATGATGATTCGATCTGCATAAAAGAATATAATTCTCGGGACAATCTGGACAGAATAAAGATTTTATAGCGTACAAATATCAAGTTCGGTGGAAAAAGTGGGGGTAACCCACTTCACTTTTTTATATAGAACTTTTTCTATATGGCCTTCATCTGCAATCATTGCCCTTGATTTAAAGACCTCTTTAAGATAAAATTTTTAGCTCAAACATAGGTTTTAAGGATTTCTCTGAAATCATTCAGCATGTCTATACGTTCCTGATCATTGACAGTAGGTACAGCAAAATAGTTTTTGTATTGGATGGGATCAAATCCACAGAATTTGAATATCCCATTTATCATAGTCTGTATTATTCCCAGCATACCGGTGGATATTGCGGTTTCTTCTTCTGCCCCAGAAGTTGTAATTACCAGCACTCTTTTGCCGCCCAGCAATCCATGAGGACCATCAGGTTCATACCGGTAAGCAAAACCGATACTAAACACCCGATCGATATATCCTTTTAAGATAGCAGGAAATGAATACCACCACACCGGAGCAATTATTATCAATAGATCCGCCCATTTTACATCTGCCTGCTCGGCCTGGATATCCTCCGGCAAATAGCCGGTGTGAAAAGCTTTAAAATCCTCTTCGCTCAATACCGGGTCGAATTCCAATCCATATATATCCTTTACCTTAAGATTGATCTCGTTTTGTTCAAGCATATCTTCAGCTACTCCTGCCAGAGCTGCGTTAAAACTGCCCGGATTAGGATGAGCATATATTATCAAAGCGTTCATGACAGCACCTCCTGCTGATTATTATGTCCTCTATGCAGAAGTATATTACCGGTTAAAGAAAGGAAGCCGTATTTTTCCCGGCTTCCTTAAAATCCAGATCATTTTTGGGGCTGCCATACCTTCCATACATTGCCAGCTAGATCAGTCGAAGGTTTAAGGGTTGGTTCCCCTGGCATCCAGCCCGAAGGCATTACCTCGCCGGTGGCCTGGTTATGTTGATAAGCCTGTACCTGCCTGAGTAGTTCCTGGGGATTCCTTCCTACCGGAGGTGACAGAACTTCTGCGGCCTGTATGATTCCATCGGGATCGATGAGAAATCTTCCCCGCACATTAACTCCCGCATCTTCGTCATAAACATCATAGAGCTTGCCGATTTTACCACCCCGATCACTAAGCATAGGATACGGTATTCCTCCGTCTACCATCTTGGATAGCTCGGTTTCATTCCATATTTTATGAGAAAACACACTGTCGACACTCATTGACAGTACCTCTACGTTTATTGCCTGTAATTCACTATAGCCCACGGCTATACTTGATAATTCAGTAGGTCATACGAAGGTAAAATCCCCCGGGTAAAAACATATTACTACCCATTTGCCTTTATAGTCCTCCAGATTGATTTTGGTGATCTTCCCATTATGGAAAGCTTCAGTCTTAAATACGGGAGCCGGTCTGCCAACTAACATGAATATCGACCTCCTTCTTAACCTTGTTTTATCAACTGCGGTTATGACCTCAGTATAGCCCGTCTGTTATACCTCCACAAGCAGGCCTACCGCACAGTGGGCCTTTAGTAAAATAATACCAGGCTGGGTTGAGGACATTACATTACGAATGGGCATGGGATTTATATCAGATCGATATAATGTTAGGCTATTATTATTATTTCAAAGTTTCATAGCTAAGATTTCATAGAGGAGATCAAAAAAATGAGCAGTCCTATGCCTGCCAGTGCAAAACCAGCCACACCAAAAACCGAGTATTGTTCAATAATATCAGGATGACTGCCATGGACTATCAAAGATGACCCTATCAGTCCCCCGGTAATGATCAGGCTGGAGCTGAGACGGCTTACCAGCTGGGCCATTTTATGGTGGGACTTTTCACTCAAGTCTACATTCATAGTAAACTGCAGGTTGCCTCTACTAGTAGCTTTAATAATTTCATGCAAATCATGAGGCAGCGCCCCCAGAGGTTTTATATCCCGGTAATATCTGCGATTAAGATATTTATAAACATTCTCTGGTTTAAGTCGTTCTTTATAAACCTTATTGGCCAGCTCACTGGCAGTTTCCATAAAGTCATAACTGGGATCAAGCTTTTTGCCTACCCCTTCTACCGTTATTAGTGCCTTCATCAGGGAGGTGAGATAAGCCGGTAGTTTTAACTGATAGTTATAGGCTAACGTCATAATATCTTTACGCAGGCGGTTCATATCCAGCTTACCCAGACCACCTGATGACACATTCAAAACCACGTCACTGAAATCTTCCAGAAAATCTTCTGGATTATGTTTCAGTCTATCTAGAATACCCATAGATTGAAGGGCGGACATAGCTCGCTCCATATCCTGCTTGCTGATGCCCAGGATCAACTCACCTATATTCATCAGCCTGGTTTCGGTAAGAGTACCGATTTCACCAAAATCAATGAAGCAGATCTGGTTTTCATTCACTATAATTATATTGCCCGGATGGGGATCAGCCTGAAAAAACCCATGAAATACGATCTGGGACAAAAATGTTTCTGTACCCAGACGGGATATTTTCCTCACATCCCATCCTCGTCTTTTTATCTCCTCAATATCATTCAGCTTGACCCCTTCTATATACTCCTCGGTAAGGATTTTCCCTGTGGTATATTCCCAGTATACCCGGGGGATGATTACCCGATCATCTCCCGTAAAGTTATTATAAACTATCTCGGTACTCCTGGCTTCCCGAGCATAATCCAGTTCGCGCAGAAACATCTTGGCATAATCTTCGATCATGGCCACGATATTAAGACGTTTAGCCTCATTAGATCGTCGTTCCGAAAACCTGGCCAGCGTCAGGAGTATCTGCAGGTCATTTTCCACCTGCCGCTCTATACCCGGGCGCTGTACTTTTACGATTACCCTTTCCCCGCTCTTCAGCCTGGCTCGGTGCACCTGGCCGATAGAAGCAGCGGCCAGAGGCTGCCAATTAAATTCCTCGAATATATCATCAGGATGTCCCAGTTCTTTTATCAACTGCTGGATAATTTCCTCATAACTCATAGCCGGGACTTTGTCCTGCAAGCGTTCCATCTGTTCTATGTATGCAGGTGGGAGAAGATCCGGGCGGGTACTTAAAACCTGTCCTAGTTTAATAAAAGTAGGTCCAAGTTCCTCCATAGTTATTCTTAATTTTTCAGCCATCAAGTAATGGGCTTCTTTTCTGCTGCTCATTACATCTCTTCGACTTGCTACAGGAGCCAGACCGGTTAGACCAAATCTCTGCACCACATAGCCCAGTCCATTTTTAATCAACACCCCCACGATTTGCTGTCTTCTACGAATATTTCTATACTGCTGTTTTAAACCCATATCGGTTCCCCCCTCAAGTGCAAGCTATTATAAACACTGTTTTAGATAATTCGATTTTATTCTTATGCTTTCCTCTTATTCTACCAAAAGGGCTGTTCACACAAAACAAACAGGCAGCAGATCAATGGTCTGGCTGCCTTTTTAATTAACTGAACTATAATCAAGACCTATGTTTGAATTTATTTATGTACTCTGTAATCTGCTACCCGGTTCAACATCATCCAAAAGAGATAGGCTGGAACGCTGGCAGCCAGGTTTTCTTCACCCTTCTTAGTGTCAGCTGCATTTATTAATCCTTTTTTGGCCAGTTCATCTATAGCCGCTTCGCCACTTTCTATCATCCATTTTTCTAATGCCACATCTATCACCCCATTTCTCAAGTCTTCAAATAGCCTGCTCCAGGGAAAGTTAGGTCCCGGACAGTTAGGTCGGTTTACACTGTCAATGCGGTAATGCCCAATAATATGATCTTCATCAATCGGAATAGTATGCTTTTCAATCAACTGCCTGTGCAGCCATAAAGTTGCCTGGTACTGCTCCTCGGTAAGGGTACCGTCTCCACCCTGGGTTCCATAGCCCTCATGTTCGATGCCTATAGTATATCGGTTAGGATTAGTGCCACTGTACAGGCTCCAGGACGGCCTGTTTACTTGTCCAGCATGCCAGCTGGCCTTACTGTCAGATACCATTTGAATTATCTGCCCTCTGCGTGTCACCAGGTAATGTGCGCTCGCTTCTGCTGCCGGATTCTGCAACCAGCTCAAGCATCCCGGGTATTTACCGGCGGTAATATGATCAACTATCGCCAGTATCTCCCTACCATTTCTGCTGCTTTCATTTGGAGACGGCTTTTGCTCAATCTTATATTCCCTGTTCACCTATGCTCACCTCCTAAATCCTAAAATCCACTACTTGAAAAAGGAATACTTATCCATACTGTCCTCCCTCCTGGTAGAGATTTTAAACAATGTAAAAATACTTATAGGCAACCATTCGCCGAAGGGATTGTAATTTCCTGTCAATTGCAGAGGCTTGTCTTACTGTGTTAACAATAGCAAGAAGCGCGCACAGCCTCCAGTTGCAAATTGTTTCTTTTAGCCTCCTTTGGTGAGGTATCGATCTCTTTCAAAGGTAATCATACGTTATTTATGCAAGTCAAGAACCGTCACCAACTTGTAAAAAAAGACTTGACTTTAATTAGCTGGCCTCTTGGTTACCAAAAGAACCTTAAAAAAGTCCCTTTGCATTAATAATCAAGATGTATATTTAGATATAGTTGTTAAATATCTACCATCAATAGTTACTGATGTAATATCTTTGAAAGGTATGACGGTTGGTTTTTGATCCCATTCTCCTAATGCATCAAAACCTAAAAATACTATAGATTTAGTATTGACCTCGATAATCTTACCAATGTTGAAACTCGAATTTATTTTCTTTTCACCTTCGACTATAATATTTTTGCCCAACAATATAAAATCCCTAAACATTTTTTCCCATCCATCTAGAGCTATCTTTGATGCGTTCCCAGTTTGGTCATATATAGCCTCTTCTATTAGAATTTTTTTAATGAAAATTTCAATATCACTAATACGAACATTCGTTAAATCCTTTAATCTAACTATTTTATAGCCATCAAATTGAAAATCATATAAATACTGAATATAAAGTAATTCTTCACTTATTTGCATAGGAATACAAGTAATAGGATGTCTATCAATTTTATTTCTCTCAATTTGGACAATATCCTCGGACATAATTGAGCCTTGTAAAATTTCAATGATTTCAGTTTTATTCATTTTCATCATCCTTTATATGAGACATGGGGACAAATTCTGCTGGATCGATCTCATAGACATTAGCCTGAGTCCGGTTACCCCGACTGTCATACTGATATATAATTCTTCGCTACCAGGTCTGTTAATTCCTGTCAATTGTAGATGAGGCTTGTCTTACTGTGTTAACAATAGCAAGAAGCCGCGCATTACTGCACGGCCTCCAGTTGCAAATTGTTTCTTTTAACCTCCTTTGGTGAGGCAATCGATCTCTTTCAAAGGTAATCATACGTTATTTATGCAAGTCAAGAACCGTCCCCGCTTGTATGCAGAGAGAAGCCCCCCATTAATTCCTGAATTAATGGGGGGCTTCATCTTTATCTTAATTTTTACCTACCAGGTTTGGATAAGGGCCTTCTTACATCATGCCAGGCATACCGCCGCCCATGCCGCCGCCCATGCCTGCCATAGCCTTCATTTCTTCATTTGGTTTTTCAGTGATGATTGCCTCGGTGGTTAATACCATAGCGGCAATACTTGCTGCATTCTGAACCGCAGAACGGGTAACTTTGGCGGGGTCAATAATACCAGCTTTAATCATATCTTCATACTTTCCGGTCATGGCATTATATCCTATTCCAGCAGCTGCTTCTTTAACCTTTTCAACTACAACGGACCCTTCCACACCTGAATTGTTTGCAATCTGCCGCAGGGGTTCTTCAAATGACTTCTTGACTAGCATTATGCCAGTCATTTCATCACCTTCAGCCTCAAGCTTCTCTACTGCCCGCAGTGCGTTAATAAGAGCAGTACCTCCACCGGATACTATCCCTTCTTCAACAGCTGCTTTAGTAGCTGCCAGTGCGTCTTCAATCCGGTGTTTCTTTTCCTTTAATTCAGTTTCAGTAGCAGCACCAACCTGAATAACCGCAACTCCACCAGCTAGTTTGGCCATTCTTTCCTGTAGTTTTTCACGGTCATATTCAGAATCAGTCTCTTCCAACTGAGCCTTGATATTATCGATACGGCCTTTTACCTCTTCTTCGCTGCCGGCACCATCAACAATAATGGTCTCGTCTTTTTTAATTACTACCTGCCGTGCTCTACCCAGCATATCTACAGTTACATTCTCCAGCTTAATGCCAACATCTTCTGAAGCAACCTGACCGTTGGTCAGTACAGCTATATCTTCCAGCATAGCCTTTCTTCTTTCACCGAATGCCGGTGCCTTAACTGCTACACAATTGAAGGTTCCCCGCAGTTTATTGACTACCAGAGTGGACAGGGCCTCACCCTCGATTTCTTCAGCTATAATCAATAAAGGTTTGCCAGTCTGAACTACTTTTTCGAGTACCGGCAGCACTTCATTGATAGAGGCAAGTTTCTTATCGCTAATAAGGATATAGGGATCTTCCAGAACTGCTTCCATCTTTTCGACATTAGTAATCATGTAATGAGATACATAACCCCGGTCAAAACTCATTCCTTCTACTACCTCCAGGGATGTACCGACTGACTGTGATTCTTCTACAGTGATAACACCGTCACGTCCGACCTTATCCATGGCGTCAGCTATAAGCTGTCCAATTTCCTTGTCATCTGCGGAGATGGCTGCTACCTGGGCAATGGATTCTTTTGATTCTACTGGTTTGCTGATAGCCTGGATTTCTTCCACTGCTGCTTTCACTGCTTTATCTATACCATGCCTCATCACCATTGGATTAGCACCGGCAGCTACGTTCTTAAGTCCCTCTTTAATCATAGCCTGTGCCAATACGGTAGCGGTAGTGGTGCCATCACCGGCAACATCATTGGTCTTAGTAGCAACTTCCTTGACCAGCTGACAGCCCAGATTTTCCCAGGGATCTTCTAAATCGATATCCCTGGCTATAGTAACACCATCATTAGTAATGGTGGGAGAACCAAACTTACGATCCAAAACTACATTTCTTCCCTTGGGTCCCAGAGTAACCTTAACTGTATTGGCAAGAGCATCCACTCCTCTTTCCAGCGCCCTTCTTGCCTCTTCACCAAATTTTATCTCTTTAGATACCATTCTGTGTATCCTCCTTTTTCTTTTGTTTTAGCCTATTTTAGCAAGTATATCCTTTTCAGGGATAATAAGATAATCATCACCATCATACTTAATACTGTTTCCAGCATATTTTTTAAAGATGACTTTATCTCCGACTGCTACAGCCATAGGTATGATTTCTCCTTTTTCGTTTACCGCACCCGGCCCAACAGCCAGTACGTTACCTTCTTGAGGCCTTTCTTTCGCAGTATCGGGTACATAAAGACCACTTTTGGTTTTTTCTTCGGTTTCTTCGATAGGTTTAATTACTACATGATCTGCCAAAGGTTGAATGTTCAAAGGTATACCTCCTCATAATTTTTTTATTTTGTTGTTAGCACTCGTCGAGCATGAGTGCTAACATTAATTATAATATTAGGCAAGATTCAGCCAGTATTCAAATGAGAAAACGGGCTAAATTCGCCCAATATCATCGATTAATAGTATGCTCCTATCATTTTCTTTTTATACCTTCAAATAACGCTGTTTTTTGAAATTCAAATAGAATCACTTCAATATGGTTTTCCCAATTGCCATTAACATGACTTTTATCAGTATGTTGCTATCGTAAATAATTCAAAAAATAAATAACGGTAATGAACTAATTTCATTACCGCCCTTGATAATCTTCATCTCAGTTATTTTAGTAATCAATCCTGTCCGCATTCTGAGGCAGAACCGATAATAATATCCAGCCCATGTGCCAGCGCGGGAATGACTGCTTCCAGTGATTCCCGAACCCCCTTAACACTCCCGGGCAGATTTATAATAAGCGTATTTCTCCTTATCCCGGCCACGGCCCTGGATAGCATGGCTTTAGCTGTCTTCTGCATACCGTAAGAACGCATAGCTTCAGGGATACCGGGAACCAATTTTTCTATGACTTGCAGGCTCGCTTCAGGCGTAACATCACGGCTTGAAAAACCAGTACCTCCTGACGTTAGCAAGAGGTTGAGTCCTAACTCATCACAAGCATATTTCATCTTCTCTATTATGATATCTTTTTCATCAGGGATTACCTCATAATATCCAATAACATAATCAGGACCGAGCATTTCCTTGATTTGTTCACCGCTGCGATCCTCTCTTTCCCCGGCTGCTCCTTTGTCACTCATTATCAGTATACCGGTTTTGTACATCATATCACCTCTACGATATCAGCCTTCTTGATCTTACCACCCTGGATCACCCGACAGAATAATCCTTCGTAGGGCAACAGACTTACCCCCAGGGTTCGGGTCACTACACTGGGATGATCTTCCTTGCCTATTTGAGATATTTCTAAAACTGCACTTTCTCCTACTTTAAGTCTTTCACCAACTTGCAGTTCCTTAAGATCGATTCCTTCGATCAGCAGATTTTCTGCGAAATCCCCTGGTCCTGCATCCAAGCCGTGTTCCTGATTAGCTTTTAAGACACTGGCTCGATCCAGGCAGGTGACCTGTCTGGTCCATGGTCCGGCATGCCCATCATTTTCTATACCATGATTTTCTATAATATTGGCCTGAAATACTTCCCGCTTAACCTGGCCTCGTTCCGGGCTTATACAAATCGAATATAGTCTTCCGTTTTTCTCAAATTGTCCTCTCTCTTCTTGTATTACATGACCGCTTTTACCGCCTGATTTTTCCACTAACATTATACCGCCTATTTCCATCCATCGATCCAGAGCCTTTCCCATGTCGTAGATGGTAAGAGCGGCGATAGTGACCGCAGTAATAGCCTCCATTTCCACCCCGGTTTTACCGGTTGTCTTTACCTGCGATTCGATTATTATGCTGGAGTTATCGTGGTCAAATTGAAAACTTATGTCCACCGAAGTCAGCATCAATGGATGACACATCGGTATTAATGCTGATGTTTTTTTTGCTCCCATTATTCCAGCAACCTGGGCTACGGATAAAACATCTCCCTTTTTAATGCCTCCGCTCTTTATGGCGTTAAGAGTCTCGGGTTTCATTTTCACTGCCGCCCGGGCAATCGCGGCCCGTTCCGTGTCATTTTTCCCGCTGACATCGACCATACGAGCCCGCCCCTCATTATTGATATGGGTAAAGTCCACGAGAAATCATCCTCCTATTTGATACATCTTACGTTCATTTTCGCTGCCCCATCCAGAATTCATTTGATGGCGAGGCGCTTTATTTATTATGGTCTTAATAAACAGGTTCTTTAAATCCTGATCGCTGGCTCCACTGAGCAGAGCTGATTTTAGGTTAACCTCGGCGTTTTCATAGAGGCACCCTCTTAAACTGCCATCGGCTGTCATGCGAATCCGGTTGCAGCTCCCACAGAAATGGTTGCTCATGGGACTTATAAAGCCAATAGTTCCCATTCCGCCTTGCATATGATAATACTTGGCCGGCCCATTACCTTCTATTTTGCTGCCTTCATAAAGTTCGTATTCCTGCTCAATCTTTTTCTTAATTTCATCTACACTCATAAGTTTCTCCTGATTCCAGAACAACAGGTCACCAATTGGCATGAACTCTATAAACCTGATATGCAGTGGATATTTGTAAGCTAAGGCTGCAAAATCCAGAATCTCAGAATCGTTAAAGCCTTTTATCACTACGGTATTTATTTTGACCGGCTCCATACCCAGCTCCAGGGCTTGAAAAACAGCTCCACTTACTTTTTCCAGATTTCCTCCCCGGGTGATATATTTGAATTTTTCACCAACCATGGTATCCATACTAAAGTTTACCCGGTTAAGACCGGCCTGCTTCAATTCTTCCGCCATATCCGGGAACAATATCCCATTAGTAGTTAAAGCCAGATCATCGATCCCCGATAAACCCGCAATATCACTCACCATCTGAACAATATTCTTTCTTATCAGAGGCTCTCCTCCAGTCAGCCGAACCTTCCTGATCCCCAGGCTGGAAGCGATCTTGATGAGTCGAGCTATCTCTTCCAGGCTGAGTATATCATAATGGTCTATCTTTTTTATGCCCTCTTCAGGCATACAGTATCTGCACCTCAAATTACACCGGTCAGTAATGGAGACTCTTAAATAATTGATCTCTCTTCCATAACTATCCCTCATCAACTTCCCCTCCCTAAGACGGTATAGTCATAAACCGACTACGCTTGTCCTTACTAAAAGCATCCCAGTTCGCAGCCGTAGATTTTTATACTAGCCTCATCACAAAGCTCTCCCATTCTCGCCAGCTCGATTTGACTATCAACGGCAAACTTCCTTGCCTCAGTACAGCTTATCTTTCCGTTCGGGCACTGCGCTATCAGTTTAGCAACTAATTCCTGCTGATTCATTATTTACATACCTCCCTGATAATAAATAAAACCCTTAACAGGGCAAAATCACCTTATAAGTAATAACATTGAGTTAAGATAATAGACGGCAATCCTCGGGGACTGCCAATGGCCTTAATCAATAACTTTGATAATATATCACTTAATCAATAATAAGCATATGTTTCGGCTGATTTATACATATATCTTGAAACTATCTTGTAATTTAGGGATTATTATAATTTATTATACAACATATTTTAGTTCAGCTACAATTTACATTTGATGGGTGTCAGACTTTTATTATTTTCTGAAAATACGTAGAGGAGGTATCCATTTTAGGTAATAAATAATAACAGCCAGACACCCAACTACTGCTTATGACATCCAAAAATATGATATGATTAGATGCAGAAACATAATCCTGGTTCTTCCTTATATAGAGAGGGGGGTATAACATGTCTTCACTACAATGGATACTGGTGGCCATAGTCAGCGGAGCTATTGAAGTGGCTTCCGCAGGTTTCTGGTTTTTGTGGCTGGGAGCGGCCGCCCTGCTGGTAGCACTGGGGGTCAGTCTCAATATACTGGTCAGCCCGGAGAGCCAGCTGCTGGTATTTGCCATATTAAGCGCTCTATTAATAATCTTTACCCGTCCCCTGGTAGTAAAACTGTTTAAAACCGAAGATGTTCCTACCACGGCAGAGGCTCTTATAGGCCAGCACGGGATTAGTCTAAGCGAGATCAAACCCATGCACTATGGCCAGGTTAAACTAAACGGGGAAGTATGGACAGCTGCATCCGATGATGAGATTGCCGAGGGTACCCGGGTCGAAGTTAAAGGTATAGAAGGAGTTAAGCTCCTGGTTAAAATCTCTGAATAAACAGCAATATTGGCTTATGTGAAAGGAGAGATTCTGATGCAATATTTTGTTAATACTGTGCTTGTAGTGTTTGTAATATTTATTGGCCTGACTTCCATAAAAATAATTAAACAATCTACGGTAGGTATTATTGAACGCCTGGGAAGATATCATAAAACTGCTGCCCGAGGCATCAATGTCATAGTTCCTTTTATCGACCGCTTTCGGGCTATAGTAGACTTGCGGGAACAGGTAATGGATTTCCCGCCTCAGCCGGTTATAACCAAAGATAATGTAACCATGATGATCGACACCGTGATATACTATCAGGTAACCGACGCATTCAAGTATATTTATGAAATCGCTTCACCTATACCAGCCATCGAAAATCTTACTGCTACTACCCTCAGAAACATCGTTGGTGACCTGGAACTGGATGAAACCCTTACTTCTCGGGATGTAGTCAATACCAAACTTCGCTCTATCCTGGACGAAGCTACTGATAAGTGGGGGATAAAAGTAAACCGGGTAGAATTAAAAAATATCCTGCCGCCTATGGATATCCAGAATGCCATGGAAAAGCAGATGCGGGCAGAAAGGGAAAAACGCGAAGCGGTCCTTAGGGCCGAGGGGCAAAAAACAGCCGCTATCCTGGACGCTGAAGGCAGAAAACAGTCGGCTATATTAACTGCTGAAGCCGTAAGAGAAGCTGCTATAAGAGAAGCGGAAGGATCAAGGCAGGCTCAAATACTCAGAGCACAGGGTGAATCTGAGGCAATTCTTATGGTACAAAAAGCGTTTTCGGACAGTCTGGTTATGATAAGAGAAGCACAGGCAGATGACAAAGTCCTGGCTTTAAAATCTCTAGAGGCATTAAAAGCTATTGGGGACGGACAGTCCACCAAGCTCATAATACCCGGAGACCTGACCGGTCTCAGCAGCGTTTTCGCAGCACTCAAAGAAGTAGTAACAGATGATAAAAAGCCGCCCCGGACGGAATAACCTGCTATTAGGATTTAGCTAATGTTTTTGCGTGATCTCAGATAACATAGTAGGCACAAGATGCTAGACCGATGACAGAAGCCCCCTCCGGGGACCACCCCGGAGGGGGCAACTGATGTACCTTCATTTCATTGCGGTACAGTTGAGGGTGCACTTACAGCACAACCCCGGGGGCCGGGGCAACTGATGTACCTTCATTTCATTGCGGTACCACTATGGGTGCAATTTATGTTCGCAATGCTCACGGACGATTAAGGGTGCACTTCTGGGCTCGCTAAGCTCGAAATAATACTGAAGTGAAGATCAAGGCATGAGAAAAACCTGCGATTGAGGCGTACCTGAGTACGTTGATTGAGCAGGTTTTTTAAAATAACGCAGATATTCGCTTTTTGTCTTCGGTCTGAGACCGATATTTTTCCATACCGGTCTCTATACTTTTCAGTATTTCAAAATTGTTACAAGGTTTGCTTGACCATATGGTCCTTGGCAACGGTCTAACCTTAAGCATTTGTTAGTATAGTAAAGGCACAATCAAGGCCTTAAAAGCCTCCCTCTGTTTCTCTAGGTTTGAAATATCCCTTTAACCCAATCACCTTCTAAGACTATACCATTGGGATAGATCATTTTACCATAGCCGTGTATCAAACCTTCTTTAAATTGCCCGGTATATTTACTGCCATCGGCAAACAACATGGTCCCCTTTCCATCTGCCCAGTTATTCTTGAATTCACCGGTATAAACATCGCCATTGGAGGTTTTTAACTGTCCCCGTCCTTCGATGATACCGTTCTTGACTTCACCCTGATAACTGATGCCTGCTTCATCAGGCCATACTATACTGCCGATTCCGGTAGCTTCATCGTTGGTAAATTCGCCAACATAAGCACGCTTATCTGCAAACAGCATATAACCCTGTCCCTCCATCTTGCCTTCCACAAAATCGCCTTTATACTGCCTTCCATCCAAGAAAATCTTGATTCCTGTACCGTGAGGTACACACCACTTCATCTCTCCAGTATAAACAGTACCATCGGGCCACTGTATAGTACCCTTCTCCCAGGTAGCGTAATTGATCCCATTAACGAAATCACCAGTGTATTTTATCCCTTCCAGGGAGGTAAAAACTCCCCTGCCGTTGGCTGATCCATCTTTGAACTGCCCGGTATAATAACCTAACAGCTGGCCGTCCAGGTAAATCTCACAAGATTCCCTGGCAGAGCTGATAGTAATAGTCTGGGTATCAGCAACCCATTCCACAGTAGCTCCCAGGGCTTCACTCACAAAGCGCAGTGGAACCAGGGTGCGGCCCTGGACGATCACAGCCGGAATATCCAGCTTGATAGCGGCATTGTTAACATAAGCCTCTTGCTTGCCTATGGTAAGGCTCATCACCCGGTTAACCGACTCCTTTTCAGCCACTACAGTCTGAGTAGTGCCATCCCAATATACATTCGCTCCCAGTGCTTCAAAAATCGTGCGCAGCTGGACCAGGGTGCGCCCGTGATAAATAATAGGCTGGACATCAAATGCCATGGTCTGCCCGTCCAGTATAACCACCGGAGCAGCACTGGCCGAAGGAACAAAAAATGCCAGCAGGGCCAGCACCAGTAATGAAACTACTATTTTTCGCATGAATAAGACCTCCCATAAGATCTGAAAAATATTGTGCAGATACATATTGACCCTATAACATCAGCATAATCTTTGTACCCATTATATTAACCCCTTGGTATAATAGCAAGCCGCTTATGGGAAATATAACCGCTTCTACCCTTACTGTATCTACAGCGAGTCCTCCTTTTATCTGCGGCACTGGCATGCATCTCAACCATACCTGCCGCTTTGATAAACTTGGGGCGAGCCCATGTCTCGCCCCTACTCAAAATCATTTATTATTCTTGAAATACTCCATCGACCCATTCACCTTCCTGCTCGGTTCCATCGGGATAGGTAAGTGTGCCCTGGCCGTGAGGTTTACCGTTTTCAAATTGTCCGGTGTATTGGCGGCCATCAGCAAATACCAGAGTACCTTGTCCTTTGGCCAGATTGTTTTTGAATGCCCCGGTGTAAACATCGCCATTGGCAGTTTCCAGCTCACCCTGCCCTTCCATGAGTCCGTCCTTTACCTCACCTTCATAATGAATACCTACGCTTGTAGGCCAGATAATTTTCCCTGTTCCGGTGGCTTCATTATTAATAAATCCTCCTACATAGATGCGCCCATCAGCAAAGAGAATTGAACCCTGCCCCTGCATCTGACCTGATGCAAAATCACCTATGTATTTTTGATATCTGTTTCCATCGGCATAAACCATGGTTCCTTCACCCTCAGCCATATTGTCCTTAATGCCTCCGGTATAAACCCGGCCATCCGGCCACTCAATCTTACCCTGTCCCTGTCCTTTCAATTCCTTTAATTCACCCGAATAGACCTTACCATCCGGCCATTGGATAGTTCCCGATTTCCATTCCGCCATGTTTATCCCGTCAGTAAACTGTCCGATAAATTTTATTCCCTCCAGGTTCGTGAAAATTCCCTGGCCATTAGCCAGCCCATCCTTCATCTGCCCTGAATAGTAGCCTATCAATTGGCCATCCTGATTAACCTCAAATACTTCTTGAGCAGAGGTAATAGTAATAGTCTGGGTAGTGCCTTCCCATTCCACCTCGGCTCCCATGGCTTCACTGACAAATCGCAAGGGCACCATAGTACGGCTGTTGATGATCTTAGCCGGCACATCCAGCTTCACCAAATTATTATTTATATAGGCATACTGATTGCCTATAGTAAGGCTTATCACGATATTAGCAGACTCCTTATGGGCCATTACCGTCTGGGTAGAAGCATCCCAGTATATCTGGCTTCCCAGGGCTTCGAAAATAACCCGCAAAGGGACCAGAGTACGCCCATTATCTATCGTGGGCGGCACATCAAAAACCAGGGTGCGTCCGTCCAAAATAACTACCGGAGCTGCATTGGCGGTGGGAACGAAAACTGCCAGCAGAGCCAGCAGCATTAAGACAGTTATTAATTTTCTTGACATGATAAAACCTCCATATCCAATTATCTACTATATTCCAATTATATATATTATGGGAAGAATATAACATCCCCTAATATTCCCAAATAAATAACGAAATAAAAAATGGAGAGATAGATGAGAGAAGTAAGCGAATAAGATTCCCTGAAAAGATAACCTAAATTATCTTATCGAGATTACTCTCTCTTACCCGGGCCTGGAATATTTACCAGGCCTTAACTGATTCCTAAAACAGGTCAATCAGCGCAAGAATGTCAGCATCAACCAGGTCATTGTCATCATAATCGATGCAGTCAGAATCATTGTAGTTGATCAGGTCAGCACCATTAAAGCTGCCGATCACGTCTACTTCGGTGCTGTTGTCGGTGTAGTCAAAATCAGCTGTGTATGCAGAGTTTCCAACATTGTCCAAAGTAACAGTATAATCGTTAAAGGAATTGAAATTGGAAACAATACCGGTATTGGAAGTAAATGTGTTGCCGACATTGGTGTAAGTGGTATTGCCAACGCCAATATAAGTCTCATTAAAGCTGAAAGAATTACCACTGTAAGCAGTCAGGATACACAGATCCAGAGTGATATCATCTACAGCTATGATTTCATTGCTGTTAGAACCCTGCAGGATAACCCCTTCGTTGTTGGCATTGTTCAGAGTAGTAGTTGCATCTACATCAGTGTAGTCCACCCCGATAATCCAAATATCTTTGTCGATAGTAGTGCTGCTGTCACCAAAAGCGAAAGCGCAAGTGCTCATTGCAAAAACCATTACCAATGCACAACATAAAATTAACATTGTTTTTTTAGTACCCATTATATTAACCCCTTTCTATCCTTACAAATAATTATTAGGGAACATAATCGATACTTCTCTCATCTATATCTCCATGATTTTTATTCAGTTGTGGGAAAACTTGCACATTCCTCCTTTTAAGCTTTATCAACACCCACGGTATTCATAGCCAGGGTGTCTAATCCTGTATATCCCAGTGTTTTGAAGAGATATAAGTGAGAGAAGTAATCGCTTAGATTATCTCCCCTAGTTAAGATAAAATGTATAAAACGTTATTAACTGTTATCCAGAAGCCGACCTAAGTGCAGTCGGGCTAACGAAAGTTAATTCAGGAGCTTACCATACAAAGATTGCTGCATCCAGATCCAGTAAATCATTATCATCATAGTCATAGAGGTCAGAATCATTGTAGTTGATCAGATCAGCACCATTGAAGCTCTTGTACATATCAAAATCAAAGCTCTCATCCGCATAGCTTCCACTTACACTGCTGGTGTAGTTGAAGGAATCGGTTACATCCACATCATAATCGTTGAATGAACCTACGTTGCTAAAGCTGGTAAAGGTGAAGCTGGTATTGTTATAGGAATCGCTTACCGTTACATTATTAGCATCCATAACCATGGTGTTAAAACTCCCAGTATTGCCGCTGTAAAGAGTATAGATGTCTAATGTAGCAGTAATATCATCGATAGCTACGATGCTATTACTATTCGAACCCTGGAGAATAACTCCTTCGTTGTTGGAATTATTCAGAGTGGTATCGATATCCCAGCAGTCTACATCCACACCTACTTTTACAACATTGATATCTTCTGAGTAGTTGTAGTCACCAAATGCAAAAGCACAGGTGCTCATAGCGAAAACCATTACCAGCGCGCAGGCTAGAACCAGCATTGTTTTTTTCGTACCCATTATATTAACCCCTTTCTCTTTTGGCATATTGCAGGGAACATAATCGATACTTCTCTCATTTATATCTCCTTGCTATATTCAGTTGTAAAGTTACTAAATCACTCCCTTGTTGTTTTTTGCACAATTGTGCCCAGCTCCGGGTATAAATACCCGCAATACATCTTTGGCTAAAAGGAATATAAGCGAGAGAAGTAATCCTAGGATTATCTCCCCTCAGTTAAATCTCGAGATTTAATAGAGTTAGTTATCATACTTCCGGGTCTGGTTCCGGGTCTGGTTCCGGGTCTGGTTCCGGATCTGTATCAATGCTCAAATCGAGGTCGATCCCATCGTTATCGTCGATATCCACCCCATCTGAATCATTGTAATTAACAAGGTCAGCATCATTAAAGCTATCCTCGATATCGGTGTCTATCCCTTCCAACGTGGCATTAATAGTTTCCTGGAAACTCTCATTACCAACGTTATCAAAGTCTAAATCGATGTCATTACCGCAGTTTTCATTAGTAATGTTGGTAAGATCTATTTCTGTAGTATTGCCAACATTGTCCAGAGTAGTGTTACCCACATTCTCCATGGCGGTGTTGAAGCTGTCTTCGTTAAAGCTGCCCTCTATGATGGCGTCAATATCAACCGCAATATCCTCCAAATCCACTATGGTATTCTCGTCAGAATCCTGAAGAATAATGCCATCGTTGTTCATGTTGTTGTTAGTTTCGATGTTAAAGCTGATATTAGCTGACTGCAACAAGCTGGCTATTTGCTCCGCACCTTCTGGATCGTTTACCAATCCATTCAAGTAATCATCGAATAAAGCTCCAAAATCAACGGTCAGCTCAGTTCCATTGTTCATGCTGCTGTTGGTCATGGTAATACTCTTATTGATGTAGTCGTAGTAATTATTGCTGACCGAATTGGTAGTAACGGTGACCGGCTGCTGCTGAACAACCACTGGAGTTGGCTGTACTACAATGTTAGTTTCAGGCAGAGTATTATTGATGGTGATCTTCGGCTGGGCAGATGTTGCCGCAGCCACCTGAGTTCCTCCCCCACTGCTTAACAAAGCTGGTGGTGGGGCCGGTATACCCTCCATGTCGCTGACCACCGTTTGCCCGCTGCCTCCACTGGAAGTCCGAGCTGATTTATAATCAGCATCGTTGTTCTGAACAGTTACCGATTCCCTGACTTTAGGGGGAGCCGAACCTTCTGGAGCAGTACTTTCAAGTTCTGCCACCTGCACCTCGGCATCAATCGAGCCGCTGCTGTCAGTGTTTATATCAGATTCAGTTCCACTGCCGTCTTTCATGTGGATAGTTATGTGATCCACACGATCCAGCGCAATGTAGGCCACATCATCTTTATAAGCCATGACATCATCCTGTAAAGATGATGGTATGCCTGCGAAAGCCTGCCCGCCGGAAACAATAGCTCCGGCTATAAACCCCAGCAGTGCTACCACGCAAATAATACCGCCCATGAAAAGTTTGTCTTTGGTATTCAGTTTATTTACCCCCTTTCTTGAAAATGGGGAAAATAACCGATACTTCCCTCGCTTATATCTCCTTGGGGATATATTCAGTTGTAAGCCTTTACCACCCACTTCATTATGAAATCTCTAAAAAACACAATTTATATATATTGAGATTTTCTTCTTGTTATGCATAAAATATACGCTGATCAAGCATTAACTTTTTCCGCTATTATTCGTCAAAATGTCCTATGTTAACTAGGTCTTTTGGCACCTTGGTTAGGGAAAAAAATAGAACGTTGCAATTATATCTTTAATTTAATAATTCTTACGCCCTCCGAATATTCTAATGTCAATTCCACCAAAAATAAGTTGCAATTTTACAGAAATCACATTGGAAGTTCCTGTACTAATAATTTAATACAGTACGGCATCGCTGTACATTAACCGCAGGTAGGAAATTTGGCACAAGCTTATAATACTTTTGGACTACTATGTCGCCGACCTCAATCCCGTATTAATGTTGTTAAATTCCCGTTTTAATCCAACAATGCCAATTGTCCTTTAGTATGATATTCTGTATTTTTTCATACTTTTGTATAAGCCGCCTAATCCTCCAAAGATATTTTTCGTCCCGATTTCATCCTTTTATTCATCTTTTTTGGTTCGTTCACTTACCATGTATCCTATATTGATGCATTATTAATGCTTAATTATATTTTTTTAGCTAATTTATCCTTATTTGTTGACAAATATCATACATTATAGTATATTGGTTTTACTTCCCATTTATAAGTGGGAGCTCATAAAAATGAAAAAGGCAAAACCATTGAAAAATGGTGACGCAAAGCTACAGGGGCTAACATGGTGTTTCACCATTATGCCAGCCAGTTACCGGTTATATTCCTACTATAGTGTAATAAACCTGTATGCTGGCATGCAGGTTTTTTTATGGAAAGGGGTTATTCAAGATGATCTTACCCTGAATCAAATAATAAATAATAGGGAGAGAAAACATGAAAAGGGCAAAACCATTGAAAAATGGTGACGCAAAGCTACAGGGGCTAACATGGTGTTTTGCCGTTATGCCAGCCAGCTGCCGGTATAGTTTACCATGGGTAAAACCTGCAGGCTGGTGTGCAGGTTTTTTTTGACGGGAGGAATAGCAAGGATGAAAGTTCGTAAATTTTGCAGCGTTGGGCTAATAACTCTTATTTTTATGATAAGTCTTAATTTCGTTTTTACCGATGCTCAAGCCCAGGCATCATATTCTACCGGGTTCAGGAACTCCAAGATACAGGTGACTAGTCCTAATAGCAATGGGATTACCTGTAACGGAGACTTATTAATCGAAGGAACATCAAATCTAGATGTAGTGTGGTTTTGCATACGGGGCCCCCAACAAGAGCTGACTACCTGGAAAGCCGACGTAAACGAGAATACTTTTAGCACTTCAATCAATCTGCGCTTTGGTTCCGGACAGTATACCATATGGGCTGGCGATAACGCGCAGCGCTTTGATGGCACCATCCGCTTCTTGGTCAGCAACCGGGATGTGGAAGATAATCGTTATACCTCGGCCTCTCTTTATGTTGATTCCAGAAATTCTGATATAGCAGACTTAGCAGTTGCTATCGCACCAGATAACCTGAGCTCCCAAGAAAAGCTGGAGAACATCCATTCATGGGTTACTGCCAATATAGCCTATGATTATGATGCTTATTTAAGAAAAGATATTCAGTTGGTTACAGCCAGCCAGGTATTAAAGGACAGAAAGGGCTTATGCCGTGACTTCTCCTTCCTTTTTGCTGCACTTGCCAGAGCAGCAAACCTACCCACCAAGGTGGTGTATGGAGAAGCAGAATCAGGGAACAGCTGGGAGCTGCACGCATGGAATGAAGTTTTGATTGGAGATGAATGGGTGTCGGTTGACAGCAGTTGGGATGCCGGCTATGTTATGAATGACCGATTTATCCAATCTCCTTCCAGAACCTTTTTGGCACCGGATCTGAAGTCGTTTGCACTTACTCACCGGGTCACTCAAACAACGGTACACTGAGCTTTTTTATAGAGCTCTTCAATATATAATCACCCTTCTCTCCCGTTTGTTTTGCACTTACTGCCAGTCCATACCCCTTCCTCCACCCGGACTGGTAGTAAGGGGCAGAGCGTTACTCCTTAATTCTCAAACATAAATTCAAAATGAGGGATGACATTATATATCGTCCCTCATTTTAGATTATCGATAAAGTCAGTCGGATGGCAGACCGATAACAGAATCCCAAAGGGATCACTAGCGGGGCAACTGATGTATCTTCATTCTATTGCGGTACAATCAAGGGTGCACTTACAGCACTACCCCAGGGGCCGTGGCAACTGATGTACCTTCATTTCATTGCGGTACCACTAATGGGTGCAATTTATGTTCGCAATGCTCACGGACGATCAAGGGTGCACTTCTGGGTTCGCTGCATTCGAAATTATCAAGAAATGAAGATCAAGCCATAAGAAAAGACCTTACAGGACCACCCCGCAGCGGGCAATCCTGTAAGGTCTTTTCTTATCGGTCTAAAAGGCCGGATGATATACAATATCACCCGGCCTATGTATGAGGCTAAGCCCCATGGGAGAGAGAGGCATTGTAATCATAAATACTATAAAAACTTATGTATTAACTCTTTTCTTATCTTTTTCCTGGTTGTACAAGAACGCCAAGACTTCAGTTCGATTACGAACATTGAATTTTTTAAAGGCACTGCGGAGGTGTGATTTTATGGTAGATTCTGATAGGCAAAGAGATTTTGCTATATCATGGTTTGAATAGCCCTGGGCTAGAAAGGTGATGACTTCTTTTTCCCTGCTGGTGAGCATAGATACTCCCGAAAACTCATCTGCCTCCAGTCGGCTCCCATAGGCGTCAGGACCTGGTCGGGGTATACATACAATTCCTGCGGTGACGATCAACTCCACCGCCTTAACAATTTGCCGGGGCAGCAAACGCATGGGTAAACATCCGCGAATCCCGCAATCAAGGATATTTATCAAGTCATAATCGGCCGGATTTTCTACGATAATAACCGTCTGCAACATGGGACAGTGTTTAATCAAATCCTTCAATAACGGAATAAATTCGGAACCAGACACTTTCCACACCACTATGTCAGGCTGTACAGCACAGGCCTGATCAATCAATTCCCCGGACCGCAGCTTATCCAGAACCTTAAAATTGTAGTTCTCCTCAAATGCCACTGACAAACTTTGAGTGTAAAGCGGTGCATCACTACAAATAATTACTCGTAATCTGTCCATTCTCTATCTCTCCATTCTATTTGTACCTCTTATTAAATTATATTACTGACTGATATCTGTATTAATTTTCCTGCTGGCAACTGGAAAGCAAATAGCATCCACAGCATTACATTCAGGATATAATACCCCCATCACATCTCAATCACGCGTTGTATTTTCCATATTATTACTATTAATATGTTTGAGTGAATTTTAGTGCACATTCAAGTAAATGTCAATATTTTCAACCAAAAGAATTAATTATGATGGATAGATAGAAGTAATGTTGAATTAACGCTGCAGTAGGCAGAAGACCATCAGAAGATAATATGAAGCGGATTGGTATTATAGTCCTTTAGAAAAAGTCCCAATTAATAACCAGTTCTGACCTGTCAGTAACTACCCAGTGGACCGGAACATCTGCCCCACAGGGATGAATGTCATCAACCACCTGGTATTCATAACAAATACCGCATTTAAACGCATCCCTTCTCAAGACTGTTAAATAACGGTCATAATAACCTGCGCCATATCCTAATCGGTAGCCTCTGGCGTCATATACCAGACCTGGCACTAGAACTACATCTATATCCTGGGGAGGAAAAGCTTCTCCTTCAGGTTCTAAAATACCATATCTACCCTTGTGAAGCTTTTGGGGAGAGGTATATTCAACCGCCTCCAGTTTTCTTGCTTTGTTTACCCGGGGCAGAAGAATAGTCTTTCCCCCATCTTTTAGTAAAACCAGCAAGGTCCATGGATCAGCCTCATTATTGATGCTAGAAAAACCCATAATAGTTTTAGCCCTGCGAATCGGCTCCAGCTCCAAGACCCTATCAGCTATTCGCTGGCTCGAATCCTTTACTTCTTGAGATGTCATCCGGCTCCGGAGAAGCTTCATATCTTCCCTTAATGCCTGCCTCATCAGCTGTATATCATTCATATACTATCTGCGCCTGCCCCTTCTCACATAAATGGTGTTACTTTCCTTCGTTCTGATCCAGAAATATAAGCCCAGGGCCGTGGCAAACATAATCATGGTATATATCTGTCCCATGGTAAATGGCCCATAATTTATTAGACTGAATCGGAAGAATTCGATGATAAACCGGTATATGGAATAACCTATAAGATAAGCTAGAAAAACCTGCCCTGTAAACTTCCTGCGGGGAAGGAGCCGTAATAAATAAATAAATAAAATGAAATTGAGCAGTGAGCTGTACAGCTGGGTGGGATGACGCAGCAGGTTGTCAACAGCCGGAAATACCACTCCATATTCCGTACCAGTTGGCAGCCCATAACAGCAGCCGTTCAGGAAACATCCGATTCGCACCAATGCATAACCCAGAGCTAAATATGGAACAAACATATCTGCCATTTCCCAGAAGCCCAGATTTTTTCGCCAAATATAAAATAGAAAAGCTAATAATCCACCTACGAATGCTCCATACCAGACTAGACCAGAAAAACCCGGTGAAAAAAACATCCCGGGGTGGGCTAGAAAATCTGGCCATTCATAAAAGAGGATATATGCTATCCTCCCCCCTAGTATCCCGAATACTACCATAAGTATGACCATGTCTAGGACCATATCCCTATCATATCCTTGCCGGTCAAAATTGCGCCCAATGCCCACTATTGCCACTATTGTAGCAACAGCCAGCATAAATCCCCATGAATAGACTTTGAAATTACCAAATTGTAATAAAACAGGGTGCATCCCCATTCCTCCTTAATTAGAGCAGTTATCCACAAGATAGATCGTCTACAATGCCACACCCATTGGTTTTTATAGGACTGCAAATGTTTTATGGGACCTCAAAGAACCCAGGAATATTAGTTATCAACAAAGTTATCCACATTATCCACAGAATATCTTCACAGGGACAATAGACCAGGATAAGCATTTAGATCAAGTGGGGCATAAGATTTAGTAATATATTGCTGGTATGCGATGCCTGCTATCATAGCAGCATTATCAGTACACAATGATAACGAAGGACAAAAAACTTTTATATTTTCTTGACCCGCTTTTTCCTTCATTAAAAGTCTTAAATGATGATTTGCTGCAACTCCACCTGCTATTAGTATGGAATCCACCTGATATAGTTTAGCCGCCTTAATCGACTTTTCAACCAGTACCTCCACCAGAGCTTGTTGAAACTCCGCCGCCAGATCGGATACCTCCGGCTCTCCATTTTTTTCCATTTTTTTCCACAAATTCATGGCGGCTGTTTTTAACCCGCTGAAACTGAACTCAAATTCATTTTTATCTAAATAAACCCGGGGCAATTTTACTTTTCCGGCTTCTCCCAGAGCTGCAGCCTTTTGTATGGCTGGTCCTCCCGGATAACCAAGCCCTAAAAACCGGGCTACCTTGTCAAAGGCCTCCCCGGCAGCATCATCACGAGTTTCACCAATTACTGCATAATGATTGATATCCTTCATATGCAGCAGGCTGGTGTGACCACCGGATACTACCAGGCATACCGCAGGAAAAGGTATATCCTGGTGTTCCAGGATATTAGCATAAATGTGTCCATGCAGGTGATTTACTGCCAGCAAAGGACGATCTAAGGCCCAGGCAAAACCTTTAGCAAATGACAGTCCCACCAGCAAAGCCCCAATCAATCCCGGCTGGTTAGTAACAGCTACAGCATCGATATCATTGTAACCTAACCCAGCTTCCTTAAAAGCATTATCTACTACCACCGCAATATTTTCAATATGTTTGCGCGATGCAACTTCCGGTACTACACCACCAAACTGCCGGTGAATATTTATTTGTGAATTAATAACGTTGGACAAAATATGGCGTCCATTTTTTACAATTGACGCGGCTGTTTCATCACAAGATGTTTCAATACCTAGAATCAATATGTCTTTCATATCTTACCAACTGACCTCACTTATTTTCGGCAAGTATTTAATATAAATACTTGGTCATTAGAATTGCGTCTTCATCATTGTCAGAATAATATTTTTTTCTTAAACCGGTTGGTACAAAGCCCAAATTATTATACATTATCTGGGCTGCAGTATTTGATGGTCTCACTTCCAGTAGAATCCTAATGGCCTTCTTGTCTCTGGCAATGTCCTCCAGTTTACCCATCAACAGTTTTCCCAAACCCTGTTTCCGGTAATCTTGCGCTATAGCAACATTGGTGATATGTGCTTCTTCGAAAATTACCCATATACCACCGAATCCTACAATTTCCCCCTCATAGTCGCATACCAGGTAACAGGCAAAAGTGTTGCTCAGTTCCCCCAGATAGGATTCTTTGGACCAGGGAAGAGGAAAGGATTCCCTTTCTATTTCCATAACCCGGTCAAGATCTTTTACTGTCATGTTCCTGATCAAACAGCCTGTTTCCAGCACTATACTGCTCCCTTCCCAAGTCGGTACTCAGCTTCTGATAATCTAATATACAGCGGGCGCAGGTGGTAAACATCTTCAAATTCACCCTGCCTGGCCTTATGTACAGCTAGTATCCCTGCCGCTGCCGCCCGGGGAAGCATTAGATGTCCGGGCATGGGTAAAAGCTGGTCTTTTAACTCTATATTAAAGTACTCTGAATATCGATAATAGCCGTCACCTAAAAGAATTATTTTGTCTTTGTGTTTATAAGCAGCCAGTTCCAGGGCCGCGTTTAGAAAGGTCTCCGGGGTGCAGACCATCGGTTCTTTTAAAATTTCTGGCCTGGTCCCGCCGACTTCATAAAAGCCGCAGTACACTTCATTTTTTCTAGCATCCAGCAGAGCACAAACCAGGGCATCGCTGCCGGCAATATTGCCGGCCAGGGTATCCAGAGTAGAGACTGCTACTACTGGTTTATCCGCAGCCATACTTATGCCTTTGACTGCAGCCATTCCTATTCTTAAACCAGTAAAAGAACCAGGTCCTGCTGTTACCGCCAGAACATCAATATCTGAAATACTGCAATCACATTCCCGCATAATCCTATTAACTGTAGGCAGAAGGGTTTCTGAATGTGTTTTCTTGTAATTAGTGAAACTCTCGATGATAACCCGGTCTTCATCTACCAGCGCAGCACCAGCAACCGGGGTAGAGCTATCAACAGCCAGTATCAACACAATTCCTGCAACTCCTTAATTTTTTCTTGGTATTCCCTGCTCCGGGCCATTATGCTTACTAACCTCTCTCGGTCGTAGTCATCATCAACTAGAGATATATTTATAAATAAAGCCTCCTCGGGCAGATAACTTTCCCCCGCCTGCGGCCACTCGATCAAACTCATACCTTCCCTGGCCAGATAATCATCCAGACCCAGGTCACATATTTCATCATAGTTTAGTCGATAGAAATCAAAATGATTAATTTGAGCATTATCTATCCTATAGACATTCATCAGAGTAAAAGTAGGACTGGTAACCCTTCCTGTATATCCTCTTCCTCTGGCTATACCCCTGACCAATGTGGTTTTGCCTGCTCCCAGTTCACCAATCAGGTACACCAGGTCGTTATGGTCTAAAACCCGTGCAATTTTCTCGCCCAGTTCCTCCATTTCTGTTTCATTATATACCAGTAGTTCCAATTGTTTTCACCTCGAAGTTCGCTGTTGCATACTCAAATGTTTCACTGTCACCTGTTTATCCTTTTATCTTTTTGTATTCATCCCTAATCTGTTTGAAGTCCTCCCAGGCAGCGCGCTTATACCCCGGATTCCTCAGCAAAGCCGCTGGATGATAAGTAGGCATGATTTTAATCTCCTGTCTGATCAACCATCTGCCTCGAATCCTGGTAATCCTGGCTTTAGGATCTATAACGGTCTGGCTGGCCATCGATCCCAAGCATACTATTATAGCAGGTCTAATAAGCCTTATCTGAGCCTCCAAATACTTCTGACACTCCTTGACTTCATCAGGATTGGGCAGCCTATTTCCCGGCGGCCTGCATTTAACAACGTTGCTTATGTATATCTCAGTTCGCTGCAGCTCAGCTGCTTGCAAGATTTTATCCAGCAGTTGGCCGGCTCGGCCCACAAAAGGTTTTCCTTGAATATCTTCATCCTGACCCGGACCTTCACCGATAAGCATTATCTGTGCATCACGAGGCCCATCAGCAAACACTACCTGCCGGCAGGTTTCCCGCAGTCGGCAACGACTGCATTCCCTGGCAGCTGTCTCCAGCTCCATGATACTCTCAATCTCGGGGTAGGCCTCGCCAGGTGCAATCCCAGGCAAAAAAGGCAGATATGAATTATTTTCCGGTTCTGCTACGAACTGCTCTTTTTGAGTTTCCCCATATTCCCCAAAAAGGCCAGGCTGCTCTGTAGACATTTTCTCCCCTCCAGTCCTGTTCTAATCCTTGCGGGGTGAACTATATACAAAATGTTATAATACAAAATAACCCGGGCACGATAAAAAGTACCGCCTAGCTTAAGTCACGGCACTTTCTTATCATAATCAATAATAGCAATTATAGCAATTAAAACCATTTTGAGGGGACGGTTCCTTGACTCACCCTCCCATAAAATCCAAAACAGCCGGTATAAACCGGCTGCAGGGTTCAGTATTATTAGGAATAAGGGTTTATTGATGCTTCTAAAACAGGGGATTTATGTCTAAAGTTAACCCGCTGCTTTCGCCTCCAGCGACAAGGGCCTGGTTCGCATTATCATTGTAAGTAACAGTATCTTTAGATTATCGCGTGACAATTAACAAGTATACAGTTTAATAATCCGCCCTTACACATTCTTTTCTAAAACCTCATACAGGTCATAAAAGCCGTTCCCGATTCTCCAGAAGGATATCCCTCCCAGCCCGCCGCCTATAGCCTCATTAAATTTGCTGCTCAGGCTTCTTACATTTTCCATCCATATTTCATGGTAATTATTATACTCATCCAAATAGGTATAATACGGACTCATGCTCTGACTGTCAAAATGCTCGGTCACCTGGTATTGCTTCTGGATTACTGCTAGTTTCTGGGCCGTAATGGTTTTAGCACTGCCGTTAGAAGACCAATCATAACCATAGGTAGCCATTCCCAACAGTATTTTCTGGGCAGGTATCGTTTCACTCATATAGTCTACCACCTTTTGTACCCACCACAGAGGAGCTACTGCACCTGCTGAGCTGGTCTTGTAATGATAATCGTAAGCCATGACTACCACCTGATCAGCAATTTCTCCTATTCTAGCATAATCGTACCCCGTCGCCCATTGGTCTGATTCAGTTCTGGCAAAAACAGCTACTGATAATTCTTTATTTTCCCCCAGAGATGCCTTTAATTCCTTAAGAAAGGTGGTGAAGTAAGCTGCATCACTGGCATTGATAAACTCAAAGTCAATATTTACCCCATCATAGCCATACTTATTTACTTGATCCAGCAGGTTACCGATAAGCATTTTACGGTTTTGAGAACTCGACAGCAGTTGATGCAGTTTGCTGCTGTCCATTAATACAACACTGGCATGCGTCTTTACATCATAACCTCGAACAAAGTCCAGTACTGCTTGGTAGTCATCTTTATATTCAAAATTTAAGTGACCGTTACCATCAGTCTCATACCAGCGAAAAGCTATGTCGGTAAAATATTTAATATTATCCGTCAGTTCTGGCCCCGAAGAATAATAATAATATGCAAATACTTGAGAACAATCATCGAATTGTATGTTCACCCTGCAGGCCCGACTGTCCCAACTCACACTGGCTCCCAGTGCTTCAACCAGGAAACGCAGCGGGACATAGGTGCGATCCTGGTATATGTACGGTGCAGTGTCAAATTTCAAAGTCTGTCCATCCACCCTGGCATAGCTGCTGCCAATAAAAAATTCTATATATTTACCCTGGCAATCCATAGCAACTTTTTGCTGCTGCCCGTCCCAGTATACCTGTCCTTTAAGGGCTTCATCCTCGATAACAAATCTTACCGGTACCATGGTACGATCATTCTTAATAACCGCCGGGGGGGAAAGTGTTCTGAGCTCACCGTTTATACTGATCGCAGGATTAGTGGAAGCCTGTGCACTAACTGTAAATATTAGGGTTGACAATAAGACCAATAAGAGAGAGTACTTCCAATTTGATTTCATTTCTGTATCTCACCCCCATAATTTCAATTTTTATCTGTGGTTATTAATTCTCCCCTTAATTTCCTATTCCTTGATGTAAATATTGGCAGCTGGATAATTCAACGGTAATTTCCAATCTCCAGGCAGGCAAAAAAATAGCAAAAACGGCCATCAAGACCATTTGTGCCCCTAATACGGTGCCAGGCACTAACTTACTAACTTATTCGTAGTTTGCTAAGACAATAAGTTAGTAAGTTAGTGCCTGGCACCGTCATCTTATTTCTTAAATTCTTCTATCAGGGCCGGGACGATCTGGTAAAGATCTCCGGTTATTCCATAATCAGCAGATTCAAATATGGGTGCATTTTCATCTGAATTCACCGCACATATTATTCCCGCTTCTCTGATTCCAACCACATGTTGGATCTGACCAGATACACCTATTCCCAAATAAAGGGCGGGCTTAACCTCTTTGGCTGATAATCCTATACAGGATTCTTCAGTCATCCAATGTTTCTCCTCAGATATGGGACGGGTACAGGCTACTTCTCCGCCTAGAACCTCAGCCAACTCTCTGACCATAGCCAGATCTTCTTGATTTTCAATTCCCCGGCCAGCACAGACGATTATCCTGGCAGCGGTGATATCACCAGAAGCTTGGGCTTTTCCCTTCCGTTCCATCACCTGCATCCCTGAGGGTTCAGGTGATTCTAAGGTTTTGATGTTTCCCTGACGGTCACTTTGGACCGGGGCAGCTTCATAGGACCGAGGGGGAATGGTAGCCATCTGCGGACGACTGCTAATGCTAACTGTCTGTATAGCTGCTCCGCCATACATCAAGCGTTCCATCTGCAGCTTGCCCTTCTCATCTATGTTCATGGCACTGCACTCGCTGCACAAAGCAGTATCTAATCTGGCAGCTATCCGGGCTGCCATTTCCTTTCCTTTTAGACTGGCAGCTATCAAAAAAACATCTGGATCAGCATCTCTGGCCTCATCCGCCATAAGCGGAACATAATCCTGCACCGGTTGGCTTTCTGTCAGGGGAGGCAGTAATAATACTTCATCCGCCCCCCGGGCTATGAAATCCTGCGCTATATTATTATCTCCTGACACCAGGGCCGTAAGCTTCATGCCTAACATGTCGGCTACACCTCTGCCAGCAGTAAGCAGCTCCACTCCCTGTTCATATTTATCTGCATATATCCAAACTCCAGACATTTTGTCACCCCCTGTCTATTACACCAGTTTTACGAACAGCTTCAACAAAGGCTTTAATATCCTCTGGTCCAGCTCCGAAACGGCTGCAATTTCTTTCCATACTGGCCGCCCTCAGACCTTCATCGATAAGAAGCCTTTCATATTCAGAGCCCAAGTCTTCCAGGTCAATTTCGATCACCGGCTTTTTAGATGCTGCCAGGGTATCTTTAAGGCCAGGAACCCGAGGACTGTTAATGTCAGGTAATACTGTTACCAGAGCCGGTAGAGGAGCAGAAATTACTTCCAACCCATCATCGGTTTTACGTTCAGCAATAATCCGGTTATCTTCAATAGTCAGCTGGTTAACAAATGCTATACAAGGAATACCCAGCTTCTCGGCCAAGCGTGGCCCTACTTGCTGAGAATACATATCACTTGATCCTTCACCACATATGATTAGATCATAGTCTATCTGATCACCGATCACCTTAGCCAGTATGGCTGAAGTTTGTGATGGTTCCAAGTTTTCGAATTGATCATCATTGATAAAATATGCCTTTTCCGGCCCCCGGGAAAGTGCATCTTTGATTCCTTTAGTGGCATCACTGGAAGCAACCGTAACAGCAGTAACACTGCCACCGTACTTCTCCTGGAGCTGAACCGCTTCTTCAATAGCATTACGGTCATAATCGCTCAATTTGTACTCTGCCCATTCCAGATCGATTTTGCCTGAGCTGGATGGTTTAATATAGGCTTCATCCACCACCCATTTAAAACAACATATAATATTGGGCATGGGTCGCACCTCTCTTCAATAAAAATAATAGCGGCAGGAAAAGAAATCATCTTTCCCTGCCTGATCTCTATCTTAATACATTACCGGCTATAACCATTCTTTGAGCTTCGGATGTACCTTCATAGATTTCAGTTATTTTTGCATCGCGCATAAGGCGTTCCACCTTCTGTCCTTTACAGTAACCATATCCGCCATGAATCTGAACTGCTTTGGAAGCATGTTTAGAACACATTTCAGCACAAAATACCTTGGCCATGGAAGCTTCTTTGCTAAAAGGCAGCCCTTGATCTTTTAAATATGCGGCATAATAATACAGAAACCGTCCAGCAGTGATATCAGTATACATGTCGGCGATCATCCACTGTATAGCCTGGTTCTTGGAAATGGGCTTGCCAAACTGTACTCTCTGTTTAGAATAGCTGATGGACTCATCCAAAGCTGCCTGAGCAATACCTACGGCCTGAGCGGCAATGCCAATCCTGCCGTGGTCAAAACAGGCCATAGCGATTTTCATACCATCACCTACTTTACCCAGCAGGTTATCCTTGGGTATCCGGCAGTCTTTAAAAATTATCTCTGAAGTCTGAGAAGCTCGTATCCCCATCTTCATAAAGTGTTCTCCCACACTTAATCCGGGTGTTTCCCGGGATACTATGAAGGCACTCATGCCATTCCTTTTATCGTTTTTATCCGTCCAGGCAAAAGTCACATAGGTATTGGCAACAGGGCCATTGGAGGTGAAAGTTTTTACCCCGTTCAGAACATACTCATCCCCATCCAATACCGCAGTACTTGTAGCAGCGCCCACATCGGTTCCTGCTCCAGGTTCGGTCAAAGCAAAAGCACCCAGGTGTTCACCTTTGGCCATAGGGGTCAGATACTTTTTCTTTTGTTCATCACTCCCATAAAGGGCTATGGGACCGCAGGCTAAACCGGTATGTACCGACATAGTAAACCCGGTGGCAGCACAGGAGCGGGAAAGCTCTTCAACTGCTATAGCGTAAGTCAGATAATCCACCCCTGCTCCACCATATTCTGCCGGGAATGGCATCCCCAGCCATCCACCATCAGCCAGTTTCTTAATAACTTCTTCCGGGTAGCGGCTGTTTTCGTCTATTTCCACTGCTACGGGGTCCACATAGGTCCTGGCAAATTCCCGCATATTATCCCGGATCAGTTCCTGTTCCTCAGTTAGTTTAAAATCCATATTTTTCTCTCCTTTTCTATACCTGCAGGTTATAAATAGTCCCGAAAAATGGCCTGTCAGGTTTAAAATTGCTTACTTTGATTCTAAGTATAGCAATTTATTTTGTCAACTATTAATTTGTATACCAATTATTTTAGTAATTTCGATTTATTTCTTCTTTAGCTGACGATTCAAGTCATAAAAATGCGGTATGTATCTTACAAATACTATCGGGGTTTTAATAATTCAATCGATGCGGCGTGTACTAAAAAAGACTCCCGGCAGGAGCCTGAATCTAATATAATAATTTGATTGATGATACTCAAAAGGGGATGAATTGATATGGCTTGCGCAACTAAATCAAACGTAGTTTAAGCCATGCTACGGTGCTATCCTTATAGAATAAATTGCACACTTTATGGTACCGCAATGAAATGAAGGCACATCAATTGCCCCGGTACGGGGTGATCCCCGAAGGGGGCTTCTGTCTCATCGGCCTGGCATCTTGCCGACTTGGCCGACAATATGAGAAGTTCTGCTTACAGAACTTCTGTTCAGGTCGTGTGTGGTTAGGTTAAGAATTTGAATTTAGTTCTGAAAGCATTTTTTTTAATAATTCTGACTTTTCTTCACTGAATTTCTGCAGTGCTTTTTTATTAGCATTAACTATGGCCTCGGTTACAGGTTCCTGTAAATCCCGTCCGGTATTGGTGATCATTACACATAATGCTCTCCGATCTCTGACATCGTGGTAGCGATTGACCAGACCTTTGTTTTCCATCCGATCCAGTATACCTGTAATGGTCGAGCTATCCAGGCATAGTCTCTCAGCCAGCTGTTTGGCGGTAAGCCCATTTTGATCCCACAGGCATTTCAATACCCCATACTGACCAGGAGTTATTCCATAGGGTGATAATTCAGCTTTAAACAGTTGTTGTACCGAATTTTGTGCTTTGGTTAGAACGAAATTCACACATTGTTCAAGTTCCATGTTATTCTCCTCTTCCCTTGCCCTATAAATTATAACATAATGCGAAAACGCAATTTAAATCTTCACTTTAAAACTTGGCCAGGAACTCCATAGTTCATGTTATAAGCATGCCTTCTTGGTATCAGCTGCGGGCCGCCTGGCAGCCTTAAGTATGCTAGCAGGTAAACTTGATAACTCGCCAATCATTATCCTGGGCATAATCCAGAAGCTTATTTTCCGGGTTTACTACAACTGCTTCACCAGCTATTTCTAAGACCAGAAGGTCATCATAGCTATCGCCATAAGATCTGCTCAACTTCCAATCCACTTCCTGACCAGTAAAAACTTCCTTGAGCAGGGCCAGTTTGTTTTCGCCATCTACAAAAGAGATATCCCGGTCATAATTAATAGTCTCGTTTTCAAAATAAAGTTCCGCTCCTATCACCGTATCTATCTCCAGATCTTCTGCTACCAGATTCAACAGTAAGGCGTAAGCTCCAGATAATAGAACCAGATGAAATCCCTCTGATTTGGCCCTTTTAATTTCAGCCAGTACCTCTGGATTATAGTATCTAGTCAGAGCCGGGTAGGATTGCTGGAAAAATTCTTTGACCTGCTTCTCACTCAGTTTGACAAACATCTTCTGAAATTTCTTCATCGCCTGGTATTTCATTCTCGCTCTAGATACGGTCCCCAGCTTATAAAGAATCAAAATAGGCATAATGGACAAGTAGGTTATTATATATCTATGTCTGGGCCTCCCTTGCCTGACCCATTCTTCGCCCAGAAAAGGCAGAGTATCTCTCATAAAAAGGGTACCATCAAAATCGAAAATAGCTAATTTCATTGGATTCCTCCCGTTGAACCTTCTAATGACCTAAGTTACCTTTAAAGGAACATACTTATTATATATAAAATATTTACCATTAGCTTACAAAATATTACAATCGGTTTGAAAGTTTAGTCTCAATCTGCCGTTTATTAAGAAAGCCGTTAACCAGGGATTAAATATGACCTGAGCCAGGCTTTAGAATTGGAATCCCGGTGTCTGTTTGAGATGTTCGATACTAAAGATTACCAACTGCGGATCAAGAAGTTTCTGCAGGAGGAATGACCTCCTATGGTGTGGCCGGCCGGAATACGGGAATTATATCTTTTGATTCCTCTATCCAGGCCAGTTCTACCGGCATACCAATCCTAACTTTATTAACCGGGCAGTCAACAATATTGGTAGGGATACGAATACCCTCATGCAGTTCGACCATAGCATAAGTGTATGGAACCCGGTCTTCAAATTCCGGTAGTGAACTTCTTCTTACTGCGGTATAGCTGTAAATTTTCCCTCGGCCTACGGTCTCTTTCCATTCGGGTTTGACTTCGAGACAGTAGGGGCATAATTCTCGAGGAAAGAAGATGTATTTTTCACAAACCGGACAATACTGAACTTTTAGTACCGTGCGGCCTTTTTTAAACCATTTTTTACCATTATCTTCTGTCATTTCTTTCCCTCCCTAGTATCAGGCTGGACTGGGTACTCATGACCCCTCCATTCCCATTCACAAAAGCCAAGCGGTTATTTTCTATCTGTCTTGTTTCCGCTTCACCTCTCAGCTGCCTTACCGCTTCGCTTACATGCGACATTCCTCCGGCATAGGAAGGCTGCCCAAAGGAGAGCTGTCCTCCATGAGTATTGAGGGGTAGATCGCCCCGATAGGTCAAATCATGACTCTGAACAAACCCTCCTCCTTCTCCCTTTTTACAAAAGCCTGCATCTTCAAGAGTTATGATAACTGTGATCGGGTAACAGTCATAGAGGGAAAGCAGGTCCATGTCAGCTGGTTTGAGGCCTGCCATAGCAAAGGCCCGGGCAGCCGAGAATTTAACCGGGCTTAAAGTTATATTATCCGAGTATATGATAGAATTATGAGTACAGGCCTCGCCCATCCCCAGCAGGTATACTGGCACATTAGGCATATCGATGGCCTCTTCTGATCGGCTTATTATTACCGCAGCAGCGCCACTGCATGGTCTTACGATTTCCAACAGATGAATAGGATCAACGATGAGGGGAGAATTCAGTACATCATCAATGCTGATAGCTTGTTTATTGAAAAGGGCATCCGGGTTGGCCAGAGCATTCTGCCTCTGATCCACAGCTATCTTGGCCATCTGCTCAGGTGTAGTGCCATATTCATACATATGCCGATTCGCAATTAGGGCATATCCAGAATTAAAACCCATGGGGCCATAAGGAAGTTCATAGTTGATTTCCGCCCGGGACATTACTGCCATCTTACCTTCCCGGCTGTTAAACACCTGACTGTCCCATATTCCCCCACTTAAGCACAGACAGTGTCTGCATAAACCTGCCGTGACCGCCAGAGCGGCTCTGGTTACTGCTGCGCAGGCACTGGCACCACCCAGTTCCACCATATTCAGATAACTGGGACTCATTTTCAAGTATTCAGCAACCTGGGCCGGCCACATAAAACAACTGTCTTCTGCCGGAGGAGTCAGCAGCAGACCGTCAATATCACTTTTCTTCAGTCCCGCATCCTTTATCGCCCGACCTGCGACTTCACTCAATAGCCCCAGACTGCTCCTGCCGCCTGCATCTATTTCAGGTTTCAATTCTGCCATTCCAGTTATGGCAGCTGTTCCGCTTATATTCATCCTGCGCCACCCTCCCCTGCTTTCCTTATTCATAAATATTAACTATATTATAGAATAAATATTCAAATATTTGCGGATATACTATTTATTAGTAAAACATTTAATAATAAAGAAGGAGGAAGAAATTGAAAATTTCTCGTTATATATTATTAGCCATACTTCTTTTGATACCGATCAGCATTTACCCGATATTAAAACTAGCTGTTCCAGATATATCAGCTAATGTCGAGCCGGTAGACCTGGGAGTATATCCTACCCAGGAAGACTTCGATCAAGCCAGGGAAAAAATGGCCGGAATAGGGTTGGATAACGCTCTGGAAGCAGCTAGTAGTAAACTGCTCAGCCCAGACAACACAAGGTCCATAAACACCACCTTTACTTCGGAAGAACTTACTGCTTTGTTTTCCCCGGAAGAATCTCAGACTCTGCCTTTTTCCGATGCTCAAATCAAGCTGCACTCGCACAGCATTGTAGAGGTCTCTGGCATCCTGTTGGCAGATAGGATGCCGACCTTCGCTTCGCATATGGGTATACCTGCTGGAAAGGCAATACAGGCCATGGGCTATCTGAATCTCACCCGAGATATGCCATTTTATATCAAAGGAAACGTATCGATCAGCAAGCAGCAGTTTAAGCTAGACATAACCGATCTTAAAATTGGCAAAATTTTTATGTCCTCTGATGAAATAACCATGGTCCAGAATATTATTACCCCCTATATAGAAAGGGAATTAAATAATAATAAGCAGGGGGTATCAATAAGTTCCATGGCCATCAACAATGATGTTGTGCAAATCGAAGGTATTTTCCCCATTCAAAGCTCAAACTGCACTCATTAGGTACATCCCGACCATATTTACACTGATTTGATAACTATCTATGTACATTTTATTTTTTTTTATGATTTTCATCCTATTAAGGAAGGATTTTTATGCTAATTCGTGGAATATATTGTGGATAATTTTTTTGATACCCAGGAGGAAGTCATGACCTTGATTCGGAAGACAGTTGTCATCCTGGTCGTAGTAAGCATTATATTATTATTTTCTCTATATCATATTTCAAATGTAATATTCATGGACAATTTTCAGCAGTTAGAAAATAAATATACCGCATTAAAAGTAGAACAGGTATCCGGGGCTATAGATGGACAGCTTAGATCTCTCAATATTCTCTGTGGTGATTGGGCTATCTGGGATGATTCCTACCAATTTATGGCTGATCACAATCAAGAATACCTTCAAAGCTGTCTGACAGATGATATTTGTTCTTCGCTTAATTTGTACACTATATTATTAATTGATAAAAACGGTGATATAGCTGCGGGATGCACCTATAATATGGATCGCAATGAGGATATACCTCATCCCCAGAGCCTGCTGCGGCATTTTAAGCCGGATAACACTATCCTCACTGCCACCGCTGCACAAGGTACGGTAGCAGGATTGCTCAAACTACCGGAGGGGATACTGCTATTTAGCGCTCATCCTATTTTGGCCAGCGATGGAAAGGGCCCAGCGGTTGGTACTATGTTTATGGGCCGTATGTTGGACAGAAGTCTGATAAGCAGATTAAGCGAAACGACTCACATATCCTTTTCCATATCCGATTATTATGCCCACCCACTGTCAGAAGATATCTCTACTGTCGAAACCCAAAATGGTGAAGATATCGTTTGTGAAGTACTAGATGACCAGGTAATAAGCGGCCATACCATCCTAAAAGACATCTATGATAATCCGGCTATAATGTTAGAAGTAAATCTGCCCCGAGATATATCCCAGGAGGTTCAGACCTCTTTCCACTATTTCGCATATGCAATTATCCTGATCATCACTCTAATAACTGGCCTTATCATTTTTCTTTTAAGTAAATTGATCTTTAGCAGGGTTAACCTACTATCTCGCAAAGTTAGCGAAATAAGCTGCCACCAGGATCTTTCTACCAGGTTGCCTGTAATGGGACGGGATGAAGTATCTGGCCTTACTCATAACATTAATCTTATGCTGACCGAAATCGAGTCTGCCCATCAACAGCTATCAGCGAGCCAGCAGCAATACCAGCAGATGTTCGATGAAGCGCTTTCAGCCAATTACATATGTACACCGGAAGGTAATATATTGCTCTGCAACCCAAGCTTTCTCGATATGCTAGGTTATAAATCCTTGGAGGAAGTATCCTCAACTAATGCCTGGAATCTTTTCCATTCTGCTAATAAAAACGCTATATTAAAAAAATTACAGCAGGAAAAAAAGATTACTAATTCGGAAAGAATCATCCACGATATTAGCGGCAGGCCGATTACGATACTGGAAAACATAGTAGGCATTTTTGCCCATGATGGTGAATTAATTCAAATCCAGGGCTATATGATAGATATCTCAGTACGGAAACAGGCTGAAGAAAAAGTGAAATACTTGAGTTTTCATGATAAACTTACTGGTCTCTATAATCGCCCCTATTTTGAAGATAGATTAGAGCGCCTGAACACATTGGAAAACCTGCCCTTGAGCCTGGTTGTTATCGACGTCAATGGACTAAAACTCATAAATGACGCTCTGGGTCACGACCGGGGGGACGAACTGTTGATCAAGGTGGCCCGGGTAATAAAACGTTCCTGCCGCAGGGATGACATTACCTGCCGCTGGGGCGGAGATGAATATATGCTCTTGTTTCCTTTGACCAGCATTGCCATTGCCTCAGTAATCTGCGAAAGAATAAAAGCTGCCATTGACGAAATTGAAATACAAGGTTTACAGGTAAGTGCTAGTTTTGGAATAATGACTAAAAATGACCCTGATCAAGACATTAGTGAAATACTGCGCCTGGCGGAAGAAAAAATGTACCGCAACAAGCTTCTGCAGCATACCAGCAATCATAATGTGGTAATCACGTCGCTGCTAAAAACCCTCCTGGCTAAAAGTCATGAAACTGAAGAGCACACCCAGAGGCTGAAGGATATGCTGGTTAAAATGGGCAAATATATGCAGCTGCCGGACAGTGATATGGACGAACTTATACTACTGGCAGCACTGCATGACATTGGTAAGATAACTATCCCGGACAGTATTCTAAAGAAAACCTCGCAGCTCACCAGCAGCGAATGGGATATTATGAAAAAGCATAGTGAGATAGGATACAGAATTGCCAAATCATCGCCAGAGATGGCATCGGTGGCAGAAGCTATATTGTATCACCATGAATCCTGGAATGGTACCGGCTATCCCCTGGGTTTACAGGGCGAAAACATACCGCTGCATGCTCGTATGCTGGCTATTGCGGATGCTTTTGATGTTATGACTCAGGGACGCCCTTATAAAGACAAATTATCTGTCCAGGAATCGCTGCAGGAGCTGAGACGTTGTTCTACTCATCAGTTCGATCCTTATCTGGTAGGCATATTTATATCAAGTCAGGGATTTAACCTGGATGAAGAAGTCTCTTCCATTGTAATCAGACTATCCGAGCACCCTGCATAATTAGCCATACCAATCAAAAAGCCGGGCAACGCCGGCTTCCCGATAATAGACCCCCATTGTTTATCGGAACCTACTCTCGTTTTTCTTCTTCTTCTGCTGCTGCAGGTACTGTACTATTTTTCTTATTCTTCTTAAAACTCCAATGGTATTTTCTCTTCAAGGCACGGAAAACCCAGATTATCAAGGCCAGGAGAACAGCCCAAGGTATAAAGGCTATGAGGAAAATAAAGAACCCACTCAAAAAACTCGCTACCCCGTTGACGCTGTTAATAAACGCCTGCACGGCTTTAGCCCATACACCTTCAGGAACTTCGACCGTACCCGGGGCTGCCTGGCTTAAGGATACCGAAATCGAACTGTAGCTAGTAGCATTTTCCAGGTAATTGAGTCTCCCCTGCAATATTTCTATGTCACTTCTCACCCGGGTCAATTCATTTTCAACACTTATTATCTCTTCAATTGTTTTAGCCTGGTCATATAATACCAGCAGGCGCTCTTCCTTCTTTTTCAATACCGTCAACCGGGCCTGGGAATCATAATATTCTTCGGTTACGTCCAGGGTGGTAATATTTTTGTCTTTTATTTCGCCCAGAACAGCTATCTCTTCCATCACACTGCTCAACCGGGCGGAGGGCACCTTGATGTTCACCTCACCGCGCACCCAGTCATCCCCCCGGGAGAAATTACTGCTTACTGTATAACCCTGGTTATCCTGACCGATTTTAATAATCTTGTCCATAACCTGGCTGGCGTCACTGACAGCAAGAACCATACCGGCGTTTTGGATCACTTTTCGTTCATTGTCAGGAACGGCCTGAGCCATTTCATCATAGTCCGGGCCGGTGGTTTTAGCAGCCTCATTACCCACACTGGAATCAGTCGATCCCGAATATTCAGGAGCAGCCTGATTGGCAGTATCTTCCTGCGGCGTTTCCAGGTAAGCCGACCTGGCACAGCCAGTTATGCTGGTTGAAAACACTAGGGTAATTATTAATAAGATCAAAACAACAGCATACTTGGTATTGTTCCTCTTCGAAAATTTTCCCAAAACATGTGCCTCCTCTTTATGTTAATAAGATTCCTGGTTGTTTTTCCCTTCTGACAGATATTATGAAAAAAACGATATTTTCTTACATTTAATTCATTATATCATGGGATGAGACGTTAACTAACTACATAGGCACGGTGCCAGGCACTAACTTACTAACTCAACTTTCGCAGGAGAGTTATACCGCAAAA
>JAENYG010000086.1 GCA_016841875.1 Syntrophomonas sp.
GGTCCCTGTGGGACTCTCTTTTTTCTATAAACGACACTTCGTTTTACAATTTACCCAGTTAGACTATTGCATTCACTGGAACACCTGACCAAAATCCCCTTTTTTGACCTGAAGATGAAATTAGTAACCCTCTTTACATAAGAAGGTAGTGGTTTATCGAAGGTTTAAGGCGATTTATGACGAATTTAAGAGTAGTTATTAAAAGCATAAATATATCTTTCCATGCTATTTAATTGCGGCAGAATTCGAAACAGGGGAGATACCTTATATGGTGACGGAGAAAGACTTGATACTCCTGAGTATGCAGGGAGAGACCCAGGCTTTTGAGAAATTGGTAATGGAGTATCAGACCAAGATATACACATTATGTTACAGGTATATGGGTAATGAAGAGGATGCATATGACATGGCCCAGGAAGCATTTATCAAAGCTTATCGCTCATTAGATTCTTTTAAAGGTAAATCCAGTTTTGGTACCTGGCTGTACCGGGTAGCTACTAACATTTGCCTGGATGAACTAAGGCGGCGTAAAAGAAGAGTGATTACAGTATCCATGCATGAACCTCTGGGGACATTTGACAGTGAAGTGGAAAAAGAGTTTGCTGATGTCAGGCCAACGGTAGAAGCCCTATATGAGCAAAAAGAATTGTCTCTTTATATTCAGACCGTGCTCGACAATATGAAGCCGGAGCATAAAACGGTCATCATATTAAGAGATATGATGGGATTAAGTTATGAGGAAATATCGGGAGTGTTAAATTGTTCTACTGGTACCGTAAAATCCCGGTTGAGTAGAGCTAGAACCATATTCAGAAAAAAATTTATAAAAAGGGAACTTTTACCTTAATCTCCCCGTCTAAGTACGGGGAGGACAGTGCATGAGATGTATAAGGATACGGGAGTTTTTATCTGCATATATTGATGATATGGCTGATCTCAATGAGACCCAGATGATAACAGAGCACATAGAACATTGTATATGGTGCAGAAGGGAGTTAGAACATTTAAAATACTGCCAGAATATTTTGAAACGGCTTGAAGAACCAGAATTGCCCGATGGGTTTACGATAGATTTGCATAGAAAATTAATGAAGGAAAGGTAGTTTACCAGAATAGTCCAAGTGTTTTGGGAAAATCATCTTTTTATGAATACTTGGGAAGAGGCTGTATGATAATATCTAAAATTGTTAACTGATCCTCCCCATAATGGAGAATAAAAATGAAATGCTGTGCAAGGGGGACAGTTCTTGTGACACACTCTAGAGTGTGTCACAAGAACTGTC
>JAENYG010000059.1 GCA_016841875.1 Syntrophomonas sp.
TTCCATTTCATTTTATCGTTGGAAAGAGCAGAAGCACAATTTATTTTACACACTCTTAGAAAAGAAAGGGGGTGAGCAGGTGAATACCAAACCCCTGCTCACCGATATAAGAGGTACAATTGTTTTACCCTGTTAATACTTGTCATCGCAGGAAAAACAAATCTTTATTCATTTGCTATTACGGATCTATGATGATTTAGTTGTCTTTATCATCTTTATCATCTTTATCATCTTTATCATCTTTTTCATCATTTGCTATCGATGTAGTATCATCGGTTTGTGTATTATTATTATTTTTTTCTATCCCATTCTTAAAATTTATATTTTTTTCTTTATTAGTTTTATCAACAGCATTAGCTCCAGAATTCTTTTTATCAGTTTCTATTTTTTCCTGGGGGTTTTGCCCTGTATCATCCTTATCATCATCTGAGTCGTTCAACAACTGCCCCTTACTAGATTTATCTTTTTTTGCCGTAAGCTCATATATTTTATGTTCCTCGGTGTTGACCTGAAGCTGAGTTAAATCATAATCAGTTATGCCTTCTTGAGCGATAACCTCATCTACCTTTTTAGCAATACCAGGAGGTATAGGTTTGCCATTAGATTTCTTTATTGAAACTGTTATTTGAGGTGAGTCAGGACTGTTATCTTCTGCCAGTGATTTTTCTAATACTATTTCAAGAGCCTCTTCCAACTTCTGCCCTTTTATACTGATTTCATCCAGCAGTTTTTCACCCTCAGAATTAACCGCGCTCACTGATATCACACGATTCCAACGATTAACTCCCATTTCAACTCCAGAAGAGACTTCAGCATAGGCCGCTACATTAAAGAAATCCACTACACCCATAAATATTATTAGAAATATGGCTGCCGCTGCAGTATACTTGCCGTAATTGGTATGGTTCTTCCCTTGATATATTTCGCCCGGCATTAATACCTGGCTTGTTCTTACCCTTTTATATTCCCCATTACTAAGCAGAACAACAGCCCATCCTTTTCTTGACTCGAGCACAATCCCGCGGATTTCTGACATCTTACGCGCCCCCTTCAGAAGGTAAAACATAGGGTTTTAAATAGGATATATCATAAATAATAATCAACGCATTCGCTATTATATAACGGCGGTATCTATCTACAAGCTTTCGGCTTACCATTTCCTTTTCTTCCAGCATCTTTACTGGTAGTTTCTTCTTATCAATCAGATACGCACGGTAAGCTTCCTCACTGGCAATCTTCAGTCCTATTTGTTTAGTTTTTTCCCTGGTCTTATTATGCCTGGGGCTGCTTTTTACCAGCTCATCAAAATTGATGTCATAGGACTTCAGGATACGGGTAAAAAGTTCTATTTCCTGCTTTCTTGCCATCTCATCAACAATATCTTCAATACTGCTGCTGTCATCAGCTATTTCAATATCGTTCCTATCGTTCTGCAAGTCCCAAATCGAAATCGTTTGCCTTTTCTTTTCACTTCGTTTAAAATCAATAATCCTGCTTTTTATAACCCGTCCCAGGTAAACTAGTATTCTTCCTTTTCCAGGGTCATAAGTATCAAATGCTTCTAATATTGAAAACCGAGCAATACTGGACTCTTCATCGTTATCATTTATAAACCTGCCGCAGGTTTTGGAACAGACCCGCAGGCAGAATGGCATTAACTCCGGGTATATTTCTTCTATAGCATCTACATTTCCAGCAGAGTATTCTTCCCAGCCCCGGTACACTATAATTTCCAGCTTTGTGGACTGCTCCCCCAACATCTATTGCCTCCTGGTAATCCTGAAAAGAATCAGGTAATAAATATTACCTTTAACTATATCTGTTTTTGCTGGTTTGTAAACTATAGTCGAGGCTGCTTTTTGCAGCAGCCCCCGAACTACCGATTATTGATAAGCTAATTATCTTTCCATGCCTATCCTTTCTAATCTTATAAAGTAAATATTCTAACCCATAGCGGATCTCCGTCATCGTCCAATAAAACTACTATGATTCCACCGGTTTCAATGTCATTAAGGTCTTCATCATAATCCATCTGATCATCATCATAGTAAACTTCAACACCGTCAGCTTCATCTATTAGTAAATCAAAATCTTCATCAATCGCTTCCAGGGTCAAGATCTCATCTTCTTCATCATAGTCAATATCATCCAGGGTTCCCAGCAGGATTTCATAATCTGCATCAGGTGAATAAATCCTTACCCATTCCAGATCCTCATCTTCGTTTAGCAGAGCTATGATAATACCACCAGTATCGATGTCGTCCTCCAGGTCTTCATCAAAGTCCACCTTGTCCCCATCGTAATAGATATCAACATCATCAGTTTCGTATATTTCTAAATCAAAATCTTCATCTACCGCTTCCAGGGTCAGTATATCTTCATCAACATCGTAATCAATATCATCCAGGGTTCCTACCAGGATTTCAATCTCAGAATCCAAATCTTCATCAGGTGAATAAATTTTTATCAGCAGTGGATTATCATCACCATCTACATATACTCGGATGATTCCACCTGTTTCAATATCCTCTTCCAGGTCTTCATCAAATGCCATCAGCTTGCCATTATAATAAATCTTAACCTCATCGTCTTCATCTATATCAAATGTCCAATCTTCACCATCGGTGGCTTCAACATCCAGCGTCAGAGTATCATCATCAAAGTCAATATCCTCCAGGGTTCCTTTTATATAACTATTTTCAGAATTCTTCAAACAAATATCGTCCAAATAATTGAGCATTTTGGCTACTTCATTTCTTTTCACAACCCGGTTAGGACCAAAGCTTCCATCCGGATAACCCTTTACTACCCCAAACCTGGCCATAAGCCTTACAGAATGGCGCGCTTTGAAAGGAATTAAATTATCATCTATAAAATCCGCCATAAATTCTTCGTCATCTTCGTCAAGATCAAATTCGTCCAAGATATTCTGCATATAAACGCAAATTTGATATCTCTTAGCTCCCTGATTAGGGTTGAAAGTTTTAATTTCTTCCTCGCTAAGAATCCCTTCTTCTAAAGCAACTGCCACATAAGCTTTGGCCCACTCTAGAATCTTATATAAAAGTTCTTCTTCATCATCAGTCAGATTATAACCTTCGACTTCATCTTCCAGACCAGCTGCCCTGACCAGCATTACAATTACTTCCAGGCATGTTACCGGTTTATTGGGCTGGTATGTGCCATCCTCATAACCCTTCACAAATCCCTTTAACAAAGCTTCTTCAATATCGCTCTGAGCCCAATCATCGTCAATATCAGTTAAATGCTTAAATTGCCATTTAAGCTGGTTCTGCAACTTAAGCTGCCCAAAATTATCTTTATCATTTTTGGCCAATGCTGTGCCAGCAAAAATACTAATCATAAAAAGACACAAAGTTAACACCGCAACTTGCTTTTTCAATTCATTTCCCTCCTTGTACTCTTTGAATATAAATGCGAAATATTTATAGTGAAAAATGGGGTCAAAATCATATTCTCCCCTAACCGGCAGACTTTATGACCAATTTCCTGAACTACCAGACTCATCTTAAACGGTCTGAACTGACTATTTTGGTATATGATAAGTATAAGAAGATATTAGTCCTTTAAAATTCATATCTACCACCACCATCGACAAGTAGGCTGTCCGGCATCTGCAAAATGCAGCAATTTAAAGAAGAATATTTGTGCAAATACTCAATATACCAGGCGTATTGCTGCCGGTATTAATTCGATACTAAGATTTGATGTCCCCGGGGTTTCACCATCCATTTCCATCCATATCTTCTGGCTGCAGGCAATATCGACTTTCTGCCCTTTGAAAATTTTTACTTTCGGATGATTTCGGTGTTTGCCACTGTATACCTGGGGTAAGCATTTTAACAGCTCCATCTTTTTCATATCATTGATTAGAATGATGTCCAACAGACCATCATTAATTTCAGCATCTGGAGCTATCATCATACCCCCGCCAAAAAACCTGCCATTGGCCAGGGCCAGCTCGGTTACTTTACCATTGAATATGTTTTCTTGGTCTATGTTGATACGAACATCGAAGCCCTGGTGTTTTACAAGAGTGGCCAGCACCGCAGCCAGGAAAGATAAGAAACCTCCCAGGTATTTATTACCTCGATTGATCCTGACGCAGGTCTCCCCTCCCAGGCCCAGGTCAGCAACGTTGATGTAATAACGGATACTGGGATCACCCTCCCAGGAAAGAAATTCAGCTTTCACAATATCGCAGGCCAGTTCTCTTTTACCCTGGAGAATACTTGTTATCCGATGCTCCATTTCCTCTCCAGCCAGGAACATGCGGTTGAAATCCCCACCTGTGCCAGTAGAAATAAAGGACAGTGCAGCTGCGGGGTTAAATGCACCTCCACTGGCACAGAATCCATTCAACACTTCATTTAGAGTTCCGTCTCCGCCAACTGCGGTAATAATCTGGTAACCATCCACCAGCGCTCTGCTGCTTATCTCAGCTGCGTGGAAAGGTCCTTCCGTGTATCTTACGGTAAAATTGTCTATACCCTGCTTTCTCATACGGTCTTCGATAAGCCGCCATCTTTTGCCAGTTCGTCCGCTGGCCGAAACCGGATTAACCACAAACATGGTTCTTAACATTTTTTCTTTAATAATCTCCTAACTCCCTCTTAAACGTCTTCCTATTTTATAACTAGTCCTTGATCAGCAGATATACAAATTATTCTTCTAAAACGCTTACCCCCCTCAAATTCTTATCGAAATAAACGCGAAAACTTTTTAGGCACTTCTGTCTCAAAACGCATCAACTCACCCGAAATGGGGTGCTTAAAGGCAAGAATATGAGCATGCAGACCTAAACGACCAATGGGGTTGGAAGTTGAACCATATTTGTGGTCCCCAATAATACTGTGTCCCATATCCTGCATATGAACCCGTATCTGGTTCTTTCTCCCAGTTTCCAGCCTGATTTCCATCAGGGAGTATTTTGAGTTGCTCTGCAGTACTTTGTAATGAGTTACTGCCTCCTGTCCATCTCCCTTATTTGAACTTGAATACATCAGTCTGGTTTTGGTTTCCTTTAGCCAGGATTTTATGGTACCTTCCTCTTCTTTGACTCGCCCCTGAACAACTGCGATATACGCCCGGTCCACCAGGATATCTTTCCAGGCATCCTGCAGTGAATGTTTGGCCCATTCATTTTTGGCAAACAACATGACCCCTGATGTATCACGATCCAGTCGGTGAACAATAAATATCCTGTTTTCGGGATTATATTTGCGGACATAATCAGTTAGGTGATGATAAGCGGTAAATACTTTTTCTTCATCTGAAGCCATAGACAATAATCCAGCCGGTTTATTAATGACTATTATATCTGAGTCTTCATAGATTATCTTTAAGTCCCTGTCCCGTTCCTCATTCCTGACCAGAGACCAGTTAACAACCACCTCCTGTCCGACCTGCAGAGGGTGATTATACTGCGTAACAACCTGATCATCCACCATCACCTGGCGATGAGTTAATATTGACTTGATGTTATTGCGTCCCTTGGCAGGCATTTTTTCCATCAAGAAAATCATTAATTCGGCAGGTTCTGATACCAGCAGTTTAGTCTGCTTATCCTTCCCTGCTTGACGGTTCTGTCTATTCATTATGTTCCTCCCTGATATTAACATGTAAATTTGATCATATAGTTATATATTCTCTCAAATGCAGTATTGGCATATTCCGCTACCCTGCTGTTTTATTATAGCCTAATTGAAGCACCCGAATGCCGACAATATTCCCAGGGGCTGTTACAATCCTTTTATGCGATGATGTTAAGATGAGGTATTACTTAGGCAGAAAAAATGCCAGGTATTAACCTGACCAATTCATCCCGTTAGCTCTTTTATCGCAATTCATATTGTCAACTATTTATTGATCTTAATTATAAATTACAAAGGATAATTTTTAACACTCTAGGTAGATAGAGGGCGGTGTGATTTTTGAGGGATAGACTCACTCCATAACTGTACTCGGTTTCTCCCATGCTCTTTGCCAAGGTAAAGAGCATGGTCAGCCCTTTTAAAGAGTTCCTGAATATCCGTCTCTGATTCTGGTACCATGGAAGCACAACCAATGGTTACAGTTTCATATCTGCTAATAGGGGAATCCTTATGTTCGATCTGCAGGTCATTTATCTTTTTAGCAAGATTTTCAGCTACTAGTTGCGCCGTTGAGGAATCAGTATTACTTAATAGAACAACAAATTCATCTCCTCCATAACGGCCCACATAATCATAATTCTGCCTGACGTTTATCTTTAAAACCTGAGCTACTCTGCTCAGCACCTCATCTCCTGCCAAATGGCCGTAGCTATCATTGTATTCTTTAAAATAGTCCACATCAATAATAAGCAGCGATATTGGTTTATTTTTCTGTTTACTGCTATTCCATCTCTCTTCCATCATCTCCATAAAATATCTCCGATTTAACAAGGTAGTTAAGCCATCGATATCAGAAAGCATACTTTTCTCCTCCACCAGTTTCTCTACTCTTTTAATTCGAAGAGTCAGATAGATTGCAAATACCCCAATTGCAAGGAGAATTATGACAAACCCACTGATTATTAATAGATTCTTGTGTAACTGTGCCAGATAATGATCCAGGAAAAGATCTACTCCAATCAATCCCAGAAAATTGCCATCATTATCATAGCAAGGTGCAAAACCAGTAATGTATGATCCCCATTCATCTGAACTGATAAAGGAAGTCGGCAGCTTTTTTTCAAAGGCATCTCTATCCGGTTCTAACATAACTGTATATCTGTGTTTATCTACATACCAATTACCGTCTGTATCATCCCATCTGGTTTGTTCATTTATGACTGCATCTAATAAATAAACTACATTCATTGGGGTTCCTACAGGCTTTCCATAAACATCACTCTCACCTGGTTCTACCTGGTATCTCACCTTATCATCAGAAATGTTTGCTTCAAGATAAATATACTTAATATCAGAATATTTCATTACTGCCCTAGCTTTGTTCTCAAAATCAATATTAGTCGGATCATTCAGAAGATCATTATATTCCAGTGAAAGCAGTCGATCAAACTCAGACTTATTTAGTTCCAGCCTTTCGGCAATATCTATAGCAAGAACCATCGCTTGTCTACCTAATTCTTTTTGCGTATCCAAAGAAACAATGCGATAGGATATCGATGCAAAAACTAATACTACCGCAAGATAAACAATACTTAAGGCAATTAGTATTATCTTATAGTAATTGCTATTATTTCGATGAATCAATTGTTTCATGTTAAAAATTCACTTTCTTAATTCATATATAGAAGCCAGTATTATTACCTGGTATGTTAATAAATTTACGAGATGATCAATCACAATTCGTATGGGAAATATCATCATCCCTTGCTAAATTTATTATTTCTCATCAATTAATAATTGGACATCAATTGATAATCAATATCTTATTTAAAAAATTATATTTAAATCTATAACATAAAAAACATCGTAATTATTATCTCTAAACTTGAATTTATTCTTTTTTTTGGTTTTTTACCTATTTTTATCCAATCAAATAACGGTTTACTTTTTGGAAATCAATTAAGGCTTTTGCCACTGATAATTTTAGCAATTAACTCTTTGAATTAATTCTTCATAAAATTCATATTCAGAAAATAGAAAACCACGGTACACATCCGCGGTTTTCTAGCTTTTTGTTAAGTATATATATAAGATATCTATATTCTATTTCTCAAGTTCCTCAATCAATTCCTCAACTTCCTCTGCACCTTTAATATAGAATTCTTCTTCATCAGGGGCAAGTTGTTTTAATAATCTAAGAAATTCCCCGGCATGAACCCTTTCTTCGTCAGCAATATCTTTTAGAACCACTTGAGCTAATTTATTATCGGTCGATTCCGCCAACTGCATGTACATTTGAACCGCCTCATATTCGGCAGCTACCATGAAGCGAACAGCCCTTATTAATTCCTCATCGTTTAGCTTCCTGCTGTTGGCTAGTCCTGCAAAAGGTTTCCCAAAATCAGGCATCCTAACACCTCCTTAATCTGAATATTACTATATATCAGAATTAAGAACAATGGTGTCAGGCACTAACTTACTAACTTACGCCAATCTCGTAAGTTAGTAAGTTAGTGCCTGGCACCAAAAATTAATCCTGGCAACGACCTACTCCGACGGCGACGATGTTTCGCCTAGTGCCGACAAATAGAAGTCCGTAGGACTGACTGTCGGCGAAGATGACAATGTATCATCAAGTGTCAATGGATCGAAAGGTGAAACCTTGAGCATTGACCGACCACAGTGGGAGATGTGTAGAGTATCATAGAAAAATCCCAACTAACAATCCAGAAAATAAATTAATCCTGGCAACGACCTACTCTCCCACAAGTTAATGCA
>JAENYG010000087.1 GCA_016841875.1 Syntrophomonas sp.
AGATCGGAAGTGAAGCCTGCATTGGGATGTACTGAGCCCGGTGCGGTAGCACTGGGCGTGGCGAGGGCCGTAGAGGAACTGGGAGGAGCCCCCGTTAGAGAGATAGAAGTAGTGGTGAGCGACAGCATATACAAAAATGGGATGTACGTAGGTATCCCCGGGACAGGAGGCCTCAAGGGCAACGACATAGCAGCAGCCATGGCGGCCCTGAAGGGCAGGTCGGAGTACGGCCTTGAAGTACTGAAGGACTGCGACGAAGAGACGGTAAAGAAGTCCCAGGCCATGGTAGAAGCAGGGAAGGTAGTAATAATCCCCGACCTTGACCGCCACGGAGTATACGTGGAATCCAGGGTAAGCAGTGAAAAAGATACCGCAGTGACGGTTATAGAGAGTACCCACACCAACATTACCAAGGTGACCCTCAACGACAGGGTTATATTTGAAACAGAAAAAGCAACAGAGGAGAAGGGTTGCCAGACAGAGCTTTCCATCCCCGAACAGGTAGGCAACATGAACTACATTGAGCTGGTGAACATGGCGGAGAACATGGACTCAGAGGATGTGGACTACGTCATGAACGGAGTGGACATGAACCTCACCATAGCAGAGTACGGATTCAGCCATAACGTAGGGATCAACCTCGGATCCACCTTAAAGGAACTGGCAGGAGACCATTACGACTCCGATGACCTCAGCAGCAAGATCAAGGCAACGGCAGGAGCAGCTGCTGATGCCCGGATGGACGGAGCGCCCTATCCTGTAATGAGCAGTGCCGGAAGCGGCAACCATGGAATAACGGCCATTCTCCCCGTATACGTAGTGGGAGACCATTATGGCAAGAGCAGGGAAGAGATAGCGAAAGCCATAGCCTTCAGTCACCTCACTACATCCTTCATAAAGAGCAGGATGGGCAGGCTCAGCCCCGTATGCGGATGCAGCGTAGCCGCGGGAGCAGGGGCGGCATCTGGTATCGTTTATCTGCTCAGCAAAGACATAGCCAAGACAGTGAAGGCAGTGGAGATAGTCCTTGGGAACCTGGTAGGAATGGTATGTGACGGAGCCAAGGAAACCTGTTCTCTCAAGGTGGGAACGGGAGCCCTTGAATCCTATCACGCGGCCGTTATCGTAATGAAGGGCAATGGCCTGAACGGACCCCAGGGAGTCGTTGACGATACCATCGAGAAGACCGTGGCAAACGCAGCTTCCATCAACGTGGAAGGAATGACAGAAGTCGACAGCATCATCATTGATTTCATAAAGCAAAGGTTCG
>JAENYG010000013.1:0-100000 GCA_016841875.1 Syntrophomonas sp.
TACATACGGACTTCCTCCTGTCTCTTTTTGAGTCCAAGATTTTGTCCGCATCCCCTTCGCTGCACTTTTATTTTGCCATACACAGGATAATTTAGGTTCCGAAGAGATACAGCAGAGATACTTCAAGGAATGTAATGAGGGTTATGCGGCAAGTGAACACGTATTTTATATATCCCCAGATACCGAGCATTAAATTTAATACACAAAATACATTAAATACCGATTTTATCGATGACGGTTCAGCTTATCAAGTGATATGTATAATTAAGTTGATTTCAATGACAGTTTTCTTTAAAAGACTCCATCAATCTATTGTCATAAGAAGATGTGTGATTAAAGATGGAGACCTGTTAGAGGTCGATGGTACCAGCGTAATTGTTAAAATCATAAAAGAATAGAACAAATGATAAGATAAGTGAAATTCTATTCTCTAAATCAATACCATTGATATTCTTTGTATTCCATAACTCGAAAATCAAACATAAATATATCTTGCGGCTGAGCTGGATTTTCTTATGATGTCAGAGGTAATATGATTTCCTTTACCATATCATCGATTTTTTCCAATGAAAAAATCTTTTCTATCACTTCGTTAATAGTAGTATCTTCCAACTTATTAACTGAATACAAACTGCATCTTTTGAATTTATTGCAAAGCTCTTCATCCGTAAACGGCTCTTCAGGATGCCCTTTGACCATAAAGTATTCTCCAGTATGGATGGTACCGTTTTCCAAGGTGGTTGTAATTCTTGCAGCATAAGGAGGTAAGTCCATATCTTGTCTGACTGAGATTTTCTTCATTAATTTCCAAATCTCTATATTCGACCTTTTTTCTTCAGCATACGCATCTAAAAAAAAGTCTCCGGTATACGCAGCTGCAGCTACTGTATAGGGTAAACTGAATTGACATTCAGGAATCGACCGAGGATTCCATTTCACTTCATATGGCTGAGCTACAATTGTCCAATTAATTTGCGATTCATCCAGATGTATGGCATTAATGTCATGATAGGTGAAATGATGGGTTTCCATTTGCTCGAGTATCCCTTTTATGGAAGTATGGGTACAATTACATGAAGGATATGGCTTCAGAGTAGTCCCGGTCATTTCCCACTTAATCCCAATATTATTAGTTAATTCATAAAAATCGATCTCATTTTCCGGTCGGGAAAATAATGAGTAAAAACCCCTATTCCCTGAAAACACTTGCGTATACTGTTCAATAATATTTTTCCTCGCTAATAGGCATATATTAATAGCATCCTGGGCTATAAAACCATGATGAAGGCTGACCATGAAATTGGCCGGGGTATACATGGACATGTCATATGGTTGGGTCATACATTTTGCCATGCCCAGGGCCCCCTTAAGTTGTGTTGTGCTCAAGCCCAATAATTTTCCTACAGCTATTACTGGACCAAAGATATAATGACCACCTTGACTTCCTGAATTTTGTTCACAACTTACACAATTATAAGCTTTGCCGGTACGTATTAATATCTCCTGACCGAGCACAAAAGAAAGGAGAAATTGTTTCCCTGAAAAACCTGGTTTTAAGCCAGTTGCAGCCAATAAAGCGGGTAAAGTGTATTCTGCACTATGTCCAGCTTCTTCATGGCAATCTCCCAGGTCTGTCGCTCTTGCTGCAGGTCCCAGGGCAAATGCACACATTGAAGCGGGAACTTTTCCTCCAAAAAGGGGAATCGTACTTTCCTTTTGTCCTCCCTGTTCTCTAACGAAATCAACTATGGAAGGAATATTTTCCATAGTTGATCCGCCGATTATAACCCCGATCGTGTCCAGGATATGTCTTTTAGCAAAATTAACAACGTAAGGAGGCAGATCTTCATATTTTGTTTCCACAACTAGATCACATATTTTATCCGTTATATATTCATCATCATAATCCAGGAATTGCCTCATAATTAACATAATCCTCTTTTTATACTATTTACATTCTCCAGGTATATGTCTGAGTTTGCATTATATTGGTGTTTTGCTTTTAGTTTTAATGCTTTGACTTCCTATTTATTAATCGTCTGCAGCAAGGGGATAGGAACCGTCTTCATCGTGCACTTCTCTGCCCGTAACCGGTGGATTGAATACACAAACCATATGCATATCTGATTTAGCACGCAGAAAATGTCTTTCGTTGCCACTGAGTGCATACATGGTTCCTTTTTTAATAGGATAAGTTTTACCATCAGCGGTTAGTTCTATTTCCCCTTCTCCCTGAATGCAATACACTGCTTCAAGATGATTTTTGTACCAGATCAAGGTCTCGGTTCCTGCTCTAATAATTGTGTGGTGAAAGGAAAAACCCATACCATCTTTTTTAAGGAGGAGCCGGTAGCTTTGCCAGTTTTCAGTATCAACGTCATTTTCAGTTCCGATAATATCATCTAATTGCTTTACTATCATTATTATCCCTTCTTTCCTATCAAAAAGCTTTCAAGTTATTTAAATTTAGCAACTACCATAAAAGGTGCAGCAGTCTTTTTAATTTTTTTCTTTGAATTCTTTTTTATATAAGTTTTTATTCGGGTGTCTTTTATACTTTCTTCAAGTATATCCAATCCCTGATCAAGACCTGAATCATCGATTATCAGAGGGGGCATTACTTTGCAAACTTCACTCTCCGAGCCTGAAGTTTCCATGATCAGCCCTTTTTCAAAAGCAACCGCGCATATTTCATCTGCAAGTCCTGGAACCCCACATGCCATACCCTGCATTAGACCTCTACCCCGAACCTCTCCTTCGATTTCAGGATGTTCCTTTACTATCTTACTAAGGAAAGCGTGTATGTTTTCACCCTTCTTTTTGGTTTCAGAGGCAAAGGAGTCATCTTCCCAGTAGCTCAATGCTTCAGCAGCAGTAACAAAAGCCAGGTTATTACCCCGGAAGGTTCCGTTATGTTCGCCTGGTGACCAAATATCCAGTTCCGGCTTAATAAGTGTTAATGCCATAGGAAGACCATATCCACTAATTGATTTTGACAGGCATATTATATCCGGCTTAATACCTGCTGGTTCAAAACTGAAAAAACTACCTGTACGACCACAGCCAACCTGTATGTCATCGACTATTAACACGATGTTATTACGGCGACAAATCTCTTCAATGCCTTTAAGCCATTTGAAGCTAGCGGTATTGATACCGCCCTCGCCCTGGACAGTTTCAAGTATGATAGCAGCAGGGAGTGCAACCCCGCTGGAACTATCCTCGAGGAAATATTCAAGATATTTTACCGTATTAACATCATCGCCCAGGAATTTATCATAGGGCATAAATACGGTGTTATTAAGGGAGACCCCAGCACCCTGCCGTTTGGAGGAATTACCGGTAACGGAAAGAGCACCCATAGTCATACCGTGAAAAGCATTGGTGAAACTGATGATTGTGTCACGCTTAGTTACTTTCCGTGCCAGTTTTAGTGCACTCTCTACCGAATTCGTACCTGTTGGACCGGGGAACATAATCTTATATTTCATACCCCGCGGTTTTAGAATTATCTCGTCAAAACGCTCAAGAAACTCCTGTTTAGCCCGGGTTGCCATATCCAAACTATGGGTAACCCCATCATCAGTAATGTAATCAACTAGTTTTTCCTGCAGCCTGCTATTATTATGTCCGTAGTTCAATGCTCCAGCTCCAGCAAAGAAATCAATATACTCCTTTCCCTTGATATCCCAAAGCTTATATCCTTTAGCTCTGGTAAATACAGTAGGAAAGCTGCGACAATAGCTTCGAACTTCAGATTCAAGTTCTTCGAATACCCTCGTCTGCTCAGTTAAAATTGTTTGCAAAAAAATTCTCCTCCTTTTTTGTATGAAAAAACCCTAACATTATTAATTCTATAAGGTGTTACTAAACTCGTTGGGGAAAAGGTCCAATGCGATACAGCATTTCGGGCTCATGATTTCCTGCCGGAAATAAATCTGCAGAAAAGCATTCTGATACATCACATGGAACATCCAGGTCGCGTGCAAGTTTGTGGTATAAAGCTTGAGCAGGTACATTGGAAGGGCTTACTGTAAGCTCAAGCAATTCTACTTCTCTACACTCTTCTCTTGCCAGTATGGCTTTCAACATACTAATTCCCAAACCATGTTTGCGCTGCGATTCTGCCACCGCAACCTGCCATATAAAGATAACATCTGGATTAGCAGGTGGCTTGAATCCGGAAATAAAGCCGACTATTTTCTCATTATGTTCAGCTACCACACAGGTATTACAAAAATGTTTACATAACATCAAATAACTGTAGGGGGAATTTAAGTCTAATACACCGGTTTCCTTAACCAGCTGCCAAATCGCTTCCCCATCTTCCACATATGGCTTTCTTAATTGTAATTCCTCGGATAATAGGCTATTTTTTTCCATTTTCCCTCTCCTACAAATGTATTCAGTAAAGCCCCCTCTTCCTAAAAAATACTATTTTAGAATAATTTACCTGCCAATAACGCAAAAATGTATCTGCGTGTACTTCGTACATACATGGACTTTCTCAATCAATTTAGAATACAAGGCAGGATAATGCAGCGGATAATAATAGGAAGGACTCTTATTAATAAATGCTACAATACTATGAAATGATAAGCAAACTGTATATAAAGTATTTGATGCCCTTATGACCAGTTTATTCCCTCAGAGACTTAATCGTAGATAAGGTCCTTTGTTTTTGGAACAGCTTCTCCAGAATACGCCCAAATAATCATTCTTATTAATAAAATATAGAATAGAAGAATCTGAAGATTTATAAATAAATGATAATGGTAGATAAATTTTTTCGATAAGATGGTAATATGAAATGCTGGTGATTTAGACTTGAATAATGCAAGCTTCACCAAGAATAATCATATGATTTATCTAAAAATGAGGTTTCAATGCTTGATAATTATTGAAGAGCTTTGGCCAGGTTTTCATCATAGCCTTTAAGGTAATAATCAGCTGAAGCATCTACGCCTACGCTGCAGCGAATAATAACCTTGATTCTCTCGTCGACCTGGTTCTGCAGGGCTTCTTCCATTATTTTTACATCATCAGGGCCCATGATTTCTGGTGTCCGAACCTGGAGCAGAACTAACAGGTCATCACCTTTTTCACCATAATAAAACTCCAGGAGTTTGCCAGCAGGTTGTTGTATATAAAGCTGGTTCTTAATAGCAATCTCCAGCTTATTATGAAATTCCAGAGCTTCTCCGGACAACGGTTCAATTTCTTCCTCATAAAGGTATCTAGTATCATCAGCAATCTGTGTAGTTATCGATCTTACTATTAAGCGTACTGATTGTTCCCGGTTATCATTTAATTTCTCCTGCATCAAAGACACCTGGGTGGGATCGATAGGAGTGGGCGTGTCAACCACAACTATGACAGTGGGGTGTTCACCAAGAACATTTTGAATATCTACATTGTCAATTAAGGCTCCAGGTATCTGGCTTAGTTCTTCATTTAATATTTTTATAGTCTGATTTTGAAGTTCATTTAGAGTCAGCTGCTGGTTCAGTTTCTGCTGTTCATCGTCACTGATGAAAACCTGCCCATTTCGATCTGCATCTTTGGAGATCAGGGAACGTACAATCAGATGGCTATCTGCTTCCACTTTTTCCTGTACAACTTTTTCAATGTCTGCTACTCTTTTAGCGCTGAATTCTCTGGGGGTCATGACTACCGCCATGATCTCCAGGGTATCTCCCTGCTTTTCATAACGCAGTTCAGAAAGGCTCGCTCCCAGGGTTGATTTTACCTGTTCAGACACTACTGCTTTTAAATTGTCAGTCAGGGTACGTTCATTAACCATTTGAATGAGAGTTTGGGTCATGAAAACTCCCATTACGAGTAGGATAAGGAAGCTTAGACCAAAACGTCTTAAGAAAGTGAAGAGGGCTGATCCATTGAGGTGTTCAAATCTAACCAAGCCGGCTATAGCATATACTGCAGCAGCAGCAAATTCAATAGCCACCAGGTTGGCTGAAAACAGTAAGAACGCTCCCAGAGCCCATTCGTAATTCCTGGCAGCCAAGCAAAGGCCGCAGGTAGCAAGAGGAGGAACAAGAGCAGTAGCTATAGCCACCCCTGGCAGGGCTGGACTTATTTTTTTATGGACAATGGCATAGGCTCCAGCCAGGCCCGATGCCAGTGCAATGATAACATCATAGATGGTTGGCTGGGTACGGGAAATGATTTCCGTGCCGAAATCAGGTCGGAGAGGAACCACACCTATTATGAAACCAAGGCTGATTGCCAGTAAAATACCCAGAACTTCTGAAATAAGGGCACTTTTAAGTAATGTTTTGTCACCACTCGATAAACCCAGGGCAATACCAAAAATAGGTCCCATCAGGGGGGCTACCAGCATGGCCCCGATTACCACGGCGGTACTCCCGGCTAACAGCCCATAGGCAGCTATTATGGTGGAAATACAGACCAGCATATAAAAAGAAGGGGACGGAGAAGAATCGGAGCGAATCTGCTCATAGGTAGTTTTGCGTTCTTCACGGGTCATACTACCTCGGAGGTCATCAAGTTTCTCCAGCATTTTATCCATAAGTACCAGGGTGCATCATTCCTCCATCGAAGAAGTTAATTATGATGCATTTCGACGATTTGCCCTGGGATTCCTCTAAATTTTACCAGCAAGAATATAAAAAGATCAAGTTATTCCCTTTTTTTGTCCTGCTGCTCATTAGTATCAATATTGTGGCTATCATCCGTTTTAGCTGGAAGGAGTGGTTTGGCTGCAGCTGTATATTGAGTATTTGCTCTGCGAGGCCAGGCTTTGAAAATCAGATAGCTCAGGGAGTATAACAACAAGAGCAGCAAACCAGCCAATAGTCCTGAACCCTGTCCGGGAATCAACGGCATAGTTATGATAATAACCATCAGACTAACTATGGCAATCCATGAAGTATAGGGGAACCCTGGTAACTGGCAATGTCCTGATGGGGGGCACCCTTTATTTTTCCTGAAGCGGTAGTGAGTAAATAATATGACCAGATAAGCAAATAGCAGGGAAAATCCTCCGGAACTGACTAAAAAGATATATATCTGACTGGGGAGCAGATATGCCATACTTACTCCAGTCAGCATGGCTAATCCAGAAAAAAGGATTCCTTTAAAAGGGATATCGCCTTTATCAATTAAAAATGAAGGTGCGTTACCTGTATCTGCCAGGGAACGAAGCATCCTCCCCAGTCCGAAGGTAGCTGCCAGCATGGTCGATAGTATAGCGGTAATCAGTATGATATTTACCGTACCAGCAGCGATACTCAGGCCTTGGACATTTAATGCGGCGACCAGAGGACTGACATCTCCAGTGAGGGTTGCCGTTGAGATCAAGGGCAGGAGTATGGCTATAACCAGGACATACAATCCAACCAGTGTAATAACTGTATATTTTATCGCCCGGCGGACGGTTCTATGAGGATCTTGGGCTTCAGAAGAAGCCAGGCCGATAATTTCAAAACCAGCATAACTGAAAAGAACTATGAGCATACTCCCGGCGATCCCGCTGATCCCACCGGGGAAAAATGCTTCTGTTTGCAGAACCCCAGCGCCGACAGGTGCTTTATTAGGGATGACCCCGGATATGAGCACGATTCCAAGTACTATGAAGCCTATCAGTGCGGCGATCTTAATTACCGCTAACCCGCTTTCCAGGTTGCTCAATATTTTGGAACCCAGCAGGTTTAAAAGGGTTACTCCGATGACGACTAGGATAGCTATTGCCGGTAGAGAAAGCTGGGGGATCCAGGTTCGTAAAAACAAGGAAACCGCAGTAGCCTCACTTGACATGGCCAGCACCAGACCTGTCCAGTAAACCCAGCCCACTATGAAGCCCAACCACGGTCCATATTGCTGTTCTGAGTAGGTGCGGAATGAACCGGGCTGCGGATCCGCAACTGTCATTTCGGAAAGAGAAGTAAGGATAAAATAGACAAGTATACCGCCTAAAACAAAGGATATTAGGATAGCTGGACCTGCTGCTTTAATAGCTATGGCTGATCCTAGAAAGAAGGATCCCCCCACAACTGTCCCCAGAGCGAGCATCGTAAGCTGCCAGGCTGATAGTCCATTATGTTTTCCCATTTAAGTACCTCCTGAATGCATTATGAAGTGATTTGTTTTAGTATTTACGTAATGTTGTTTTATCATTATTTAGGCCCCAATATATTTTTTTTCATATAAATATATAAGTAATATGTATTATTTAAGGTGGAGTAAAATAATGGTAAAATAATATATGGACTGAAGGATGTTAATGAGTTTCAACTGGAGGGATTGATCATCAAAAAAGAAGGAAACAAGCAGTGGGTTTTTCTGGTGAATACCTATGATAGTATTGAAGAGGGAATGCTGGCATCCATCCTGGCAGAGGCTGGCATCCCAGTTTTAAAAAAGGCTAAAGGTTCAGGGGCCTATATGGAAATATTCATGGGCATATCGAATACCGGAATGGACCTTTATGTTCCATTAGCAAGCCTGGCAGAAGCCAGCCAGTTGATAGGTTTGGAAATGGGACTGAAAGAAAAACAGGAAAAAGGAATGGAAGACCAAGAACCAGTGGATTTGGATCGAAAGCGCAGGGTAGGAAAGAGGCTAATCACTTTCACTTATCTGGTGCCTCTAGTACTGGGCTTATTTTATATAGTGATTAGTGGTTTGATGAAACTGCTGAATGTTGAATAAATTCGTCTACCACAGTAGTCAGCAATAATTGCTTAAGGTAGGGGATAGGGATGCTTTTTAAAAAAACTCCTAAAGATAGTCTCAGTGAACAGGAGAAAGTTCAGCAGGAGATGATGAAATTATTTCCCAGTGTTCATAGTCTGCCGATAAACAGTGTGGCACATACGCTGTATTATAAGTCCCCCGCTCATCCGGTACTGACTTTTCTAATCATTGGGAATAATGATAAGCTGATGCCATTTATTATTGATCCTGTGGCAGAAGTCCACACACGGGCATCCGCCTATGCCCAGCCTAACAAATATGGTAAAGGAAAAGACCTGGTAATCCGTTTTGAATTTGCTCTCTCCGAGGGTATTGCGATATTTGAAACAATTCTGGTGGGAGACGATCCTGATTGGATGAGGACGTATGTAAGCGCTTTAAAGAAAATGGATAGTTTCATGGTGTGGATCGTCGATGCTCAGAGGAATGTGTTAAAGGTGCTGCGAACAAACTGGGACTACAAGATGCATAAACATATATTAAAAAGCCTTTAGCCCCAATAGGGATGCGCTAGTGCTGCTGATCCGGTAGTTTTAAGTTTCATAATATCCTAAAGTATATCCACTCACTTTGTGCACTCAAATGAAATAGCCCATTATTGATCAATGGGCTATAGATTTATGATATATTAGTTTTGATCATGCATTTGAATCTGGCTTAATTTCAACGCTGCCAGGTTGATATCCCAGTTCTTCTATGGTCTTGCTTATATTATCCGGATCCAGGTTCTCTCCTTGTATATAAGCTCTAGCTTTTTCCAGGTTTACTTCAACCCGCTCTACACCCTCTAATTTTTCCACCGCTTTTTTTACGGTCTGCGTGCAGTGATTGCAGCTCATACCCGAAACTGGCATTTCGATGTGAGTAATACTCATATTAAAACCATCTCCTTCGAATAATATTAATATCATCATCAATCTAGGGTTTTGAAACCGGCCCCTCTACTGAATAAGGTCAACCAGTAAGTGATGGTTAGCCCTTGATGCTTATATTATAAATCAAATTATGCCTGAATAATCTATCTATAGTATTGGTCATAAATTATATCGGTATTAATTGTTTTTTAGATCGGAATATTATTTGGGATTTGCATTTTTGCGATTAACATGAGCAATACGCGGCTATCTTTCATATAAACATATATTTGTCTCATTCAATTATCTACAGGCATAATTTAACATCGCTTAAGCTTATCCAAAACTTATTTTACCAGGCTGGTCGGGCAATAATAATTAAAGGGAACACTGCCGGAATTATTAAGGAGGTTGAATAGTGCTGCCGACCGTACTGGGAACCATATTTCTTGCATTTTTGGCCTTGGTAGTTTACTGGTTTTTATATACTGTGCAAAAACCGGCAGATACAGATCAGTGGAAGACTCTGCGAGAATTACGATCTGGATTTGATTTCGAAACTGCTCCTGAAATTATGGCTTATCCGATAGAAGGGATAAGTGAAGCGGATGATAATAACCTTAAACTGGTTTGTGTGAAGGATTCTTGGATAGCCTGCTGGTCGATCCAAGAAGGACTTCTGGGGGAAAAGAAAGCAGAGGCCGGGGGAGCAAAGGAAGATTTGGAACTGGTGTTACGAATATATGAATCAGGTGAGCTTCTGCGTCATCATGATATAAAAACAACTAAAAGAAATGGATGCTGCAGACTTTACCTGCGTCCGTATCGTGCTTATTATGTAAGTCTGGGATTAATGCGGAGTAAAAACTTCTATCCGCTGCTGGTGTCAAATACAATCATCCCCAATGAACTGCAATGATGTCCGATTAAACTTGGTTCATTTAAAAAACAACTCCCCAAAAAAATGCCCCCAGTATGCCCCCGAGAACTACCAACATAATATTTAAGCGTATCAGGGCCAGTACTGCAGCTGCTGCGGCTCCGGCTATAGCTGAAGAAGTGTCACCTGTTGATGACAGTACGCCTGGAAATATCAGTGCACCCAGAACCGCATAAGGGATAAATTGCAGAAAAGTACTCAAGAACTGTGGCATTTGTTTATTTCCCAGCATAAGCAGCGGAACTAAACGGGGTATATATGTTACTAGTGCCATACCGACCACGATAAGCAGCAGTTCATTCATTTTTTGATCCTCCTGCTCCTTCTGGAAAGATAAAGGCTGCCGTCAGTGCAGCCAGCACGGTGCTTAAAATAATCCTCCAACCTGCTGATAATCCAGCACTCAGGGGCATCCAGGACAGAGCTGAATTAATTCCTATGGAGATCATAACCACTAGCAGGACCGGCCGAGATTCCTTTAATGCCGGCACCAGTAAACCAATAAACATGGCGTAAAGAGCAATACCCATACTGGCCTGGAGAGATGCCGGCAGGCCGGAGGCCAGGAAGATACCTACCCAGGTACCTGCATTCCAGGCTAGAAAGGCCAGCATATTCAAAGCGACTATAAAGAAGGGGGAAAGAAGCTTTTCTTTTTGCAGGGAAGACACAGAAAAAGTTTCATCTGTGACCCCAAATGCTATGAGATAGCGCCAGGCCTTGGACACTGAGGGATCAATGCGCATGGACAAAGAAGCAGTCATTAAAAAATGACGCAGGTTTAAAATAAAGGTAGTCAATACAATTTCCCAGGGGTTAGTTCCCAGGGCTATCAAACTTACACCCACAAACTGGCTGGCTCCTGCAAATACTATAAATGACATTAACAGGGCTATGTAATCAGGAATTCCCGAAGATTTAGCCACTAGTCCGAAAGTAATAGCAATAGGGATGTAACCCACAGCAATGGGAATCGAAGCCCTAATACCCTGTGCCAAGGGTTGACGGTAGGCTGAAAGCTTGTCACTGGCAGTGGTTGAATTTGCCTTATTATTGTCCATAAATCCTATAAATCCTGTCTATTATAATATATCCTAATAATATAACATAATTAGCTTTTTTTTAATAAGCTTAACCACGTTTGCCATGAAACGAAAGACTAATCGTAATATCCATTTCCATGCTGACCAGATGTACATAAAAAATTTACTATACACAACAGAACAGCATTGGTTTTCATCAAGTTAAAAAAACAGCGCCGGGAAACTTCCCGGCACCAGAGCAAATAAAGCAGGGTTCTTAGCCCTCTACTGAATCCATTCCATTAGGACGATGATGCTGTTGTTCTACACAGCATTTAACTCCATAAGTCACACAGACCCGAGGCCAGTAGGTAGAATCTTCATATTCTCTGCTATAGAAGCCCAAAACGCTGTCATAAGTCTCATTGCATTTCAGCAGTATACCATCATTTACTACATAACCTTTGTACCATGCCTTCACCAAATCTGTAAGGTCTATTTCCAGCCAGTCATTAACAAACCCTGGAGAAACGCAGGTACAAGAAGGGCAGGAACCATCAAAATTAGGCCGGGTGTTCCAGGTGACTTTTAGTTCTTCCCATTTTTGAACTACAGGATAAGCACATAAGTCCGTAGTTTCACCTATAGGCACCTCATTACGATATATCCACAAGCGTAAACAGGCTTTTTCAATGAAGCTATTAGGTGGTATCAGCTTGCAATCATCCTGGCAGAGGTCAAATTTTAACAAAGATTGATATTCGTCATTGCATCCCTGATACTGATTAGCGAACAGGTAATAGCGGTCGCCAAAGTTCTGATCAGGATAATATTCAGATATATATGCATCTTTTTTGGGAGTAAAACAAATCCTATTCAAGGGATAATAATGGAAATGTTTACCGGTCATCTATGATCATCTCCTTTCTTGCTTGATGTTATATAATATGGAAACAATGTCTTTTGGTTACTAAATTACCAGAAAACATTACAAAATTCAGTTATCAGTCAATACAGATAGCTGAATATTCTTTTAATGAGATAGAATTGGAGAAAATAGGCAACTACACCGGAGAGCAGTCCCCCGGTGTAGTTGAGTTTAGTATTAAGTGGGTTCCACGCAGCAGTTCTGATTATAACACACCCATAATTTGGGCCAGAGATCAGGGTTATTGAATTCCCGGCTATAGAATCCTATCAGGCTATTACTAGGTGCATCACATTTTAACAGTAAGCCATTGTTCTGATAGTATCCATTATACCAGCGCTGTATTACGTCGGGATCGAGATCCATCTTAACCTCGCCAAAATATCCCGCCGCAATATCTACATAACCGACAGGAGAACTATAGTCAACTAAGGGTTTAGTGTTCCAGGTCACATTAAGTTCATTCCAGTATTGTATTACCCGGTAGGCATAAAGTCTGGTAGAGCACGGAATTTCATTCCTGTAAATATAAAGAAACAGCTGGTTGGGATCTAATTCACTATTGGGCGGCACCTGGTTGCAGCCAAGGCTGCAGAAATCAAACTGGATCAGAGATTGATATTCATCTACGGCACTTTTATATCTGTTGGTATATAAATAGGGAACTTCTCCAAAATTATTATTAGCATAATACTGTGAGATATAGGCATCCTTTTCAGGAGCAAAATAAATAAAAGTTGGCAAAGCAATCAACTCCTTTTCTTATCGTTGGTACATAATACTGGTAAAAAATGAATAATGTTACTATAATTTTGAGGGTTTTATGGAGGAGGATTATACACTTATCCTCAATCGCTGGAGCCAGTGATCCTTCCTGCTCTTGCTTCGATAATATACCAAGCAAAATGTAGATATAAAAATAGACTAATTTGGCAAATCTTACTTACGAGCAGTCCTGTTATCCACCCTGGCTAATTCAAATATGATATAATTTTCCAATTTGACGCTATTATTTATTACAGTCATAAATAATAGCAGGAGGAATGATGTACTTTATGTCTAATATTTAGAACTATAACAACAAAAGAACAAAAAAGAGCAGGTTAGCAATATAGATTTTTCATACTTACCTTATACCCGGGAAGATAGGTCTAATCTCAGATAATAAAAAAGGCAAGTGTTGGTGTTGAAATAAGATTATTTTGTGAAGGAGGGATAGGAAACACAAACATTGTCCTCTGCCGAGAAACACCGGATGGGGGTCCGGATGGGGGAAGACAATACTATTATAGGGGTTATATTAAAGGGGGAACAAACAATGCAATATTCATATTCTGAATGCAGAAATTGTGAAGTCTATGGTTTTTGTTCTGGTACCGATGAAGAACACCGTGCGTACATGGAGAATTTCGCATGGCATGAAAAGCCAGCAGTTGCAGAATGTGGTGCATGTGAATCTTTGGGTTATTGCACTCAGACCAACGAAGAGTGTGCAGCATTCAAGGAATACCTGACAGGGGAACAAGACCCCAGCACCAGAGAAGAAAAGTCTGCAGGAACAATCAAAAAATCTCCTAAACTTCCTGCTAACAAAGGACTTGTCAATCGGCTGATAGGCAGCATAGTGGAAGTTGATGAAGGTGATTATATGGCCCGGGTAACGTTAAGTGTGGGTGATAATCTCCTGACCACTATTATGCCCCTGCATAAATTCAGGGAATCTGGCTATAAGCTAGGAGACCAGGCAGCTGTAGCGTTCAAAGCATTGAATGTCAAGATGATGATTTGATTTTGATAATTTGGGGTGGAAAAAGGGAGGTAACAGTATAAGTTAACCTCCCTTTTCTATACTTATTAACTCTATAAATAACTCATCAAACCACACTAGTCGTCGCTTCCACCATCATCTGAGTCATCACTGCCCCAGTCTCCGCTGTCATTATAGTCATCATGATCATGATCGTCATAGTATTGATTATGATCATGATCATGATCATGATAGTAACCGCCTCCACCACCGCTTCTTCCTCTACTTCTGCCTCTCGTTAACAGCAAGACGACAATAATAATTATAAGTACTGCTACTAGAATATCCACTATAAAATTCCCACCTTTCTATAACTGCGCTTTTTAGTTTTCTGGCACCCCAACTTAGTCATATGAAATCATGGTGAATACAGTTTGTAGGTTGAATTGCACTTTAAATATTTGTTCTGCACTGTAATACAAATTCCTTTATGATTATAAGGATTTTTATTAACAGAGGTTTAAAATACCCACTCTGATTTGTTTTATGTAATGAAAAAAGGTTATTATAAAAGTAAATAGAAACCACTGTGTGTTTTTTGGGGATGATTGGGTTAAGTGAATGAGAGGAATTACAGAGCATGAGAAAAAAAGATTTGGATGTTTTATACCACCTCTTGGATTGGTACGAGAGTTGAAAAGGGGAAAAAATAGCCTTGGGTGAGGTTAGAAGGAACTCAATACCGGACAGGGGCTGGTGTTTCTTTTTTGAAAAAGGGGAATACCGGAATGATACAAGTATATACCGAGTAGTAAGGGTGGAAAGTCACAGCTCGCAGGATGCCAAAATGTCCATATACAGCCAACTTCTAAAGCACCGTGGGAACAAAGCGGGTGCCTATTCAGGGGGGGGGAATCATCGGCTCTCCTTATTGCGCAATCATGTAGGTGTATCAATAATGAGTAACCTGGCCCTGTCTTGTAAGACCTGGGAAGAAGGTAAGGCTAATAGAGCCATAAGGAGAGAAGAACACTGGCTGGAAACCATGGTGAGCGAAGCAGTCAGCAGCATGGAAGTACTAGTAGTGCCTACTGAGGATGGCCGAGAATGGGATAGAATAACAAAATATGTTGAACAAAATGCCATCGCCCTGTTAAGTAATTTCAATAAATATCCTATAGACAGTCCATCACCCGACTGGTTGGGAAATTATTGCAGTAATGAATTGGTAAGAGATTCTGGGTTATGGAATACCAATGGAGTTATGCTCAAATATGATCACAGGTTCTTAGAAATATTCCGAAAAATAGTTAGTAAATCAAAAAAATGTAGTTATGTAATAATAAACGCAATCTGCTTACCAGCAGTACAACTGTTAATGCTGGGTATGGATTGATATCCATTAGAAAGGAGCAGTAGGGTGGAAATAAATCTAGATAAACTCATCAACGAAATTAATCAGAGTCAAAAATCAGTTATTAGTTTTTATCTATTTGGGGAAATGGGAATCGGGGCACCGCGCTTCATTCAGGATAGACCAAAGGTGAATAAAGATGAAGATGGTTATGTCTATTTTAAATTTGCCAGAGAAGATGAGGAAAATGGTTATCATATAAATGAAATGCATGAGATATACCAGGAAGAGCCAGATGAAGGAGCCAAAGCAAAATTTGAAGTTAGAGAGCAGGGCATTCTGCTGATGGAGATAAGGCTGTATTAGATAAAAAGGAACCCGAATGGTTCCTATCAGGTTGTCAACAAAGTCGATAAGATATCAGATCGATGACGGAAGCCCACAGGATTACAATTTGGGCTCACTGCGCTCGAAATTATAAAGAAATGAAGATCAAGGCATGAGAAAAACCAGCGATTGAGGCGTGCCTGAGTACGCTGATTGAGCGGGTTTTTGGGAAATAACAAGATATTCGTTTCCTTATCATTCGTGAGCCTTGCGTGAACTTTAGACTGTAATCCTGTAAAGGGCTTCTGTCATCGGTCTGAAAGGAACCCGAGGGGTTCCTTTTTTAGTTCAGGTTGCTTCAAAAATCTAATAGCCAGATATAATGCTGTAAAAAGTATAATTATGGTTGGTGCAGTCAGGTTTATTAAATCTAGTTAATACCACTGCTGCTGGAAGGATAAACCGCCAGGAATATACTGATAAAAACCAGAATTGCACCTATCATCTGTATCCTGGATAGACTTTCTCCTAACAGGGAAAAGGCCAACAACATGGCAAGAACAGGTTCGAGGGTTCCTAGCAATGTCGCTCGTGAAGCTCCAATCTTTTGGACACCTTTTAAGAAGAAAAACACCGCTATAATTGTGTTTAGAATTGTCATAGCCAGAGTGATCATGATCTGTTCCAGGGTCAGCCTCCCCAAAAAACTTAGATTGTGAAATATAGCAAGTAATACAATCATACTCCCTAAAGCAAGCGTGTTAGTTATTGTTAATGGAGAAACGGTACGGACATTTTTCTGACTGATTAAACTGTATGCAGTATAAAAGACTGCAGCAGTTATAATAAGTGCCAGCCCGATAGCAGATAACTCGACCACTCCCCCTAGTATTCCTGATACTAGAGCTACACCGCTAATTGCCAATATTAGCCCCATAATAAAGTGCCAGTGAAGTTTTTCCTTAAACATTATGGAACCAGTAATGGCAACCAGAACGGGATGGCTAAAAAACACTACTACGGTTACGCTAGCGGACAGATGCTGTAAGGAATAAAAGAATAATAGTCCTTCTACAGCAAATATAAAGGCCTGTAATAATACCAGGGGAGAGTTATCGATTACAGCACTTTTTTTATAAGCCAGGTAAGGGGTAAGAATTGCAGCAGTAAAAATATAGCGCAGCATTAACAGGGATTCAGGGGTTAGGCCAGCAGAAAATGCCAATTTACCAAGTGTAGTCTGTGTAGCATAGGCAAATGCGGAGATTAAAATGTAAATTGCTCCAATGATGGAATCCGGTAATTTATTCAATCTATAAAACCTCATCGTTATAAAAAAACATACTTGTATTAGTATAAATTACCCGTATCGAAAAATAAATCTTCTAATTTCTGTACTGAAAAGGTAATCGTAATCTCGGTATAGAAATAATATAAAAAAGGAGGGGATGCGGTTGTGCGTCTGTTAAGAATTGATAATTTCAGACATATTGACCGTAATAAGGCCGGAGGAGATGCTTATCTGGAATATAACGAGCAAATAGTCAAGGCCGAGTTTATCTTTTATCTGCAGGGAAGCGACTGTCTTAATATAAGGCTGGGGCGTCATGATACGGTGGTCAGCACTTTAGAACTGGAGGAGTTCTTGAAGGAAAGCAGGAACGAACTGCGTAAGCAGATAAAGCCTGATGTGGAGAGGATCAGAAAAGAGCGGCGGGAAAAAATAGATTCTGCTCAGGCATAACTGCATGCAATTACAGGTTTTGGCATGACGCTATTCGCGACTTAGCTTTTTTAAGCAGGCAATACTCAACATGACACCTGCAAGTATTGATAAATATAGGAGCCAGAAGGAGGTGTTTGAGAAAAATCCTTCTACCATACCATAATAAGATGTTATTAATAGCAGCAAAGTTAGAGTAGATGCCAGTACCTTTAAGAATGATTTCATAATAACTCCTAATGAATAATATTTATAACATACTAGACTATAGGTCTGAATAAATAAAGTTGAAAAGTGCATAAAATGTATTTTTTTTCGAAGTATTGCAAAGCGTTTCTTTTCATGGTATAGTTTTCTACCATAAGCATAGATATAAACAATGGAATAGTGTCGAGAAAAGTCGAAGGAATAAATGGATTCCCAGTAAAAATCACTATTTTTTATACTGTTATTCACATATAATCAAATAAGAGAGAGTAATATGTAGTGTTGGAGTCATCGCTTTTAGCTTATTGTTTTTGTTGGAGGCGTAGGCGAGATGCGGAGGTGAGATTATGAAAAAGAGATGGGGCAAAGGTGAACCAGTAAATCTATCAGATTTGCTAAAAATCACACCAGTTGCCAATGAAATTATGCATTTAACCGAAGAATTAGACATGAGTGCCACCGACGTAATGTGGATTGTAGCTCAGATTATCGATAATGGTCAGGAATTCGACTCCGAGGCTTTTGAAAAAGTATTTAACGAAAATGATAATTCGCTTTCCTATGACCTTGACGATATAGATTTGGATATCGAAAACATTGAAGATGAAATGGACCAGGCTACGTATATGGTAAATGTTAAAATCAACAGTCCGGGCAGGTTCCCGGAGGTAGGTTTCAAAGCGGGCATGAATGATAAAGAGGATATAAACTATTTCTTTGACATGATTCTCGATGTGATGGAAAAACTAGAGTAGATATCCTAGATTAAGATTTGCAATGAACCAGGGGCCCGGGTTTACCCGGGCCTTTTCATTTGTGCGCCAGGGGGGTTAAAAGAGAATATGCTTATTGAAGTTACTCCTGAGGTTAAGCTATTAAGGCCAGCTAGCAAAACAGTATATCCCTACAGCAATTCGCTATACCTGGACGATGAGATAAAAACCATGATCGATTCTGGAACTGGCGGCCGGGCGTATAAAGAAATCGGATCCGACAAAATAGATCTGGTCCTGCTTAGCCATTATCATTTCGATCACGTTAACGGGGTGAGTTTCTTCCCCCATGCTGCTGTGTATGCGGGCAGAGAAGAGGCGGCAGTATACATTGATCCTGAACTATATCTTCAACATACCGGGCGTTTCCGCTGGAAAGAACTAATGGGGGCAGACAAGACTGCACCGCTGCGTTCACAGCAGGGTTTTCCAGATGACATACCGGTAAATCCGGGATTTCAGTCAATTAAATTGAAAGGCAGCTTTGAAGATGGACAGGTTTTTGACCTGGGTAACATAGAGCTCAGGGTGTTGCATCTTCCTGGCCATACGATCGGGCATTATGGTTTCTATATTGAAAAGGAAGACCTGCTATTTTCAGGGGATTTGGATCTGGCACCACAGGGACCATGGTATGGAGGAGAGAGTTCTGATGTAGAACAGCTGATCAAGTCTATTGACAGGGTAATGGATATTAATCCGCGTATACTGATTACTTCACATCGCAGGATTTTTAAAGCCCCCCAGGATAACATAATACAGATGCTGCAAGAATATAAGAGAATTCCTTTAGAAAGAGAAAAGAAAATACTAGAGGTATTATCTCAGCCTCGAAGCATAGATGATATTTTAAGATCTGCGGGGGTATTCCCACAGGCTGAATTAAGCGAATATACCATGTTTTATGCTAAAATGATGACAATGAAACACCTCCAGTATTTAATCAAAACGGGTCGGGCGGACAAAATGGAAGCAGGATTGTTTATACGTCGGTAACAGGAGGTAAGTTATGAATTATCGCCGGATATTATATATAGCGTTTATAGTATTTATAGCGTTTTTCTTTTTCCGTAATCTGGGAAATAACAATACCATTGATAAGCAGATACAATCCATACCCAGAGCCAGCGTGATGGACTTAATACTGGATGATCCCGAATTAAATAAGGATACCAAGACCATATATTTCCCATTGGATTATAAAGGGACTGCTGGAGAGGTATTCTATGTTTCAACAGAAAACGATGATGGACCTATAACCTATAAATACCGTATAGAGGAAATTGAGGCAGCGGCAGTAAATGAGCTCGAATTTGAATTGGATCAAACCTGGGAGGGTATCAAGATACCTGCAGACAAGTTTGATGCTTTTTGCCTGGAAGATGGACAATGGGTGGAGATGTAGCAGCTATAATATTTTAGTTATAAGTGATAGCTGCGGGCTTTTAATAAATCATATAATTCATACAATGGTGAATAATGCAGCAGAGCAGTAGCCAGTTCTACAGTTCCTAGTATACCGCTTATCGCTCCGGCAGTTCCAGTAAGCATCTGTGAGCCAGATAGAAAAAAGAAACAGAAAGCCAGTATGTATCTTGCTATTACCCCATCTTTGCTTATCATAAAATATCCCTCATTTGAATTTATCCTTCGGCAAACCTGCCGTTTCATCGATAAAATACTGTGATAGTCTATTTTTGACCAGATTAACCAGGATATCCTGTAAAATGAAGGTCAGGCTGCCAGGTGATGGTAAGAGAAGAATAAACTATAGGAAATGACGAAATATTGAAGAAATTTTACTAGAGTATGTATGAGCTGGATTGCTATTGAGCAGTCTGGTATCAAGCCTGGGTTAGGGAGTGATTTGACTGGAAAATTATGTGTTGAGTGGAGTAATATTGTTCGCTGCTGTAGTAATAGGCTTCTGTCTGTCGATACCTTCCATGCGCAGCACTATAAATGCCAACCAGCAAAAGCATGAGAGTGAAAAAATGGCCATGGAACAAATATGGATTGAAAGAATGGAGGATAAAGAAGCATACCTATTGGAAGCCAGGAATATACTGGGAAATACGAATGCAGAGATAGAAGTATTAAGGATGCAGTTATCTGAACAACAACAGGCGCGAGCAGCAGCAGAGGAGAGGAACCAGCGTTTAGGTATGGTTGAGAAGCTGCTCAATGAACAGAATGAAACATTGAACAGCATACGAGAGGAAAATGCCAGGCTTAATACTCTGCACGAGGAATTAAAAGGCAGGTTGGAGGAGGAAAAGAAAAAAACTATAGATAACCTGGCTTTGCTCAAAAATGCCCGGGAGAATCTGATCGAGTCTTTCCAGGCTCTATCCTCAGAAGCTTTGAAGAGCAATAATCAAGCTTTCCTGGAGTTAGCTCAAACTACTCTGGAGAAATATCAGCAGGGTGCCCGAGGAGAGCTGGAGATGCGCCAGAAGGCTATTAATCATTTAGTTGTTCCACTTCAAGAATCGCTTCAGAAGGTTAATGAACAGATACGTACTATCGAAAAAGAACGGGTCGGTGCTTACGCCAGCCTGAGTGAACAGATTAAATCCTTGGCCGCAGCTCAGGTGCAGCTGCAGGGTGAAACTGCCGGTCTGGTAAAAGCTTTAAGAGCTCCAGCTGTAAGAGGAAGATGGGGAGAAGTACAGCTTAGACGGGTAGTGGAAGTAGCCGGGATGCTGGAGTATTGTGATTTCGTGGAACAGCACAGCACCAATACCGATGAACGTGGAATGATGCGGCCGGATATGATCATCAGGCTGCCAGGGGGAAGGAATGTAGTCATAGATTCTAAAGCACCCCTGCAGGCCTATCTGGAGGCGGTGGAAGCGGCAGACGAACAACAGAAGATCCAGCATTTAAAAGATCATGCCCGCCAGGTTAAAAATCATATCAGCAGTCTGGGAAGTAAGAGTTATTGGGAACAGTTTGAGCCTACACCAGAGTTTGCGGTACTATTCCTGCCGGGGGAATCATTTTTCAGTGCTGCGTTAGAACATCAGCCTCAGTTGATTGAATACGGGGTTGAACAGCGAGTCATAATAGCTACCCCTACCACTTTAATTGCCCTGCTGCGCTCGGTCGCTTATGGCTGGAGACAGGAGCAGGTGGGAGAAAATGCCCGTATCATAAGTGAACTGGGCAAAGAGCTTTACGATCGCCTGCGGGTACTGGCCGAGCATTTTATAGATATGCGCAGAGGATTGGAAAAATCAGTAGAATCATACAACCGGGCGGTAGGATCTCTGGAGGGAAGAGTACTGGTGTCGGCCAGAAAATTTAAAGATATGGGGGTCGCGTCCTCTGCAGAGATAAAAAGTCCGCTTCCTATTGAGAAACCTTTGAGAATACTGAATACTTTGGTAAAGATTGAGCAAGAAGATATGGATTAGAATATATTCTAGTAAAAACTTTTGTATATAGTTTACATGCTGTTTACACTAAACACGTTATTATTTAACTTGTCTGGCGTATCATTAGGTTGTATGGTAGTTCAGGAGATAAGGAGGTGAGAAAGTGGATAAAGAGTTGATCGATGAAATATTGAGATCAATCGGGCTGGAGCATATCGATGAAGAAGAAAAGCCTGCCCAACATTAAACAAGCCGTTAAGAAATTAGCCTTAAACGGCTTGTTTTATTTTCTGCCTTTTATCTCATCTTTTCTTATTTTGCTTCTTTACTTTTCTCCGCTTTACTATTTTCCTGCAAGAGTTCGGAAACACTTACAAATTCATAGCCCTGTTCTTTCAAATTTTTTATTATAACTGGCAAAGCATCTGCAGTTTGTTTACAGGTATCGCTGGCATGCATAAGGATGATGTCCCCGGGATGCACCTTCTGGCAAACCCTGTCGATGATCGAGTTTACTCCCGGATTCATCCAATCCAGTGAATCGGTGTCCCACTGTATAGCCTCATATCCACTTTCATGTATAGCTTCAATCACATGATCATTATAGTCGCCATTGGGGGTTCGGATCAAAGTAGCTTCCACACCAGTTCCATCTTTAATTAGTTGATGTGCTTTGCTGATTTCTTCTTTAATTTCAGTCTTACTAAGATTACTCAAGTTAATATGTCGGTATCCATGACTACCAATTTCGTGGCCATCTTCTTTGATTCTGCTGACGATGTCAGGGTACTCTTTAACCCAGGGTCCGGATAGGAAAAACGTACACTGCAGGTCGTTTTCTTTTAATATTTCCAGAACCGGCATAGGCGTTTTATTGCCCCAGCTTATATCAAAAGTAAGGGCTACTATTTTTTTATCGGTTTTTACTTCGTAGATGGGCTTCAAAGTGTAATAGGCCTGCACATAAGCAACACTGCTGCCCAGAACTGCCAGAGCCAGGAGGCAGACTATAGCTATTTTAGCCTGCCGCTGTATCTGATAAAAACCAAAAAGTTTGGGCATATCTTTCATCTCCCTATTTTTAGTTTTTACATTTTTATTTTCTTTTTACTGTCATTATTCCTTATTTTCCAGCTCTAACAATTCGCTCATAGTAACGAAGTGATATCCCTGCTTATTTAGTTCTGGGATCAAGATATCCATGGCCTTGACCGTCTGCTCACCATTCGAAGCACCATCATGGAGAACAATGATCTGGCCGGGGGCAATATTCTTTTTGATATGCTCAGCTATCTGGGCAGCCGTCGTACCATCCCGCCAGTCTTTGCTGTCCTGCTGCCAGGTCCAGTATCCGATAGTTAGGCCCTCTGCTTTGGTAAGGTCTACCATAGCATAAGATAAATAACCACCTGGAGGGCGAAAGAATTCAGGGGTTTGCCCCGTTAATCGGCAGAGAATATCGCTGGTCTTCTTTATTTCTTCTAAGATAAACTCGTCACTTTTCCCATTAAAATCTGCGTGGCTGTAACTGTGATTTCCTAGCTCATGCCCGGCCTCAGCCATCTTTTTGATCAGATCGGGCTGTTTTTCTGCCCTGCTTCCGAGTACGAAAAAGGTAGCCTTAGCATTATTCTTTTCCAGCACCTCCAGCAAAGCTGGAGTGTTAACCGGGTCGGGGCCGTCATCAAAGGTCAGGGCTACCGCTTTTTGATCGGTCTTAACCTGACGGATTAACAGCTTCTGATTCTCCCAATTGTGCATATTGGGATGGAGGGCAAAATTATAAGCGCCGATGCTAAGACCGAAAAAACAGATGCCGGCAAAAATCATCCCTGCCGTTCTTTTGCGCATTACTAGAAACATATCTTTCTCCTTCATTCATTTTGATATTTATCGGAGTCCTTTAACATTCTATTAGTACCCCTTAATTTTTATGATGTAATATGATTGTGCTTGCTTAATGTCCACCCAGCGGGAGAGTGCCTGCCTGATCTGGAAGAAGGCATCAGTCAAGGTGTCGGGGGAGGTGATCATTATCTCCTGGATAGTCAGCGTTCCTGGTCACCTAATAGCCCGGATTTCTGCAATAAAATGCGGGGTTCATTATAGTCCTCCCCGGGAACTCGTGATAAGCAAACTGGGAATTTACAATATTTATGATTGTATCAACATATTCTTGGGGAAATAGTCCAAGTTTATTTCTAAAGGCTGGGTCGAGGCAAAAAGACGATAATTAAATACAAGTCTTGATTTTAGACCCACATAGTTATATAATAAGTGACACGAAATGGGCCGTTAACTCAGCGGGAGAGTGCTTCCCTGACACGGAAGAAGTCATAAGTTCAAATCTTATACGGCCCACCATATAAAGAACGTAATAGCGGGGTTTTAAGACCCCGCTCAGACCGATGACATAAGCGTATATCTGCGTTATTTTAGAAAGCCCACTCAAGCAACGTACTTAAGTACGACTCAATCAAGGGCTTTTTTCATGCCTTGATCTTCGCTTCCGTCATCGGTCTGCATTTTGTAAACCTTATCGACAACCTGAGCTGGGTTTTAAGACCCCGCTCAGGTTGTTGGGACCAGGAAATAAAAAACTAACATCCATGGAAATGATATTCATATTTACAATCATTTTACTTGGTGAAAATACTAACTTAACTATTATGTGACATACTATCTAGGTATTAGACTCAATATCCAAGGAGTTTTTAGAAAATGAAGGCAGATAAGAAAAAAATAATATTTCTTTGTACCCAGAATTCAGTGCGCTCCCAGATGGCAGAAGGATTAATGAGAACATTATTCGGGGATGAATATGAGGTTTTTAGTGCTGGGACCAATCCCTATCGGGTAAATCCCTATGCAATCAAAGCTATGGAAATGGAAGGAATTGATATATCCGACCATCATTCCAAAAGTGTTGATGATTATCTGGGCATGGAATTGGACTGCATAGTAACTGTGTGTGATAATGCCCGGGAAAATTGTCCGTTTATACCAGGAGGGAAAAAATACCTGCACTACAATTTTGCTGATCCGGCAGTCATTAAGGGCAGTGATGAGAAAGTTCTGGCTGGATTTAATAAAGTAAGAAACGAAATAAAAGCCTGGTTGATTGAAAACAAGGTTAAGGGTATTTTATAAAATTATTTCAACCAAAATCATTACCCTGGAATCAGTTTCGGGGTTCTTGCTTTCACGTTTGTTTTAGTTTCTATAATTAATAAAATTTCTTATTGTATTTTTCTACAGTAGTGCAATCATATTTATGATTTACTATTTTATAAATGTAGATAGATATAGATTAAAAACAAAAGAGGAGGAGTTATAAAAATGTTCCGGAGCAAGTTGACTATTGTATTAGTACTACTAGCAATAGGCGTCATGTTTTTGCTTCCAGTTGTAAAATCTATCCCTTATGTATCAGTTACACTCTGGTTTTTAGGCTTGGGAATCATCATAATGGCATTTATACAAACATTAATAGATCAAATAAAATCCAATAAAATAGATTAAAAAAACCAATATATAGAGTTTTATACCACATTATATGTTATATATACTTTGCCTTGGAATGTTTTTCTACAGAATGCAGAGTTTTATTCCAATAATTATGTGCAGGTCTAGCAGACCTGCTTTTTTATCGAAAAAATGCCGGAAATAGCAGTATTTTCAAGGCTTGTATGATTGAATAATGATTTTAAGGCAAACATATAATATATTAACTTTTCGATGGAGGCCGATTATGATTTATGAATTTCAGGTAGCGACGGCCCATAATATAGATAATTTTTTGCAAGAACTTGATAATCGATTGAGGTGGATCAAGCAGAGAGGATATGACCTGAACGTTGAGGTTATTCCTTTACAGCAGTTGGCTACTCAGCTGGCGGTTAAGCTTTTATCCTTTAGACTTCATGGCACTGATAAGCAGGACAGTACCTTTCGAAACGAAGATATTATTTATATATTCAAACATCAGATGGCTGAAGTTCTGGCTGAGCATATTGTCAATGACTGGGAATCTAGACTGCTGTGGAAAGAAATAATCAAGTCATACCGGAAATCAAGTCCGGATGATAAACAATCACTCTATATTAAATCCGGTGATTTCCTGCGCAGATGTCATGAAAATGAAAGCTTAAATCTACTCATGAATTTTGGTCGCAAGAATAGGATATCCCATCGCATACTGGAACATATAAATAACTATGAATTCCTGGCGATAGATGGATTTATCAACTTTTGCATGAGAGATTATCTTACCGAGATAAAATTTGCGGTAGAAGTTGCTGCCGAAGAATTGAAAAACGAAAAAGAATATAATGATTTCGTTAATCTCCTTCGGTATTTTGTTGATACTCAGGCTCCACGGGTTCGTGAAGTAAATCTTCTGCTGGGAAGTAATGGATTATTTTATTTATGGGATCATACCGGATGTAAAATTGAAGAGCAATATATGCAGCAATACCTGGATGATTTGCTGTTGGATGATGTAAGTCTGGATGATCTTCTGGTAAGCATTTTAATTACTATTGCTCCCCGGAGGATAATAATTCACAATGCTTCTGAACTGCCTCACAATGAATCAGTAGAGATAATTAAACAAGTATTCGAGGATAAAATCGTGTTCTGCAGCGGCTGTAAAAAATGCTCCCATTATTTACGTGAAATAGAGCCGGGCGGAAAACGGAAATAATAATACTTGAAAGTAATATGTTTGGCATTAGTCCCCTTTAGAATAAAGGGGACTCAGGTTGTCGACAAAGTCGGCAAGATGCCAGGCCGATCACAGAAGCGAAGATCAAGGCATGAGAAAAACCCTTACAGGACCACAGTTTATGCTCGCTGAGCTCGAAATAACAAAGAAGCCAGTGATTGAGGCGTACCTGAGTACGTTGATTGAGCGGGTTTTTTAAAATAACGCAGATATTCGTTTTTGTCATCGGGCTGAGTCCCCTTTAAAATAAAGGGGACTCAGGTTGTCGACAAAGTCGGCAAGATGCCAGGCCGATCACAGAAGCGAAGATCAAGGCATGAGAAAAACCCTTACAGGACCACAGTTTATGCTCGCTGAGCTCGAAATAACAAAGAAGCCAGTGATTGAGGCGTACCTGAGTACGTTGATTGAGCGGGTTTTTTAAAATAACGCAGATATTCGTTTTTGTCATCGGGCTGAGTCCCCTTTAGAGTAAAGGGGACTTTTATTTTTACCTGATCAATATTAGCAGTTTGCGGTAATTGCGAAAGTTTGATATATTTTTCCTAATAGAAAAATAGGGGAATAAGATGTACCAGCTAATAGCTATTCCAATTATCAGTGCTTTTATCGGTTATATTACCAATGTAGTTGCTATTAAACTGCTTTTCTGGCCGCGAGAGCCTGTGAATTGCTTGTTATTTGAATTGTATGGACTGCTGCCCAAGCGGCGAATAGATATCGCCAGCAGCATTGGGGCCATTGTCGAAGAACAGCTTCTGTCATTGGAGGATATATTCGAGCAAATTGACACTCCCCAGATACGTGAAACCCTGGTGAACAGGATAATGGAAATCATCAGGGCTCGTGTATCCAGTGCCGTGCCCGGTTTTGTTCCGGGTAAAATAACCCATCTGGTTGGGAGTAGTGTGGATCGAGTACTGCGTCAGGAAGCTGAAGAGATAATAAAACAGGTGATCAGAGCGAGTCAGGTTCATTTAAGTGAGGAAATCCATATCAAGAAGATGGTGGAGGATAAAATTAATGAACTTGATATACAGCAGTTGGAAGACATGGTAAGGAAGGTTTCATCGACAGAGCTTAAATTTATTGAGATACTAGGAGGAGTTCTGGGATTCCTGATAGGAATTATACAGATCGGTATACTGCTAATATTTCCGCTGTAAGTAAAAAGCATAGATTCAGGAGGTAATAACAATGGTGGCAATTAAATTGAAGGATGGCGGCCAGCGAGAATACCCGGAGGGTATCAGCCTGTTGCAGGTTGCCGAGGACATAAGTAATAAGCTGGCTAAAAATACTGTTGTGGCCAGATTTAACGGGCAGTTAAGAGATCTGCATACAGAAGTCACCGAAGATGGGACGCTGGAACTCTTAGACTTTGATAACCCGGAAGCCAGGGTGGTTTACAGGCATTCTTCATCTCATGTTATGGCTCAGGCTGTTCAGAGACTCTGGCCAGGTACTCAGTTGGCTATAGGTCCGGCGATTGATAAAGGTTTTTACTATGATTTTGAAAGCCCTCATACTTTTACTCCGGATGATTTTAAAGCCATAGAGGAAGAAATGCTCAAAATAATAAAGGCAGATTACCCGATCATAAAAAAAGAGCTGTCTCGGGAGGATGCACTTAGTTTTTTCCGGGACAGGAAAGAACAATATAAAGTTGAACTTATTGAAGACCTGCCCGTAGATGCGGTAATAAGCACTTACCAACAGGGAGAATTTATTGATCTCTGTGCTGGCCCCCACCTTCCATCTACCGGGAGATTGAAAGCGGTTAAACTTATGAGCCTGGCGGGTGCATATTGGCGCGGCAGTGAAGCCAATCAGATGCTGCAGAGGATATATGCCACATCCTTTCCTAAAAAGAGCCTGTTAGATGATTATCTGCATAAATTAGAAGAGGCCAAAAGGCGTGATCATCGTCGACTGGGAAGAGAACTGGGTCTTTTTGTAGTTCTTGATGAAGGTCCAGGCTTTCCCTTTTTCATGCCCAAAGGGATGATTTTAAGAAATGAACTGGAAAAATTCTGGCGGGAAGAGCATGCCCGGGCGGGATATCATGAAATAAGAACTCCAATTATACTGAACCGGGAAATGTGGGAGCAGTCCGGACACTGGGATCATTATAAAGAGAATATGTATTTTACAGTGATTGATGAGACTGATTATGCTATAAAGCCGATGAATTGTCCTGGGGGTATGCTAGCATATAAACAGACTATTCACAGCTACCGGGATCTGCCCCTGAGAATGGGAGAGATGGGTTTGGTACACAGGCATGAAATGTCTGGAGTGCTGCACGGACTAATGCGGGTAAGGGCCTTTACCCAGGATGATGCCCATATTTTTATGCTGCCCGACCAGATTATTGATGAAATAAAAGGGGTTATCGAACTGGTGGACCGCTTCTATACCCTGTTTGGTTTTCCTTATCATGTTGAAGTCTCAACCAAACCTGAAAAAGCTATGGGTTCCGATGAGATGTGGGATATTGCTACTGAGGCCTTAAAACAGGCCCTGGATGAAAAAGGTATGAAATACCGGATAAATGAGGGAGACGGCGCATTTTACGGTCCTAAGATAGATTTTCATCTTCAGGATTCACTGGATCGAACCTGGCAGTGCGGGACTATTCAACTTGATTTCCAGATGCCGGAGAAGTTCGACCTCACTTATGTAGGTGAAGACGGAGAGAAACACCGGCCGGCTATGATACATCGGGTTATTTATGGGAGTATCGAGCGTTTTATAGGTATACTCACTGAACATTTTGCAGGAGCTTTTCCCAGCTGGTTAGCACCGGTACAGGTAAGGGTGTTGCCTATTACTGATCGCAGCCATGAATATGCCCGGCAGGTAGTTGAAGAGCTGAAGGCTGAAGGCATCAGAGCAGAGGCAGATCTGCGCAGTGAAAAAACTGGTTACAAGATTCGGGAAGGCCAGATGCAGAAGATTCCTTACCTGCTTATCGTTGGGGATAAAGAAGTTGAAGCCGGCACTGTATCAGTCAGACATCGCCGGGAAGGTGATCTGGGACCTGCAGCTCTTAAGGATTTTAAGATTCTGCTGCGCTCAGAAATAGAAGAAAAGCTTAATAGATAACATTGCATCTAAAAACAATATATGCTATACTCCAATGTGTACTAAGCAGGAGCTTGGCTTCTCACCTTACAACGTTAGTTAGTAAGGTATTGATTTAACTAAACTAGAGTTCAATAGCGGGTAGTATCTCATTCTGGCTAGTTGTTAAATGATTAAAGAAGCGGGCTTTTGTAGCCCGCTTTTTATATTTTTCGGGAGGTGAACTTCTTATCAGCAAGGATTGGAGAGTTAACGAGGAAATTCGAGTAAGAGAAGTCCGGCTTATCAGCGAAACAGGCGAGCAGCTGGGGATTGTTCCTGTTCGAGAAGCTGTGGAAATGGCTGAACAAAAGCAGCTTGACCTGGTAGAAATAGCTCCTTCTGCTAAACCACCGGTCTGTCGTTTGATGGATTATGGTAAATTCAAATTTGAGCAGAGCAAAAGGGAAAAGGAATCCCGCAAAAAGCAGAAAATTGTTTCGGTCAAAGAAGTGAAAATGCGGCCTAATATCGAGGACCATGATTTCCAGGTTAAAGCCAAGAACGCCAGGAAATTTTTGGCTTCCGGCGATAAGGTGAAAGTTACTATTATGTTCCGGGGTCGCCAGATTACTCACCCTGAATTGGGTGAACGCTTATGTATAAAACTAGCCGAGCAGTTATCAGATATTTCCTCGGTAGAAAAACTTCCAAAAATTGAGGGAAGAAATATGGTTTCAATACTGGTACCTAAACTAGAACCCGAGAAAAGCAAGAAGGAGGAAGAAACTGATGCCTAAGATGAAAACCCACCGCGGGGCTGCCAAAAGATTTAAGAAAACTGCCAGCGGTAAGATAAAGAGAGCAAAAGCTTATGCCAGCCATCTTTTGGGAGGGAAGAGTCCCAAGAGAAAGAGAAAGCTGCGCAAGTCCGGCCTGGTAAGTGAGCAGGAAAACAAACGTATTTCCAATCTTATTCAGTAAAATATTAGTGGGAGGTAGTTACGATGCCAAGGGTAAAACGCGGCGTGACTTCACATAGAAGACACAAAAAGATATTAAAAATGGCCAAAGGTTACCGCGGAGCCAAATCCAAGCTCTACCGGGTAGCCAATCAGCAGGTTATGAAATCCGGTCAATATGCGTATATTCACCGGAAGTTAAAAAAACGGGACTTTCGCAAACTATGGATAGCCCGGATAAATGCAGCTGCCAGGGATAACGGTACCACTTACAGCAGAATGGTACACGGCCTGAAAGTAGCCGGGGTAGACATTAACCGGAAGATGCTAGCGGAGCTTGCTATAAGCGACCCGCAGGGCTTTACCAAACTTGCTGAACTAGCTAAAAGTACTGTGAACAATTGATTTTAAGAAAAAGTATGGTAATAAACAGCCATACTTTTTTATTATTGGATTTCGCCATTGACATGATTGTAACGGCTGCGGCTTGGCGAGCGTCAAGTCTTGTCCCGCCGTCACCCTCCGGGCACAACCCCGTAACGGGACAACTGATGTGCAATCACTTCGTTTATGCACGGTTAAGGTTGCTGATACTCCCGTTGGTCGTAATTAATGACGCACCCTTCGGGCACAACTGATACTCCCGTTGGTCGTAATTAATGACGCAGGCGGTCTTAGTATAGTAAATGGAGGAACATTGTCACATATGTGATGCTTGCTATTCCAGATATGTGCGCCCGGTAAATCCTTTCTTGCTCATACAAAACACAATACTCGCTCTGGGGCAACTGCGAAAGTTGTATTATTAATAAAAGGTGACAAGAATTATGAAGGAAATCAAGTCCAGGGATAATCAGAAAATAAGGGATGCTGCCCGTTTAAAGGAACCAAAGTATCGGCACCGGGAGCAGATGTTTCTAATTGAGGGTAGAAATATGTTTTGCGAAGCCATAAAGGGAGAACAGGAACTGCATAGAATTTTTGTGGAGAGGGAAGAGGCAGAGCAATATCTGGATGAGTTTAGGAAGACTCGGGATGTGGAATGGATAAAAATTGATCATACTTTAATGAAATATATATGTGATACCCAAACTCCTCAGGGAATTGTGGCAGTAGCTAGAATCCCGCCAGGTAATCTACATACCACGGTACAGAAATCGGGTTTCCTGCTGTTTCTAGACCGTATTGCAGATCCTGGTAATATGGGTACCATTCTTCGTACTGCCTGGGCATTTGGGGTGCAGGGGGTAATACTTAACAATGGGTGTGTTGACCCGTTTAACCCCAAAGTAGTAAGAGCCAGTATGGGAGCTATATTCCATGTTCCGGTGTTTAATGAGATATCGGTAGAAGAATTAGTCAGGATCAAAGCAGAGGGTTACCGTATCCTGGCCAGCTCTCTGAATACCGACCTTAGTATAGATCGGGTTGATTTTACTGGTCGAGTTATAATAATTATTGGCAGTGAAGCCCGGGGGGTCAGCGCCAAAATATTAAGTGTTTGCGATCAATCTTTTAAAATTCCAATAATTACTCCAGTTGATTCTTTAAATGCGGGTGTAGCCTGTGGTATAATAGTTTATGAAGCAGGGAAGCAAAGAGGAAGCGATTCTGGCTGTTCGTAGTACTGTTCTATGGGGGAAGAAAATGCGAAGCGGGCCTGTATTTGAAGAGCGGAGGGTGAACCCATGATGATAGCTCAAGCTGATGTATACTGGCAGCTATTCGAAACATCTGGATGCATCGCCTATTATCTATTGTACAAAATGCTTATTACCCAGTAAGCGTATAAATTATTAATGCGATGAACAGGACAAGTAAGCTGTAATTTATCTCTTCAGGGAGGCTGTATCAGCGACTGAAAGTACAGCCAGGGAGAATGCAGGGGAATTCACCTGGGAGCAGTGGACTGAAATAGCAGTAGGTCTTACCGGTTGCCGCCGTTAGAGGTAATAAGTGAATCAGGTGGATTATACTTGATTAATTTGGGTGGTACCGCGGAACATAGCTTTCGTCCCTTGAGGGGACAAAAGCCTTTTTTATTTTCTGCCAGGAAGGATGTTAAAACCTATGTTGACAAAATTAAACGAAATCAAGGTCCGTGCTGAAGAACTGCTGCAGGAAGCAGTAAGTATCGAAAAGTTGAATGATCTCAGGGTAAAGACCCTGGGTAGAAAAGGAGAGATTACTCTCCTGCTGAGAAGTCTGAAGGACTTAAGCCCGGAAGAGAAGGCAGAGATGGGCATGGCTGCTAATAATTTTAAAATGCAGATGGAAGAGATGATTAATAAGAAAACGGAAGAGTTGAAGCAGCAGGAAATCGAGAAGCGTCTGATTGCAGAGAAAATAGATGTTTCACTTCCAGGGCTGCCTTTAATGAGAGGGAGTAAGCATCCTCTTACCCGGGTTTATGAAGAAATACGAGATATTTTCGTGGGAATGGGATTTAATGTTGCGGAAGGGCCGGAAATTGAATTGGATTATTACAATTTCGAAGCCTTAAATGTGCCCAGGGACCATCCAGCCCGGGATATGCAGGACACTTTTTACATAAATGAGGACATAGTATTGAGGACTCATACTTCACCAGTACAGGTTCGTACCATGGAAAAGCTGGCCCCGCAAGTGCCGGTCAGGATTATCGTACCAGGTAAGGTATATCGCAAAGATGATGATGCAACCCATTCACCTATGTTCCAGCAGGTGGAGGGACTGGTTCTGGATAGCAGAATTACTCTGGCAGATCTTAAAGGGACTTTGATGCATTTTGCCCGGGAGATATTCGATACCGATTTAAGGGTGCGTTTTAGACCCAGCTATTTCCCATTTACTGAACCCAGTGCGGAGATGGATATATCCTGTGTTATTTGTAAAGGTGCAGGATGCAGGGTGTGTTCGCATACCGGATGGTTGGAGATACTAGGTGCCGGGATGGTTAATCCGCGAGTGCTGGAATATGGTGGTTATGATCCGGAAAAGGTAACCGGGTTTGCATTCGGAATGGGTATTGAAAGAATAGCCATGCTAAAATATGGGATCAACGATCTACGCCTGTTTTTTGACAATGACAGGAGATTCTTAAAGCAGTTTTAGGAGGTAAGGGTATGGGAGTTTCAATAAATTGGTTAAAAGAATATGTAGACATAGATTGGAACGCGGAAGAATTAGCCCACCGGCTGACCATGGCCGGAATAGCCATAGAGGGTGTGGAAGAAGCAGGCTCGGATGTGATTATGGAGCTTGATTTGACTCCTAACCGGGGGGATTGTCTGGGCCTGATAAATCTGGCTCGTGAGGTATCAGCCTTAAACGGCCGGCCATTAAGAATACCACAGTTAAAAATTATAGAAAATCGAGAGAATATCAATGATTATATAAAGATAGAAATAGATGCCCCTGATTTGTGTCCCCGATACGCAGCCAGGGTAGTCAAGAATGTGGAAGTTAAACCCTCACCCGAGTGGATGCAGAACGTTCTGCTCAGATCAGGCATCCGACCTATCAGTAATATAGTGGATGTCACCAACTATGTGATGCTGGAAACCAATCAGCCCTTGCATGCTTTTGATTATAATCTGCTGGGTAAGGAGAAAAAGATAGTCGTGCGCAAAGCTGAATACCAGGAAAATTTCATTACCCTGGATGAGGTAGAAAGGGAACTGGACCTGGATAGTCTGGTGATTACGGATGGAATCAGGTCGGTAGCCCTGGCGGGAGTAATGGGCGGATTAAATACCGAAATAAATGACGATACCAGAGATGTTTTGATTGAGTCAGCCAATTTTCTGAACACCAACATCAGGAGAACTTCGAAAAAACAGGGCTTAAGAAGTGATTCGTCAGTTCGCTTTGAAAAAGGCGTTGACCCTAATGGAGTCATATATGCGGTCAATCGAGCTGCTCAGCTTATACAGGAACTAGCTGGTGCCGAAGTAGTTAAAGGGATTTATGATGTATACCCGGGGCAAAAAGATCCCTTGATTATCAATCTGCGTCCGGATCGGGTGAATTTCCTGTTGGGTACAGAACTTAGCTTCAGTGAGATTAAGGGTTACCTGGAAAAATTAAAGTTCAATATCAAGGATAAAAAAGGCTATCTGGCAGTAGAAATACCTACTTACAGGCCAGATATCTCCATGGAAGTAGACCTGATTGAGGAAGTGGCCCGCCTGTATGGTTACAATAATGTTCCGGATACTCTTCCCCTGGGCATTAATCGTGGAGGGCTAACTGATTATCAGCGTTTCCGGGATCGAGTTAAGGAAGTGATGGCGGCATATTTTTATGAGGTTATAAACTATAGTTTTATAAGTCCGCAGCTTTTTGATCGCATTCTGCTTCCTGCCGATAGCTTACTCAGAAATGTTGTTAAAATAGCCAACCCGCTGTCGGAGGAACAAAGTGTGATGCGAACTCTACTGCTTCCCGGGCTGCTGGAAAACGTAAGTGGAAATTTAGCCCGTCGCAATCAAAACCTTAACTTCTTTGAGATGGGGGCAGTCTATTATCAATCAGATGACCGACTGCCAGATGAAAAGCTTAAACTAGGTGCTGTTGTGGCTGGCAGGGTTGATTTAAACTGGTTAAAGAACCAGGTTTCCATGGACTTTTATTATCTGAAAGGTATAGTTGAAATCCTCTTCCGGGAACTGGGAATCAGGGATTTTACTTTTGAAGAATATGAAGGGCCAGGTTATCATCCGGGTCGAACCGCGCGCATAATCTGCCAGGGTCAGCAAATTGGAATTATTGGGGAAGTGCATCCCCTGGTTCTAGAAAACTTTGATATAAGTGATAAAGCATGCGCTTTTGAATTAGATGTTAAAACCATGTTCGAAATAAAAGGACAGAAAATCATGATGGAACAAATCGCCAGATATCCCGCGGTAGAGAGAGACATCGCTGTCCTTCTTGGTCAAGACGCAAAAGCTTCCGAAGCTATAGCGGTAATCAAAGCATCTGAACCCGAACTCTTACAGGATGTGATAGTATTTGACATTTATACTGGTGAGCAGGTACCTGAGGGCTATAAGAGTGCAGCATTCAGGCTTACATTCCAATCTATGGAGCGCACCCTTAAAGAGGCAGAGATCAACAGCCGGGTGGATGCGATTTTATCTGATTTACAGAAGCATATACAGGCCAGATTGAGATAAAATATTCCAGTTAAAGAACCAATACCTCCTGTCATAATTATATGACAGGAGGTATTTTCTTTAATGGGCTATGGATATGAGTTTTGCAATTCCCCGCAGGAATATACCAGCAACAATACACATAAATATTCAGAAAAAGGTGCAGCACAATCAACAATAGATGGAAGGAGGAAACGGTTATAGGTGAAGCAGGGAACTACTGCCTGGTATTACAGGAAGCAGGTTTTCAGGAGGCTGCTGGCCATGGGAAGATAAATATTGAGAGGATTCAAGTCAATGAAATGGGTCAGGAAAGTATCAGGCTTTCTTACGCGGAAAAAAACAGCCAGGGTCTTTATGAGATGACAGCGAGGCCGCTGGAGGCAGTTGAAGATGATATCTTTGAACTAATAAAAAAGGGTATAGAGAAACGCATTATATCCCCAATTTTACAGGCTGGTCTGAAAACAGTTATCCGTAGTACCGATCTTCTGTCAATATCTTTCAAGCCTATTAAGACTACCGAATATTGTGATGTTTATGCCCGAGGGGAAGTGTTAACCTGCGGTCATACCATAAGCCTGGAGCGGATATTTATCAAAGGTCTGAATTTTTTTACTATTCGCCTGGCTATTTACCGGCAGAATGAAAATGGTGTCTGGGCTATGGCATTGAAGCCAGCCTATATGAGTGAGGAAGAGTTTCTATACCTGTTTCAGGATGCTATAAGAAAAGGTGTATTCAGCAAAGTATTCATCACTGCCTTATTGACATTACTATAAATTGGGATGGAATGGTTATATAAAGACCCACCTGCAGCAGGCTGCCAGATACATAATTGCTGTCCTTTTGCTGATAATAGAATTAAATATGGCTGTACGCAGGGAAGGTTATTATGGATTTCGATAAAAATAGGAGCAGCATGACCAATAAAATTCCAGTATTAACATTTGTTATTGGGGGGGTCTTGATAACAATTATTATACTGCTGCTTTGGTCTGCTGACCTGGCTGTTAACAGCAGCGGCGCCAGTACCGATATGGTAGACATCCAGAAATATATACCCGGTATTAATGTGGATCTGAAATATTCAACCGATGATAACGTTTATGGTAAAGCAATCTATGAGATAAAAAAAGCTTATCTAAGAAGAGGAACGGCTGAAAAACTGAAGGCAACTCAGGAAGAATTGAATGCCATAGGCCTGGGCCTAAAAGTATGGGATGCTTACCGTCCACCCGCTGCGCAATTTAAACTATGGGAAATAATGCCTGATCGCCGGTTTGTGGTAAATCCTTACGAAGGCTTTTCTTATCATTCCCGAGGAGTAGCAGTAGATGTGACCCTGGTAGATAACGAGGGAAGGGAACTGTTGATGCCCAGCGGCTTTGACGAGTTTTCAGCCCGGGCTGATCGAGACTACAGCGATGTGAGTTCCGTACAGATGAATAATGCCAAATTATTGGAAGAAATCATGCTTCATAATGGCTTTGGCAGTATTTATTATGAGTGGTGGCATTTTACAGATAAGAAAAGGGATAACTATCAAGTTCTGGAAGCCGATAAATTTGAGATTAAATAGCGCGACTCCGCTAATATATGAAAATATTTACCAGGAGGAATACTTTTTCGAATTGTCGAATATTGTTTAGTAAAACCATATGAGCACGGATTAAAGGGCGTCTGCCCATCCGTGAAAGAGGGCGAGAGGCCCTCTTCACTTTTCTGAACAAGTATTTGCTGTTAAAAAAATGTATTATCGGCTCCTTGACTAATAATGTCATATGAAATTTACGATTATATTATATAATAATATATACACGGGGTTTTAGGAGGGTTATTTATGGGGCAATCATTAAAAGAAACAGAACTGCAAATAGCTATTAAAGATTTGGGATATTATACAGTAGACTTAAACAGTACGGCAGGCGAACTGCTCGATAACCTTAAGCAGCAGCTTCCCTATCAGGTTGTGGCACTGGCTGTAAATAATGATCTAAAGGATCTTAATTATGTGTTTACGGAGCCATGTAGTGTTGAGCTGCTGGATTTGAGCAGCGAAATCGGGTTCCGGATTTATCGGCGCGGGGTGGTTTTCCTTTTATTGAAAGCCTGCCGGGAAATTTACCCGGAAACCCAACTTGTAATAAAACATTCCTTGTCCAATGGACTATATTGCGAACTGCTGGATAAAGTGCTGGATGATAAAGAGGCTGCACAGATACAAAAGCGGATGCGTGAGCTGGCCGTACTCGATTTACCAATTAGGAAGATGCTGGTTTCTAGAGAACAGGCTGCTTTCACCTATGAAAAGCAGGGCATGCTGGATAAGATAAAGCTTCTGGAGTTTAGAGAGAAAAAAGTGGTTCATATGTATGAGCTGGATGGCTTTTATGAATATTTTTATGGCCATATGGTGCCAAATACTGGAATGCTGGATAATTTCAGGCTTTTAAACTATCAGCCAGGTTTAATACTTCAAACTCCGGAACGGAGCAGCCCCAAGGCGATTCAACCTTTCATAGATCAAAGGAAGCTCTTCAGTATATATTCAGAAGCCAAAGAGTGGGGCGAAATGATGGGAACCCCCCACGTGGCAGCTTTGAACGATATTATTGAAAACCAGGATATAATAGATTTAATAAGGATAAACGAAGCTTTGCACGAGAAGAAGATTGCTACTATTTCTGATATGATCTACCAGGATAAAAATATCCGTCTGATATTGATTGCCGGTCCATCTTCTTCAGGGAAGACGACCTTTGCTCAGAGGCTGATGATACAGCTTCGAGTGAATGGGCTTAAGCCAGTGATGGTCTCCCTGGACAATTATTTTGTTGATAGGGAGGATACACCCCGGGATGAAAATGGTGATTATGATTTTGAAGCCCTGGAAGCATTGAAGCTGGACCTCTTTAATGAGCAGTTGAGCAAACTAATTAAGGGAGAAGAAGTGCAAGTACCGGTTTTCAACTTCAAAAAGGGTCGCTGTGAAGATTACGGTGTACCGATTAAAGTGCCTAACGGGGAACCGATAATAGTAGAAGGCATACATGGATTAAATGACCGATTGACCTGGAGTATACCCCCTGAACAGAAGTTTAAGATTTATATTAGTGCCCTGACCCAGTTGAACATTGATTTTTCCAATCGAATTCCGACTACCGATTGCCGCCTTCTGCGCAGAATAATTAGGGATGCACGCACCAGGGGTCATGGAACCAGAGAAACCTTGAACCGTTGGCCTTCAGTTAGGCGTGGAGAGATGAAAAATATCTTTCCTTTTCAGGAAAACGCGGATGTTATGTTTAATTCATCGCTGGTATATGAGCTGGCTGTTCTTAAGAAATATGCCGGCCCGCTGCTGATGGATATCGGTCCTGGGGAACCAGAATATATAGAGGCCAAACGCCTCTGCAAGTTTCTCAGTTATTTCCGGGAAGCTCCAGTAGAACCTATTCCACCTAACTCCATATTAAGAGAATTCATAGGCGGAAGCTGGTTCCACTATTAAGGTCAGGGGACACACCTGCCTTGGGGAGCTTGGTTACAGGAATGTCCACATTATATGGAATGTCCCCATGGCAGGCCTGGGTGGATCGAGTGGTTGGTGGGTAAGCATGGGGTTTTCGGGTTAAGGTAAAGGGATACACTTGGGTCAAAAAAAAAGAGTCGGATAAGTGAATTATAAGAAGGTAGGGCATAATTGCGAAATTCTCAGGCTAAGGAACAGGGACACACCTACCCTTGGAGCAGTCAAGGTCAGGGGACACACCTTCCTTGGGGTACCTTATTGAAGGAATGTCCCCATTATATGGAATGTCCTGGATGTGTGCAGGGGAGAGACAGGTGAGTGGTCCGATAGGATTGTTCAGGTAGCAGCTGATGTAAAATATTGATGTATACTGTGTAAAATTCATGTAACAGGTATTTCAGACAAGGTGATTAAGGTTTAACATACAGATAATACCTGGTATTTGAGGTGAAAAGATATGAAAAGAAAAATACTTGTAGTCGACGACGAAGAGTCTCTGGTAAGGTTAATAACCTATAATCTAAATAAAGAAGGATTTAACACGGTTCATGCCTACGATGGAGCTGGAGTAACCGAGATTATTGAAAGAGAAAAGCCGGACCTTCTTATCCTGGACTTGATGCTGCCTGAAAAAGGTGGTCTGGAAATATGCCAGGAAATAAGGAGTAGTGGAAACAGAATCCCTATCATTATGCTTACCGCCCGTGATGAGGAATTAGACCGGGTGCTGGGTCTGGAACTAGGGGCCGACGATTACGTTACCAAACCCTTTAGTGTCAGGGAACTGGTAGCACGGGTAAAAGCTGTTTTGAGACGTAATCTGGAACCTGAAGAAGACCCCAAAAAAGCAGTCTTCCGGGCTGGACCATTTATGGTAAAACCCGAGAGCTATGAAATCTATTTCGATGACAAGCTCTTGGACCTTACTTTGAAGGAATATGAACTGCTCGATATTCTGATCCGCAACCGGGGGCGAGTATTGAAAAGAGATTATCTGCTGGAACTACTTTGGGAATATTCTGAGAGTGTAAATACCAGGGTATTAGACGTGCACATAAGTAAACTGCGCGATAAGATTGAGAAGGATTCCAAAAACCCCCGATATATAAAGACCATACGAGGGCTAGGTTATAAGCTGGAGGCTGATTAGTATGAAAAAATCCATTGGGAAAAGACTTACTGGAACATATCTATTGATTATCCTGCTCATCCTCCTGGCTACAGGAGCTATATTGAGCGTAACCCTCAGGCAGTATTACCTGGATAACGTACAGACCAATTTGGAACGTGAAACCAGGTTAGCAGCTTCCATGCTGGAGGACTACCAAACGGATAAAATCGATGTTCTCGAATATATGAATGATATAAGCAGACTGGTGGCTCAGAATACTGATGCCCGGGTTACTATAGTTGATACCCAGGGGACAGTCATTGCCGATTCCATGTTTGATATTGCTAAGCTGGGACCTCATAACGGACGGCCCGAAATATATCAGGCACTGCAGGGAGATACTGGGATAGCAATACGTTTCAGTGATACCGAGGGTCAGCAGATGATATATGTGGCCGTTCCCTTTACAAACAACGATATGCAGGGAGTAGTTAGACTGGCCAGGTCTTTGGAAGAAGTGGAGTCTGTACATTACCATATTCTTCTCCTTATCCTGCTGGCAATTATGCTGATAGGAGTAGTAGCATTTGTAATCAGCACTCGCTTAGCAGCCAATTTTACCCGGCCCTTAACAGAACTCACCAGTGCAGTAGAAGAGATAGCCCGGGGGGACCTGGATAAGAGAATATCTTACTGGTCAGATGATGAACTTGGTCTATTAGCCTCGGCGGTTAATTATATGGCCAGTGAGATGGATAAAACCCTGACAGAAATCTCGGCGGTTAAAAACCGTCTGGAAGTAGTTTTAAAAAACACCGTAAATGGTATTATTATGGTAGATCTAGATGCCAGGATCACTTATGCCAACCCGAAAGCCGTAAAGCTACTGGTTATGGGTAATGAGTATCAGGGAAAAAAACATGTAGAGGTGATCAATAATTATGATCTGCTTCAGGCTATAGATGAAGTCCGGAGAATGCTCCAACCGGTACGCAAAGAGATACAGCTGTTCACTCCAACTGAAAGACAAATTGAAGCCAATGTTCTGCCCATATGTAAAGACATACCTCAGATATATGGCGGTGTTCTGGTAGTGCTCAATGATATAACCGAGTTAAAAAGATTGGAAAGGGTACGCCGGGATTTTGTAGCTAATGTTTCCCATGAATTGAAGACTCCGGTCGCTAGCATAAGCGGCTTTGCGGAAACCCTTATGAACGAGAGCGAAGAAAACCACCAGAATGTGAGGGAGTTTTCTGAAATAATTTATAATGAGGCAATCAGGTTGACTAAACTGATTAATCGCCTGCTGGAATTATCTAGTCTGGAATCAGGAAAATCTGGCCTCAATATTAGAAATGTAGACATGGTTCGCCTGATCGAGGATACAGTTGAGCTGGTCAAACGGGATGGAAGAGCTCCTGAAATTAATATAATAAAACCAGCCGGGCAGGTGCTGGTCGAATGTGATAAAGAGTTAATAGTTCAAGTGCTACTGAACCTTGTTGATAATGCGCTTATATACAGCCCGGAGGGGGAACCCATAACCATCACCCTGGAAGATGAAGGAGAAAAAGTTAAAGTACTGGTTATTGACCGGGGAGAAGGTATACCCGAGAAGGAAGCTGATCGAGTATTCGAACGCTTCTATCGGGTAGATAAAGCCCGCTCTCGTAAAACGGGAGGTACCGGCTTGGGGCTGTCCATCGTCAAGCATCTGGTGGAAAATCATAACGGCGTGACCGGTGTAGAGAGTACTCCTGGAAAAGGTTCTACTTTCTATTTTATAATCCCCAAAAAACAAAAATAGCAAGACGACACAAGGGGACGTTTTTGCTGTGTCATTTTCTATAAGGCTAGAATGACACAGCAAAAACGTCCCCTTGCTTCTTCTTTCCTGGCTTTTACATTTAATTAACAAATAAAATACTCAGTTTTAACCAGCTTAGAAAAGAGATTTAACAAGTTGGTGTTAAATTTAGAGCAGTAGAAAAAAAACGCGATTTCAAAGTAATAAGGAGGAAAGAGTGTATGTCAATCAAGTCAAAAAGGATGGTCAGCTTATTTATAGTTGGCATTATGCTGCTGGCAGCATTTGCAGTAGCAGGTTGTGGTAATGGGGAGGAAGAAGCTAGTAAGGATCCGCAGGATACCACGCAGACCAGCGAGGTACTAACCGGCAAGCTTACTATTGCTGGTTCCACATCAGTACAGCCCTTTAGTGACGTTTTAGCTGAAGAATTCATGGCCGTGAACCCAAAGGCAGAGATCAGTGTACAGGGTGGAGGATCCAGCCAGGGAGTTACCGCGGCTGCTTCAGGAGCAGCAGATATCGGTTCAGCATCAAGAAATGTTAAAGAAGAAGAGATGGCCGCAAACCCAGATTTAGTAGTAACTCAAATCGCCATAGATGGCGTAGCGGTTGTAGTTCACCATTCCAACCCGGTGCAGGATGTTACCCTGGAAGATATTAAAAACATTTACCTGGGCAACATTACCAACTGGAAAGACCTGGGAGGAAAAGATGCGGCGATTACCGTGGTAAGCAGGGAAGAAGGTTCCGGTACCAGGGATGCCTTCGTAGCAATGGCAATGGATGACGAAGAAATTGCCCCCAGCGCGATCATTCAAAACTCTAATGGGGCAGTCCGGACTGCTGTAGCAGGTGACGAGAATTCTATAGGTTATGTATCACTGGCGATAGTAAATAATGAAATCAAAGCTTTGGACATTGAAGGTGTTGCCGCCAGCGTGGAAAACATCAAGGCTGGTACTTATAAGATTTCCAGACCGTTTAACTATATTACTAAAAATGATCCCGAAGGACTTGCCAAAGCCTTTATCGACTTCGTTCTCAGTGACGAAGGGCAAAAAATTATGGTGGATGAAGGAGCTATAGGCATAAAGTAAAAACCACCTAATCTAATACAAAGAGGGATTAAGCTGCACAAGCGAAAGCTCTTTGTCCATAGCATTGCCAAATATGCCGGGGGCGCAGACTGAGAAGCTGTGACCCCCTTTACTATTTATCCTGCCTAACTGTATAAGGTGTGTCAAATAGAACCGTCCCATTGACACGTAAGTACAAGCAAAATATAAATCGGCATCTAAAACAGGATACCCCAATACCATATTTATTCTAGAAAGAAACTAAGATGATGGAACGAATATATCGTTGACAGCCTCGGTAGTTTTCAATGATCCGTATTTTTACTGGGTGGTATAGGAGTGTATTGCCGCTCTGAGCGGCATAGGCAGTATAAATAGTATAAAAGGTATATAATACTATTTATACTCAATATTGTTTTTTGGAGGGATTTTTCTTGAAACTTCTAATAGTAGCAAAAAGAGAATTGCTGGAACACTGGAGGAACTGGAAGTTGATACTGTTGTTGATGGCTGTTTTTGGTGGGATTATTATGGCTCTGTACACCGAGGTGGGACCGACAGCTAATTCCAGCAGTGTACTGGATCCCTTTTTTGAACTGTTTGCCATTTTATGTCCATTTATTGGGATATTCGCGGCTATGGATTCTGTGGTGGGGGAAAAAGAAAGAGGCACCCTGGAACTGGTCTTATCCAAACCTGTTTCTCGGAAGACTATTTTATATGGTAAGTTTATTAATTACCTTATTATCATACTGCCTTTGCTTATCATCGAGCTTATCGCGGCCTATTATTATGCCCAGCTGACGGGAATATCCACCTATAGATGGCAGTTACCCATGCCTCCCTTTACTCAATGGATGTCAATGGTGCTTATCCTCTCTATGGTCGCTGTCTATTATACAGCCCTGACCATGTTAATATCTTTATTCGCTCGAAGTACAGCTGTAGCAGGATTAATTGGAGTGGTTTTTATCACGCCGGCTCATCCTCTGGGAGGCGAATTTTTAAGAATCGCCGGTATGCTTACGGGGATCAGCAGTTTTGACCAGGTGCCCATACCATTCAGATTCTGCCTCAGCATTTTTGGGAAATACCAGAAATATGCTATGACCAGTACCCATGATTTATGGATTTGTGTGGGATCTTTGTTCATAATAATAGTATTTATTTTGCTAATAAGCGGCTGGATTTTTGATAGACAGAATATTACCTTCAGATTTTAAAGGGGGAAATTGATAATGGTCGAGTATGCGATAGATATTAACCATCTTACTAAGAATTACGGTAAGCTGGCAGCAGTAGATGATGTGAGTTTTAGAGTAAAACAAGGAATCTCCTTTGGATTACTGGGACCCAATGGGGCTGGAAAGACCACTACCTTGAAAATGATGACAACTTTAATTCGACCTGACAGCGGCAGCGCTGTTATAGCGGGATATGATGTTAAGAGGGAACCTATGAGGGTTCGACGCCATATCGGCTATGTATCTGAAAATCCCAGTTTTTATCCCCGAATGACTACTATCGAGACCCTTAGATATATTGGAAACTTGCTGGATATACCCAATAAGGTGCTTGAGAAGCGTATCGATACTAATCTGGATCTGGTAGGATTATTGGAGAAAAAAAATAACTATGTGGGGGAATACTCAAGAGGGATGCGGCACCGCTTGTCGCTGGCCCAGGCGTTGTTATCGGACCCCGAGGTATTGTTCCTGGATGAGCCAACTCTGGGATTGGATCCAATAGGTGCCAGGGATATCAGAGACTTGATCGTGCAGCTTAAACAGAGAAATGATGTGACTATCGTAATGTCTTCCCATACCCTTCCAGAAGTAGAAAGGATCTGCGACGAAATCGCTGTTTTCAACCATGGAAAAATTATCGCCCGGGATAGTGTCGAGAACCTCCGCCATACTGTGGGAGGCAAAAATATAGAGGTTAGATTAATTGAAAAAGATGAACGGGTTTTAACCGCAGTAAAAAATCTGGAATTTGTTAATGATGTAATTATGGAAAACAATCGTTTACTGATTACTTATAGTGGAGATAAAGAGGTAAGGCCTTTGATACTTGAGACAGTATTTGATATAAATCGACAGATACTATCATTTGGTTCCAGAGAAATAAGTCTGGAGGATATTCTCTTCCGTCTGCTGCAGGATAATGACGAGGAAGAACCTTTGTAAGGATTTTCTATACCGCGATAACAGTGGTCCAGCAACCACCCGTCAGCTGCTCAAACATTTCTGACAACCGCCTTATACAGCAATCACATTTAGGTCCAGGAGGCTCCTTGAGTCCAGCACAGACCCGGGAGCCGATATCGCCTTTAGGAACACCAAGATGTCTATTTTGGTTTATACAGCCAGGTCTTTCATCAATTCTACGTTCTACCCAATCATCTTCTAATATTCAAAGAGGAATTAATCTGCAAAATTATCTCCAAAGTATCTTGCCAACAAAATTCAACAATAAATCACATTAGTTCACTTTGTGACTTGACAACGAAATAGGGTGATGCTAATTTAATGATAGTTAAATAAATAACATATCAATTAATTAAACATCAATAATATAATATGTATCTATTTGAGTGCGATGGAGCTTGCTTGGGTAAAGTTTCATTTAGAATAATAAGCTTCTTTTTTGGGAGGTGGTTTTTCAAAGTAGCCTTCAGAATATTTGCAGTCTAGATCGGAAAATGTGATTTAAAAAGGGAGGAAAAACAATGTCATCGAATTTTATGAACACAACCAGAGATCAAAAATTTATTTTAAAAGAATGGCTGGATATGAACACGGTGTTTGCAACCGATCGGTTTAGAGATGGTTATACTGTGGACGACCTGGACTTTATACTGGATAATGCTCTGAAAGGGGCCAAAGAAATTGTAGGTCCCAGCTGTGAAGACTCGGATACAATCGGCTGCCAGTTTGAGAACGGAAAAGTAATCTCCCCTCAGTCCAGTAAGGACGCTTATTTTTTTATAGTGAATAATGGATTTGCCGGCAGCAACGTTGACCCCGATGACGAATCTGCCCTTCCCATGACCGTAGTTTGGGCTCTTAATGAGTATTTTATAGCCGCTAATCCTTCCATCCAGACCCTGTGGCTGGCAAACTCAGGTGCAGCAGGTTTGATAAGAGATTTTGGCAGCGAAGAACTTAAGAAAACTTACTGCCCCAAGATGTACAGCGGTGAATGGGCAGGCACTATGGATCTTACTGAACCCCAGGCTGGTTCCGACGTAGGCGATTCTACTACAAAAGCTATCCCTACTGATGACCCCGGGGTTTATTTAATTAAAGGAACCAAGTGCTTCATCAGTGGTGGGGAACAGGATATCACCGACAATATCATTCACCTGACCCTGGCTCGTATCGAGGGCGCAGCCAAGGGAACCAAAGGCTTATCATTATTTGTAGTACCTAAGTACCTGCCGGATGCTGATGGTAATCCTGGGGCCTGGAATGACATAAATTGTGCTGGCATTGAACATAAATTGGGTCACCGGGGTTCACCAACCTGTGTGGTTAATTTTGGAGAAGAAGGAACCTGCAAAGGTTTTCTTCTGGGCAATCCTCCTGGTGAAGACGGAGCAGGTGCTGGTATGATGCAGATGTTTAAGATGATGAACGAAGAGCGCCTGATGAGCGGACTTTCTGGATGTGCTCTGGCTGCATCAGCCTACCACAACTCGGTAGAATATGCCAATGAACGTATTCAGGGTCGGGCAACTACTAATCCCAAAGCGGGAAGATGCAGTATTATTAAACATGAGGATGTAAAACGCATGCTTATGTATCAGAAATCTCACATTGAAGCTTTCCGGGCTATGATTCTTTCCACCTTCTGGTGGGTAGATATCGAAAACTACAGCTCGGATCCGGAGCTGCACCAGCTAGCCAAAATATTTCTCGAAGTTAACACTCCTATAGTGAAAGCCTATTGTTCGGATGTTTCTTTACAGTGCATCTCCGAAGCCCTTCAGATTTATGGCGGTTACGGATTCTCTGAAGAATATCCGGTTGCAGAAATATACCGGGATGCCAGGATATACCCTATATGGGAAGGGACTAATTACATCCAATCTCTTGACCTGGTCGGACGCAAAATGACCATGAAAAAAGGACAAGTTTTTGCTGCCTGGGTAAAGCACATTCAGGATTTCGTAGAGGCTAATAAAGAGGCCGCAGGATTTGAAAAGGAATTTGCCATATATGTCAATGCAATGGCCAAATATGGGGAGACTCTCCAAGCCCTAATGCCATTATTTGCTGCGCCTGGTATGGCTCAGCAGTTTGCTACCCGAGTACTTCATGTAACTGGCAAATTGTGGGCCGGTAAATTACTGCTGGAAATGGCATTGATTGCCCAGAAGAAAATTGATGAACTAGGCACCGATCATTTTGATTATCCCTTCTACGCCGGCAAGGTGGCATCGGCTCGTTTCTTTGTCAAAAACATTATTCCAGAAATAACTGCATTCCTGGAAGTGGCCAGGAACGCTGACACCACAGTTTTGGAAGTTCCTGAAGAAATCTTCTTTGTATAAGATTATTATTTCGGGAAGAAAGTATTTGGAAGGGGTTTTAACCCCTCCAAATACTTACAAAAAACAGATCAATGCACCAAAAAAAATTTATAAGAACACCTTCATGGATATGGGAGTACTCGCGTATTCCTGGGCACCTACGGCAGCTTATTTTGTACTGCTTGCAGGCGCAGGAGCTCTGTGGGTTGCATCAGCAGGGATACTGAACACAGCTTTCGGCAGGACAGTTTTGCCCATGCCAGGTCCCATACTGAAGTAAAAAGCTGGTAAGTCTAAAGTAATTCATTCGATACGCCGGGTATATAGTTTGTTTATTGCACGCTCTTCCCCGAATAGCAGTTAATTAGGAGGGGCAGTTCAAGCTCCCTTTAATTAACCTGCAAATGAAATAATATCAAGCAATATTTGAAAGAAAAAAATATGAACAGATAGGGGGGTTATCAATGGATTTTGCTCTGACCAAAGAAGAAATTTTAATACAAAAGATGGCCAAAGATTACTCGGAGCAGCTAATCGAACCGATTGCAGAGCAAATAGAAAAAGAAAATAGGATACCCCGGGAAGTATTAAACGGACTGGCTGAACTCGAACTATTCGGTCTGGCAATGCCAGAAAAATATGGTGGTGCAGGGGCTGGTTATGAGAGCTATGTGCTGGCAATGGAACAGATAGCCCGGGTATGCATTGCTCCGGCTATGATAATATCGGCTCACAGCTTGGGTATGGGTGCTGTTGCTGCCTTTGGCACCGAAGAACAAAAGCAGAAATGGCTTCCCAAATGCTGCAAGGGTAAATGGATTGCGTCTTTCGCTTTTACAGAACCAGGAACTGGGTCAGATCCCAAACAGATTACTACCACCGCCGTGAAAGACGGAGATGGCTACATAATAAACGGAACTAAAAGATTCATATCCAACGGCAGCTACGAAGGCCCGATTCTGGTTTTTGCTAAAGACAGCGATAGCGGTCGTCCCACGGGCTTCATCGTCGAAAAATTCTGCCCCGGTTATTCTATTTCTGAACCATGGGATAAACTGGGATGGCATGGTGGACCGCTGGTAGATTGTTATTTTAAAAATGTGAGAATACCGGGCGAAAACTTGCTGGGAGAACTGGGTAATGGCTACCCCATACTCCAGTATGGCATAGCTTTCGGGAAAATAGGCATGAATGCCATAGCTCTAGGAACAACTCTGGCTGCCTATGAAGAATCATTGAAGTATGTTCAGGAAAAGACTCACCGGGGAGCGCCCATCTCAAAGTTCCAGACTATCCAGCTGAGGCTGGCTGATCTAGCTATGCTCTATGATGTATCCAGGTGGACGTCATATAAGCTGGGATATCTGGCTAATAAAACTAAAAGCCCATCTGATTTTGCCCGGGAAGCAGCTCAGGCCAAAGTTATAGTTGCCGAGAACTCACGTAGAGCAGCGGAAATCGCCATGGATATTCATGGTTCCTATGGGCTAATGTCAGACTATAAAATTTCTCGAATATATCGTGATGCAGCTATGGGTCCTCAGATTGAGGGAGTTATCGATATGCAGAAGATCATAATAGCAGGAGAGATATTAAAAGCTTAAACAAAGATTAAAGGTTTAGCAGATGGTACCCAGTGCATGAGCTAAAATACTAAGGAACATGGCTTTAGATATTGAAAATGAATACAGTATTTGATGCGGACATAAAGGGTAGTTGCTGGTAAGACCCTGCAAAATCATGACTGTACTGCTCTATTAGCTATCACTTGATGACAGCATAATATGGCATCGGAAAACGTCTCCCCTGATGTTATCGATGGCAAATGGTCCGCATCAAAATATAAAAATGGATTTATTTATGTTGCTGCTTGGACGGATGTGAGATGAATGAGAAGGTTAGTGTTAATGAACTGTCAAGACGGAAAAAGGATACTTGACTGGCATAGAAGCTGGTAAAAAAAAATTAGGAGGTCGAAAGGATATGGCGAATGATACGGTTTTGGTTAAGAAAGAAAATGGAATTTGTACTATCACGTTGAATCGTCCACAGGCCATGAATGCATTAAATGGTGATTTGGTAAATGGCATGGTTGAGGCGTTTCAGGCGTGTTACGATGAAAGTGTAAGGGCGGTAGTCCTTACAGGAACAGGAAACGCATTCTGTCTGGGCGGGGACATTGCTGAAGCAAGCCAATATGGTGATGGTGATCTGCAAGCTTTCTTCAGGGATTTTACCGTGCCCCTGGCTCGGCTTATTACTGACATGAGACTCCTTCCCAAACCAATAATAGCAAGCATCAATGGCATATGTGCCGGTGTGGGCATGAGTTTTGCGGCTGCCTGCGATCTGAGAATCTGTCACAGCAAAGTGATATTCAAGCAGGCTTATACCGGAGTGGGAATCAGTCAGGACGGAGGGTTCACCCAGATGGTACCCCTTATAGTAGGGTTAGGAAGAGTAAGCGAAATGATATATCTGGATGAAGTTATTACTGCAGATAAAGCATTGGATTGGGGTTTTGTAAATAAAGTTGTAGCCCCTGAGGAAATTGAGGCAGCAACTGCCAAAATGGCAGAGCAGCTTGCCAATGGAGCTACTAAGGCCTTTGCAACCTCCAAAGCTTTAATAAACAAAGCTCTATTACCCTTCCTGGAATGCCAACTGGAGTCTGAACGTCATGGGGTTATGACCACTTCATTAACTGATGATTATAAAGAAGGTATAGCAGTGTTTACCAGACAGAAAAAAGTACCAGAATTTAAGGGCAAATAGAAAGGGGAGGGGAGCAGATGTCAATTCTTAACTGGAAGGACGAATATAATAGTAAGATGACCAGCTACGAAGAAGCTGCAAAATGCGTACAATCCGGAGACTATATTTCAACCCCATTAGCGGTAGGTTCATGTTCCGGCCAAATGCTAGATGCTATTATTGACCGCCATGAAGGATTACAGGACGTAATAATATCTGATTCATTACAGATATATCCATCCAAGCTCTATGATCCTAAATTTATGGCCGAGCTTGATGGCAGAATTAATTACGCTCCAGTATTTGGGGTTGCAACTATCCGTAAGATGCATGCTACTAAAGTGGCTGATTATTACCAGGCTACTACCGCTGATTGTGGTGATAGATACGGGGAAAGATCCAATGTTATCGCGTTAATGGTCAGCGCCCCCAATGCTCATGGGTATGTAAACCTGGGACCGGTTTGCTTCTATACTTCAGATAGCATCAGGTTTGGCAGAGAGAGAGGGAATCTAAGGACGGTAATAGCAGAAGTTAACGATAAAATGCCGATAGTATATGGCGACAACTGGATGCATGTTTCCGAATTCGATTACATCATTGAAAGGTCTGCACCTATCCCTACTTTTCAGAGAGGAGATGCCAGCGAGGTAGAAAAAGCCATCGGTAATTATGTGCTGGAACTGATCAACGATGGTGACACCATACAGATGGGATTGGGAGGAATTACCGAAGCTGTTGCAGCAGGGCTGGAAGGCAAGAAAAACCTCGGTATTTTAACAGAAATGCTTCCCCAGGTATTACCTCAGTTAATTGAAAAGGGGATAGTAGATAACTCTAAAAAGCCTATTTATAAAGGCATCAGTGTAGCGTCATTCTGCCTGGGTAATCAAGAATTGTATGATTTCATCAATGAGAACCCCTCTTGCCAAATATTCCCAGGATCTTATACCAATGATCCAAAATTTATTGCCCAGCACCCTAATGTAGTGGCTATGAATACTTCACTTATGATAGACTTTGCCGGACAGAGTACCGCTGAAGGCATCGGACATACCATGATAAGTGGTGTGGGAGGTCAGTTAGACTTTATCATCGGAGCCTATTGGTCTGATGGTGGTAAACCCATTAACATGCTCAGTGCAGCCAGAAAGAATCCAGATGGAAGCCTGACTTCGGCAATCGTTCCTGAGTTACCACCTGGTACACCAGTTAGCGTTCCACGTATGTTTACTGACTACGTTATAACAGAATATGGTGTAGCACGCTTAAGATATAAGAGCAGAAGGGAAAGAGCGCTTGAATTGATAAGTATTGCGCATCCCGACATGAGAGCAGAACTTCGTGACAGCCTGAAAACTCGTTTTTATCCAGGCGGCAAATAGTTAGTAACTGTACAATAGTAGCACTCATAGTTCAAGTTCAGGATGAAGGATGTTACCTTCATCCTGAATCTAGAATTGCTTGAGGGGATAAGACGATGCGATTGAAACTGACCCTCATGCAGTAAGTTAACTGATCAGCATATGGAAATAACATGAGTCATGGTGGGCTGAACAGCTGTTGGATTTCTAATGCATTTTGCCTTTATCAGTCAATGGTCATCCCTGGTCGTTTCTTCGTGATCGGTAAAATAAAATTCCAAATATTTAGACTTCAGCTGCTCTGATTGACAAAATAGGTAAAATAATATTTAATTAACTAGTATTTAATGAAATGTTAACTAAAGGTGAGATGTTAATGGAAAAGTTTACAGATTTCTGGTGTTTCCGCTTGAACGTATTATCCAGAAAAATAAGCCGCAAGTACAACAGCAAGTGTCTTGAATATGGGATTACTGCACCGCAGTCTTTTGTATTATTCGATCTTCTCGATAACGAAGGCAGCAATGTAAAAGATATTGCTGCTCGGGTGCAGCTGGATAGTTCAGCTGTTACTGGAGTAATAGACCGTTTATACAAGGAAGAACTGGTCAAAAGGGAAGAAGATCCTTCCGACCGCAGGAGTTTGAATATTTTCTTAACTCCCAAAGGCCGCAAATTAGCAGAAGATATGTTTCCCACTGGAAGAGAATTTAATCTGTATTTGAGAAGCCTATTGGATGCTGACAAAGTAGAAGAATTTGAAGAGTCACTCAAATCTATCGATGATAAAGTGCAGTAATAACTAAAACTAACGACCATTAAGTGGTACCAAAAAAGAATAAGTTCCAAAAACCCGTACCTACAGGTACGGGTTTCAGCTTGTCGACAAAGTCGGCAAGCTGCCAGACCGATGACGGAAGTGAAGATCAAGGCATAAGAAAAGTCCACGATTGAGGCGTACTTGAGTACGTTGATTGAGTGGGTTTTTTGAAATAACGCAGAGATTCGTTTCTTAATTATTCGTGAGCCTTGTGCGAACACACATTGTAATCCTGGAAAGGGCTTTTGTCATTGGTCTGACCCGTACATGCAGGTACGGGTTTTTTTATATTTACTTTCATTTTACATTAATCACACATACTCTTTAAAATTATTAGCCAGGCTGTTTACAAATCGGTGGTATCTTCAAATAGAAGGAGATTTTAATTACGAATTTTGAGGAGTTAATAAATGGGTAAATTGATTGTTAATGGCTTAAGTGCTGGTGCGGTGAAGGTCAATTCAGAGGAAAAGAATAGGCCTCATGGCCGACAGAGATTCCAGCCCTTAAATATTGAACGGGGGATAGAATTCCTATTAAAGCTTAGTGCTGCTACAGCTATACTGGCCATTATCTTGATAACCATCTTTATTTTTGCCCGGGGAATTCCACTGATATTTAAAACCGGCTTGATAGACTTCATATTTAACTTGAAATGGAGCCCCACCCATGGCAGCTATGGAATAGCTGCCATGCTGGTAGGCTCGTTGGTGGTTACTCTCTCCAGTCTTATTTGGGCTGTTCCTTTGGGAATATCCGGCGCCATATTTATGGCAGAGATAGCCCCGCCACGCATAGGTAATATGCTGGGCAGGATGGTGGAACTGCTGGCAGGCATTCCATCCGTAGTTTTTGGTTTCTTTGGTTTAATAGTTATTGTACCCTTTATACGTACCCACCTGGGCGGAAATGGGATGAGCGTTCTGGCTGGAGCTATAATACTGGGGATAATGATCCTGCCAACTATTATTAGTATATCGCGGGATTCAATACTCTCTGTTCCTGCAGAATATAAAGAAGGGTCGCTGGCTTTGGGTGCTACTCACATGCAGAGCATTAAGGGGGTTATCCTTCCTGCCGCGCGTTCCGGGATAATCACCGCTATTATTTTGGGCATGGGCAGGGCTATAGGAGAGACCATGGCGGTAGTAATGGTAACCGGTAATTCTACTATGATACCGGGGAGTATTTTATCTCCGGTTAGGACTATGACCAGCAACATCGTTCTGGAAATGGGGTATGCATCTGGAGATCATCAGGCAGCATTATTTGCTACCGGAGCTGTTCTATTTATCTTTATTGTAATACTAAATCTGGTGGTAAATATTTCCATAAAGGCAGGAAAAAACTATGCTAACTAATAACACTCGGGAGAAATTTATAAAGGCCTTTTTTTGGCTCGCCGGGCTGATTATTGTGACGATACTCTTTATAATTATTGCCTATATCGCAATTAAGGGAGTATCTGCTATCAGTCTGGATTTCATTTTCGAAGCTCCCCGCCGAGCTGGAAAAGAAGGAGGCATATGGACAACGATAGTGAGTACCGTCTATTTGACTCTAGTATCACTGATTATAGCTGTGCCTCTGGGAGTGGGAAGCGCCATCCATCTGGAAGAATATGCACCGCGCAGATCCTGGTTTGCCAATCTGGTTAACCTTACAGCAGAAACACTGGCAGGCATTCCATCTATTGTTTTTGGACTATTCGGATTTGTTTTCTTTGTCATCTTCCTGCAAATGGGCTGGTCTATTATCTCAGGATCACTGACTATGGCCATTATGATACTGCCCACTATAACCAGGACCGCGCAGGAAGCGATACTAGCGGTACCGGCTGAGTATAGGGAAAACAGCCTGGCTCTAGGAGCGAGTAAATGGCAGACTATCAGCCGAGTAGTGCTTCCTTCGGCCGTACCAGGCATAATAACCGGCATAATATTATCCATTGGCAGAGCAGTAGGAGAAACGGCAGCTTTGATATTGACTGCAGGCAGCTCCCTGGGTATGCCGGAGGGCTTACTGGATCCGGCGCGTACTATGTCCGTACACCTGTATATACTGGCTATGGAAGGAATTTCTATGGATCGAGCATTTGGAACTGCCTTTTTGATTATTGGGTTAATTGTCATTATCAATTACCTGGCTAACCTGAGCTTACGCAGGATGTCATATGTCAACAGGCAGATATGAGGTGAAAAGTATGAGCCAGTTAAAACTGAAAAGTGAAAACATTAAGGTGTTTTATAAAGATTTCCAGGCCTTGTATGATGTGAATATGGACATAGAAGAAAATAGGGTGACTGCCCTTATAGGGCCATCCGGCTGCGGTAAATCAACCTTTTTGCGGACTATTAATCGCTTAAATGAATTAATCGAAGGAACCCGCACCGAAGGTCAGATATATCTGGATGAACGGCCCATTTATGAAAAAGACCGAGATGTAGTAGAATTAAGGAAAAAAGTGGGAATGGTCTTTCAGAAACCTTCCGTATTTCCCATGTCAATTTATGAAAATGTTGCCTATGGACCAAGAATACATGGTATAAAAGACCGGAACCGATTAAGTGAGATCGTGGAGAGGAGCCTCAAAGCTGCCAACCTGTGGAATGAGATAAGTGATAGATTGAATTCACCTGCCGCCAGACTGTCTGGGGGGCAGCAGCAAAGACTGGTTATTGCCAGGGTGCTGGCAGTAGAACCAGAAGTGATATTGATGGATGAACCGGCCTCGGCCTTGGATCCTATATCTACCTCCCGGCTGGAGGATTTAATTGCGGAATTAAAAAAGAATTATACCATAGTGATAGTCACCCACAATATGCAGCAGGCGGCCAGGATATCTGATTATACCGGGTTTTTCTTAAACGGACAGCTGGTTGAATTTAGCTGTACCGATGAACTCTTTGTGAATCCTCGGGATAAACGTACTGAGGATTATATTACTGGAAGGTTTGGTTAATAAAGGGGGGGGAATATATGGTTAATGAATCACTGGAGCATGAAGTACAGCAGCTGAAGGAAGACTTGTTGAAAATGGGGAGATTGCTGGAAGAACAGATTGCCAGGGCAGTAAAAGCGCTGGTAGATAAGGACATTGACATGGCCCGGGAAGTGATAAAAAAAGATGATATAATTGATCAGATGGAACTGGACATAGAGAAAAATTGTCTGAGACTTATTGCTCTTAAACAGCCTATGGCTAGAGACCTGCGGTTTATAGCTACCGCCTTGCGAATAATCGTTGATATTGAAAGAATGGCAGATCATGCTGAAGATATTAGTGAGGTTTGTATAGATCTATATCCCCAGAAATATATTAAGCCACTCATAGATATTCCGCGCATGGCTCATATCGTCAGTATGATGGTGGAAAAAGCACTGCAGGCATTGATTAATGAAGATATTGATATGGCCATGTCTATTATACCTATGGAACAGGAAATAGATGCTTTATATCAGCAGATCTTCCGGGAATTACTATCCTACATGATGCAGGATCCTGCAACGATTCCCCAGGCGGCTTCACTTTTACTGGTAGCCGGCCATTTAGAACGTATTGGTGACCACGCCACTAATATCGCGGAAATGGTTATTTATGTGGTGGATGGAAGGCGTATAGATCTGAATGTAATGGCCAGACAATAGCTTAGTAATGGATATCCAGCAGCAGGCTCTAATAAGAGCCTGTTATTTTTTTACTTAATATAAATAAGGAGCATAGCGTGTATATCCTTCTGGGCAGGAAAAACAGTATAATAATAGAAGTATTTCATAATGTTCATGCAAAGGAGGCATGCTATGTGCAGGATAGAAAAGACCAGATAAACAGGGTAACAGTAGAGATTTTCAACGAAGAATATGTTGTAAAAGGGGAGGAGAATTCTGAGTATATTCAGATGCTGGCTGCATATGTGGATAGAAGAATGAAAATGATACAGCAGCGTAACGCTAATCTTTCCAACCATCGAGTAGCTATATTAACTGCACTCAACCTGGCAGACGAACTTAACAAGCTGCAGGAAGATTATGATCAGCTAATAAGAACCATGGAAGACGAGAAGAAAAACAGGATGGGTTAAGATGACAAATCGTGAAGTGGCATGGATACTGGAATCTATAGCAGACATGCTGGAATTGAAAAATGATAACCCTTTTCGTGTAAAAGCTTACCGCAAAGCCGCTCATTCTGTATATCATCTGGATGAGGATTTGAGAGACTTATATCTCAGGAATGCAGTTAAAGAAGTTAAAGGAATCGGAAGTACTATTCAAGACCAAATTGAGGAACTGATTGAAACAGAAGGCTGCAGCTATTACGAGCAACTGAGCAAGGAAGTACCCCAGGGGCTGCTGGATATGCTAGCTATACCAGGGTTAGGACATAAAACAATAAGGGTGATATATGAAAAATTGGGCATTGATAATCTGGATGCCCTGGCTGCAGCTGCTCAAGCAAAACAAATACGTACCCTGCCTGGAATGGGTGCCAAGACTGAATATAATATTTTAACAGGGATTGATTTATTTCATAAAAGTATGGAAAAAATTACCCTCGGCCTGGCGGTTCCTATGGCAGAGGAGTTTTCCAAGCATATAATGCAGGGCCCCGGAGTCTTTGAGGCTAGGCCGGTAGGAAGTGTCCGACGAGGCAAGCCGCTGGTGGGTGATATCGATATATTGGTGTCAGCTGAAGATGTTAGCAGGGTACACGCGCAGGTGGCTTCTTATCGCAAAACTCGGGAAATTACCTGGGCACAGAAGGATTTCATTCAGGGTGTACTTGATCATAATATGAAATTCGAAGTTATTATAGTGGAGCCCGAGGACTATTATCATAGTCTGGTCTGGACTACCGGTTCCAAAGAATACCGGGAGATAATTTTTAAGGGGATAGACCGGGCGGTTTTCAAGGGAATTGAATCGGAAGAAGATGTTTTCAGGCAGCTGGGTATCCAGTATACCCCTCCGGAAATGAGAGAAAACCGGGGAGAAATAGAGAAGTCCAGAAACTATGAACTGCCAGAACTGGTTAAACTGTCTGACCTACAGGGCGATCTGCATATTCATACGGATTGGAGTGATGGGGCCCACAGCCTGGAAGAAATCGCCGGTAGGGCTGCAGCTATGGGGCATTCTTATATAGCCATCACAGATCATTCCAAATCTCTCAAGATCAGTGGAGGGCTTTCAGAAGAAAGGCTGATAGAACAGGCCAGGGCTATAGATTTATTGAATGCGGAAATGCGAGAACTAAAAATCTTAAAAGGTACGGAAGTGGATATACTAAAAGATGGTACCCTGGATTTTGATAATGAAATATTATCAGGACTGGATGTTGTGATTGCCTCTATACATAGTCACTTTACTTTGGATGGGGAGGCGCAGACCCAACGGATAATAAAAGCGATCCAAAATCCAAACGTTGATATTATAGGGCATCTTACGGGCAGGCTTCTCAATCGCAGGCCTCCCTATGAAATAGATATTGATAAAATACTAAATGCAGCTGCAGAGCACGGTACCATTTTGGAGATTAATGCTCACCCTGACCGGCTGGATATCAATGAAGATATCGCCAGAAAAGCAGCGAGTATGGGCATTAAGATTGCGATCAATAGTGATGCTCATGACAAGAGAGATTTACAGCTGTTGAATTTCGGCATTCTTTGTGCTCGGCGTGCCTGGCTGAGGAAAAATGATGTTATAAATACCTGGACAACAGATAAAGTGATCAACTATTTGGAAGCTAGGCTTTAACATGTTGTCATATCCGGATAAAATACCAGCTCGGTGGATCTGCCATCCCGAATCTGAACCCGGCTAGGTAGGGCTGGGTTTGGTTTTTTACCCCCTGTTAAAGAATATGATATCTGACCTATTTATCACCTGCTCTATGATTTCTCTATCAGTCCCTGATTTATTAATATAAAGCTCCTCATGGTGAACCGTCACTCTACTTGGCCCACAGGTAGTGTGGTGATTGGTTTATGTCAGTGGAGTGACCATCCGGGATCATAAAAAAGCTCACAAATACCTCAAGATAGATTTTCATGAAGTTCCGACTGGAAACACCGAATTCATTGAAAACTCAATTGGGGAATTATTGTTTGGATAAGGAACTGAAAATCCATCAGACAGTATCATAAAAACCGCCACGGATAATAATATTATCAAAATTACAATGGGAGCAGACCACCCATTATTCTTATTTTCAGAAGAATATATTAGGGGACCCTGATATTTATCTGTTGGTTCGCTATATTTCTGATTATTGGTACTTGTGGCAGGGGTACTCTTTAAAGCCATGATGAGGGCAATAATCCAACCTAAGAAAAACCATCCCAATACCAGGTTTACAATGAGGACCGGAAGTATATTATTATTATTCTTCTTGACAGCAATCAGTGTGGGCAGCATAAAGAAAGACATACCTATAAGACATGCAAAAAAAACAACTATTAATTCCCAGGGACCGATATTATTTATAACCGAAAATGTATTAAGCAATAAGTTCAACCTCCAATATATTGTATTTACTTTTCTCTAACTGCACATTATAAACCTGGTCAGGATATTTCAAGTATTATTCATTATTCATGATACCACAGGTTCTGAGTAAAACAGGGGGGCAAATGGAGGGGAATCTTGCCAGAAAATAGAAATGTAAAACATATTGACTCAAAAATAAAGCAGACAAATAGAAATCGTATGGCTGCTGATTGAATTTGGTAGTCGGCAAGAGCTTTTAGCTAAATAAAAAGTTGATTCCAGTTATGAATAAGTGTTTTAAATTAAGGAGGGATAAGCGCTTTATGAACAGCTATAATTTAACTGGCTTGAGTCGGTTTTTCAGAGTAATAGGATTGTTTGTTCATATTTCTATAGCCTTTTATACCCTCAGATTCAAAAAATACCTGCACCGCCGGGAATGGCTCCAGATCAAGCGGGAGGAACTATACGTGACACAGGCCCGGCTTTTCAAGGAAACAGCTGTGAGTTTGGGAGGCTTATTAATCAAACTGGGGCAGTTTATAAGCACCAGGGTGGATATACTTCCCAAGGCGACCATTCAAGAACTTTCGGGTTTGCAGGACGAAGTTAGGCCGGTTGATTTTGAAGACATAAAAAAACAGGTCTGCTCTGAATTTGGACTATCCCTGGAAGAAATCTATTCGCATGTTGAGCCCAAACCAGTAGCGGCTGCATCTCTGGGACAGGTTCATTATGGTGTTTTGTCGAACGGACGGGAAGTTGCTATCAAGGTGATGCGGCCGGGAATAGAAGAACTGATTAGAATAGATCTCAATGCTATTAAGCAAGTAATAAGATTGGTGAAGGTTTTTACCGATTGGGAGCGATTTGTAAATCTGGATGCAATTTACCTGGAGTTTGAGGAAACATTGTGGGGCGAACTTGATTACCTGAAAGAAGGCAGCAATGCTGAGGTTATATCTGCTAACAGCAATGATGATAAAGAACTTCTGATACCGGAAATAATTTGGGAATATACCCGGACCAGAGTTCTCACCATGGAGTATATGCGGGGAATCAAGATTACTAATTATAATCAAATAGAAGAGGCGGGAGTAAACCGTAAGCAGGTAGCAGCCCACCTGTTAAATATCTATATCCGGCAGATTCTGGTGGATGGATTTTATCATGCCGACCCTCATCCCGGCAACCTGTTTGTTACTGAGGGTGGGAAGGTTATCATGGTGGACTTTGGTATGGTAGGTTCTATTTCCATGGAATTGCGCAGTAATCTGGTGGATATGGTCAAAGCTATCGTGAGGCGGGATTATGATACGGTAGTTGATTACTTAATTAAACTGGGATTTGTGCATTATCGAGCAGATAAAAATACTATAACTCGTGCGGTAGCATTATTTCTAGAACATATTTTAGGCGATGCCCAGGAAATATCCAGTGCTGATCTGCATAATTTTCTCCAGGACCTAGAACAGCTTCTCTATGAGCAGCCATTTCAGGTGCCGGCCAGGTTTACTTTCCTGGGGCGTGCGCTGGGAACCCTGTATGGTATTTGTGTAGGACTTGATCCAGATATTAATTTTCTGGCGGTGTCCAAACCATATGTGGATGACCTTCTGGGTGATGGGGGAGGCCTATTCCAGGTAGTCAAGGAGAAAGCAGAAGCATGGGGATCTGCAATTATTGAACTGCCTCCACTTTTTGAAAGAGTATTGCAGAAAACAGAAAGAGGAGATATCACGCTTAGAATACCCCTGCATGAACTACACGAGAGTATAGCTGATAACACACGCAGCATCAGGTCGGTAACCTGGGCGGTAGCCTTTGGCTTCACCCTGCTTACCGCAGCGTATTTACTTGTCAATGACATTACAGAAGAAGCCTATTGGGGATTCGGATCAGCAGGTGTATTTCTGATCCTGCTATTAGTAAACACCAGGTCCCGCAGAGGAAGCAGGAGAGCCCCACACCCACCGGTAATGGTAAAAAGGGAAAAATGAAAATTAGAAGGTGTCAAGGGGACGGTTCTCATGACACCTTTTCTCTATTAGAATAGCAATCAACCGGGGGTCACTTCAAACCGTCCCCTTGACACATATTAAGTATAGTCCTGAGTTAAATGGCTACTTGATTACGACCCATTTTCTTGGCCTTATAAAGGGCATTATCGGCTTCAGTGAAGAAATCTGACAGGGAGTCCTGATCAGAGGGGCAACTGCTGCTGACCCCAAGGCTGATGGTTATCGGTTGGTTTATCTGCGTAACGTTGGTTTGGTTCAATTCTTGTACTGCATGAAGCATCTTATCAGCTATGGTTTGAGCTGATTTCATATCTGTCTCAGGCATCACTACTGCATATTCATCTCCTCCCAGGCGGGCTACGAGAGATTTAGGGATATTAAGTGCGGCTGATAAACACATACTAACCTGCCTAAGATATTTGTCCCCCACCTGATGGCCAAAAGTATCATTTAATTCCTTAAAATTATCAATATCAGCCAGTATTAGAGATATCGGGCTGCCCTGCTCTTTTGCTCGGCTCCATTCATCATGAAGATATTCTTCAAAATATCTCCGATTAGCAAGATCTGTAAGAGCATCATGATAGGAGAGCTGTTCCAGGTAACTATTAGATTTTGCCAGCTGAGCTGTTTGTTGTTCAATTAACCGCTGGCTCTGGTACTCTTGTATTCGGTTAGCGTAGAGAACCTGAGCGGCCATCCAGGCCAGTGAGGTCATAAGGAGTGCGTTTATCATATTATAAACGAATATCCCTTTATCTGCCTGAACCAGCCAGGTCCCAATTCCCATCGTAAGCAGAGCCAATCCAAAAAACAGATTAGACTGCCGGCGGTTCAGATATATAAAAGAGCTTAAGAAAAATATTGCCATTAAGTACGGACTGATATCATCTCTTATTGTCTGAACAAGACCGGTAAAAGCTGACATAAACACAAGAGTGATGATCATATAAGATTCCATATAATAAGTATGCTTCTTAGAGATAAGCCCTGGATGTTCAGGAGTTTTTACTATGCCCACATATACAACTGAAACGAGAATAAACAGCAGGCGCATGGAAATAAACCAGGGTCTTAAAAGTAGATAATTTTCCTTATTTACTGCTCCAATTGCAGCCATATCAAAGAAAACCATGCCGCTCATAATAAATATTAGTAGAAATGCTATGGCTCTAATGCGCTGCATGTTAATAAAAGTGAGCCTGGCGGAAGAGCTAGAATCGTTAAGCTTGCAGGCGGCCTGAAACCAGTTTGTATAATAGTTCTTCATTCTATTTATCATTAATATACTCCTGAAAGACGTTTGAGGGATTGTTCTTGCTACAAGCCTGATGAACTTGAACAAGCACTATTTCTTCACCTGGCTTCTTTTATACGTATCGTGTAATTACTAATAATTGCTTGAAAATTGTTTGAAAATTACAATAAAAGCATGACCTTATAATTAGTATAACAACAAATACATTTGTTAATATAGGACCTTGGGCTCATTTTTAAAAAATTAAAGGATATATATGGAATTAAGTTGAATTAAGCCGTATAAGTGTTAAGAGCGAAGTTATTTCCAGGAAAGGAGGGACCGGAATTCTTTGGAACAGTACTTCATCGACCTGATCCAATTAGGACGACCTATGCAAAAAAAGCAGGAGGTTTCTAGTTAAACTCGATTAGCTGCGCTGCTATTGTTCGCAAATAGAGGTGGAGTTGAAAGGAAAGTTTTCACTGGGTCCTGTTTTAAAAGCCAGGGCGGAAAGAAAAATATTGTCATGGATTCCGGAAGCAGCATGAAAAACTTAATAGAAGTGATCGGTATCAAAGAGGAGAACTGCATCAACTGTCATCAGTGCATAGCAGTCTGTCCAGTGAAGATTTGCAGCGATGGCAGTGGTGAAGTGGTTAAATTTAATAATCAGCTGTGCATCGGCTGTGGTCGATGTATTGAAGCTTGTATCAAAAGCCATGGTGGCATTGTGGAAAAAAGTGCTCGTTTTCCCATTGATGATACCCATCGATTATGTGAAGATCTGTTGGAAAAGGACATTATTGCATTAGTAGCTCCTTCTGCCCAGAGTAATTTTGAATTAGGGAAACTTATAAGTGCTTTGAAAATTCTGGGAATGAAAGCAGTATATGATGTGTCTCTAGGTGCCGAAATCACCACAGCCGTTTATCACCAGACCATAGCGGCAGGAAAATCCAAGTTCCCGGTTATAGCTCAACCTTGCCCGGCGGTGGTGAAATACATAGAACTGCATCACCCGACCCTTATTCCCCATCTTGCTCCAGTGGGCAGTCCGGTACACAATACTGCAGTTTATGCTCGGTCTCTCCATCCAGATTGTCAGATTGCTTTTATTTCTCCCTGCCTGGCTAAACGCCGAGAATTTCAAGATAGCGAAATGATCCAGTACAATATCATATATCAATCTCTGCTTAAAATGTTGGAAGAAAAGGATATCGATTTGCATCTGCTGGAGGATGGACATTTCGATAATTATGTCGCAGCCGGAATCGCTACCAATTTTTCAACCCCAGGCGGCTTAAAGGAATCTTATCTATATAAATATCCTGAAACTCCCGCCAGCTCTATTTCTAAAATCGAGGGACCTATCATATACGAAAAGTATTTGCGGGATCTAGAAGCAACTGTTAATAGCGGATGTAAAGACTTGCCCATGCTGGTAGATATTCTTAGCTGCGAAAAAGGCTGTAATATGGGAGCGGGCTGTATTAACCAGGATAAATCCGTAGACCAGATAGAAAAATCTATAGCCCGGCGGTCTGAACAGGCGGTAGGAGACGAAGAGGCCGGTCGGGTGCTTCAGGACTTTCTGGAAAATGTAGTTGATCAATGTAATTTTGATTATCAATGTTACACGGACCTATCCTTCTTAAATACCCTTAAATTTCCTAATGAAGATGAGCTGCAGATCATCTATAAGAAAATGCATAAAATGGATGAAAAAGATTTCAGAAACTGTGCCGCCTGCGGGTATAATTCCTGTCTGGATATGGCGGTAGCGGTATACAATGGCTTGAACAAATACAAAAACTGTCATGTTTATCAAGAGAAGGAACTGCGTATCGAACAAGAAATCCTGAACAACATGGTGGGGGAACTGGCAGATCTTAATAAGCAACTGCAGGCCGAATTCAATGAGCGCAAGCATCAGGAACAGCTCTTGATACAAAACTCTAAACTGGCTGCTATGGGGGAAATGATAGGTATGATAGCTCACCAATGGCGTCAGCCGTTATCATCGATAAGTACTATAGCAGGAAACCTCCAAGTCTATATCGATCTGGACATGTATGATAAAGATCAGTTTGCAGGTATGTTGGAGGAAATAAATAATCATTCTCAATACCTGTCCAATACCATTAATGATTTCCGACATTTCTTTAAACCAGATAACCCCCGGGATACAGTAATTCTTGATGATGTTATAGGCGGTACTCTGGGGATAATCGGTAAGTCTCTGGAATATAAAAACGTAGTCTTGTTGAAACATTATTCTTTTGAAAACCACATATTAACTTATCCTAATGAGCTGATGCAGGTATTTCTTAATATTATTAAAAATTCTGCTGATGCTTTCATAGAAAAAGAGATAATCAATCCCCAGATCACAATACGGGGTTTTGAAACCGAGGAATACCATGTTGTGGAAATAGAAGATAATGCTGGTGGAATACCTGCAGATATTATTAACTTGATTTTTGATCCCTATTTCTCTACCAAAGGACCGAGCGTTGGCACTGGCTTGGGGTTATATATGTCCAAGCTGATAATTGAAGAACACTGTGGAGGTAAACTCAGTACCTGGAATACCCCGGTAGGGGCCTGTTTTTCGGTTAAACTTCCGGTATTGCAGGAGGGATAAGTAAGTTATGATAAAACCAAAAGAATTTAAAGAAGCAGCCCAGGGGGTTTCCATTTTATATGTAGAAGATGACCTTGAACTGCGTCAGAACACGGTGCGTCTGCTGTCCAGCTTTTTCACTGATATCGGTGTAGCTGACAACGGCTTGGATGGTTTAAATAAGTATAGAGGCAATCAATATGATTTAGTCATTACTGATATTAACATGCCAGTTATGAACGGTGTTAAAATGGCTCAGGAAATAAAAAAGGAAAATCCTCAGCAGGTCATTGTGGTCATTTCTGCCCATGATGAAGCCAGATATCTGCTGGACTTGATCAATCTTGGTATTGACTATTATATTCTCAAACCCCTTGATTTAAACAAATTTTTAAGCATCCTATACAAAGCGGTTCGTCTTACCCAATTTAACAAAATAGAGAAGAATTATAAATTGACTCTGGAGAGAACCGTGGAGCAGAGAACTCAAGAATTATCTGAAGCCTTGACTATTGTCAATGAGTTAAGCAGCGAACTAGTTTACCGGCTGTCTTCAGCCGCTGAATTAAGGGATTCCGAAACTGGCATGCACAATAAGCGGCTGGGGTTATATACCCCGCGGCTGGCCAGAGAAATCAACATGCCTCCCGAGTTTATAGAATCAGTAGCTTTTGCAGCTCCCCTGCATGATATAGGTAAGATAGGCATTTGGGATAATATTCTCTTAAAACCGGAACCACTCAATGATGAAGAGTTTGAGATAATGAAGAGTCATACGGTGATTGGAGCTAATATTCTAGCCAATTCTAAATATGATAAAATCCGTATGATTGAAACAATTTCTTTAACTCACCATGAAAGATGGGACGGTTCGGGTTATCCCAATGGGTTGAAAGGGGAAGAAATACCTATAGAAGGAAGAATCGTAGCTATATGTGATCAATATGATGCTCTTCGAAGTAAAAGGCCGTACAAAACCGGGTTTTCCCACCACCGAACCATGAATATCATAACCCGGGGAGACGGAAGGACCAGACCTGAGTATTTTGATCCTGATATACTGACCGCTTTTATAAGGATTGCTGACGAAATTAATGAAATATTTAGCCAAAATCAGGAGGGCGGTGAACTGGCACTAAAACAGGCTCAGGTTTAGATTACTTTCTTCAAGGGCAGTTTGGATATTGGGATACTACCCTATCCCATCATAAAAACTGATAGAATGAATAAACCAATAAACAGACTTACCTTTAAAGGGTGCAGCTTGTCATGGGTCACAAGAACATGGTATCGGTTGTCCCAGGAGGTAGAGCCAGTTTTGGACAGTTTATTGTATGACAAGATGAGAGTTATTAAGCCTATTATAGGTATCCCCAATCCTATACCCTGGACAAATACCCGAAATCCTCTGGCCAGTCCGATACTGTATGGCAGGTTTGATCCATCTAACCTTTGAAGCTTGATTCCTAACAGCCACTTTCCAGGAGTGGTAGCCAGAGTTTTCAAAAAGCCTGCTTCCAGAAACAGCCAGCCGGCAATCAAAACCATACCCGATAGCAGTTGAGGTGTATTATCAATGAAATTCGTTACAGCATAGGAGAGCCGAGTGTCGTATGACTCAAAACTAGTGACACATATGAAGAAAAAGAATATGGTACTTACATAAAAATCGAATAGTCTGGCAAAATACCTCACCCAAGGTCTTACCGTCGGCAGGTCTGCTGAAACGTTATAAGCTGCTTCTAAAGAATGGACCGCTCCTGCTTCTTCCTCTCTTCCAGTTGGCCTGAATTGATCATCATAAAGATTTCTCTTATAGGGATCACTGAGTACTTCATAGGCTTCATTTATTTTGTCTATATACTCCCTATTGGCATAAATATCTGAAGGGTAAAAGTTGAGCAGTCTAAGATAGGCTGTCTCAATCATGTCCTGGGAGACATGAGGACTCACCTGAAGTATCTGGTAATAATTATCGCTATAAGTCAAATAGGCACATCCTTTAATACTCCGGTCTTATGGTTTCTATAACGGTAAGTGGCTATTAATATAAGTTTTCCAAAATATTCCACATACCTTCTCCAGCATAAGTTGGGGGTCAAACACAATCTCACTAACTTTCCTAGGCCCTAGTAAGGTGAACAGAAAGGGTGACAGAGAACCATCCCCTATCATCGTGAATAAAGCAGGAGACAGCAGCAGAAAACTAAACCAGAAGGTATTCGGAAGGGAGTAATATAATGCTCAATTTTGCCTTGAAAGCTGCTGTCATGTACTTTATGGCCTTGATTATGATCAGATTTCTCGGAAAGCGGGCTTTGGGGGAGCTCGGACCTTTTGATTTTGTGGTGATGACAGGAGTGGGGCATACTGTTGTTTCGGTGGCATTGGATAAAAGCATTCCCTTCTGGGAAGGAATCGTGATCTTGGTTACCCTGGCCTGCCTGGAGTATCTGATGGGTTATCTGGCCCTTAAGAATCAAACCCTTTCCAATATTATTACCGGAAAGCCGGTGGTTCTAATTAGTGAGGGCAGGATTATTAAAGAAAATTTAAAAAAGGAGAAATTTAATGTAGACGATTTACTGCAGGAACTACGCAAGCAGGGGATACGTGATCTGGATGAGGTGGACAAGGGTATACTGGAGTCCTGTGGGGGATTCAGCGTGCTGCTGCGGGAGGAGGATGAACCGGTCAGCAGGCGTGACCTGGGCCTTAAGCCACTGAGGAGGAGCGAAATATTAACCATCCAGCCTATCAATAGGGGAGAATTTTTCCAAAACGAGCAGCGGGACAGCTGGAGTGAGGCTGCACCGGTATCGATTACAGAGAGCCTGCTGCGCATTGAAGAGCGGCTGCAGTTGATCAGCAGCAAGGTTGGAAGAATCGAAGATCAGCTCAATTCCCAGGAACCATCTTTATGATATAATAATTGTGGTAAAAATTCTCATGGTGGGCGGTCGATTATGAAGGTATTGATGATTTTTATAGATGGTTTTGGTCTGGGGATAAAAGGGGAAAATAACCCATATTTTTTTGCCCGCACCCCGTTTTTTGACAGCATACTAGGTGGCCATATCTTATATGAAGACAGTGGATTGGTGAGCGGTAATTCGGCAATAATGATACCTACCGATGCTTGTTTAGGTGTGCCCGGGATTCCTCAGAGTGCCACCGGACAGACCACCCTGTGGACCGGAATAAATGCTGCGAAAGAAGTGGGTCGGCATGTAAATGCTTATCCTACTCGACAATTACGGGAACTTATTAGTAATTACAGTATAATGAAAGTGCTGGCGGATAAAGGTAAAAAGGTGACTTTTGCTAATGCTTATCGGGGAGAATACTTCCAATTGGTTCAGCAGAGAAAAGCATTTCATTCCACCTCCACCCTGGTAGCTCTTAGTTCAGGTCAGCCTCTGAGAAGTATAGAAGATCTCAACTTGAGCAACGCTGTATATCAGGATTTCACCAACCGCATGCTGGTAGATTGGGGATATGCAGTGAAGGAAATAAGTCCGGAACAGGCCGGCAAAAACCTGGCCAGACTGGCAAGACAGCATGATTTTACTCTCTATGAATATTTTATCAGTGATAAAACCGGTCACGCCAGAGACATGGCCCGGGCCATTAAGATTTATGAGATGCTGGATAGAATGATAGCCATCTGTATTGCGGACTCTAACCTGGAGGATACTATGGTTCTGATTGTAAGTGATCATGGCAATCTGGAGGATTTATCATGTAAAGGTCATACTGTAAATAAAGTACCGACCATTCTAATTAATAATAATTATGCAAAACTCAGTTTTGATAGTATATCCTCATTGACGGATATGACCCCGTTTATCCTGGATCTGTTCCCATAGTATAAGGAAGGCAATTAGACACCCAATAAATCAGGAGGTAGAGATAATGAAACTGAAGGAATTATATCAACTAGCAGTTGAGATGGGCAAAACTTTTGATCCCCGGGGGGATGAAGTCAACCGTCTGTTGGACGAGAGACAAAAAGAATATGACCGAATGAATGATGATGAGAAAGCATTTTATGATGAAGAAAACCTGACTAATCCTTATAATGATACCCGCATACTATTTGGAGAGGGAGAAGAGGTAATAAAATCGGCTATCTGCGGGATAGACATGGAGACTCCGGAAATATTACTGGTAGACCGTTTGAGGGAAAAAGGGAGAAGGATAGATATGATTATCTCTCATCACCCGGAAGGTTCAGCCCAGGCAGATCTGCATAATGTTATGCATGTACAATCTGATATGATGGAAGGGGTAGGAGTTCCAATAAATATTGCCGAAGGGATCATGGAGGATCGTATTTCAGAAGTAAAAAGAGGTATGATGCCCCTTAACCACCAGCGAGCAGTAGATGCAGCCAGACTTCTGGATATCCCATTTATGTGTGTGCATTCCCCGGCTGATAATCTGGTCAGCCATTACCTGGAGAAATTATTTGCGGAAACACCTTATAGAACTGTTCAGGATGTTATAGATCTTCTCATGGATATACCTGAATACCAGCAGGCCAGAAGATTTAAGGCCGGACCAACCATCGTATCCGGGGATAAGAAGAGACGGGCGGGCAAGATATTTTTGAAAATGACGGGAGGGACAGCTGGTTCGGTTAAGTCTTATGAGAAATTAGCCGCGGCTGGAGTAGGGACGATCATAGGTATGCATATGACAGACAACCACCGGAAGGCAGCCCGGGATAATCATATCAATGTAATCATCGCCGGGCATATGGCCAGCGATTCCCTGGGGATCAATCTCTTTTTAGACGAAGTGGAGAAAAAAGGATTAGAAATTATACCTGCGGCCGGGTTAATCAGAGTGAAACGGGATGGATTTGAAACCTTAAGAGCAAACATGTAAAGGCACATAAGTTAATAACTCAACTTTCACAGATGGTAACAGCTTCGGCGTGGCGAGCATTATACTTTGTCCCGCCGTCACCCTTCGGGCACTACCCCGAACCGGGACAACTGATGTGCATTCACTTGGTTACTGCACTATTAAGGTTGCTGATGTTCCCGTTGGTAACTATTAATGTTGTGGCCGGTCTTATTTTAGCTAATGTAGAAATATTGTCTTCATACGTGATATCTGGCTATTCAACTTGTTTACCCCCTGTAACTCGCCTTACCCTCCTTGCTAAGACAAAGCATAATACTCGCTAGTGGGTAGTGTGAAAGTTGAGTTAATAAGTTGGCCAATTAAAGGAGGAAATAATTATATATGGAGTTACTGGCACCGGCAGGTAACCGGGAGGCTTTATATGCAGCCATAGAAAATGGTGCAGATGCTGTATACCTGGGTGGAAAAAATTTCAGCGCCCGTCAATCAGCAGAGAACTTCAGTGATGAGGAAATAGTTCAGGCAGTTGAGTATGCTCGTATAAAGAACCGAAAAATATATGTTACGGTCAATACTCTTATTGACGATGAGGAGTTTGGGCCAGCACTGGATTATGCCTGGAATCTATGCATGATGGGAGTCGATGCTTTGATCGTACAGGATCTTGGTTTTATGGATGCTCTGCTACGGGTATTACCCCAACTTAAGGTGCATGCCAGTACTCAGATGACGGTACATAATCCAGAAGGAGTCAGTTTTTTAGAAAAACAAGGAATAAAGAGGGTAGTTATGGCCAGAGAAATGCAGCTGGAAGATATCAAGGCTGTTAAACAGGCGGCCAGAACTATAGAGATTGAGGTGTTCGTTCATGGTGCCCTGTGTTATTCGTATTCCGGGCAGTGCCTGTTCAGCAGCATGGTGGGCGGGAGAAGTGGGAATCGGGGGAGATGTGCACAACCCTGCCGCCTTCCCTATGACCTTTATTCCAGGAGCTCCGACAAGCGGATTAATACAGCTAATAGAGGACGATACCTGTTGAGTCCAGCTGACTTGTGCCTGATTGATTACCTGCCTGAACTGCAGAATATAGGAGTTGATTCTCTTAAAATCGAAGGTCGTATGAAAAGATCGGAGTATGTTGCGGTAGTAACCAGAGCCTATCGGGAAGTACTGGATATGCTGCAGGAGGAACCTTCATTTAGACCGGACCAACAAGTGAAAGATAAGTTATTGAAAATTTTTAACCGAAACTTTTCCAGTGGTTATTTCATTTTTGATAAAAGTAGTTTTATGAGCAGTAAGAGGCCGAATAACCGGGGGGTCAATATAGGGAGAGTAGTTTCCCAGGATAAAGATTTAGTTACTGCCATAAAACTGAGCGATAGGGTGAGTCTGGGAGATGGTCTGGAAATATGGGTCAATAAAGGAAAAAATCCCGCATTTATTGTTAAAAATATGAAAGTAAACGGTCTGCCAGGGGTACATGCCCATGCGGGAGACACGGTAGAATTCAGTCTGGATAAAAAAGTATCACCTCAAGACCGAGTATTTAAAACCCATGATGAAGAACTTATATCGGAAGCGCTTATTAGTATGAAAGCGGCACAAGAACAAAAAATAAGAGTGGATGTAAAAGTGGTGCTTGAAGAAGGTCAGCCGCTCAAGCTTATTATGACTGACGTAAAAGGCAACCAGATAGTAGAAATAGGTAAAAGCAGGGCCCAGCGAGCAGAAAAACAGCCTCTGAATGAATTGCTGCTGAAGTCCAAGATAGACCGTCTGGGGAACACACCTTTTTATCTGGGAGATTTTGAATACCAGGCTGATGCGGACTTGATAGTGCCATTCAGTGAGATCAATGAGACTCGGAGGCTGGCAGTGGACTCCTTAAAGACCTTGAGCCTTAACCTTAATCGGATGGCTAAACAAGAAGTAGAATCTTTTCGACGAAAACGGGCCAAATTTCTGCATCTGGACCAGGGTTTAAGAAATCGTATGACTCCTGAACTCACTATAGCAGTAAGTGGGACTGATCAGGCTTATACGGCCGTAAAAAAAGGTGCTGATACGGTCTATATAGACCTTTCTGGTATCGGGCAGAAGAAGAGAATCTCCATTGATGAACTGAAAGGCCTTAAGGATTATGCCGCCAGTTACTCCTGCCAGGTGATACCTGCACTGCCCCGCATACAAAAGCCAGGGGAAGCTAAGGAATGGGTGGGGCTTAAAGCAGCAGGCTTTAGTACAGCTATGGCTGGTAACATTGGGGCCTTGAACTGGTGCTCTAATAATGGTATAAATAGCAGGGTGGATTACAGTCTGAATATTTTTAATTCCTATTCCCTGCGGTTCATGGTACAGCAGGGAGTAGAAAGGGTCTGTATTTCTCCCGAGCTTAATTATAATCGTCTAAAAAATATCCGGGGAATAAACCACGGTGAAGTCATCGTTCATGGAGAATTGATCTTGATGACTTCACAGTACTGCATGCTGCAGGGAATATTGGGGAATGGATCTGACCGGTGCCCAGGTTTTTGCCATCAGGATAGGTATGCTATCAAAGATGACATGGGTTATTCCTTTCCGGTTGAGACTGATACCTACTGCCGATTTTATGTGTTTAATTCCCGTACCCTGTGTATGATAGATGATCTGGAGAAGATTATATCATTGGATGCAGGTGGACTCAGGATAGAAGCCCGCCACGCAGAAGAACAGGAAGTAGAGAGTGTGGTAAGTTTTTACCGCCGGGCTATAGATGACATTCTGAACCATAACAAAACAGACCTGCAATCATACCGTAGGGAGCTGGAGAGAATCACACCTTCCCCCTTTACCCGCGGGCATTATTATCGGGGTGTGATATAGTAGTCAACCACAGATTTTTAAAACTAAAGGTGAATAGATATGATTGAAGAAAAAGTACTGGAGAAACTGGAGTACCACAAGATACAGAATATGCTGGCAGACCTGGCTCTTTTCGAAGGGGGCACCGCTAGAGCTCATGCCATGATGCCGGTAAATAATTTTGAATCGGTCAATAAACGCCTGGATGAGACGGGAGAAGCTATGGAAGCCCTGCGTTTTGAGGAACCTTCATTTCTGAGCGGGCTTAAGCTGTTGAGCAGGCAGCTGGCTAAAGTCAGGGTAGGCGGTATTTTAACTGCTCCAGAGCTTCGGGATGTATATTTGCTGCTGTATGCTTCCCGTATGGCCAGCAGATATGTGCAGAGAGGTAAATATTCTTTGCTCACCAGTCTATGCACATCTTTAACGGAGGACCGAGAACTGGAACAGAAGATTGATCGAGCGGTAGGAGAAGAGGGACAGCTCAGAGATGATGCTTCAGCGGAACTTAAGAACATAAGGAATCAGATCAATACCTCTCGTATGCGCATTAAAGATTATCTGCAAAATTTTATCCGCTCCAGCGATAATCAAAAAATTCTGCAGGAAGCACTAGTAACCGAAAGAGACGGAAGATATGTGGTGCCGGTCAAGCAGGAGAATCGGAGTATGGTAAAAGGAATAGTGCATGACGAATCTGCCAGCGGTGCCACAGTTTATATTGAACCTCTGCCGGTGGTTGACTTAAATAATAGGATGCGTTCTTTGCAGATGGAGGAAAAAAGAGAAATCGAAAGAATATTAAGGAGTTTTTCGAATTCTGTAGGGCTCATGGTTGATGAACTGGAAAGAAACCAGGAGGTACTTGCTTTATTGGATTTTGTGTTTGCCCGGGCCCGGTTGGCGTATAAGATGAATGCCTATCGCCCGGTGACCAATATGAGAGGCATACTGGAAATTTATCGTGGCAAGCATCCGCTGCTGGGAGAGGAAGCGGTTCCGGTAGATGTAGAACTGGGAAAAAACTTTGATGTTCTAGTTATAACCGGGCCTAATACCGGGGGGAAAACGGTCACCTTGAAGACTATTGGCCTGCTGGTATTAATGACCATGAGCGGCCTTTATATACCAGCCCGGGAGAAAAGCCGGATATCAATTTTTGACTCCATTTATGTAGATATCGGAGATGAACAGAGTATTGAGCAATCTCTAAGCACCTTTTCCTCTCATATGAGCAATATCATTAGAATACTGGATAGAGCTGACCGTAAATCACTGGTGCTGCTGGATGAGTTGGGAGCTGGTACGGATCCGGTAGAGGGTTCGGCTTTAGGACATGTTATAATGGATCAATTACGGGATAAAGGGAGCAAAGTAGTAGTGACCACCCACCAGAGTGAGTTGAAGAATTACGCCTATCAAACCGAGCGGGTCGAAAATGCCTGTGTAGAGTTTGATCCGGTAAGCCTGCAGCCTACTTATGAACTGACTATCGGTATGCCCGGACAGAGCAATGCTTTCGAAATAGCGATGAAACTGGGAATGAACAACAATCTGGTACAAAAAGCCCGGGAGTTGGTTCCACAAAGGGAAATGGAAGTGGGCAATATGATCCGGCAGTTGAAAGAAAGCCATTATACACTGGACCAAGAGAGCCGAGAGGTGACGAAGATCAAAGAGGAACTGATAAAGGAAAGAGAGCGGCTCAATCAGGCGAAAATAGAATTTGAACAGGAACAACAGGAAATAATAGCTTGTGCCAGAGAAGATGCAGCCCGTGAACTCAGGCGGGTTAAGCAGGAGGCCGGAGAGGCTCTTCAGGAATTCAAGGACCTTGTAAAAGACAAAGATAAACCTCCCAAGTGGCATGAGATAGAAGAAAAAAGGCAGAGAATTAAAAATATTGTGGTGCATAAATACCCTGATGAAATAAAGACGGAAAAGCAGGACCAGAAAATAAGAACCGGAGATTATGTGCTTATAAAGAATATCAACCAGAAAGGCTATGTGCTGGGCAGCTATGGAGCTCAGGGGGATGTGAGCATACAGGTGGGGAGCATGAAATTTAATGTGCGTCCCGAAAACCTGGTAAAACTCGATATGCCGGTTCCTGCTGGCACGCCCTGGCGTGGTGAAAGCTATCTGGATAAAGCCCGCCACATATCTAAAGAAATAGATGTAAGAGGTCAGCTGGCAGAGGATGCGATCATGGAGATTGACAAATATCTGGCTGATGCACTGCTGGTAGGACTTGAATCGGTCCGGCTCATTCATGGTAAAGGGACCGGAGCTTTGCGGACCGCAGTTCAAAAGTATTTGAAGACTCACCCTCAGGTCAAGGCATTTAGAGATGGACTGCCGGAAGAGGGAGGGCATGGAGTAACAGTAGTAGAATTCAAATAGCAGGAGGGGGGTTAACTCACCCCCTCCTGTTCAGATTGTCGACAAAGTCGGCAAGATGACAGGCTGATGACGGAAGTGAAGATCAAGGCATAAAAAAAGTCCGCGATTGAGGCGTACCTGAGTACGTTGATTGAGCGGACTTTTTGAAATAACGCAGAGATTCGCTTTTGTCATCAGCCGGAGCAGGAGGGGATTAACTCACCCCGCTTCTTTAAAAATAAGGAAAACTGCACCTCGTCATATATTAAGCTGAGTTCCTGTCTTACATCTACCATCATATGAAGCTGATAAATTATATATAATTTATTAACCTATCACATGGGTTTATTAAACATAGCTGGTAATAATTAAAGGTCTTAGAATGCCAGGTCGATAAGTATAATGAATACTACAATGAATACAGCATTTACAGAGCCAGATTCCTAACGTCGACTTCCTCCTCCTCAGAAAGACCCGGAGCAACAATCCGGGTCTTTCTTGTGATTAAATTAATCCGATCGTTCATTATAGTGTTTATTTCTTTAATCCCTATCAATGATATCCTGGATAACTTCACCTGCTCTCTTCCTCTCGGTCTGGTGGTCACTCAACGGGCAAAGAGGCAGTGTTTGTCCTGGCTGGAGGATAATTTTTTCGAGATACTCTTCAGGGCAGCCGCCGGTTTCAAAAGGTCCTGGAATATTGGCTTGATATAATTTACCCTCATGCCTGGGGTCACGGCAGATATATACTTCCCGGGCAAAAAGACCGGTAATAGTTGGCTGGGTATGAATATCACAAGTTTCGGTCGGCATTTTATTAGGAGTTGAACTCTTTTCATCCGCTACTACCATAGATCGCATTTCAATGTTAGGACAGTATGGGCCTGCCAGTTTCCCTGACTCAGTACATATCGAGACTAACTGATGTAAATCACAGGTCTCAGTGGGTACGGCATCTTTTAGACAGTATTCACTGATTATACTATCTGCCGGGCAGGCTTCACCGGGCAGTTTACCAGATATGGAGCAGACTTTGACACTGACTATTCCACCAGGCATGGACAGAGGGGCCGGTTTATAGTTCTGATGGGCTGCAGTTAGTATGGCCGAAAAGGCCCGGGCCGGGCAATTTCCTCCATAAGCTGTTTCTGATGGGTACTGGGGTGGGTAATTGCGCATAGTGTATTCTTTATCAAAACCCATCCACACAGCCATAGAATAACCCGGAGTAAAGCCGCAGAACCAGGAATCCATGTATTCTTCTGAAGTACCTGTCTTACCAGCGGTAACCACTCCGGCAACCCTGCCATTGGTGCCTGTGCCGGCATCAACCACTGTACGCAGCATGCTGGTCATCAACCAGGAGGTCTGTTCGCTCATAACCCGGTGGGATTCGGGTTGGTAGCGATATAATTCTGCCCCATCTTCATCAACAATACGGGTAATGAAGTGGGGCTTAACGTAAGTTCCTCCATTGGCAATAGCTCCATAGGCTGCTGCCATCTGCACCGGGGTAGCCCCCCGAGTCAAACCTCCCAGAGCCAGGGGAGCAAGTCCCAGGTCATTGGTGCCCGGTGTATCCAAAAGATCAAGACCCAGGCTGCGGCCATAATCAAAGCTGTAGCGTATACCGATTAGATCCAGCATTTGTATGGCATAGGTATTAATAGAGTATTGTACCGCGGTACGCATCGGAATAATTCCCCGGTAAGTCCCATCATAATTCTCCGGCTGCCAGACCGTGTTGCCTATTTTATAAGAAAGAGGTGAGTCATCCAGGGTATAAAAAGGCATATATCCCGCTTCCAACGCGGGGGAGTACACAGTAAGGGGTTTGATCGATGATCCCGGCTGACGATAGGCGTTAGTGGCCCGGTTAAAACCGCGCTTCTGCTCATAAGTCCTGCCACCCATGATCGCCTTGATGCCTCCGGTTTGATGGTCAAATACCGCCATCGCTGCCTGGACATTTTCACCCAGCTCATTTTTCTGCTGCAAAAAGTGGGTTGAATCAGCGAAATATTCTTCAGCAGCTTTCTGTATATTGGCATCCATAGTGGTATATATTTTTAGACCGGTCCGATAAAATGCATATTCAGGGTCATTGTATATTTCTTTGGCCGTAAGTATATCGAGAGCTTCATCAATTACCGCATCAACATAATAACCGTACTGGGTATCGGATAAATCAGAGCTATGAAAGGTTAGCTCGACCGCATAAGCCTCATCTGCAGTTGCCCGGTCTATAAAGCCAGCTTCTACCATATTATCAAGTACTTCTTTCTGACGACTTTTGGACCATTCTAAGTCTTGGAAAGGGTTCAAAGATGGAGCATTGGGAAGTCCAGCCAGCATGGAACACTCAGCCAGAGTTAGTTCGCTTACATCCTTGCCAAAATAAGTTTCAGCCGCTGCTTGTACACCATAGGCCCCGGAACCGAAGTTAATAAGGTTTAAGTACATACCAAGTATTTCATCTTTGGAATAAGCAGATTCAATCTTAAAGGCCAGCAGGATTTCTTTTATTTTTCTCTCCCACTTTTTATCGAAATTCAGAAAAGCATTTCTGGCCAGTTGTTGGGTAATGGTGCTGGCTCCCTGTCCCTTAAGATCCCCGGAGCTTATGTTGCTAATCAGCGAACGTGCTATACCTCGATAATTTACCCCATGATGATCATAAAAACTCCTATCCTCAGTTGCAATAAAAGCATCTATAAAGTCCTGAGGTACTTTGTCCAGACCTACTTCGGTCCTATTTTCTCCAGCATGCAGGCCGATTACGTATTCTTGCTGATCATCATAGACAAACGTTGTCTTAGCACCTGATAGCAGATCCGGATCCCATTCTGGTAAGTCCTTAGCCACTACCGCAAATACTCCTACCATTCCGGCAGCTCCTGCCAGACAAAAAAGGAGAAGGATTATTATTAAGTTTTTCATGACTGCTTTCCAATTCTTAGGTTTCCTTTTAGCTTTTTTGGTTTGATTCATATAATAATAAGGCCTCCTGGAATTAGTATATTTAATCATTAGACAGGGACAAGTGTTTTTCCTGCCCGAAACAAGAGGGTGCAATTATCCCATGCAGGGAATGCGTGTATATTCGTCTAATTATTGCACATACTTCGGATATTATGCTATGATTTTTTCTGGTAAGGAGGTTATTTTATGGAAGATAAAATAATGAAGCAGGTTGACGCACAGCTTGAAATTATCCGCCGCGGTGTTGCTGAGATTATACCAGAGGAAGAGCTCAAGCAAAAGCTTTATAAATCTATAAAAGAGAACCGGCCTCTCCGGGCCAAACTAGGACTTGATCCTACTGCTCCGGACATTCACCTGGGACATACGGTGGTGTTAAACAAGCTGAGACAGTTCCAGGATCTGGGACACCAGGTTCACCTGATTATAGGTGATGCAACCGGGCGTATAGGTGATCCCAGCGGGAAATCAGAGACCCGTAAGCAGCTTACTGAAGAAGAAATCAAGTTAAATGCTGCTACCTATCAGGATCAGATATTCAAAGTACTGGATAAGGAAAAAACTATTGTACATTTTAACAGTGAGTGGCTTATGAGCATGAATTTAGAAGCAGTACTAAGACTGGCTGGAAGATATACGGTGGCTCGCATGCTGGAAAGAGACGATTTTGATAAGAGGTATAAAGAAGGTCTGCCAATAGGAGTTCACGAGTTCCTGTATCCCCTGATGCAGGGTTATGATTCAGTGGTACTGGAAGCGGACGTGGAACTGGGAGGCACAGATCAGAAATTTAACCTTCTGGTAGGAAGACATCTGCAAAGGGAATACGGACATGAGCCTCAGATAGCTTTAATGATGCCCATACTGGAAGGTTTGGACGGGGTACAGAAAATGAGCAAGAGCTTGGGTAATTATATAGGAGTAAATGAGGAAGCTTATGAAATGTTTGGTAAGACTATGTCAATAAGTGATGAACTCATCAGCAGGTATTTTGAACTGCTCACCCGGGTATCTATGAATGATATTAAGGATATGCAGGTGCGTATGGATAGCGGTGAACTCAATCCCCGGGATGTTAAAATTAATCTTGCCAAAGAGCTGATTACTATGTACCACAGCGCTGAAGAAGCCGAAAAAGCTGAGGCCAGATTTAAACTGGTCTATTCCCAGGGAGACATACCAGATGATATACCTGAGGTTGACGTTGTTGATGCTGAAGTATGGCTGCCCAAATTCCTGCAGGAAAATGACATGGTTAGTTCAAGCAGTGATGGCCGTCGTATGCTCAAACAGGGGGCTATAAGAGTTAACGGGGAAAAATACGAAGATGAAAATCTGATGGTATCAGATGGAATGGTGGTACAGGTAGGAAAACGCAAATTCATAAGGATCAAAGCTGAATAGAGTACATTATAAGAATCTCCCGGGGATTATTAAATATTAAAACACGTTTGAGTAACAGAACTTCAGGGGCGAGATAGAAACTCGCCCCTGAAGTTCTGTTATAGGTCACAAGGATTGCTGTGCAGATGCTGTAATGTCTTTACCAGGAGTTACATAATTTCAAACCAAAGCGAGCCATTGTCTCGCTTTGGTTTATCTCAGGTAAGAATAATCATATTATTAAAAACTTTTATCAATATTTTTTAGAGAGCGTCCCATTTCATCCAGATGCCCCTCAAAAAATATGGCTTTTCCTCTTATATTGGGATACTCTGGAGAGGCTAGGTTTACAAAAGTAAAACCCACTTCTTCAAGTTCTGACCAGTCAGTGTTGCGAATGATCCTCATTTGCTGTTCACTAACCTTGCTAGCCGAGCAAAAAACATTTTTCCCTTTGGAATTTGCCATCATTGTAGCTACTAGTGTTCGCATACAATATCACTCCCGCCTTAATAAATAAAACCGCGGCAGGCGGTCTTAACTTTTGCTTTTTCACCACAATATTTTAACCTGTAGTCAATAAATCGTAAAGTTAATTTGATGAATAGTATCTGCAGAGCAAGCGTATTTTATAACCGGCCAAGATATGACAAATATATGCATTGAGACCCACAAAGAGACACTTGATACAATAATGCATCATATTTTGACATCTGAATAGTGCTGTATGATCTACGGGTTACTGGCATTATTAACTGCCGTACATTAGTGAAATCCTAAAATAATACACAAATGAATCACTAAACAATGCGGTATTGAATCATATTCTATTTTTCCCCTGCTGGTGCTTAATATTAAATGCGAGCTATCTCCCATAATACCGAGCATTAAAAGAAAATAAATAAAATCTATCCTGGTGGCACGCTTATTGCTATTTAAAATGCCAGATACGCAACATAAATATATCATAATCCCATTAACACATTTTCTCATATTATTATCTACTGTTATATAGCGGTAGTGCCCCTTTACCACTCACACCCTTTTTATTCGCTATACAACAGTAGACCCCCTCTTTTTTTTGCCAGGTGATTTTAGCACCTGGTTAAAAAAAGCGGACAAGTCTTTCTATATAGTAAACTAGTCAAATCGTATATCTCTAAAATTCATTATATAAATTATTTGGGAAGGGGGGCAGAGTGTTGAGCGAGCCCGGTTATAAGCCGGATATGATTATTGTGTATATCTAAAAAGAGGGGGGAGGTTTATGACCTACGAAAATTTGTTGCTTGAAAAAGAAAATAAAATAGCAACATTGTACATCAACAGACCACAAGCTCTTAATGCTCTCAATCGGGAAACACTCCTGGAGTTAACAGATGCCATAAGCGGTATTGCTCAAGATGATGATATAGATCTGCTGATCATTACCGGAGCGGGTGACAAGGCTTTTGTAGCCGGTGCAGACATAGCATATATGCAGAATCTGTCTGCTATGGAGGCTCGTAGTTTTGCAGCTCTTGGTCAGCAGGTATTCATGATGATTGAGACCATGGAAAAGCCAGTTATCGCAGCCGTTAATGGCTTTGCTCTCGGTGGCGGGTGTGAACTGGCTATGTGCTGTGATTTTCGTATCGCATCTTCGAAGGCTAAATTTGGACAACCTGAAGTAGGCCTGGGAATAATACCTGGTTTTGGTGGTACCCAGCGGCTCACCCGTTTGATCGGGGCAGGCATGGCTAAGCAGCTGCTTTATACTGCTGATGTCATAGGTGCTGATGAAGCTCTTCGTATTGGGCTGGTTAATTCAGTACAAACACCTGAAGAATTAATGAATGTTGTGAAGGCGATTGCCGGTAGAATCCTTGCTAAGGGTCAAGCAGCTATTAGACTCTGCAAAGCCGCTGCCAATGAAGGTCTGCAGACCGATATCAATAGGGGTATGACAATTGAGGTGGATGCATTTGGTCTTTGTTTTGCTACTGCTGATCAGAGGGAAGGAATGACTGCTTTTATCGAAAAGCGCAAAGCTGGCTTTATCGGTAAATAACTCGGAACAAGAATGTTGTGGATTAAACTTTAGGGAGGTATTTTTATGAAAATAATGGTACTTGGAGCAGGTACTATGGGAGCAGGCATTGTTCAGACCGCTGCACAGGCCGGCTTCGAAGTTATTGTACGCGATATCAAACAGGAATTTGTTGATAAAGGTATTGCTAGCATCGACAAGATTCTAGGCAAGAATGTTGACAAAGGCAAAATGACAGCTAAAGATAAAGCTGCGGTTATGGGCAGGATTTCCGGTACAGTTGATATGGCTGCAGCTGCAGACTGTGATCTGGTTATCGAAGCTGCTTTAGAAGTTATGGAAATCAAGAAAACTATCTTTAAAGAACTGGATACTATTTGCAAGCCCAGTTGTATTCTAGCCAGCAACACCTCAGCTTTGAGCGTCACCGAAATCGCTGCTGCTACTGGCAGAGCAGACAAGGTGATCGGCATGCACTTCTTCAACCCGGTACCAGCCATGAAACTGGTTGAAATCATCCGGGGAGCTAACACCAGCCAGGAAACTTACGATGCAATCAAAGACCTTTCCGAAAAGATGGGTAAGGCTCCGGTGGAAATCAATGAAGCCCCTGGCTTTGTTGTTAACCGCCTTTTGATTCCTATGCTGAATGAAGGTATGTATGCCTTGATGGAAGGGGTAGCCAGTGCTGATGATATTGATACTTCCATGAAGTTCGGGGCTGGACATCCCATGGGACCTCTGGCTCTGGCTGATATGATCGGATTGGATATTTGCCTTAAAATTATGGAAACTCTATATAAAGAGTTTGGCGATCCCAAGTATCGTCCCTGCCCACTGCTGGTTAAGATGGTTCGGGCTGGTAAACTGGGACGTAAGACTGGTGAAGGATTCTTTGCTTACAAGTAATTAATTATTTTTTAAGAGGGAGTGAAGTATAAATGTCAAGAGAAGTAGTAGTAGTAGGAGTATGTCGTACACCTTTAGGAACCTTTGGGGGTACGCTGAAAGATACTAAAGCAGTAGAACTGGGTAGAATCGTTATGGAGGAATCCATCAAAAGGGCTGGAATTAAGCCGGAACAGATAGAGGAAGTAATCTTCGGATGTGTATTACAGGGTGGACAGGGACAAAATATTGCCCGCCAGTGTATGATACATGCTGGAATCCCCAAGGAAACCACCGCCTTTACTATTAATAAAGTTTGCGCTTCGGGAATGAGAGCCGTTCAGCTGGCAGCCCAGGTTATTAAAGCCGGGGATGCAGATATTGTGCTGGCCGGTGGAACGGAATGTATGAGTGCTCATCCCTATTACCTGCCCAATGCCCGCTGGGGATACAGAATGAATATGGTAAAAGGTGATCTCATAGACGGTATGGTTTATGACGGATTATGGGAAATCTTCAATGGCTACCATATGGGCATAACCGCAGAAAATGTAGCAGACCAATATGGCTTGACCCGGGAAGAACAGGACGCTTTTGGATATACCAGTCAGGTAAGGGCTGCCGAGGCTATTGCATCTGGAAGATTCAAAGACGAAATCGTACCCGTAGTTATAAAAGGCAAAAAAGGCGATAAAGTATTTGATACTGACGAACATCCCCGCCTGAGCACTCCTGAAGCCATGGCTAAACTCGGTACTGCTTTCAAAAAGGGCGGAACCGTTACCGCAGGAAACGCATCCGGAATAAACGACGGTGCTGCTGCCATGATCGTGATGTCCAAAGAAAAAGCGGATGAACTGGGCATCAAACCGATGGCCAAAATCGTCAGCTATGCTTCTGGTGGAGTAGATCCCTCAGTTATGGGATTAGGACCAATTCCGGCTACCAAAAAAGCTTTGGCCAAAGCCGGTATGACCGTAGATGATATTGATCTTATCGAAGCTAATGAAGCCTTTGCATCACAGTCACTAGCTGTAGCCAGAGACTGCGGGTGGGCTGATAAGATGGACAAGGTCAATGTGAACGGCGGAGCTATTGCTCTAGGTCATCCGATTGGGTCTTCTGGAGCCAGAATCATGGTAACCCTGCTTTATGAGATGCAGAAGCGGGATCTCAAGACCGGATTGGCCACTCTCTGCATAGGCGGCGGTATGGGATGTACTACTATATTTGAAATGCTCTAAACTAGGTGGTAAACCTGTAAGGCGATAAGCGTTATCATACAGGTGCTGCTGTAGTTTACTTATAACAAATGGCCTTCCGGATGGAAGACACTGCCAAATCCGTTCGGCCATTTGTCATGAATTATAAAAAAATAGGAGGAGTTTGTATTGCCACATAATAATTTTCTACTTAATACCCGTGACATTAAGTTCGTGATAAAAGAATGGCTTGACATGAATAGTCTGTTATCCCTGGATGCTTACAAAGAATATTATGGGATCGATGACATCGATAATTTCCTCGATGTTAACTTCAAGATCTGCCGCGACGTTATGTGCCCGGCTAACAAAGATGCCGATGAAATCGGTGCGACATTTGTTGGCGGTAATGAACATGCGGTCGTAACCCCCGATTCTTTCAAGCCTGTCTACAAAACCATTTGTGAAGCCGAGTTAGGACCCCAGTTCGGATTCCGTGGCGATGGTAAGATACCCCTGGCTTGGTACGCTCCCATTCTGGAAATGCAGTCCGCTGCATCTGCGGCTATAGTGATGTTCTGGTGTCTGACCCAGGGTGCTACCACCGTGCTCCAGGATTACGGCACACAAAAACAACAGGACATGTTCCTGCCCAAGATGTACACCGGTGAATGGGGCGGTACCATGGGTCTGACCGAACCGGGCGCAGGATCCGAGGTCGGTGCGGTTGCCAGTAAGGCAACCCCCACTGACACCCCGCACCTGTATAAGCTCAAAGGCCAGAAGTGCTTTATCACCTCCGGCGACCATGACCTGGCGGAAAACATTATCCACCTGATGCTGGCCAAGACCCCGGGCGCTAAAGAAGGTACCGCCGGCATTTCCCTCTTTATCGTGCCCAAATTCTGGGTCAACGAGGATGGCTCCATGGGTGCTTGGAACGACGTAACATCCGTTGGCATCGAGCACAAGATGGGTATCCACGGTTCCTCCACTCTTACCCTGGCCATGGGTGAAAACGACAACTGTTACGGCTGGATGGTAGGCGAAAAAGAAGTGGTAGATGGCCGCGGCAAAGGGATGTCACAGATGTTCGCGTACATGAACGAAGAACGTCTGAACACCGGTTTATTCACCCTGGGCTGCATAGATTCTGCATACTACGCGGCTCTGGATTATACCAAAGTACGTGTACAGAGCAAAAAATCGACCGATCCCAAGGGCCCAAGCGTCAGGATCATTGAACACGAAGACGTTCGTCGCATGCTGCTGTACCAGAAAGCCGGCATGGAAGCCCTCCGGGCGTTGATTTACCAAGCCTATCTCTACCGCGACCTGGAAGTAGATGCTGCAACAGCGGAAGAGAGAGAATATTATGGTGACATGTTCGCGATTGCCAACCCACTGTGCAAGGCCTATTCATCAGACATGGCCAGGATTCTCACTGGGGAAGCGATCCAATGCCATGGCGGCTACGGCTTCATGGAAGAGTATGCCCCGGCCTCCCTATACCGTGACTGCGTTATCCACGGCATCTGGGAAGGCACCAACTTCATTCAGTCACAAGATTATACTGGCCGCAAGTTCACCATGAAGGACGGCGCACCATTCAAGAAGTGGGTGGCAGAAATCGACGACTTCGTCTCCGGTCAGAAGACTGACGAATTCGCGGCTGAATTCGCCATGATGGCGGATGCCATGACTTCTTTCAAAAATATTGTTGATATGAATGCTGCCTGGACGGCCGGCGATAAGCAAATGAAACAGCTCTTCTCCACCCGCACCATGCATGCAGGTGCGAGAGTCTACTGCGGCAAGCTGTTGCTCTCCCAAGCCCTCCTGGCTGCCAAGAAGCTGGCAGAACTAGGCGAAGACCACTTCGATGCCAATTTCTATAAGGGCAAAATCGCCAGCGCCAAGTTCTATATAATGAACCATGTTACCGATATCTTCGGATTCGAGAAGTCCATGAAGGCCGGCGACAAGAGCGCTATTGACATAGCTGAAGAATCATTCATGTAATTCAGATGGGTCCTGTCCTAAGGACAGGAAACCATTCGCTGACCGGATGCCTGAAAGAAGGCGAAATTTCTAATTACATCTACTGAAAACTGAAATAAACATCATGGGAGCGGGGTCGGTTACGGGTTCCGCTCTCAATAAAAAACCTGAACGGAACGGTTATTATGGAGGTAGACTACAAAATGAGCTTGAAATATGCAGATGAATACGCGCGAAAATTTACCTTTGCGGAAGAAGCTGTGAGAGTAATTAAGTCTGGTAACCGGGTTATATATGCTTTCGGAATATGCAGCATAAATGAACTGGACCGTGCCCTGGCTATGCGCACAGATGAGCTTTATGGTGTCAAAATAATCTGTAATGATATCTCCTGCGGATATTATGCTATGGATGCTGATTTTACTGAAGAACATTTTAAGTTTTATGAGGGGATTTATCCAGGGATCAGGGAAAGTGCTTTTAATGAAGGAGGAAAGACCACAGGTAAAGGAAAGGTTAAATACAGTCCGGACCAGGATGTGCTTCCAGGCCAGGTTTTTATGGCTACAGTAAGTCCGATGGATAAAGATGGGTATTTCTGGTTTGGCAGCAATGCTGCAGAAAAACACATTTTTAAGAAATATTATGAAACGGCGGAGCATGTCATTTTAGAAATAAATGAGCGTATTCTCGAAGGCAGTGAACCAGGGCAGGAGTGTATTCATATATATCAGGCAGATATGATAGTAGGCAGCAATAATGATGATCTCTTACAAGGTTTTAAAAAATCGGGTAAATACTATCAATATAGCAATAAAACTGCAGCACCTGCTAATCGGGCTGTATAGCAGGTCTCCATAATATGACTAAACATTAATAATTAATGGAGTGTTTCAATCAAAAGAATTGATATGGAGGAGGCAACTGCGTGTATCAGAGATGGTTAGATGAATATAAAAACAAATTAGTTACTGCTGATCAAGCAGCCAAACTGGTCAAATCAGGAGACTGGGTAGAATATGGTTTCGGCATAAACTGTGCACGAGATTTCGATGAAGCCCTGGCGAAAAGGAAAGATGAACTACAGGATGTGAACATACGCTGTGATATCGGTGCTTACCAGCATTTCACAGCAGAAGCTGATCCTGATGGAGATGTTTTTACCTGGAACAGTTGGCACGTAGCAGGCCATGATAAAAAGTTTATTGGTAAAACTCTATATTATATCCCTATGAAATTTCATGAAAATCCTATGATGACCAGAAAAGACTGTACTCCTGACAATGTGGCAGTTATTCAGGTTACTTCTATGGACAAACATGGATATTTCAACTTTGGCGGGAGTGCTGTAAACAACTGGGCAATGATGGAAACGGCTGATATAACCATACTGGAAGTTAACAGCAAAATGCCCAGATGTCTGGGAGGAAATCAGGAATGTGTGCATGTTACCCAGGTAGACTATATAATGGAAAGCAGAAACGAGCCGATAATGGTACTGGGATCATCCAAGGCTTCTGAGGTTGAAATCAAAATAGCCGAGTTTATTATCGAACACTTATATGATGGCAACTGCCTACAGCTGGGTATCGGTGGTACTCCCAATGCAGTGGGAACTATGGTTGCCAATTCTGACTTAAAAAATCTGGGTGTTCATACGGAAATGTACGTGGATGCATATCTGGAAATGGTAAAAGCGGGTAAAATAACGGGTGCAAGTAAAAATATCGACCGGTACAAACAGGTATATTCTTTCGCTATGGGCAGTCAGGAACTATATGATTATATAGACGACAATCCAGGACTAGCTTCATTTTCGGTAGATTACACTAATAATCCCTTTGTAGTAGCTCAGATCGACAATTTTGTATCCATAAACGCCTGTATCGAAGTAGACTTGTTCGGACAGGTATGTTCAGAGAGTGTAGGTACCAGGCATATCAGCGGCACCGGTGGACAATTGGACTTCGTAGAAGGTGCTTATAAATCCAAAGGTGGTCAGAGTTTTGTGTGTCTGCCCTCCACCATTGAAAGTAAAGGGGTAGTAAAGTCCAGGATTCAGCCTACACTTACTCCGGGTGCTATTGTTACCGATCCGAGGACTGCCACTCATATGCTGGTTACTGAATACGGGATAGCCAATATGAAAGGGAAGAGTACCTGGCAAAGAGCGGAAGAATTGATCAACATCGCCCATCCTGATTTCAGAGACGAATTGATCAAGGAAGCAGAAAAAATGAACATATGGCGGAAAATTAATAAAATGAGATAAGGCTCATAGTCAACAATTAGATATAGCAAAACACATAAGCGGCAGGTGTCTTACCTGCCGCTTATGATACACCGATAACGTTCCCCTGTGTCATTATTTATGTTTAACAATTCCATACTTAGCGGCCTTGCGCACTACGGTAGGTTGGCTTATTCCCAGTACTCGAGCCACTGCATAGGTTGAATTATACATAGAAAAAGCTTCCTGCAGCAGACTGCGTTCTGTATTTTCCAGGGCGATGGTTAAAGGGATGATCTCCGTTTTAGGCTGTGATACAGCTTCTAGTTCTGCCCAGGATGATAGATCGTCCATTCCTATAATATCATGCTGGGTGGTAACCACCAGACGTTCAATAAGATTTTCCAATTCTCTTACATTACCCGGCCAGTCATAAGAGATAAAGTATTTTAGAACGTCACCCGAAAGACGTTTATTCATCCGGTGTCGGCGGTTAAACATTTCTAGAAAATGCTTACTCAAAACCGGGATATCTTCCCGTCGTTCACGAAGAGGGGGAACCAAGATGGGCACTACGTTAAGCCGATAATAAAGGTCCTTACGAAACAGATTATCAAGCACCATACCCTGCAGGTTGCGGTTAGTACCAGCGATAATTCGGACATCAACTTCGATCTCTTTGGTACCTCCAATGCGCATTATCTTGCTATCTTGTAAAACCCTCAACAGCTTAACCTGCAGATCCAGAGGCATTTCAGCTATTTCATCCAGGAACAGGATCCCGCCGTCAGCCAGTTCAAACATTCCAGCTTTACCAGATTTACTTGCTCCCGAAAAAGCACCGGGTTCGTAACCGAACAATTCTGATTCCAGCAAATTATGGGGTATCGCACCACAGTTTACCTTGATAAATGGTTTGTTTAACCGGGGACTGCTAGTATGGAGGATATCAGCTACTACTTCTTTACCTACTCCGGACTCCCCGAGGATAAGAACGGTGGAATCAACTGTTGATACATGGTTGACTATTTTTAGTAATTTACGCATTTTATCCGAGTGCAGTATACAGCTTTTGGAGCTCTTTAACTGATTCAGCTGCACCTGATACATGCGGCTCAAGCCTTCCAGCTGTTCGACTTTGCCCTGTAAATCATTTAGCTCAGTTATATCACGCACATTGGTGACTACCAGAATAATATTGCCATCTTCATCAAAAATAGGAGTACTGGTAACCAGTGCATTTTTGCCGGTTTTTGATTGCAGGGGAATGGTGGCTGTTTCCCGGGTTTTAAGTGCCAGCAGTGTACCCGAGCGGGTAAATACACCGTCCCGGACTAGATCCGCCATATTATATCCTACACATTCGTCTGGTTTAACGCCCATGATGCGCTCAAAGGCCTTGTTGAGTTGCAGGGTATTACCTTCCCCATCTGTTATATACAGACCATCATAGGAAGAATCAAAAATAGCTCCTAGCTCTCTCTGCCTCAATCCCTCTACTTGTTCCAGTTTGTGTTCTAAATCAATCAGGTCGGTTAAATCCCTTACGTTGGTAACTACCAGTACTATCTCGCCGGTATTATCAAAAACCGGGGTACTGGTAACCAGTGCGTTTTTGCCTGTTTTTGACTGGAGAGGGATGGTAACCGTCTCGTGGCTTTCCAGGGCCAGGAGGGTTCCCGAACGGGTGAAAACACCATCATTCACCAAATCAGCCATGTTACGACCTACGCATTCTTCTGCCGTAACACCCATGATGCGTTCAAAGGCTTTATTAAGACTCAAGGTAGTGCCTTCTCCGTCTGTAATATACAAACCATCGTAAGAAGAATTGTAAATAGCATCCAATTCTTTCTGTCTTAATCCTTCTACTCTTTCCAATTTGCGTTCCAGGGTTATTAGTTCAGTCATATCTCTCACATTAGTGACTACCATTATCACTTCACCTTCGTCATCAAAAATAGGTGTACTGGTAACCAGTATATCCTTCCTGGACTTGGCTTTCAATTGAACGGTAACGGTTTTCCGTTTTTCAATCGCCAGTAAGCTTCCCGATGTTGAATAAACGCCATCTTGAACCAGGTCTTCCATATACCGTCCGGTAATCTCTTCGGCGGTAATCCCAGTGATGCGTTCAAATCCCTTATTAACTCGCAGGGTTTTGCCCAGTCCATCAGTAATATACAAACCATCGAAGGATGATTCAACTATGGCATCGAGTTCTCGCTCCCTTAAGACTTTAACATCTTCCAACTGGCGTTCCAGTTCTATCAAATCAGTCAAATCCCGCACATTGGTAACCACCAAAACAATATTACCATCGTCATCAAATATGGGGTTGCTGGTTACCAGGGCATTTTTCCCGGTCTTGGACTGCAAAGGTATAGTTACCGAGTGTTTCCTTTCTAGTACCAACAGGGTTCCCGAACGGGTAAAATAACCTTCCCGGACCAGATCTGCCATATTACGTCCAACACACTCCTCGGAGTAAACCCCCATAATACGCTCAAAAGCCTTATTCAGACGAAGGGTAATGCCTTCCCCATCCGTTATATATAGACCGTCGTAGGAAGATTCGAAAATGGCATCTAACTGCTGGTTAAGCTTTTTAGTTACCTCTAATTCCTCGACTACGGTTTCCAGTTCAGATATGTCCTGCAAAACTGCAACGGCACCGGTTATCTTTCCATCTACGGTAATAGGTGCCCGATTTGATAATAGAGTCTTACCTTTATATCTAATTTTCTGCAAGGTTTGTTTTTCGCCGCTTTTTAGTATCTGGCCTAATTCACTCATATCAAATACTTCGTTGATGTGTCGTCCGTAGGACTCGCGGGCCGATAATCCAGATACCGCCTCCAGAGATTGATTGAAAATGGTAATTCGTTGTTCAGCATCGACTGCAACCATAGGATTATATATAGAATTCAGGCAAATATCCCATTCCTGCTTTTTCCTTTGCAGAATTTCAAAAAAGGACATAGTAAGGTTATATAAGGAACGGTTGTCTTCCATATTAGAAGCATTATCTTTATCAATGGATTTACCCGTCATAGACTGGAGCTCGTCCAATATACTTATACTTTCTTGATCCTGGGACATTATTTCATAAACTGGTGTATCAGGGGATAAACCATCTGCTACTATTCTCAACAGATGGGACCAGTTTATCAAACCCACTACTTCATTATTATCATCAACCACCCTAATCCCGTCGATCTGGTGCTGGAGTAAAAACCGTGAAGCCTCAGATGCACTTGAATCACGGTGAATATACAAAGGAGTAATCATATCCTTAAATTCCACCATAATAAACTCCTCTCATCGCAAACCTTCCTGATTGTTATTATAACACCCCATCATAAAATTTGGACCAAGCACTTAGGCGTAATCCTAGAGACAACCGAAAAATAGTTAAATAACTCTGTATGGAAAGGATAGGCTTGGTCAATATAACTTACTTATACCCATATAGCATCGAACTATCACACTAATCATTCATGAAAGCATATATTGGAAAAGAAGGTGTATCAAATCAGTCCTTGTAGAATTTCTCAATTAATGGATTTGTAGTTGGAAATAATCCTGGTTTGGATTAAGAAGGTGGAGAAAACAATTATGCAAATATTAGAGAATGGGCTTGTCTTTAATGGCAGTTTCAAGGAAAGATTAAAAACCGAAAAGTTGGTAATCCATCACTCGGCCAGTGATATCAGCATTACCATTGAAGACATTCACCGCTGGCATCTGGCTAACGGCTGGATTGGAATCGGCTACCATTATGTGATTTATGCCGATGGCACTATATATAGAGGTCGTCCGGAGTGGGCAGTTGGTGCACATGCGTATCAAGACTCAACCCATGAAGCAAATAGCAATGGGATTGGCATTTGCCTGATCGGGAATTTTACCAGCTCATTACCGACCGATAATCAAATGGACGGCCTGGTCTGGCTGGTATTCGATATCTGGAAAAGATATCCGAATACAGCTGTGATTGGACACAAGGACGTGATGGCCACCGCCTGTCCTGGGGCATTATTTCCCTGGACCGAGCTGTACACGAAATTAGCGAATGGGGTGATAGATGTGGCGTTAGAAAGATGGATGATAGAAGGAGGCCAGGCTGCGTTACAGGAATTGGCAGCTAAAGGATTGGTGAATAACCCTGAAAACTGGAGCTCTGAAGATAAACTGGCGGAATATGTTCCTGCTTATCTGTTATGGATGATGATGATTCGGTTGGCTAATTATAAGGAGGGATAATCATGGACATAGATATAACTGCCTATGCAATTTATGGACTGCCTGCATTAGCTCTTGTAACTTCTATAGTTGGTGTAGCCAAGAAAGCTGGGTTATCTACTAAATGGGCGCCCATACTCTCACTTGGCATAGGAATTCTAACCGGGATTGCATTTTCTATATCTTCTGGAGAACCTATTCTTGCTGGAATTTCAATAGGTATCTTACTTGGCGCTGCTGCCTGTGGGGTATATGACCTGGGAAAGAGTGCCACCGGGATAGATTCTGATACCATCCCCAATGATAGTGATAATGCTGCGGGGTAGTAAGTTAAGAAATAAAAAAAGATGACTGGGGTGAACTTCTCGTTCATCTTTTTTGTGGCCTTTGCGAATTGGTTTCATATGTATCATACCACTTCCAAAATATTTTATTTTTCCCTGTCTACTTGACGGGGAGCACTTTAGATTAGCACGGTTTTTCATTTATATGGCTTCTGCTGCTACCAAGGAAATTTTTAAATTACCTCTTTTAAGAATAACGTTTAATCTTAAGATAGTAATTTATCTACTATTTGTTATAATATAAAGTATAGTATTATATACTTTATATATATTATAATATACATAGAGTATAGATATATATATTTATAATGTAGGATTCTTAAAGAGGAATAAATGAAGAACTTAATTTCTATTCTATTAATTGCTATAGCTTTGTTCTGCTTAAATTCTACAACAGCATATGCAAGTAATGAGTCGGATACCGATACAGTAATTCTTGCTTCAACAGATGATCCCTATTATTCATTGGCTGAAGAAATATCGTCGACAGGAGGAATTCCGGTATATCAAACCTTTGAGGAAACGATGGAGGCCAAGCCGGTTTTTCTGCTGTGGGTCATTTCGCCTGAAAACTTGTCTGAACGTGTCCTGATGGATTTTAGCAATGCAATGAATGGTCTGGACACATTCATATCCGTCGGTATCATATCAGGAAAAACGATTGAGGACGCGCGCAGCCTCTGGAAAGGTTCATCGCAGGTTTCGGGTAATGATTTTGCGATTATTAACGGGACCAAAAAAAACAAAATCGAGCCCGAAATCATATATGGCCACAATGCAGAAGTTGCCAGCAGGGAATTGACCATGGTGAATATCCTGACAGTACTCCAAAACACAGAAGCCATCCAGATATCACTTGAAGGTGCAGCTGGCTTATGGTTTGACAAGAGTTTGGGCATCACCGTGAAATCAGCCGACATCCCGGAACTCAACGACTGTGTGATACAGAATTACGGATGCAGTACGTTCAAACCCTGGGAGGGAAATTCTATTGCCCTGGAGTGCATCAGCAAGGGCGCCATCGCTTACTGCGGATTCCTCTATTCATCCGTGGCTGGTACGCGATTCGGCGATTACAAGGATATCAGCACGATATACACATGGGACAAATTTCCGCTCGGACATCTCGTGCAGATTCAAAACCATGCAGCAATGCAGAGCTACGCGGCCGCATCGCATTACTTCATGCTTGGCGATCCTCGGATCTACTGCAGCAGTGAAGCACCATATGAAATCATTAGTGATCAAGAAAGCGGCGATACAAGGACTATCAAACTTTCCAATATAAGATCGGGGCTGATCCCAATATACATTGAGGACGGCGCCGGATATGATTCTATAAGCATACCGGGCCTTACTTATTCCACCATGGATAGCGCATACTCTAACAGTCGCCTCCAGATGATTGATATCAATGATGACAAGTATATAGTCATAGACAACAGCAGCAGTTCCGTTACTATTGAAATGAAAAAAAAAGCGTCATTATTTCAGACCATTTCAGGTAACATCATCAGCTTTTTGGATTCAATCATTACCAAGAATCAAGGGTCAAATCTGTCCCTCCTTCTTGTTGTACCGATCCTCATATTGTTTATCATTGGTCTGATCAGAAAACGCTATACGGGCCGTGAGTTGATTGCCGCCTTGATTTTCGGTGCCGCTGCAGCTTTGATGGGAGTGTTTTACATTCTTATACGGTCGGATAACATCGTCGTAACGAATATCCCTGTTAAAGTGAATTGGTTATATATATGCGGCATTTTCATTTTTACAGGATATGGTGAGCTTTTGTATGTCAGGGCAAAAAAGCCAACGGGAAAGCTTGCTGCCATCCTAGCGGCAAATCTGAATGCGTTTGTAACGCTCATCGTATTCGCTGTCGCGATGTTCATTCCGCTGCTTCTTGTCGGTAATACTTTCGGTATCAACAAATCGGGCTATCCGTGGCTGTTTACGCTCAAGGAACTTTTTGCGGGAGGCATCATAATGTTTGCCGCATATTATTTGTTCAACAAGCTGCCCATATTTCGAAAAAAGCTGGAGCAATCATCGGGGGTTGATGAATTATGAAGCTGGGAAACAAGATCAGGAAATGCCGGTTTGAGCACAATGAAATGACCCAGCAGGAGCTTGCCAATGAAGTGGGAGTTACGAGACTCACCATACACTCAATTGAAACTGGAAAGTTTGTGCCCTCTACTCTATTGGCTCTTAAGATTGCGGAATTTTTTGGCAAAACTGTTGAAGAGATTTTCTTCATTAAAGAAAGGGAATAAACAGCCAGGGGGTTAAGTATATGAAAAGAATAAATTGTTTTTTAATTGTAATTAGTGTTATTATGCTCGGATTGATTTCGGGCAATACCTTGATGTTGTCGTATATAAAAGATTTAATTGAGATTGAAGTGATAATTCCGGAATGGATGGGGGGGACGGTAGCCGCCTTTCTGATCATAATTGCACTGTTTCATCTGTTGGGATTAATAGGCTTAGTCTTGCAGTTTAAGTATTTTAAAAGGGACAGTATACTAACAGCCACTGCCTTTGTGATAGGGATTTTCTCGCTGTTCCTCTTGGCAGTCGATGTAGTAATGCTTCATGATATCGGTAATGAGTACATGTTTAGCCACAATATAGCCGGTGAATGGAAAATAGTTTTCATGGGGCATTTTATCCATGGCCTGTTTGGATTGTTTTTACTGATCCAATCTATTGCTGTCAGTAGAAGGTTTTCAAAATATGCAGAAAGTAGACCTGCTATAAAAGACGAATCAGTATTTCTCGTGGTTCATCAAATTGGTATTGTATCCGCAGTTTTAGGTTTTCTCTGCATAATTCTTTTAAACAGGTCGGGTGTTTCCCAAGAATATTTAAGAGGACTTCTTTTCTTATCGAGTATCGTTATTTTGATTCCATACGGTTTGGCTGCAGTCTACTGGATTTTTACCAAGCGCAGGGAAAGACTGGCGGATTGGTATGATGAAAAGCAGTTTACAGATATATCCCGCGGGGCGCTCGTAACACTTGTCATTTCAGTAATGACTACGATAGGCCTCTACTTTCTGTTATTATGCAAAATTATCAACTCTGATGGGGCTATATGGTTTCCGATATACTTGTTCCTAACACTACTGCTCTTTTCTGGAAGTACTCTCTATCTGAGTAAAAGAGCATAGAATGGAGGGTGCAGAAAAATTTATAAAGTAGGTGGGGGTATGGTGTGGAAAAATCATGATCACTTTGGGCTAATATGCCAGAAGCTCATTAAGTCTGTAGTACATTTAACCTTGTTTCTGCATACAAAGGAGTACGCACCGCCTCCACCATATATCCAAACCTATTAGAATAATAATAAAGTCTAGATTTTATAACTCTAGACTTTATGGTAATTTGATTACGCAAAAGGTTCGCATAAGAATGGTAGCCCCAAGGGGAGTCGAACCCCTGTCTCCGCCGTGAGAGGGCGGCATCCTAGGCCACTAGACGATGGGGCCAGAAATATAAATGGCTGCCGGTCAAGGATTCGAACCCTGGCGAACTGATCCAGAGTCAGTCGTGCTACCACTTACACCAACCGGCAGCAATGGGTATATTACCCGTGCGAAGATAATTATAATACAGGGTGCCCCTCTTGTCAAAGGCCTAATTAGATTTTGCTTATCCAAATTTGAAACTTTCCGCGTATAGTATAGCCGAATTAATTCGGTGTATGCACTCATTTTTTCCCAGCACTTCCATAACCTCGAATATTCCAGGGGTTGCAGTACGTCCAGATAAGGCCAGACGGATAGGATGAATAAGTTGAGCTGCCTTGATATTTAGATCCTCAGCTCTTTGGCGTAGTTCCTGCTCCAGCTTTTCTGCCGAAAAAAAGTCACTTTCCTGACATAATTTCAAAGCTTCTTTTAACAGGGCAGAGGAGTCTTCTTTTTGAAAGTATTTCTTGCAGCCTTTTTCATCATAGGAGGAAACCGGCTCAAAAAAATATGACCCTTCATTTAGAACCTCATTAATAGTTTTTACCCGGCTTTTGAGCAGTGTCACTACCTGGATAAATTTCTCCTCACTTCCATCAGATATGAAACCTCGTCTACGGGCTTCTTTATGGAGCATAGCAGCTATGCGCTCCACGCTAGCTTCAGACAGATAATGACCGTTCATCCAACCCAGTTTTTCTATATCATATACAGCCGGGGAACGTGAAATACCGTCCAGGCTGAAGCGTTCTATCAACTCACTTGTCGTCCAGAAGTCACGGTCTTCTCCACTTGACCAACCTAACAGGGCCAGGTAATTTATTAGCGCTTCAGGCAGGTATCCTTCATCGCGAAATTCTTGAACCGAGGTAGCACCATGCCGTTTAGACAATTTGCTTCGATCGGGAGCTAGTATCATGGAAACATGAGCAAATTGAGGGAGTTCCCAGCTTAGTGCCTGGTAAAGCAAAATTTGTTTGGGAGTATTAGACAGGTGCTCCTCTGCTCTTATAACATGCGAAATATGCATATCATGATCATCAACAACCACCGCAAAATTGTAAGTAGGCCAGCCATCTGATTTGGCTATAATGAAGTCATCCAGCAGACGGTTGTTAAATTCAACGTCCCCCCGGATCAGGTCATGTACCACAAGGACTCCAACGGTTGGAGATTTGAATCTTATGACAGGAGTCTCTCCATTTTGAATTCGTTCTTCAGCTTCATTTCTGCTTATAGTCTGGCAGTGTCCAGCATATCTGTAGTCAGCTTTTGCCAGGCGGGCTGCTTCCTTTTCTGCCGCCAACTGTTCAGATGAACAAAAACAATAATAGGCTTTACCCTGGTCTAGTAATTCATCAAGATATTTACGATAAATATCGATGCGATCACTCTGGCGATAGGGGCCAAAATCTCCTTCAACATCGGGGCCCTCATCCCAGTCCAATCCCAACCAGCGTAATCCATCCAGTATACCCAGAGCAGAATCCTCGCTGGATCTGCGGATATCACTATCCTCCAGGCGGAGGACCAGTTTTCCCGTATATTTTCGGGCAAAAAGCCAGTTGAATAGTGCTGTGCGGGCACCGCCAATATGTAAAGTCCCGGTTGGACTGGGGGCGAAACGAACCCTTATCTTGTCCACCAATATCACTCCTTTAACGAAACTGCAATTTCATTTATTTACTGAGAAGCTAGTATAAGGGGAAAAAAGCTTCAGCAGAGAGTTATATAATAACTGTAAATCAGCATTTGCACCCTCTTGATTAAGAACCAGTCATTTGACAAGTAAAGAACACTACCTGCATTTATAATATTATAGCTTGCATATCAAGCTGTCTGCAGCGGATTATTAATTCTTAGCTATCCTTTTTAAGGGATATTTGTTGTGATGTAATCATCGATCAATCGATTGTAGGCCCTCATAACATCCAGTACCACCAGATTCTTCGCTGATTCAAATACAAAATCATCTATCCTTTGTACGGGTAGTACTTTAGGTGATGTACCGGTGATAAAAACTGCATCCATCAAATGGAGATGTTCTTGAGGCACATTTTCCTCAATAACCTGGTAGTGGAGCATTTTACATATTTCTAAAATTGCATCACGGGTGATGCCGGGCAGTATTCTATCCTGACCGGCAGTCAAAAGGACCTTATTTCTAACGAAAAACACATTGGAACGGCTGCCTTCGGTTATATTACCATGGGTATCTACTAGCAGGGCTTCATATGCGCCGCGTTCTTTCAGTTCGCTGTCTATACTACTGCGCATATTTGTATTGGCCACTTTCACATTGGGATTAGTACGTTCAGCCCTGATTAGAATCACTGCAACTCCTTTTTGATAAGCTTCCTTAATAGGATAGTTATGGGGAATGAAATACATATACAAATGCAGCTCTGGGCTGGATTTATCCCCGGAAAAATGCAGGAGCAGTTTGACATTACCATTTGCTAAACCATTAATTTTTGCCAGATTATAAATTTTCTTCATTATATAGTCGTATGAAAAGCAAAAAGTTATATTAGAATAAGCAGTCGAATTATAAAGCCGGTTGATGTGTTTTTCCGAAAACAATGGTACACCCTTGATTATACGGATTACCTCATAGATAGAATAACCTTTCTCCTCGAAATATTCTTGAAAGCAGGATGCAGGCAGTACTTGGTCATCAATAAAAAAATGAGTTCCTATGCATTTTTCCATAAACAGATCCTCCTACTAGTAAAAAGAGGGACGTTTTTTTCCCTTTATTAAAGAAGAAATTGTTCCCCGCAGGGTGTTCCTTCCTGCTCCCTATTTTGCCGGGGTTCAGTTTATTGTCATCAGAAGGCAATAAAATAATTTCCCTTATCGCTAATATTAACCCTATTGAATAATTATTATATTAATAATGTGAACCAAATGAAACTACTTTTCATATTATGAAGTTACGGGGGTGGTTTCATGTATGGTCCCAGATTCAGGTTGATGCCGATTTTGAGTATAATTTTGATAGTCATATTGCTAACATCGATTGGTTTTGCGGATCTGCGTATAAAGAAAAGCCTGCTAACGCTGGCAAGTGCTGAGGCTCAGACAACTGCAGCCGAGACTATAAACAGGATAATAAATGATAAAGTGGTATCGGGCCTGGAATATGATGACATAGTAACGGTGCATAAAGATGAGCAGGGAAAAATCGTATTAATACAGCCCAACACTATAATGCTCAACCAGGTCATGAGCAGCACGGTAATCGAAGTAGCTCAGTCTCTAGGGCAGATGAAAGATAATACTATAGAAATACCACTGGGAGAAATGTCTGGCATAGATCTGCTGGCTGCCTATGGTCCTCGGATGAAAGTGCGGATCATTCCCGCCGGGCAAGTTCACGTAAATATTTTAAATGAATTTCAGCAAGCAGGTATTAATCAGACCAGACACTTTATATACTTTGAAGTTCGCAGCAACATTATGGTTGCAGTACCGTTTATGGAAAAAGAATTGGAAGTTCTAGCAGTAATCCCTATGGCGGAGACGATTATAGTTGGAGACGTACCTGAAACTTATGTAAATTTTAGAGGAGCACCCGAAATGATGTACCCTCTTATCACTGACCAATAATAGTATCCCAGCAGGTATAAGGAAATCCTAGATGTGTATTTGCTTGCAATCAACCGGGGTAAGGCCTTGAAACAGAAAAACCAGCTGAAGGTATTGGGCAAATTGGTTAAAAAAGGCAGCAAAAAAAAGAAGAACATAACTTGACAATTGTCCTGGTGGATGATAAGATAACTCTTGCGCGGCGGGAATCCAAAGCGCACAGGATCTGATAAAACTGAACAGCAAGACTAAAGT
>JAENYG010000060.1 GCA_016841875.1 Syntrophomonas sp.
TATGCACATGAAAAGCATCATAAGACAAATTAATATCGACCATGTTTTTCTCATTCCGCCTATTCTCCTTTCCTCCCCGGTATTTTAAACGGTTCTCTTGCCTGCGTAATAAAAAATGAAAGCAGCTGGTTCTCGTCATTATACCGTAGGCAAGAGAACCGTCCTGTGCCTGCGGCTGGAGGCTTTTTCAAAGAAAAGCCTCCAGCTTTTAGCCAAATCTTGGTCATCAATCGTTCTTTTATTCACTTACCGTAAAGCTCAGGTCCTGGTTGGCTGCGGCTCGGGGTACCATGGTCTCCCAGTCTTCCCAGACGAAGACGTCCACATAGGCTTCCCCACTGATACCAGCCGGCAAGGTGAAATCGCTGCTGACAGTAGATCCGCTTACCGGGATGACGCTGGAAATGCCTACACAGCCCATCACCTGTCCGCCGCTTTCGCTGTTAGCACTCTCTCCGCCGCGCACCTGGATGATGGTAAGACCGTTGGTGGGACTGGCGTAATTATTATCAATCCCGGCCTGGATGCGGTAACCGCCCTGGCTGGCTACCGTGCTGATTGGGTTTCCTGCCGAGTTGAGCAGATTCACCTCATCGATATTGAAATAATGTCCGGACAGTACATTCAATCCTTCCAGCATCGCAGTAACATCATCCTTCTCATAATGTCTAAGACTGCCATCGCGGAAGATGACAATATCATTGGATACAGTCAATACATTATTCAAGCCAGTCATCACCCCGTCAGAGAACATATAACTAGAATAACCCCAGACTTCTACAGTACCGTCTATTTTTATAGCATCGACGAATGCATTACCAATCGCCGCGACATCGTGAAGGTCGGGGTGAACATTGAGCGAACCATAATAGTTATCACCCCATACGACTACAGTGCCGTTGTTTTTCAGGGCTATACATGTTTGTCCCATTATGCGAATATCCACTACCCCGTTCAAACCTTCCGGTACATCACACTGACCCTGATAAAGTCTGCCATTTGTATCATAATTACTGCCCCAGGCTACGACTGTACCATCGTTTTTTAGAGCCAGAGAAAAATCGTACTGTGCGAATACACGGGCGACATCATTTAAACCTTCCGGTACATCACACTGACCGTAATCATTATCACCCCAGGCTACCACGGTACCATTGGCTTTTAAGGCCAGGAAATGATCACTACCGGCCGCAATGGCGGTAACTTCATTCAACCCCTCCGGCACCTGGCACTGCCCATAGCTATCATTACCCCAGGCGATGACAGTACCATCATTTTTCAAAGCCAGGCAGCAGTTATTTTTGGTCCGCGTGGAGGTTATGGCAGTAATGTCCTGCACATTTTCCGGCACCTGACACTGACCGTCATCGTTTATGCCCCAAACTGTTACGCTGCCATCTTCCTGTAAAGCCATAATATTATAAGTATATTGAGCGTCTATTGCGGTAACATGACTCAAGCCTTCCGGCACTTCAGCTAACCCGTAGTAATCATCACCGGAGGTCTGAATATATCTGACTGTTCCGTCCATATTCAGAATGGCATAGCCCCCTGATGCACGACAGATCTTAGCCGCAGCCTGAACATAGTCACTGGCCGCGTATTCTGCCGGGGTCTGGGGGATATCCGGAGAGGGCCAGTTATACTGAACGTCATCCTCAAGCAGGTTTAACCAGGAGGGAATATCAGTTATACCATACCTGCTTTCTTCTGCGTATGTACCAACCGTACCATCCTCGTTGAGGTACAGCAGTTGATCGACGGAGCCGCAAGCGCTGACAGCCAGGATTTCTTTATCCAGTTTCCAGGGAATGTCCGGCATCTTGCTGTAACTATTTTCCAACAACTCCAAGCTGCCATCCCATTTTAAGACAGCAACCCACTCTGAACCCGCGGCAATCCCCTTGACATACTGGGGATTTGTGTTCTCTATGGGATAGTTAGTGCCTTCTGCGCCCCAGATTACGATAGTGCCATCATCCTTTAATGCCGCACAATGCCGGAAAGCGGCTGCAACCGCTACCACATGATCCAGGTCTGCCGGCACGGCCAGCTGGTTAAAATAATTATCACCCCAGGCGGTCACGGTACCGTCAGCCTTCAGGGCCAACATGTAACGGCTTCCCCCCTGGATATCTACTACTCCGGTCAAAGTTTCAGGTATATTAGCTTCGCCATACTGGTTTCTCCCCCAGGCAGTAATTTTCCCGTTTTTATCCAGGGCAAAAGAAGTATAATCAACTATGGTGATATCGACCACATCAGTCAAATCAGCCGGCACATCACACTGGCCATCATCGTTATTACCCCAGGCCACTACCGTACCGTCTTCTTTTAGCGCCAGGCTGTGACCTTGGCCAGCAGCGACAGCTTTGACATCAACCACATCGGGCGGTATATTTCTTATTTGGCCCTGCCCCCAGGCTATTACCGTGCCGTCTTTTTTTACGGCCAGAACGGTCTCGTAATTACTTGCCAGCCGACGGCTGTAAACCGCATAATCGCTGTTCTGGTAGGCTTCCGGAGTCTGCGGCAGCGCAGGAAGGGCAAATCCCTCACTGACTCTCCTTATATTCAGGATATAGCTGCGCTGGCTGCCGCTGGCTGCCGTCACGATTATTTCAATAAGATTATCACCCACATCCAGATCAGTACTATTTATTACAAAAGTTTCACCAGAAGTAACCAAATCTCCGTTAATCGTTAGAGCTGCTGTACTGCTGTAGGCCTGCGCGGTGATATGTACTTCTTCCATAGCGTAAGGAATATCTATTCCCCCTCCAGTCTGCACACAGTTAAATTCCGGATGGATACCCAGCTCATTACCATCCCCGGACTCTACCGCCAGACTGATCAGGCGGTCCTGGGTGCTGACTTCGCTGTACAGGTTCAGGTCTTCCCGCACATCACACTCACCATAGTCATTTCTTCCCCAGGCTGCTACGCTGCCATCCGGTTTCAGGGCATACACACCATAATAACCGGCTTCTATTGCTTCTGCCTGTAAACCAGAAGGTACATCACACTGGCCATAAGTGTTGTCTCCCCAGACCGTAACAGTTCCATCCTGGCAAATTGCGGCTGAGAAGTTGCGGCCTCCGGTAATAGCACGAACACCAGACAGGTCAGCAGGTACAGTATCGTCCCAGCCAACTACGGTTCCGTCCTTTTTCAAGGCCAGGGATTGGGAATATCCAGCTTCGATGTCTACCACATCCCCGCTGAAACCTGCCGGTACCGCATAGGACGCAAGGCCGTTGCACTGCCAGGCTTCAACTGTCCCATCAGCAGCCAGAGCCAGCAGGTATTTGCTGTTCATGGCGATATCCACCAATTCGCTTGTACTGCTTAACACCCCATTGTAAGAACCCCAGAGATAGATCTGGTTGTCTTCGGTGAGAGCAGCTACGCAGTTGTTATTAGCGGCGACGGCTTTAACGCTTTTTCCAGCCAGGTCAGCCGGCGCATCGTAATTACTACCCCAGACCACCACAGTACCGTCTTCTTTTAATGCCGCAATTTGATAATAGATAGCGAACATTGCTTTAATCCCGGTGGCTTCTGAAGGTACTACCAGCACTCCTTTGCTGTTGTCACCCCACACTTCAATGGTGCCATCTTGCAGGACAGTCGCAGCGAAGTATCGGCCACCTGCTATCCGGGAACCATATTCAGCCCAGTCACTGGCGGCATAGGCTTCCGGAGTCTGGGGCAGATCTCCTGCACCGGTCCTAGTGATAGTAATAATGTAGCTATTGGAGGTATTACCATCGGCGGAGGTTACCTGTATATTTACAGTGTTCATCCCTTCCAGCAGTCCGCTCACCGTCTGAGGGGTGCCGCTCACAGCTGCTGCTCCACCGATAGTTATGGTGGCATTTTCATCTGCCGTGGTGGCTGTTATATCTACGCTTTCTACATCATTGGGTATGCTTATTGCATACTCGACCGTTTCAACCGTAAATGGTGGGATCAGGGTGTAACCTGTTACTTCCAGGCTGCTTAATGCAGTGGCATATGCCGCAACACGTGTGATAATCAAGGTGTAGGTCTTCACTGTCGTCCCATCTTGCGCCGTTACCACCACGGCAATTTCATTCTCGCCCATCACCAGACCGCTAACTGTCTGGGGGGTGCCGCTGATGGCTGCTGCTCCGCCTATAGTTATCGTCGAATTGGCATCGGCGATGGTAGCAGTAATCTCTACGCTCTCCACTTCGCCAGGTATGCATACGGAATATTCAGTGGCAGCCGCATCAAAGACCGGGGTCGGATTATATCCGGTCACACTAAGACTGCTTAAATCGGCATTGCTGCTGACCACAGCCACCCGGGTCACGGTGATGGTGTAGGCCTTTACTGTGGTGGTGTCCTGGGCAGTAACGGCTACAGCGATATCATTCTCTCCTACGACCAGGCCGCTGACCGTCTGAGGGGTACCGCTGACAGCTGCTGCTCCACCGATGGTCAAAGTTGCATTGGCATCGGCCACGGTGGCAGTGATCTCTACGCTATCCACTTCGTTAGGTACTTCTGCTGTATATCCGGTAGTCTCAGATCCAAAGGCCGGATCAATGGCATAATCCGTTAATGCCAGGCTGCTTAAATCGGCATTGCTGCTGACTTCACTGGCCTCCAGTGCTAATAATTGCAGTGCTGGTTCGGCCCTAGTAATGGTAATAGTGTAAGTCTGTACTGTATTGCCGTCTTCGGCGGTTACTTCTACATCAACGATATTATCGCCCTCTGCCAGATCACCTACGGTCTGAGCGCTGCCGCTGATGGCTGCTGTACCAGCGATGGTCAAGGATGCATTTTCATCTGCCGTGGTGGCGGTAATATCTACGCTTTCTACATCATTGGGAATGCTTACTGCATACCCTGTTGTTCCAGCCTCAAAGTCCGGGATCAGCTCATATTCTGCCACACTAAGACTATTTAAGTCGGCATCGCTGCTGATTTCACTATCTGCCGGAGCCGGTTCTTCAATCTCTGCTTCGGCCCTGGTGATAATAATGGTGTAGGTCTTAACTGTAGTACCATCTTCGGCGGTTACCACTACAGCTGCTTCGTTATCCCCCACATCCAGGTTATCCACTGTCTGTCCTTCACCACTGGAAACCTCATTTCCATTTATCTCCAGGGTGGCATTAATATCTGCCGTGGCAGCAAATATCTCTACACCGTATACTTCACTGGATACACTGACTGTATAATCAGTAGTCGATGCATCAAAGGCCGGGTCCAGCTCGTATCCTGACACTTCCAGACTACTTAAGTCGGCATTGCTGCTGGCTGGTGTTTCTACCGGTGCTTCATCGGCCAGGCCGGCAGGTATGCACATGAAAAGCATCATGAAGCATAGTAATAATGAGCATATTTTTCTCATTTCCATTAATTCTCCTTTCCTCCCCGCTATTCTAAATTGAACTGCCTGGTTTGCCTATTCGCCCCTTACTTTTAGAATTAATCTATAAATAAGCTTAATCAAAATCACTTTCTCATTACTCATCTCAATGATATAGGGTGGGGCGAGCCGCTGTCCCGCCCCGCACCATACTTTTTGAGCTATGCTGTTATGTTGAAACTGAATTCATATGGCAAATCAATGGGAACGCCAGCTTCATCTAAAATGTATACATCTACATAAACTCTGCCAGGAGAGACATCAGATAGGTCAAAATCAGCATAGATGTCTGCACCAATTGCTGGTATACCTACCTGCATACTGCTTATCCCATGCGTTTCTCCACCGTATTCTGAATTAGCATCAGAGCCGCTGCGCACCTGGAACAGGGTTACCACAGTCTGGGTTTGACTGGTATTATTGTTGATATGCGCCTGCAGATGGCAGGGTTCAGAACTTGAAATGGTGCTTATTTCATCATAGGAGCTGTCCAGGAGTTTAACACTGTCAATACTAGCTTTTAAATTCATCTCCAGGTTCTTGCTGATCTTGTATTCATCCAGAACAGTCCCGTTTGCTCCAATGGTTGTAAGGGTCAATACGTCATCATCAATATTAATGATAGAATAACTGATGGCATCCGCTCCTTCTGCCACAGTAGCGATGTATTCACTCTCTTCCGGGCTAAGGTAAGTCTTATTCCCAGAAACACCCATCACGTATGTGACCCCATCAGCAGCATTTTCCTGCACCGCCTCTGAACAAATGGGGTAGGTACGCATGTACATATGTTGGTGACCCACAAAGGCCATATCAACATCATTGCTTTCCAGTATCGGTACCCAATTCTGCTTGATGACTTCACACGACGAATTATCATATGAGGTCACTTCATATGCGGGATGATGGAACATGACAAACTTCCACTCTTTGGCACTAGTTTGCAAATCATTTTCCAACCAATCCTGCCCGGCTTCGGTGACATCGCCTTCACTTCCCATAATATTGCTGTCCATTACTACAAAATGGGCGTTCCCATAGTCAAATGAGTAATGCCGTTCTTCAAACCCTACCGGTCCATTCTGTGGCAGAGCGAAAGATGTTAGATATCTGCTTATATCATCAGCTTCGTGATTACCTATAGCAGGCATAAATGGTATCTGATTTAAATATCCGGTTTGGACATCGAAAAAGTCTTCCCATTGACTGATGTCTGTGCCCTCGTCAACTAAATCCCCGGAATGCAGGGTAAATTTTATATCCGGGTAATCGTTGTGGGCATCAGCCAGTAAATCGGTTACCACCGTGGTAGTGTTTTCGTCATAACCCATATGGGTGTCACCCAGATACATGAATGAGAAATTGTCAGTAGAGGCAGCGGTGGTAAAAACAGCCGCTTCGCTCCAGTAATCATCTGTACCGACCCGATAGGCATATGTCGTGCCTGGTTCCAGGTCAGCCAGTTGAACTTCAAAATGATTATACCCTTCATAGAGTTCAGTACAAACTGCATCCCCAACACTGGCACCAGTGAAGTCCGGGGTTTGTTCACTTTGCTTCATATATTGAACTTTTCCGCTGCTGATATAGCTGGCAGACCGCCAGGAAATAGTCTGGGTAGTCAGAGGGTCGTCCGTCCACGACAACACGACCTGATCCGGCAAAAGGTCTTCGGCTGCAATAATCGTAATGACGACGGTGTATGTCTTAATGGTGGTGCCATCTTCCGCGGTCACCACTACAGCGATATTATTCTCTCCTACGGCCAGACCGCCCACCATCTGGGGGGTACCGCTTACGGCTGCTGCTCCGCCAATGGTTATTGTGGCATTAGCATCTGCGGTAGTCGCGGTTATATCGGCACTCTCTACCTCGTTGGGAATGCTTACTGCATAATTGGTAGTGGCTGCGTCAAAAACCGGGGTCAACTCATACCCTGCCACACTAAGGCCGCTTAAATCGGCATTACTGCTAAGGGAGGCTGGCTCTTCCCGGGTAACGGTAATGGTGTAGGTGTTGCTGGCTGAACTATCTGCCGAGCTTACTTCCACGGTAATGGTGTTCTCTCCTACTATCAAGCCGCTAATTGTCTGAACTATGCCATTAACACCTGCTGTTCCGTTTATCACAAAAGTGGCATTGCCATCGGCTGTGGCTGCGGTTATCTCTACACTGTCTGCCCCATTGGGTATGCTTACTGCATAGCTGGTTGTACCATGGTCAAAGACCGGGTCCAGAGTGTATCCGCTTACAACCAGACTCCTTAGATCGGCATTGCTACTGTTCGATGTGCTCTGGAAATTGAAATCATCCGTAATCGGATCCTTAACGAAAGTATCAGGAACTACGCTGATGGTGCCATCTCCCTGCATGGCGCAAATACCTACCGCGCCTGCCACATTAAAGATAAATGCCTGTATATCAGCACTGGCAGGAATCTGCT
>JAENYG010000014.1:0-73852 GCA_016841875.1 Syntrophomonas sp.
GATTTTTCAACGTTTTATTAACAATTCATCGTTATACTTTTCGGGAACTTAGGATGCAGGTCAACCTGGAGCATTCCCAGGATGTTTTCTACGCGGACAACAACTTCGCAGATCATTACTTTTATGTGGTAAAGGCACCTGAAGCAATCATAAAACAGGTCGAAAGTGTAGACGGAGTTAAGCTGGTCAGCGGACGAATTCAAAAAGATATCCCCTTACTAAAAGACGATGGTGAGCGAGCCACTGTTCGCCTGACCTCCTATCCTCTGCCCATGGAACATGAAGTGAACCGCATCCAGATCATGGATGGACGTTATTTTGAAAAACACCCGGGCGGCGGGGCTTTTGAAGTCATGGTCGATCCAGGATTTTTCGCCGCTAACCAGGTGACATTTGGTGATACCCTGGATATCATAGCCGAGAATCATAAATACCCGGTAAAAATAGTAGGTACCGCAACTGGACCGGAATTCACTTATCCTATAAAAGATTCCTCCAGCCTGATCACTGATTTTAATACCTTCGGCATAATGATGATGCCGCATAACCAGGCCCAGAAGGTCTTGAACCTGCCCGGGCAGATTAATCAAGTGATAGTTCAGTTTGTGCCTGGTGCAGATGTCGACACGGCTGTAGAGAGTATCGGTACCATACTCGAACCCTACGGCAACCTGATCAATTTACCGCGGCAGGATCAATCCAGTCATGCCATCCTGGAGGCCAAACTTGAGGGTATAAGTAAAATGGCGGGGTTTCTTCCAGGCTTGTTCCTGCTGGTTGCAGCAGCCATACAATTTGTGCTGATAAGCAGGATGGTCAAAGCACAGCGTACTCAGATCGGCATATTAAAAGCAATAGGTTATAACAACTCCCAGATCATCATGCATTTCAGCAGTTATACCTTGATTGTGGGAATACTAGGGGCTGCCCTGGGAGTGATGCTGGGAATCGCCATGGCTTCATTTTTTTCCCATATGTTTGCCATCTATTTCAATCTTCCTGAAGCCCTGGGCACAGTTAACCTGCAGGTCATAATCTACAGCATTGTACTGGCCATCTTAGTTTCGCTGTTGGCGGGCATCACTGCATCCCGTGCAGTATTAAAGATAAGCCCGGCAGAATCCATGAAACCTTCACCCCCCTTAAATTCCAGCCATTCTATCCTGGAAGCCTGGGCCTGGCTCTGGAGCAAATTTGATACCTCCTGGAAAATGGTTTTTAGGACTATCAGCCGCAACCATCTGCGTCTCATGGTAACTATGTTGGGAGTCGCCATCGCTGTGGCGCTGCTGCTGGTATCAATGGTGGCCAGAGATTCAATCGCTTTTCTGATGACTCATCATTTTGCAGAAGAAATCTCGTATGATTATATGGTGATTTTTGAAAAACCGGTAAAAGAGAGTGAGCTTCTGAGTATTTCCTGTATTGATGGAGTTCAGCACCTGGAGGGCTTTTTCGCATTGCCGGTTGAAATGAGTTTTAATGGCAAAAGTGCAGATGATCTATTACAGGGACAGACTACCAACAGCACCTTGAAACTTCCCGCCGCAGAAAATGGCAGTTCACTCCAGATTCCCGAGCAAGGCATGATAATAAGTCAGAAAACAGCATCCAAACTTGGTATAAAAGTAGGTGATACTGTAAGGGTAGAAACCGCACTGGGTATCGGTGAGTCACATTCCTCAGAGCTTCGCGTCACCGCCATCAATCACCAGCTTTTTGGAACCGAAGCATATGCTTCTATCGAACAGGTCAATCGGATCATGCAGGAATCATCACTTGTTTCCGGTGCCATGCTGCTGGTGGATGAAAGCAAAGCTGCAGATCTGGAAAAAGATCTTGCTGATATACCTGGAATCATGTCTATTCAAAGCCGCCAGGATGAAGAAGAAAACGTTATCAGTCTGCTGGGCACATCTCTCAGCATGATAGGGATCATGATCTTCTTTGCCGCTTTGCTAGGTTTTGTTATTATATTTAATTCTGTCTTATTGAGTTTCAATGAGCGCAAGCGGGAACTGATTTCTCTCCTGGCAACTGGCTTTACCCGACGGGAGGTCTCCTGGCTGCTTTTCAAAGAAACTATCCCCCAGGCAATTATAGGAATTTTGGTTGGTATGCCGGCCGGCAGATTGCTGGTGACTATTTATTTTAATTCACTAGATTTTGATATGTGGACCATACCAGTAATCATATACCCTTCCAGCTTCCTGCTGGTAGCAGCTGGAGGGATGGTATTTGTTTTTGCCGGGCAGTGGTTTGCTAACCGGAGCATCAAAGACCTGGATATTGTAGAGTTGTTAAAAAACACAGATTGAGATGGGCTAGAAGGAATTGTTATATACTGAAGGCAGTTTAAAGCTGTATATAGTATATTACTGTTGTATATGAAAATAATGTCGACTATAATATCCTTACCAATAATAAACTTATTTACAAGGCTTTTGGAGGATTTTTAGTCCGCTTATTTAATATAATATAATTATCCAGGTCTGAATAAATTTACTGAGGTGAACGCTTTGAAGAGAGTAGAGACCCTGGTTGAAGACAAATATTACCTGGAATACATGAGGCGAAACAGCGAAGCAGAGATGGAACCCAAATTGTGCGAGCATGATTTCCAGCACCACCTGGCAGTAGCCCGGATAACCTATATACTAATACTGGAACATAATGATCTTAACTATTTTATTAAAGATAGTGGAATTAGTGGTAAACTGGCGGCCAAAGAGATTATTTACGCGGCCGGTTTAATCCATGACATAGGAAAATGGAAAGAATACCAATGCGGCATCGACCATGCTTCCTATGGTGCTCGTCTGGCGAAAGAAATCCTGCCCCGGGCCTTATTTAACCGTGATGAAGCAGATATGATATGCCGGGCAGTCTATGAACATCGCAACATCAGTCGGGACATGAGCTTTTTAGGAGAGAGACTGCACCGGGCCGATAATTTGTCACGTAAATGTGGTCACTGTCAGCACCGCGCCCAGTGTCCCAAGATAAGAAAAAAAGAGATAAGCGTTAGCAATTTTGAATATTAAAAATTTTAATAGTATCAGTTAAATGGGGGATAGCAATGCACGGGCATCATGTAGTATATATAGCTAACCAGAGTGAAGCAAGATCAATCCTGGGAGAAATAGGCTCAGACCCGGGCAGTTATCCGTATATGATACCCAAGGCGATACATAGATGTATTAAATTAAAAAATATTAGTGGTGCAGCAGCTAATATCATCAAGCAGGAAATGTTATCCCGGGGAGGAGAAGCTGCCATATCCAGGGAGGCAATCGTTGATAGAAGTAAAACAGACGTTTTATTAATGGGGACCCTGAGACAATATGAATTATTAATTGATAAATTACATAAACAGCCCCTGGGACTTAACAAACTGGCCTTAGAAATCAAAAATCTTTTAGATAATCTAGAAATCCGATCAAAAATTGTAGAGTTGGCTAACGGCAGAGAACTGGAGATTGGGAAAAAAACTATAATAATGGGAATTCTAAATATTACTCCTGATTCATTCTCAGATGGCGGAAAGTATCTTGAGCCTGACCGGGCGGTTGCCCGTGCTTGTGAGATGATAGAACAGGGAGCTGATATAATAGATATCGGAGGGGCATCTTCCCGCCCTGATTCAGTTATGATAGACGAGGAAGAGGAACTGAAAAGGGTACTGCCGGTGGTGAAGAACCTGGCAGCCCAGGGTATTACCATATCAGTTGATACCTGCCGAGCCGCAGTGGCAAAAGCGGCACTGGATAATGGAGCTCATATCATCAACGATATTGGCAATTTAAAATTAGATACTAATATGCAGCCGGTGGTGACTGAAAAACAAGCATCAGTAATACTTATGCATAACAGACTGCAGATTAATCAGGGACAGGCTTATGAAGATATTATTTCGGATATAGTCCGTGAGATACAGGAGTCGGTAAAAATTTTAGAAAATTCTGGATTAGCCCGTAACAAGATCATTGTTGATCCAGGAATTGGGTTTGGTAAAAGTCCCGGTGAAAATTTGTATATTATAAAACAATTATCAGCCTTTAAGAGTATGGGTTTTCCAGTTTTAGTAGGAATATCGCGGAAATCTTTTATTGGCAGAACACTTGATCTGGACGTGGATGAACGACTGGAAGGCAGCCTGGGGCTGATGGCGATAAGTATTATGAATGGAGCGGATATAATCAGGGTCCATGATGTAAAAGAAAGTCAAAGGGTTGCGCAAATAGTTGATGCGGTGGTACGCTAAAGTGGATCAAGTAATTGCGCGGGGCCTAGTTTTTTATGGGAGACACGGAGTATTAGAAGCGGAAAAAAATACTTTCCAGAGATTTGAAATAGATCTCGTTTTATACAAAGACTTGAAAGAAGCGGCAGAAAAGGATGAACTTAATTATACGATTAATTATGCAGATATTTTTTATGATGTAGGAGAAATTGTAGAAAATCAGTCGTTTAATTTGATAGAAACCCTGGCTGGGAAGATTTGTGAAATGATACTGGCCAAGTATGCGGTAGAAGCAGCTGAGATTACGGTGTATAAGCCATGTGCACCCGTTGATGGAGAATTCAAATATTTTGCAGTTAAAATAGAACGCAGTCGAAAATAAAATCTTTACAAGTTTAATAGATGATATTAAGATACAAGCTATAACCATAAGTTTTTATGAAATTCCCATATAGAATTTTATTGGTATAATAAGCTTAAGGATGGTAATGTGAAACAAATAGAAGTGTATATTGGGCTTGGTTCTAATATGGGGGATCGGGCCTCAAATTTACAGGACGCTATTAATATAATCAAAAATATCATTGGCATTCAGGTAAAAGCTGTATCATCGATATATTTGACTGAACCCTGGGGCAATAAGAATCAAGACGATTTTTACAACCAGGTAATTATGATAGAAACACATTTAAGTGCCAGGGCACTATTAAGAGAATTACAAAAAATAGAAATAAACATGGGCCGCCAGCGCACCGAGAATTGGGGCCCTCGGATTATAGATCTTGATATTTTATTGTATGGGGATGAAATTGTGGATTTTCCGGAATTGAAAATTCCACACCCCTATGCGCAGCAAAGGTTGTTTGTACTAATTCCACTGGAGGAAATAAATTCCGAGATTGTTTTTCCTGACAGTGGAATGGGAATCAGGGAGGTGTTGATTAGAGCTTTGGGGCGAGAAGATGAAAAAACAATAAATAAGGTTGACTAAAGGAGTCTCCCGCCGGTACTCCTGCATTAAATTCGCTTGTATCCAGAACGGGACAAGACGAGACGTTAGCAAAGCCCAGGTTTTTGCCTCAGCCCAAAGGAGGTTTGGATTGTGAGTAAAAAAGTAGGCATCATTGGGGCGGGAGTTGTAGGAACAGCTATTGGGGTGGTACTCCATGACAAGGGGTATGAGATTACGGGTGTACATGATAAAAAATCCGAATCTACAAAAACACTTGTGGACCGGATAGGATGTGCCACTTATGCATCGCCTCAAGAGGTTTCTCGCTCAACGGACATATTATTTATAACAACTAGCGACAGCGCTATACAGAGCGTAGTAGATGAACTTGCAAACAGCAGGGCGTTTAGTAATGGACAGGTTGTTATTCATATGAGCGGTGCTCAATCATCGGAAATACTTGATAAAGCCAGGCAGTTCGGTGCCAGAGTTTTATCCTTGCACCCCCTTCAGTCGTTCGCCAACCTGGGGATGGCAATAGAGAATATACCAGGTTCCATATTCAGCATAGAGGGAGACCAGGATACCTATGCAGTAGGAATCGATATGGTAGAAAAACTGAAGGGAGAATATTTCTTTATTGACCAGGACGCTAAACCCTTGTATCATGCAGGGGCTTGTGTGGTCTCCAATTATCTGGTAACGGTTATCAATCTGGGCATTAAGCTTCTGGAGATTACCGGGGTATCCCGGGAAATGGCCGTGAAAGCTTTACTGCCATTGATAAAAGGGACCATTAGAAACATTGAGACTGCAGGAATCCCGGATGCTTTGACTGGTCCTATATCTCGAGGAGATATAAGTACCGTATTAAATCATCTAGCCTGCATGGAGGAAACCGGAGCAGATTTGATTGATCTATACAGCTGCTTGGGTTATTATACCTCGCAGGTTGCTCTGGAAAAGGGAACTATCGACATGGAACAGATGATACGATTCCAGGATACATTTGCTCAAGTGATGGCAAAATTGGATTAGGGAAGTTTAGTTTGTTTTCCACCGGCTCTAATTATGAGCTGAAAAGGTAGTTTGATAAAGGAGCGTGGTAAAGTGGCAAGAATTACAACTACTGTTTTAAAAGATAAAAAGCTAAAAAATGAAAAAATCTCTATGCTTACTGCATATGATTATTCCCTGGCCAGCATGGTAGATGCTGCAGGTATCGATATGATTCTGGTTGGTGATTCACTGGGTAATGTAGTTTTAGGTTATGAAAATACTTTATCAGTTACTATGGACGATATGATCCATCATACCAAGGCGGTAGTGAGAGGGACAAAAAATGCTATGGTTGTCGGAGATATGCCGTTTCTTTCCTATCACGTTTCCGTTAAGGAAGCAGTGCGCAATGCAGGCCGTTTCATTCAAGAAGCCGGCGCTCAAAGCGTCAAGCTGGAGGGGGGAGTAGAACGGGTAGATACCATTAAAGCTATCCTGGACGCTCAGATACCTGTTGTCGGGCATATCGGATTAACGCCACAGTCAGTCAACCAGTTTGGGGGTTTTAAAGTGCAGGGCAAAGACCTGGAATCTGCGCAAAGGATCATCCAGGATGCGAAAGCCCTGGAAACTGCAGGAGTATTTTCTATAGTCCTGGAAGGTGTCCCTACCAAACTGGCCAAAAGGATCACCGAAGAGCTATCCGTCCCCACGATTGGAATAGGAGCCGGGCAATATTGTGATGGGCAGGTACTGGTGATCAATGATATGCTGGGGATGTTTACCGGACATATTCCCAAGTTTGTAAAGAAATTCGTCAATTTACAGCCTCTAATTATGGAGGCATTTAAGCAATATAAAGAAGAAGTTGAAGCGGGTACTTTCCCTGCTGAAGAACATGGATTTACCATACAGGATGAGGTTTTAGACCGGTTGTATTAGGTAAAGGAAAAGGGAAGATGTTATGAGGATATTTGAGGAGATAAAAACTATACAAAACTGGTGTAAAGAGCAAAAACTGCAGGGTAAGAAGATAGGACTCGTTCCTACCATGGGTTATTTGCATGAAGGGCACCTGTCACTGGTGCGCGAAGCCAGAAAGCATTGTGATATAGTAGTAGTCAGCATTTTTGTAAATCCGATCCAGTTCGGAGCAGGTGAAGATTTCGAAGTTTATCCCCGTGATTTTGCAAGGGATACCGGATTACTGGAAGAGGAAAAAGTCGATGCGGTATTTGCTCCGTCCAACGAAGAAATGTACAGTCCAGACAGCAGTACCTTCGTAGAGGTCACCGGAGAAATCACCGGCAAACTTTGTGGTGCATCCCGTCCTGGTCATTTTCGGGGAGTTACTACTGTATGTGCCAAGCTGTTTAATATCTGTCTGGCGGACAAAGCTTTTTTCGGGCAGAAGGATGCCCAGCAGGTTATGGTACTGGAGAAAATGGTCAGGGAATTAAACTTTCCCCTGGACATCATCCGGGTACCTATAGTAAGAGAGGCAGACGGACTGGCTATGAGTTCCAGAAATGTTTATCTGGATCCCGAAGCTAGACAACAGGCTCTGATATTGAATCAGGCCCTCAGCGAAGCAGAAGAAGCGATCAAAAATGGAGAGAGCGATGCGGCCAGGTTAAAAATCAAGTTAAGAGAAATAATTACATCCAGCCCTCTGGCCGAAATCGACTATGCAGAGATATATGATGCCTATGATCTGGCTGATGTTGAAAAAGCAGACAGAAAGATTATCATGGCATTAGCAGTCAGATTTGGGAAAACCAGATTAATCGATAACCGGTTGGTGGAGGTGTGAGCTATGTTGCGTTATATGTTAAAATCCAAAATTCACAGGGCTGCAGTTACGGAAGCAAATTTAAATTACGTCGGCAGCATTACCATAGATAAAGATTTAATGGATGCAGCCGACATTCTGGAAAATGAAAAAGTAACCATAGTTAATATCAATAATGGGCAGAGGTTCGATACCTATGTAATAGAAGGAGAACCAGGTTCAGGCTTGATGTGTTTAAATGGGGCTGCAGCTCGGCTGGTAACAGTTGGAGACTTAATAATACTATTAACTTATACTCTATTAGAAACCAAAGAATGTGAAAATTATAAACCCAGACTGGTTTTTGTAAACGAAAAGAACCAGATAGAACAGATAAGCGATTAATAGTTTAAGCCAGGGGGATATTATTTTGCTCAAAGGAAAACCAGGTGAATATATTACAGCCCGGAAAAAGGAATTAAACGCTGTAATCATAGCACATTATTACCAGCCGCCCGAAATACAAGACATAGCCGATTTTGTGGGTGACTCTCTGCAGCTTGCCAGGCAGGCTGCAGAGAGCAGCGCTGAGGTGATTATTTGCTGTGGAGTGAGATTTATGGCAGAAAGTGCCAAGATATTAAGCCCGGACAAAACAGTAATTTTACCTTACCCCGATGCTGGCTGTCCGATGGCTGATATGGTTACTGCATCGGAATTAAGGAAAAAGAAGGAACAGTATCCGAACGCGGTAGTAGTCAGTTATGTTAATACTTCGGCTGAAGTGAAAGCAGAAAGCGACATTTGCTGCACTTCATCTAATGCTATTAATGTAGTGGCTTCTATACCGGAAGGGAAAGAAATAATATTTGTGCCAGACAAAAATCTGGGTCGGTATATACAAAACCAAACCGGAAGAAAAATGATATTGTGGGATGGATACTGTCCGGTTCATGACCGGCTAACTGTGGATGATATAAACCAACAAAGAAAGCTGCATCCACAGGCCTTAACCGCCGTTCATCCCGAATGCCAGCCTGAGATAACTGAAATGGCAGATGCAGTGAGGTCTACTGCTGGACTATTGGAGTACATCAAGGGAAGTCCGGCCCAAGAATTCATATTAGGCACCGAAGCAGGTTTTGTATATACTCTGAACAAACACTGCCCGGATAAGAAAGTATATCTTGCCTATAATGATTTTATCTGTCCGGATATGAAGTACATAACTCTGGAAAACCTGGCCTTATCGATGGAAAACCTGGAGAATCAAATCGAGGTAGATCCCCAGGTGAGTATCAAAGCTCGGGAAGCACTGGAGAGAATGCTTAATATTTCCTGAGCATGGGCAGTTGTAGACAACAGGTCAATTAAGCAAAAAATAGAAAAGATAGAGAAGTGGGACATGATTATTTCTAGGTATATAGGCAATTTGTGCCGTAATACACCTGTGCGAGCCAGCGATTTTGTAATCATTGGCAGTGGAATTGCCGGGCTTTTTACGGCACTTAAAGCCTCAGAATTTGGCAAAGTAGTCATTTTGACCAAGAAAAGTATAGAAGACTCCAATACTGGCCTGGCCCAGGGGGGAATTGCTGCTGCTGTTCATGAAGAGGATTCCCCTTTTTTGCATTTGGAGGATACTCTGGAGGCCGGTGCCGGTTTGTGCGATATTGAAGCGGTTGATGTACTGGTAAGGGAAGGACCAGACCGAGTAAGGGAACTGATCACAGCCGGAGCCATATTTGATATGAAAGACGGTAACATTTCTCTGGCTCGGGAAGGTGCGCATAGTAAAGCCCGTATACTTCATGCTGCTGATACTACCGGAGCAACTATTCGTGAGGCACTAGTTAAGAAATGTAAGGAGTGCCCGGATATAGAAATCATCGAAGGGCAGTTTTTGATTGATATACTTGGCAACGAGAGGTCGAAAGAATGTTATGGAGTCCTGGTTTACGATACCAAAAACCAGGGTAATATCATCTACCAGGCTCGAGCCACCATCATTGCAACCGGCGGAGCCGGGCAGCTATACAAGCATACCACTAATCCGGATGTAGCTACTGCAGATGGTATGGCCGCCTGCTTCAGAGCTGGATGCCAGCTCAGTGATATGGAATTTATGCAATTTCATCCTACCGTTTTATTCAACTCCGATACCCAGCGCTTCCTGATATCAGAAGCGGTGCGGGGAGAAGGCGGACTGCTTTATAATAGCAATGGAGTAAGATTTATGGCCGCATATCATCCCCTGGAGGAGCTGGCACCCCGGGATATTGTTGCCAGGGCTATCCTGAGCGAGTTAGGCAAGGATGACAGCCAGTGTGTTTATTTAGATATGCGAAATATTCCCCGGGTTACCAAAAGATTTCCCAATATTTATCAGACTTGTTTACAGAAGTCCATAGATATAAGCAAGGATAGGGTGCCGGTATCCCCGGCCGCTCACTATACCATGGGGGGCATTCTTACCAACAGCTATGGAGAGACCGCATTATATGGCTTATATGCCTGTGGGGAGGCAGCCTGCACCGGGGTTCATGGAGCTAACCGCCTGGCCAGCAACTCTCTGTTAGAAGGGATTGTATTTGGACAGCGGATAGTTGAAAAAGTGGAAGAAATATTGTACCGTCGGAGAATTAAAACGGAAGAAATTTTTGATAATTATGATCCAGCCTGGATATACCAACCTTTGATTGAGAAAATTGAGCCAGCCGATGCATGCCACAGGCTGAAGGATATTATGTGGGACCAGGTGGGAATAATTAGAAATGAAAAAAGTTTAAAACAGGCTAACCTAATGGTGGAGGAGATTTACAATCAGATGGCTCCGGGCAGCTCGGTGCTGGAATATTATGAAGCTGTGAACATGCTGACCGCAGCCAGGATAATCATTCAAGCAAGTCTCTGGCGTAAAGAGAGCCGAGGTGCTCATTGGCGTTCGGATTATCCGCAACGGGATGACCGGCGCTGGATTAAGCACCTGAATTTTGTTAATTGCTAGGTAGCTGCTTGAGATTAGCAATAGGAGGATAAGATGTACGAGGTGGAAATTCAAGAACTCATCTTAAGGGCTTTAAAAGAAGATGTTGGGCATCAGGATATGACTACGGCTTATTTAATACCGGAGGACCAGCAGTCTAAGGGACGATTCCTGGCCAAAACAGCAGGAATAGTGGCAGGTATCAAAATAAGTCAGAAGGTATTTGCCGCCCTTGATCCTGAGATAAGTTTTGAAATAGTAAAAAATGATGGAGAACGAGTTGAGGTTGGTGATACTATTGCCCTGGTAATGGGTAAGACCGGATCATTACTGACCGGAGAGAGACTGGCTTTAAATTTCTTGCAAAGGCTTTCTGGTATAGCTACCAAAACCAGCGGGTTGGTAGAAGCGATTAAATATTATAAAGCAGAAGTAGTTGATACCCGAAAAACTACCCCTGGACTGCGAGTGCTGGAAAAATATGCCGTGCGGGTCGGGGGAGGCAGAAATCACCGTTTTGGACTTTATGATGGCATAATGATCAAAGATAACCATATAAAATCAGCCGGGGGAATCACCCAGGCAGTGATTACCCTGAGGCAAAAAGTACCGCATACCTTGAAGATAGAAGTTGAGGTAGAGAATCTGGTACAATTACAGGAAGCTTTGGACGCCGGGGTAGATATAATTATGCTGGATAACATGAGTATCGAAGATATGAAAACCGCGGTAGATATAACCGCCGGCAAGGCATTGCTAGAAGCTTCGGGAGGGATAAATGAGACCAATATCGTGGAAGTAGCCAGGTCCGGAGTCGACTTCATTTCTACCGGTGCCATCACCCATTCTGTATCCAGCCTGGATATTAGTTTCGATATTATTCAAATTGAGGGAGCATAAATAGAAATGTCTACTAAAGAACTTGTCAGAGCAGCCTTATTCACTGCCATGATCTGTGTGGTTACCATATTGGTAAGGATGTTTCAGCCGGTGGTGGTTATTCCTTTCAGCCTGCAGCCTTTTATTATGCTGCTCGCCGGCTATCTATTGTCTCCCAGAGCCGCATTTTTAAGTATGTCGGCGTATATAATGCTGGGACTAATAGGAATTCCGGTTTTTTCAGTACCACCTTACGGAGGCCCGGCCTATATTCTAGTACCCAGTTTTGGCTTTCTAATGGGGATGCCGGTGGCTGCCTGGGCTGCCTCCCGGATGATAAGGGCCAGTGAATTATGGAATTTCATTGCGGCCGGCATAGCCGGTATAATTGTGCTCTATGCTATAGGACTGCCTTATATGTATATAATATTAAATTTCTACCTGGAAAAGGTGGTTGATGTAATACAGCTTATTAAAATTGCGGTACTGCCGTTTATTATATTTGACCTGATCAAGATATCTGTAGCAGCCCTACTGGCAGTGGACTTGAGCAGCCGACTCAATATTGAAAGAACCTACATAAATTAAAAAAAACCGGGGACATTCTTTTTGTTTCCTGCATGGTATCGGAGGTAATGGCATGATTTTGGTGTTTGACATCGGTAACACTAATATGGTAATCGGAGTCTATAAGGGCAAAGAAATGCTTACCCATTGGAGAATAAAAACGGATGAAGGCAGAACCAGTGACGAATACGGTATGCTGTTAAGAGATTTATTTACATTTAATGGACTGGAAATGAGACAGATTCAGGCGGTAGTGATTTCTTCGGTGGTGCCCAGTCTGATGATGGAACTGGAATGGATGAGTCACCAATATTTCTCCTGCAAGCCGCTGGTGGTTGGGCCGGGGGTTAAGACGGGATTGGCTATAAAATATGATAATCCCAGGGAAGTAGGTGCTGACCGGGTAGTCAATGCAGTAGCAGCCTATCACAAATATTCAGGGCCGTCGATCATCGTCGATTTTGGTACGGCTACCACCTTTTGTCTGGTGAATGAAAAGGGTGAATATCTGGGAGGGGCTATTGCCCCGGGAATAAAGATATCTACTGAGGCACTGGTGGCCAAAGCAGCTAAGCTGCCCCGGGTGGAGTTAATAAAACCTCGGAATATTATCGGGAAAAACACCATTAGCAGTATGCAATCGGGTATTATCTATGGTTTTGTTGGGCAGGTAGAAGGTATAATTAATCGCATTCAAAAAGAAATTGGCGGAAATGCCAGGGTAATAGCTACCGGGGGGTTAGCTCCTACTATTGCCAAGGAAACCGAGGCTATCCATATCATTGATGATTTCCTGACTCTGGATGGCTTAAGAATTATTTACGAACTAAATCGGAGTTAAAATGATTAATATAGGTTCAGTAGCAATAAGCAATCGAGTTATAGCTGCTCCTATGGCCGGAATAACAGATAAAGCTAATCGCATCATCGCCTGTTCTTTCGGCTGCGGCATGACCTGCAGTGAAATGATCAGCGATATGGGACTTATTTATGGCCAGAAGAAAACCCAGCAAATAGCAGATATTAGTGGAGAAAACAAGCCTATAGCAGTTCAGATTTTTGGATCGGATCCAGAGAAGATGGCAGAGGGAGCCCTTATCGTAGAAAAAATGGGTGCCGATATTATAGATATTAATATGGGATGCCCCACCCCTAAAATAGTAAAAAATGGCGAAGGCTGTGCTCTGATGTTGGATCTGCATCGCAGCCGGGATATAGTAAGATCCATAGTTAAAGCGGTAAAAGTACCGGTAACCGTAAAAATGCGCCGCGGTTGGGAAGATGGCACTACTACCTGTCTGGAGTTGGCCGGCATTGCCGAACAGGAAGGCGCTAAGGCAGTTACTCTGCATGCCAGAAGCCGTATGCAGTTTTATTCCGGTCAGGCTGATTGGGCACTGATTAAAGAACTCAAACAGCACACCGCTATCCCGGTAATTGGGAATGGAGATATTTGGACCGCAGACGATGCAGTTAGAATGCTGGAAGAGACAGGTTGTGACGCAGTAATGATAGGCAGAGCAGCCATGGGCAACCCATTCATCTTTCGGGAAGCAGTAGAACTCGTGGAAAATGGAAAAAGGATACCGCCCCCGAGTATGGAAGAACGCATCCAGATCGCGGTAAAACATCTGGATCTGGCCTGCAGCTTCAAGGGTGAAACGGTAGCGGTTAGAGAGATGCGCAAGCATTTTTCCTGGTACATTAAAGGCAGGTCGGGAGCAGCCAAAATCCGATTGCAAATAAATACCGCCCAGAGTCGAGAAGAACTCATCCAGGCTTTGGCAAGCTTTGGTGCCAGGCACTAACTTACTAACTTATGCTTTATTATGGATTTTGGCGTAAGTTAGTAAGTTAGTGCCTGGCACCAGAGTTAAGATACTTGCAAATGGCTGCATCTGATAAACCAATGTAGGCTCCGATTTCTTTTTGAGTATATCCCTGCTTGCTTGCTGTTTGAGCATACACTTGCTTGTAGGCCATAAGGCGTTTCTTTCTTGAACCGCTTAATATTAAACCACAGTCCTCCGCTTTAGCCCCGGTATTTTTTAATATTTCCTCTAAAGTGAACCGAGTATGTTCGGTTTTGCGTGGGCAAACATCTTCCTTAAACTGTATACTCCCTATTTCTTCTATATTTTCAAAATTAGCTCCATCTTCTTCCTGTCCCATGAAATGTTTGTATTCACTTAGAGCATGAGGCAAATTGTTAGAGAAAATACTCATCATTAAATCCCAATTAACAAAACTAGACTGTAAACTTCGATATATCCGATCACTGCTCCACATGTATTCTTCTGGAAGGGACCGTATTCCGGCCCTTACAGGATTTAAATGGATATAGCGGATAACCCGTAGCAAATAGTGTTCATTTTCAACCGGAATGGCCTGATAGCGTCCTTCAAATACATGCCCGGATCTGCTATACAATCGATTAAATCGTCTGGCATATCTGGAATTTACCCAATGCATTATTTTGCTAATAGGCTTAGTTCCAGTTCTTAGAGCTAGGTGATAGTGATTATCCAGTATGACGAAGGCAAATAGTTCGACTTCGTCTTTAATTACAGCAGTTTCAAATTGGTTCAGTAAATATTCTTTATCGCTTGACTGGGAGAAAACATTATTTCTATTATTTCCGCGTTGGATTACATGGTAAATGGCGCCTGGGTATTCTATACGTGGCTTTCGGGGCATAATAAAACCTCCCGTCAATATAATAACAGGAAATAATTTACATATCAACAAAATAAAGGTGTTAGGCACTTGCTAACTTATGCTATATTATGGATTTTGGCGTAAGTTAGTAAGTTAGTGCCTGGCACCTATTGCTTTTAAGTTAGTAAGTTAGTGCCTGGCACCTATTGCTTTGGCAGGGAGATGGTGCTAGAATAACATTGGTTGTGTACAAATTTGTGCTCAAGAGGTATAATATGGATTTTTATCGCATTCAAGACAAAATTATTAGTTGGGAAAAAGTTGAAAAAAACCTGCAGAAAGCACTTCAGCTGAGGTCACGGGGATTTTCCCAGCAGGAAGTTGCCGATCGCTTGAAGATGGATAGAACTTTTATTTCCCGCCTGGAAAGCATCGGTGAACTGCGCAAGGGACAATCCATTGCCTGTATTGGTTTCCCGGTTTTAAATAAAGAAGAAATAACCGAAATACTAGAAAAACAAGGGGTAGACTTTATTTTATTGATGACTGAAATTGAACGCCGGGAGTATGCTAACAGCCGCAATGGGACCCAGATGTTAAACGAATTGATGGCTTTAATCGGTCAGATCCGTAATTACGAAGTGGTTATTCTGATAGGTTCAGATAAAAGATTAAGGCTCTTGGAAGGGATGATCGACAGTCAGGTTATATCCATAGTAATTGGAACTTCACCTATAACTGAAGATAAATGGGTAAACCCGGAGGAAATGCAAAAAATATTACGTATGATTAAAGATGCTCGATAAGGTTAAACATGGAGATTAAAGAGGAAAAGCTTATCCGGTTGGTTATTAATACCACAACCAGGAAATAATGTAGGGAGGGTTTTTTTTGAGACGTATTGTTAGTGTCAGTCTGGGGTCTTCCAAACGTAATCATGCGTTCGAAACTGACTTCATGGGTGAAAAATTTAGCATAGAAAGAATAGGCACCGATGGGGATTGGGATAAGGCTATAGATCTTATCAAAGAGTTGGATGGTAAAGTAGATGCTTTTGGCATGGGCGGAATAGATTTATACATTTATGTGGCTGGCAAAAAGTATGTCATTAATGACGCCAAAAAACTGCTGGTGGCTAAAAAGTCTCCTATGGTTGATGGCAGTGGATTAAAAAATACCCTGGAGAGAAAATGTATTTTGGATGTGCAAAAAGATGGGATAATGGATCTGCGGGGCAAGAAGGTATTGATGGTGTGTGCGGTAGATCGCTTTGGCATGGCGGAAGCTTTTGAAGAGGTGGGAGCCAGGCTCACTCTCGGTGACTTGATTTATACCCTGGATATACCCATCCCCCTGCATTCTTTAAAAGCCTTGAAGATAGTGGGCAGAACAGTAGCTCCTTTTGCGGTCCGGATGCCTTTTGACAAATTATATCCTACCGGGGATAAACAGGAAGTCATAATTCCCAAACATTCAAAATATTATTATGATGCAGAGGTTATTGCCGGAGATTTTCTATATATAAAACGCTATCTTCCCGAAAAGCTGAATGGACAGGTAATAATAACAAATACTACCACCGCCGAAGATATGAAAATTCTTAAAGAACGAGGTATCAGCAAGGTTATCACTACCACCCCCAACATGGGCGGACGTTCTTTTGGTACCAACGTTATTGAAGCTTTAATGGTAACGTTGATAGGTAAACCTCTGGAGGAAATTTCCCCGGAAGATTATTACCAGATGTTGAGTGCACTAAATATGAAGCCCGGCGTGGTTGACTTGGAGACTTATGATGCTTGACCTGGATTTTGCTTTTTTCAACTTAATAAATAAGGATAAACAGGGGTTATTCTACCAAAAGGGGTTTTTGGACAGACTAACCCCGATTTTTTTTTCTCCCCGGGTAAAAAATTTAATTGAACTACCCGATATTAATTGTCAGGGGTGTAACATAGTCTTACCTCTGGGCCAGGGAAATATCCAGGTATTGGAACAAGCTAAACAGAAAATGATGTTTCAACGCTCCTATTCGGTGGCGCGCAATTTTCAGCTTCAAGCTATGGCTGTAGACCGACGATTAAAAGAATTTTTTCTTGAACCGGAGGAAGGATTTTCCCTGGTTTTTGGAGATAATTTTATAAAGGCTTTAGCTTATGCCATAATAAAACAGTCTTTGTCCAGCCGAGATATTAATAAACTGATCCTGGTGGGAGATATTCCAGGACTATCAGAATTTGTTGAAGCAGTCAGCAACTTAAATGTACCGGTCTCAATTCAAAACCCCTACCCCTCCAGATACGAGATTATGACCTACCGGCTGATGTATGAGAAGGGGAATGCCATAAGCAACAGCCAGATAAATCCTTATAAATGGGAAAAGGGTAATCTGGTGATAATATTTGATAGTCAGTACAACAACTTGTCCATCGGGATCCCTGATGTAATGCTTTTAAAACTGACCAACGAAAGCCAGGGATTGGCATCGGCTCTAGAGTTGGGGCTCAGAAGCAATGAAGTCACTCCGTTATTATGTAATCTGGCACCCATTATGGAAACATGTTTGCTGGCCCAGGAAGGATTTTCAGTAAGAGGTAGAGAACAGAATATGCTTATAAAGGAAGATATTTTAAGCTTTCAACAACTTGAGGAATTAGGAAATAAAGCAGGCATATGGCATCTCTTCCTTGACAAGGTGGCATGAGTTTTTTAAAATACCTTAATGGGTTAAATTAAAGGTTATTCTTAAAAAAACAGATTTCCAAGCGAGGGGGAACTCGCTTATTAACTTTATAGGTTAGGAGCGATTGGATGGCGGAAGGAAAAGATATTTTATTGACCAAAGAGGGACTGCAAAAGCTGGAATCAGAATTAGAACATCTGAAATCGGTGAGAAGGGAACAGGTAGCAGAACGTATCAAGCAGGCTATCGCTTTTGGTGATATATCGGAAAATGCTGAATACGAAGATGCCAAAACAGAGCAGGCTTTTATCGAAGGTAAAATAATCAGCCTGGAGAATACTCTTAGATATGCCCGGCTGATGGAAGAAAGGGATATTAGAACCGATATTGTTACGCTGGGCTCTAAAGTTACTCTGCAGGAAATGAAATCAGGCCGAGAGGTCATTGTAACGCTGGTATCATCTGTAGAATCAAAATTAAAAGATGGTAAGATATCCGATGAGTCCCCGGTGGGTGCAGCTATTCTGGGCAAAGCAGTTGATTCCCAGGTTAGTGTAGAAGCGCCTGCTGGTACTATAAATTATAAGGTAATGAAGGTAGATAGATAGTAAAGCAGCCTTCACAGTTGGAGTAGGTCTAATGATGCAGCATACTTTATGGGCTGCAGGGTTGAACCGACCAGGCTTGATGAAGGTTGTGGATAGTAGTTTGAACATAATATTAAGGAAGTGTTGGCATGTCCGGGCAGGAAGAAAATATCAATGAACTAAAAAGAGTTAGGTTGGAGAAACTTAAAGAGCTCCGGGAGATGGGAATAGATCCATTTGGAAGAAAATATGAACGTAATGCTATGGCTCAAGAAATCATAGATAATTTCGCTGCTATGGAAGGTAAAACAGTAAGAATAGCCGGGCGAATCATGTCCAAGCGCCGTCATGGCAAGGCTGGTTTTGGCAATGTACAGGATTTATCCGGACAGGTTCAGCTCTATTTCAGGAAAGACGATATAGGAGAAGAAAAGTATGAGCTGTTTAAAAAGCTGGATATGGGCGATATTCTTGGCATAGAAGGAGAAGTATTCCGGACTCAAAAAGGTGAGATCAGTGTACATGTTAGAGACCTGACCTATCTTGCCAAAGCCCTTAACCCGCTGCCCGAAAAATGGCACGGCTTAAAAGATGTGGAATTAAGATATCGACAGCGTTATGTCGATTTGATCGTTAATCCGGAAGTAAAAGAAGTTTTTGTTAAACGCAGCCGGATTATTAAGGAAATCCGAAATTACCTGGATAATCGGGAATTCTTAGAGGTAGAGACTCCTATGATGCAGCCTATAGCAGGAGGCGCGGCCGCTCGTCCTTTTGTAACTCACCATAATGCCCTGGATATGGACTTGTACCTGCGTATTGCACCCGAGCTTTATTTAAAAAGGCTGATTGTTGGTGGGCTGGAAAAAGTCTATGAGATCAACCGTAATTTTAGAAATGAGGGCATATCTACCAAACATAATCCGGAATTTACTATGTTGGAGATATATCAAGCCTATGCCGATTATGACGTAATGATGCAGCTTACCGAAGATTTGATATCCTCGGTAATGCTTAAAGTAAATAGCAGTATGGCAGTTAATTACGAAGGGCATACTATCAATTTTATGCCACCCTGGAAGCGTATGACCATGCTGGAGGCGATACAAGAGTATACCGGCCTGGACTTTAATGAAATAAAAACTGATACGGCGGCTGTTGCCGCTGCCCGGCAGCTGGGCTTGGAGATTGATGGTACAAGCTCCCGGGGAGAGATCATCAACGAGGTTTTTGAAGAGTATGTAGAGGACAAACTGATTCAACCAACTTTTATTTACGGGCATCCGGTAGAAATATCCCCGCTGGCCAAGAGAAATACTGACCATCCAGAGTTGACCGACCGCTTTGAGGTTTTTATTATGCAGCGGGAAATCGCCAATGCCTTCTCAGAATTAAACGATCCCATCGACCAGAAGGGCCGCTTTCTAAAACAAGTTGAAAAGAGGGCAGGAGGGGATGCCGAAGCCCATATGATGGATGAAGATTATATAAATGCTCTGGAATATGGCATGCCTCCGGCCGGAGGATTAGGAATAGGCATCGACCGCCTGGTTATGATCATGACCGGCATGCCATCCATCCGGGATGTTATTATGTTCCCCACGCTTCGTCCCCGGGAATAAAAATGAAGAAAATAAGGGTCAGGCCTGACAATTGACATTACCCGATTTATGCAGAAGTAATGTCAAATGTCAGGCCTGACCCCTTTTATGATGCAGACTGGTATCGGGGGACAGGATTTGCTATAGTATATTAGAGCAGAGCACCTGATATTAAGTCTCACCCAGAAAAACCAGCAGGGAGGAAATACGCTTGTTTAAACATAGTCTAATTTATAGATTGCTCAGTAGCAGCTTTATGCTGGGGTGGCTGGTTTCAGCGCCGGAAGAAGAGCAGACAGATAATATATCCCACTCGTATAGTTATCGCTGGAGCAGCAGATTGATGGAAGCTCTTACGGATATCTTATATAAAATTGGAGATACCCTGGGCAAGTTGGGAGAGGGCAGCATAGCTGGCCAGGATCTTCTTGGATTCCTGGGTATTTTAGTTTTCTTCTACTTCACCTTGGATTTAGCACTGAACGACTACAGCCTGCGCCGTACGGTTATGGAATCAGTACTGGCTCTGGGTGGATTTAGCATGCCTCTACTCAGGAAAGTTCCCGGTCTTGGACAGGGGAGCCTGATATTATCCTTCTTCCGCTGGTGGGGGAGAACCGATTGAAATGTGCCATGAATTGGGGTAAATGGACGGAGATGGAATAGGAGTTCATCTTGCTGCGCTATAGTTTTTCATAGAATAGGTAGAAGTACTCGGAAAGGAAAAGAGCTCATATGAAGCAAGTTGGGGATAAGAAGCGAATACTTCACTTTATAGGTGGGGGAGAAGTGGGAGGAGCTGAAGAATTACTTTTAACCCTTATGAAACTTCTGGATAAAGACCAATACGAAGCCCACCTAATATGCTTGTGTCAGGGACCTTTCGCAGAGCTGGCTGCTCAGTATGGGTTCAAGGCAGTTGTAATCCCCATGCGGCACAAATTCGATCTATCTACCATTAAACCGATACGGCAGTACCTGCGGGAAAACAAAATCGACCTGGTTCATACCCACGGCGTAAGGGCCAACCTGGTAGCACGTACAGCAGCTAAAAGAGAAGGCCTGCCTGTGGTTACCACCTTTCACAGTGTGCTTCGTTATGATTATGATTCTATTTTCAAAGCCCTGTTGGCCAAATATCTTACCACCGCCACTAATAGACACACCGATAGATTTATTGCTATATCCAGGGCTATCAAAAAAGAAATTTTAGAAATGGGAGTCCCGGATGATAGGATCACAGTCATCCACAATGGACTGGATATCAGCAAATATGCTGAGCCCCGTGATCCACAGGAGACCAAAAGAGAACTGGGTCTGGACCCGGATAAGTATACCGTGGCGATGATCGCCAGACTACATCCGGTCAAGGGACACCAGTATTTTTTACAGGCCGCTCGGGAAGTTTTAAATAAAGGAATTAATGCTCAGTTTTTAATTATTGGCGAGGGGATTTATAGAGAAAATATATCGCATTGGGTCAAGGAACTGGGCCTGGATAAAGAAGTGATAATGCCGGGTTATTACAGCCCCATTGAAAACATCTACCGGGTGTGCGATGTTCTCTGTGTTCCTTCCTTGATGGAGGGGCTGGGTATGGTGGTATTGGAAGCCATGTACTTTGAAGTCCCGGTAGTGGCCAGCAATGTTGGCGGGATACAAGAAATAATCGAGAATCGGATAAATGGCCTGCTGGTTGAACCCCGAGACTTTATGGGTCTGGCTGATGCTGTGATAAACGTATTGGCAGATAAAGATCTGGCTGACTACTTTAAAGTACAAGGCCAGGAAACCCTTAAAGAATTTTCCCTGGAGAAAATGGCCCGCCAGATAGAGGAAACCTATCTCTCATTACTGCCAGGATAAACGACACAAGGGGACGTTTTTGTTGTGTCATTACCCTCTATCCCCAAAATCCGTAATAGCTCAGGTTAGGTAAAATATAAAAATGATTCCACTGTAATATTCGTGATTGTGAATACATAAATACGGTCGTAAGTCTCCGCATGGGAAACCCCAGCTGCTTGCCTCAAAGCAACTGGAGTACGATCAGATTCACATCCGTGTTCAACGGCACTCTTCGCACCATTCGTGGGGCTCACCCCCATTTCAACCATGCTCCACTAATGCCTCCTGAATATTTATACAATCAAAAAAGTTATCTTTAGGTTTTTGCCGTGGAATCAAAAACAATAGACCTGAGTATCAGAGAATCGTTCCCGTGATCCGGATGAGTGAAGCCTGATGTAATGAATTGGCAATGAATAGCAGCGGGTCTTCTAGGGAATTAATGACAAGGCCAGATGAGCATTCTCTTCTGCTCGGCAGCGCATTTCCCGAGCTCGGGCAGCGATATTTTCTTTGAGCTGATGATTTTGCAGCAGGTTTTCAATCTGTACGGTTATGGCATTAAAACCTTCTGGTAATGGCTGCAGATCAAAAGACTTTAGAAAAGCATCGATTTTAGGATCGTAGGAAATCCCGGCAAAGGGAATGCCGCGATTGGCTGCGAATATTAAGGAATGCAGCCTCATGCCAATCAGCAAATCAAAATTGGAAATTAAAGCGATATATTCCATACTGCTGAGGCTTTTATCAATGATAAGGCAGTCTTTCTCCATTAAATCAGCTACTCGCTGGGATTCAGCCAGATCATGGGGATAATCCATAGGTATAAATACTATCTGGTAGTTCTTTTCAGCCAGGAAATCCAGAACCCGGGCTAAATCACCCTGATGTCCTTCTAATGCTTTCCAGTATCTAACTGAAACCCCTACCATTTTGTCCTTTTTAATACCATGTTCTTGCAGCAGTGTTTCAGCCTGTTCAAAATCAAGTGAAGACGGCTCCAGTGCAAAAACCGGATCAGCCGTAACCTTTATCGGAGGACGATTTACTCCCAGCTGTTCGAGCAAGACCATGGAGTCTTCATCTCGCAGGGTAATAAAATCAACCTTATTAGCTATGGCATGCATCAGCAACCTGCTGAATTTACGGTTAATGGGCCCAATACCCTGAGCATAAAATATTACCCGTTTATTCAGTACTTTGGCCAGAGCTACGATGCTGATGTAATAAGGCAGCGAACGGGGGCCGGTAACATCCTGTAAGAGGCTGCCGCCACCGCTTATCAACAGGTCGGAGGTCAGCAGCTCGCGGGTAATGACCCAGGGATTCATCCGGTTAACTGCACGCAGGTGGTGGAGCTGGGCGGTCTTTTGAGGAGAGCCGGAGAAAACCACAAAATCAGCCCGGGGTTCAATGTTTCTTATGGTACGGCATATAGCCGCCAGCAATGCTTCATCTCCAGCATTGTCGAACCCATAATAACCTGAAAGTGCGATTTTCATAAACAAGCTCCTTTTTTTATCTGTGTTAATTTGACTTGTTAGTTGACCCGATAGCAGCCGACTTGTTTGCTCAAATCAAGACCAACCGCGGTAAGTTACTTTCTATATTAACACCTCATGTATCGAGGTCACAACCAGCTATGAAAACTGGCTGAAGGTGGGGCTGAAGGCTTAAGAACGCTTGGGGCCGGTCTCAACTCTATTAAGTAAGGTAGCTGAGCAATGCTTTAGACGGATTGATTAGAAAGCGTCATTTTCTCGCTGCTCGAATTGCCTTTACCCCCTGCGCTAACCTTAAGCCTTCATCCCATGAAGTTATTTTCTTATTAAGCCCAATTCATAGATAACTAATCTAGCCAGCTTTAGACCTGCGGTACTTTATAATCCTATTCTTTATATAATCAACTTCTTCAATACGCATTTGTAACACCACCGCGCTGTAAGTAAAAATACCCAGCAGGATGCAGATACCGGCGTGGAGGAGCTGATTTTTAGTATAAGCAGGATCCAGAATTCCTCCCAGGTATATATTAGCCAGATAAACTACTGCACCCATCACCAGTGAAGACAGTAATATCTTGCCCAGGGTGGCAAAGAGCTGCTTTTCCGGCAAATTACTGAGCCTTCGGCGCAGGAAGTAATAAACAATTACCATGTTGCAGGTGGCAGCAATGGATGTGGCCAGGGCCAGCCCACCATGAGCCAGGGGTTTTATTAAAATAAGACAAAAGACTAAATTAAGAAAAACGGTAAAAAGGCTTATTTTTACCGGAGTTTTCGTATCCTGCAGAGCAAAGAAAGTACGGTTCATGATATTGTAAGCCCCCTGTGAATAGAGACCTAGCAAATAAAAATTAAGGGCAAAAACTGTCATTTGAGTCGATCGGCTGTCAAAGGCTCCATGCTCAAAGAGAAGCCTTACTAGAGGGTCGGCCAGTACAAAGAGCCCTACCGCAGCAGGTAAGGTGAAAAAAGCAATCAGATTCAGGCCAAATACGGTAGTCCGACCCATGGCAGCATAATCTTTTTCGGCCGCTTGATCAGAGAGAGTGGGAAAAACTGCAGTATTGATCGCTGTTACAAAAAGGTTATAGGGTAAGAACATCAGGCGATTAGCAAAATTTAGGGCTGAGATACTGCCCTCTACCAGACCTGAGGCCAGTATTCGATCTATAGTAATATACAGCTGGTTTATAGATATCCCAATCATGGCCGGAGCCATTAATTCCCCGACCTTCCGAACACCCGGGTGAGAAAAATCGATTTCCAGGTGGTAGCGGACCCCCAGCTTTTTTAAAGCCGGGATCTGAATTAAAACTTGAGCCAGACAGCCAACCAGCGTACCTGCGGCCAGACCATAGATGCCCCAGAAAGGTACCAGGAGGTAAACAGCTGCTATGATGACCGCTGAGAATGCTACCGAGGTAAAGGCTGGCACAGCAAAATTTTTCAGGGAATTTAAAATACCACCCAGCAGCAAAGATAAAGCCATAAAAAGAATACAGGGAAACATAATTCTGCTAAGTTCGATAGTAAGCAGTCTGGTTTCCCCGGAAAACCCCGGAGCAATTCCAGCTACCAGGAAGGGAGCGGTCCAGATACCCAGCGCACAAAGCAGCAGCAATCCCAGAACGCTGACATTAATGATAGTGCTGGCCATGCGGGCAGCTGCTTGTTTTCCCGATTTTACTGCCAGTTCAGTAAAAACAGGAATAAGAGCTGTAGCCAGAGCTCCACCAATTATCACATATATTAAATTGGGCAGGGTAAAGGCCATGAGATAAGAATCAGTAAGCATGCTGGTTCCAAAACGAGCAGCGATAACCTGTTCTCGAACAAATCCGAGCAGCCTGCCAATGATACTAATGGACAGAATAATCCCTGCCGCCCTGGCAACAGTTTTGTTGGAAATCACACTCACCCTAACTAAGATGCTCCTGCCGGAGCAGTTTTATTTTTGGCCGGTCAAACTTCAGCCTCATAAAAGCTGAGGAGGCATTGGCTATCGTTATAACCTTTCCAGCCGGAACCCTTTTTCCCACACCAGCTGAGGATCATAGAAATTTTTGGTATCCACTATGAAAGGCTGACCATCCCGGGACATGAGTTCCATCAGGAAGTCTAGATTCATAAAATCAATTCCATTCTGAAGAGTCAGAAGAATCACTCCATGAGCGCCTTTTACGGCTTCTTCCAGACTATCTACTTTAAAATCATATCGAGAAGGAACCGCTGGGTCAAAAGCCTTTACCCTGCAGCCTGACCTCTGCAGAGCCTCGACAACGGATAATGCTGGGCTCATCCGGTCGTCATTGGAATAATCCTTCATAGCCAGACCTAATACCGCTATTTGAGCCTGGCTGGGCGCAACATTCAAGTTGCGTAAAACCAGGTCTGCTACATAGCGGGGCATTTCTTCGTTAACCTGACGAGCAGTACTCAATAAATTCAGACTAACCCCAATTTCATCAGCTTTAGGAAGCAGATAAAAAAGAGCATTGGGAAGGCAGTAACCACCTACCCCCGGCCCAGGGTTCAAAAGATTGACTCTCTGATGGGTGTTGGCCACTGCTACCACCTCAAATATGTCAATGCCCATAGCCTTACAAAAACGGGCAAACTCATTAACCATAGCAATATCCACATCCCGGGAAATATTTTCTATCACTTTGGAAGCTTCAACTACTTCCATACAGCTGGCCTGGGCGATAGGGGCTCTGGTTACGATGGACATCAGATCAAATGCTTTTTGGGTACTGGCAGGACTAATACCGGCCAGAGCTGCGGGCATATGTTCGAACTCATGAAAGGCACGACCTTCTGCAATTCGTTCCGAGGAATAAGCCAGGTCAAAATCTATGCCGGCCTGGAGCCCGCTTTCCTTTTCCAGGATCGGCAGAATTAGATCTCGAGTAGTACCTGGAATAACAGTACTTCTAATCAGGACCAGATCACCTGCTTTAAGACCTGCACCTACCGTACTGCACACTTCCATCAACGGCCTCATATCGTGTTTATGACTTTCTACCGGAATGCCGATGGTTATTATTATATGGTCACAATCCTTCATAGCCTCCAGGCCATCTGTAACAGCTCGGAAACGGTCCTGGTCGATCTGATTGCGGAGTATCTCCTGGATACTTTTCCCCTCATAAGCTTCCAGATGATGGGTCAATCCCTGGTTCAGGTCAGCTACCAGCTTTTCATCAATATCAACCCCGGTGACCTGGCATCCCCGCATGGCAAAACTCAAAGCCAGCGGTAAACCAACGAAGCCCAATCCGAACATACATACCTTTTTCATTATCTAACTTCCTCCAATAATAATAAACTAGCAATTATACTTTTGGGCATAGTGTTTTTCTATCTGCTCCATCATAAACTCAGCCCGGCTCTCCCAGGAATTCTCCAGGGCTTTGTTCAGGCGGGCCTCTTTCTTCTGGGAAGTATCTTTAAGAGCCCGGCTAACAGCTGCAGTAAAACCTTCTGGGCCGCCTCCGAACTCTACCAGCTCACTAAAGTCCATGATTTCCGGCATGGGGACTGAGGCAATCGGGCGTCCTGAGGCCAGGTACTCGTAAAATTTTAAAGGACTTACCGTGGAAGTGAGTTCATTTTCACGAAAAGGATTCAAACACACGTCAAAGCCCTTGAGATATTGGGGCAGCACCTGCCGATCCCGGTGTCCCAGGAAATAGACATTGTTTTGGTTTTGTAAACTGGATATATCTATATTGGCACCCACCGGTCCTACCATAACCACCGAACCATGTGGAAAGTTATGAGCAATCTTAGCTATCAGATCCAGGTCTATCCATTCCTTGATAGCGCCAACAAACCCCAGTATGGGATGGGGAAGGTCCTTAAGTTCTTCGGCCAGAGGAGTTTCAGCACTGTCAGCATGCCGGAAGTGATCGATGTCAGCAGCGTTAGGCGAAAGAAATATTTGTTTACAATAAGCTTGCTTGCTTTCATACAAGCCCCGGGCAGTACAAAAAACCAGATCACAGCGCTGCAGGAGTTTTCTCTCCATATCCTTGACTAGCTGGGTGTTAAAGCCATCATAGGCCGAATGCTCATCAACACAGTCATAGATAAGGAAAGTCTCGTCCAAGCTGCCCATCAGATGGCAGCTGGTATGCAGGTAAGTCCATAATATGCTGCGGCTAAAACCCAGTTCGCGCATAGCCGCTTTAATAGACTGGGCAATTTTTCGCTGATTAATAATGTTAACTCCCGGTAAACGGCTGCCGAAAGGGAGCACCACGGGAGGTGTTAAAAGCCATATATTTTCATTTAAACGCCGCAGCCCTGTTTGGGCTAAGTCCCTTTTGAAAGCCACCCCAGGGTCCTTATAGGGAGACAAAAAAGAGATGGGCGGTTCTACATACAGTATCCTATTTGATTGGGGCAGACGGGACATAATCTGCTGCTTCCGTGTCCACAACGGTTCCCAGTCCACCGAAGAAATACATACAATATCCAAGAGTGTCCCTCCGGCCTTCTATTAATTATCGTTTAGAAATTGCCTACGCTTATTTCAATATAAAATGATCCGCCAGAATCCGATGGGCGACACCATCTGCTGGTCTTCGGGCGAAAAGGGTTCAATCAACATCCGTGCTCAGATGCCCGCTAGCCTCATCTATCAAGCTTTCGGGTGTGCGGGACAAATGCGGCAGAGCCAGTACCACACCCAGGAAAAACCAGAAATAGGCAGCCATCATGGGAACTTCAAAAACATTCTCTACACAGTTATGGGCCAGAACCCCTATCAAGCCGACAAAAATACCTAATCCCATGCAGCGCATGAAATCATCCTTGGTGATATCCAGAGAACGGCGTGCTTTCCTCAAAGCATTTATAAATAGGAGCAGAGTAGCCATCAGACCGATCCAACCGGTTTCAGTTCCCACCTTTAAATACCAGTTATCAGCATAAAAACTGTCCTGGGGATAATAACGGGCGGCAACTGCTCCCCCGAATTCACCCAAACCTACTCCCACGGCTGGTGATGTCTGCCAGTAATCCAGAGCTTTATCCCAGCGGCCTAATCGACCCCCTCTTTCTGATGAAACTAGATATTCAGGACTGGCCATATAACTTATTCGGTCATAAACCGTAGGCATAAGAGCCGGGGTTAAGATGGCCAGGATGATCATGGCGAAGATGATACGGCGGTCTATCCACAAACCCAGCAGAACAGCTTCCAATATGAATGCCAACCAGGCTCCCCGGGAGAAGGTAAAGACCAGACAGGCGGCCAGAGTTAATCCCAGGCCGGCATAAACCAGTTTCTTGAAAGCACTGCTGCTGTTGAAATACATAGTAAAAGCCAGGGGCAAAGCCAGAACCATAAGGCTCCCCAGTATATTGGGACTGCCAATAATCGAGAAAACTCTGGTGGTGATCGAAGTTTCCTTACTATCAACCCATCCGAGGGGTATTTCTACTCCGGTCAGATATTGATAAATGCCATATAAAGCTACCAGGGTACAGACCAGCAAAAAAACATCTGCTAATCCTTTGGCCTGAACTCTGGTGAATAACAAATTATAGCCCAGGAAAAACCAAAAAATGTACTGCAGCATTACCCGGGCACCCTCCAGCGCTATTACGTTATTGGGAGAATTGATAAAGAAGAGGAATATCATTACCGCCGCATATATAATTATAGGCAACAGCATACCGCTGCCCCTGGGGCGCAAACGATCTACAGCTATCCGGTACAACCAAATGCTTACTATTATAATAAAGAGTAACTCATCCCATATGCCCTGTAAGGAGGTAAAGGCTACCTGTCGGAAAACCCAGTCCAGAATAACATATAGCACTACCAGGTAAAGTTCCAGTCCCCAACCTATGCCCTTCACTTCATCCAAATCATATTCGCCTCCCAACTAGGGCTCAACCACAACTGAAATAACCGTCGATTCCAGTGTAACCTTCTGAGTATTGACAAAGAAATCTTCTTTCCCCGCCCGGACTTTCTGACCGGCAAAAGTTATCTCCGCGGGTGAGACCTGTGAGATGGTGGTTTCCAGAGTAAGAAAAATATCTTTGCGAAATGGATTTTTTGATAAGACCATTTCCCCGGCATCATCAGGAGCTACCCAGTTGGCCTGCTCTACATTCATCTCTGTAATTTTGACCGCTGTAAGAGCGCCGCTGGCCACCAGTGTATCTCCTACCTGCAGGTTATCTTCTACCCCCGGGTATACATTAGGGCAAACTACTTTAACCTCGATGGTCTTGGCCTCAGAGCTGACATCGGCAGCCCGGTCGCGGTATAAGTAAGCGAAAACCAGAGCCACTATTACCAACAGAATTGCTAGATCAACTATACTTACTTTACCCAAAATACGGCCTTTATCATCTATCATTCGGCCAATTCCCCCTTTTCAATTTTCATACCTCCCACAGTATAGCAAAGATAAACTGCAAATACCACGCGCTTGATTAAGATTCAATACATTTTTATCCTAGAGATAATGTGAAAGTTTTTGTATATAATTAGTATAAAATATACCAAGAGAAATAAACGCCCATAAGCATTATATATATATTTCTACAAGATCAACCTAAACTTGGTATATAGACAAGCTTTGTCGGCGGTGTTAGAATGTTTCTAACGTAGGACCCGGGGGAGGATGTTTCTTTATGTTGGAACTTCCAGCATTTTTAATAATATTGTCATCATTTGTCGTAGCTTTTTTGTCTATGCCACTGGTGATTAAAATTGCATATAAATTAGGAGCGGTAGATCAGCCGGACCATAGAAAAGTACATCAGCATACCATGCCCAGGCTGGGTGGTATGGCAATATATCTATCTTTTCTAGTTTGTATGCTGTTCTATATTGGTGCTAAAGGTCCATTTATAGGGTTAATTATAGGTGCCAGCATAATATTTATGGTAGGGATGCTGGATGATATATATCAAATTTCCCCGTGGGTAAAACTGCTGGGACAGTGTGCAGCTGCTGCGGCAGCAATATATTTCGGAGTAATGGTGGAATTTCTTACTAACCCGTTCGATGGTTTATTGAATCTGGGTTATTTTAGTATTCCATTAACCTTTATATGGATAGTAGGAGTCAGCAATGCTATAAACTTGATTGATGGGTTAGATGGCCTGGCCGGTGGAGTATCAGCTATAGCGGCTATAACTATGGGAATTGTAGCCCTATTCCAGGGACAAGTCCCGGTAGCGGTGGCGGCCTTTATACTAGCAGCAGGTATAGCTGGATTTCTGCCCTATAATTTTTACCCGGCCAAAACCTTCATGGGGGATGGTGGTTCCAATTTCCTGGGTTTCGTTCTGGCCTGTATTGCTATCCTGGGGACAGCCAAGAGTGCAGCTTTGATATCGCTCTTTATTCCTATCGTAATTCTGGGAATACCAATATTGGATACCTTTTTTGCTATATTAAGGAGGATTCATAAACAGGCTCCGATATTTAAACCAGACAAAGACCATCTGCATCACCGCTTAATGGCTCTGGGTATGAGCCATCGGCGGAGTGTTTTTACCATATATCTTATAAGTGCATTTTTTAGTACGGTAGCCATAACGCTCACTTTTATAACCGATCCCAAGGCCATGCTGGCATTGGGCTTGCTGTTGCTGATAATTGTTTTAGGAGCGGATAAAGTGGGTTTATTAACCGGAGAGAGAGAAGAAAAGGAAGCCGTGGTTTTAGGTAAAGGAAAACCTCGGAAGGTAGAGTTGTAGATTGCTGACGAAGCTTTTAAAGCCGGGGGTGGTTATTAATGAGAAAAACCTTGTTCTATGCCAAATATACTGCTGGAGCGGTACTGATCTTTTTACTATTTTTCACCATGGGGTCTGCCATCAGTACTTATGTATTAACAAATAATACTGAAGATGAAAATACTGATGAAGATACTGTGCTGGTTGAACAAGATGGGGAAAGAACCAATATTCTGGTTTTGGGTGTCGATGCACGGCCAGGAGATGAGAACTCTCGGTCGGATACCATGTTGCTGGTTTCAATTGATCCCCAGCTGGACAAAGCAGCGGTAATATCCATCCCACGGGATACCAGAGTTGACGTGCCGGGCAGTCCGCTGGATAAAATATGTACTGCCAATTACGCTGGAGGCCCGGAATATGCGGTAAAAATAGTAGAAGATTTTATGAACATCAATATTGACTATTACGTGGAAGCAGACTTCAATGGTTTTAAAAGTGTTATTGATACTATTGGCGGTGTTACTATCAACGTACCCCAGCGGATGTATAAGCCCAGTGAAGGCATAGATCTATATCCCGGAACCCAGAAGCTTGATGGGTACCAGGCATTAGCTTTTGTTCGTTATCGAGGCTACGAATTTGGGGATATCGAACGCACCAGTTATCAGCAGGAATTTTTAATAGCTGTGGCCGATGAGCTGCTGCAGCCTAAAACTATAACCAAGATCCCAGCTTTGCTCAAAGAGGTAAGGAGTTACGTGAAAACAGACATCGGCTTAAGTGATATGCTGAGGATAGCCAGCTGGACTCCGGGTTTTACTTCTTCCTCGATCATTACTCAAACCCTGCCGGGATACTTCTATGATGTCTATAATGATGAAGGAGTTATGGAACAGAGTTACTGGGTCGCTGACCAGGAAGAGGCCGCTCACGTACTGGATAATCTGTTTGAGGGTAAAACCCTGGCGGTTATACAGACCTCTCCATATCCGGTTTATGTACCACCTCAAAACGATGAGGCAGAAGCAGATATCAATACAGAAAGATCTAAATTGCCAAGTCCCGGGCACTTGGTTGAAACCGGTATAGGGTCAGATTCTGCAGGAATAGATTCAGCCGATCAAAGCAGTGATATTGCAGAAATTGCTGGCTCGGACGGATATATATAAGTTAAATAATGAAAAAAATAATTTGGAGAAAAGGCAGTGACCATGGACTGTCTTTTTTTTATGGATTTTAGAAAAATTTTACTATTAAGTGCAAGATTTAAGTTAAGATAATAGTATTAATACTAGATAATTGTAAAAAAACAAATTGTATTCTTTTTCCAGGCCGAAAGGGCAGGATAGACCGGACAAGTTGTCGAATTAGCAGTTTGGGGAAAGAAAGATAAAAACTTGTAATGCAGTATTATATAGGTGGTAATCTGCGACAATCTATTTTTACGGCATGAAAACAGCTAAAATGCTGAAAACCCGGCTTAAAAGGCAATTGAATACCTGTCGATTACAATAATAGAGGGTCTATCGACCTACCCTTCAATAGTATCGGATACTAGTATTCAGGTATCCAGACCGATAAAAGTGAAACCGGGTTGATTATGGTCAGACCCAGTAAAGGATCTAAAGGAGAATGAGAATGATAGATAAACCAGGCGCCTATTACATAAAAAACCGGGTAGTGCTGCTGATCATAGCAGTATTTCTCATGATTTTTCTACCATCCTGCGCCTATGCATCGAGCGGAACAATAACCGGCAGCGTAGTTAATGTCCGGTCAGGACCAGGCAGCAGTTATACTATTGATGGAAACCTATTACAGGATACCGAAGTTCAGATAATTGACAGTAAGGATGACTGGTATAAGATCAGCAAAGGCAGCCTGACCGGATGGGTCAGCAGTTCTTTAATCAAGATAACCCGGGAAGAACAGCTAAAGGTTATCGGGGACCCGGTCAACCTGAGGTCAGGGCCGGATACCATCTATGATAAAGTAGGTCAGGCAAACAAAGGTGATATATTGACTTTGCTGGGTTCATCAGGTGAATGGTACCAGGTAAAAAATGCGGATGGTTTAAGCTGCTATGTAGCCGCATTTCTGGTTGAGAAATTTGAACAGAGTCCCAGCGGAAGTTCAAGCAGTCAGGTGGTTGAGACCCCTGAACCACCAGCAGCGTCCAGCAGTCAGACGCCGGTAGTCTATTTGGACAATAAAAAATTAAGTTTTGATGTGGAGCCGATTATAGAAAATAGCAGAACTCTGGTGCCCTTGCGGGCAATATTTGAGGCTATGGGAGCATCAGTGCAGTGGAACGATGCAACCCGTACCGTAACTGCAGTAAAGGGCAGCACCACGGTAGTCCTTCCTATTGGATCTACCCAGCCTACAGTTAATAGCAAAGAATGGCCGCTGGATGTTCCAGCTAAAATATCCCAGAGCAGGACCCTGGCCCCGCTCCGATTCGTAGGGGAAGCCTTTGGTGGTACGGTGGAATGGAATGGAACTACCCGGACTATCAATATTACCAGCAGCAGTACTTCCAATAGCACTGCCGCTCAGCAGGTGAATACCGCAGTGGTAAGTGAGGAAAAGATAAATCTGCGCAGCGGGCCATCCACCCAATACAGTGCCGTAGCCAGTGCTTTGCAGGGAGAAAAACTGGGGGTACTGGCAGAACAGGATGGCTGGTATCAAGTCAGCCGGGGGGGGACGACAGCGTGGGTAGCCGGCTGGGTAGTAAATGTGGCCTGGGAAGCTGGGCAATCAGAACAGCCTGAGGCTGATTCAGGAACATCCACCACTGATTCTGCATCGGTAATGCCTATTTTCATACCATCAGATAAAATCTGGATATCTTCATCTAGGGACCAGGATGGTATCAGGATAGTTATGGAATCCGGCTCAGTGATAAAAGCAGACATCAAAGAATCTAACAATCAAATAAACTATGAAATAAACAGCAAGACCGTTATCAATGATGATGGATTGACTGAAGACATCGGAGCCGGAAAACTTACCCTTACCGCAGAGAACGAAATCAATAAATCCACGGTAAAAATTACTCTGCCCGCTGGTACCAAATACAGTACTGCCAGTGAAAACGGGGGAAAAAAGGAAGTGCTGCTTATTCCCAACCAGATTATCAAGATCAGCCGGGAAGTAGCCGGGACTACCGGGGATAATGTCATTGTATACACCCTGGCACCATGTGAGTTCAGCAGCAGCGTAAATGGAGATACCCTGGAAGTCCAGTTAGAATCTACTGCCATGGGCCTGGAACGTACTGAATATAAGTATAGCATCAGCCCGGTTCTGGATAAAATGACCATCAGTCAGAGCGGAACCAATAATCCCCTTACTACCTTAAAGATAGATACCAAGGGCATCGGTGATTATAAAGTGTTCCAGACCCCGGATGATAATGCAATCAATATTGTTCTGACTGCCGGGAAGAAAAGCTCGGCTCAAAGATCGAATATAGTGGTACTAGATCCCGGGCATGGAGGAAAAGACTCCGGTGCTATTGGTTTTGGGAACCAGGAAAAAGACATTAATTTAGCCATTGCCCTGCGGGTAGGACAGATCCTGGAAAACCGGGGAGTTAATGTTGAATATACCCGCACTGATGATACCTATTTAACTCTTACCGAGCTAGCAGAAATTGCCAATGACCTGAATGCAGCCATATTTGTCAGCATTCATTGTAATTCCGCTACTAATTCCGATGCCAATGGGACCGAAACCTATTACTATGCACCTATTGATAATTACGATTTGTTCTGGCAGAAAGCTGAACGTTCCAGGCTGGCTAACTGCATTCAGGACCAACTGGTAGATACCCTGGGCAGGAAGGACCGGGGAGTTAAACAGGATAATTTTACCGTGCTGGTTAAAACTCAAATGCCATCGGCGCTAACAGAAATATCTTTTATGAGCAACGCTGAAGAGAACGCCTTACTGGTCTCCAGCAGCTACCAGGCCCGCGCAGCCAAGGCGATTGCTGAAGGAATTCTTGAATATTTAGGGAAATAAAACTATGGTGTCAGGCACTAACTTACTAACTTATTACCTTTGAAGTACCTGGACAATAAGTTAGTAATTAGTAAGTTAGTGCCTGACACCGGGCAAACTGCATCAGTAAGTTAAGAGGCTGTCCTGGTCATTGAGAGATGATTTTGGTACAGCCTCGATCTGTCATGCGATACTCTTCAGGAGTTTTCTGCCTTACCGTTTAGTTCTGCGTTTAATCCAGATTGCATTCTAACCGAAAAATATTATTGAAGCCCACGCATGCGGTAACTCGAAAGCTTAAAGTCCAGATACGATGTGGTCAAATCCAGGCTGCATTGCAAACCTTTGATATTTTTTATCAAAATATTTTTATTCTGAATTTGATAAATTTGAACTAAATATGGAATGCCGTATCAATTTCAGGAAAGCTTGAAAGGGACAAAAAATAAAAAGTATACATCATATTTTTAGACAAGATTGGACCGAATGTAAAAAGAAACCAAGTTTTGCAGGGAAAAAGACAATTAATGTTGAAATCTATAAAGTGCATAATGTCTAGCAAATATATAGTACAAAAGTACCAATATAATTCTTAAACAAGAAAATAAATAGCATAGTAGAATAGGAGAGACCATGAACAAAGAAAATAACGGTTACGGATGTGAATATATTGATGAAATTGATCTGCGGGATATATTGCTAACCTTTTGGAAATGGAAATATACAATTATAAGCGTGACTATTATATGTATGTTTATCAGTGGAATAATAAGTCTTTATTTTATAAAACCAGTGTATGAAGCAAATACAATAGTAGCTGTGGCCCAAATTAATAAAAGCCAAATGGAAGTAGCGGAAAGTAATATGGAAGATATGGTCGAACAGCTTACAGAACTGCCATATATGAGTGTGGAAAGCTGTGTGCAGCAGGTAAAAGCGGCCTCTATTCTACAGAAAGTCATTGACAAGATGGAACTCCCATATACTCGCAGGCAACTATCAGGCATGATAGTAGCGCAACAATTAGGAGATACCAGCCTTATGAAAATAACTGTGAGCAACAGTGATCCGAAATTAGCTGCAGAGATAGCAAATAACCTGAGAAATGAATTTGTCCTTTATATATCCCAAATAAATACCGATAAAATGAAGAATTCTCTGGAAACTATGGAAAACAAACTGCTGAAAAGTGAAGAGGATGAACTGGAGGCTGCAAACGAAAAGTTAAAAGAATATAAACTAAGTGCCAGATCGCAGAATTTCCTAACCACTCAACTTATGCAGAAGAATACAGATCTGGCTACTCTCCAGTCTAATCTTGTGCTCTTAGAAATACAGGCCTCCGGCCTGGCAGAAGGAGTTGAACAACTGCAGGAAAATCTGGTCGATACATCAATTACTATAGTAACCCATGAAACTGCAGATGGTATATTGCCGGTTGATATGAATGGCCTGGAAATAAAAGATGGAAGCATAGTCAGAGAAAATATAAACGAATCCTATATAAACCTGTGTGATTTACTTAATGATAAATCAGCTCGCCTGGCTGCAACAGAAGCTGGTATAAATACAACCAAAACTAACATTGCCAGATTAGAAAAAGAAATACCTACCCTGGAAGCACGATTAACCGAAAATCAAATTGAAGAAACGAAACTGCAAAATGAAGTAATCCGGAGAGAACATAATGTGGATCTCTTGACTGCAAAAATTGCCGAGTTAAAGATAGCTGGTAATATTAACCTGGCGAAAAACAGCATTACTACTACCTCTACAGCATTAGTGCCACAAAAGCCAGTAAAACCCAATAAAACGCTAAATATTACTATAGCCGGCGTTATTGGCCTGATGATGTCAACATTGGCAGTGTTTTTGATTGAATATATGCAGAAGACCAACAGCTAGTAGTGAAGGCTAAGAACTTACAGATCCATTTTTATATAATCAGGAGTAAAAATAATGTCTAAGAAACATAGTAAGAATAAACAGACTAAGCTAAAACAGGCAAGACCAAAACATACCTGGCTGCCAATAGCCATATTAATAGCTGCTGGCATATTGCTCTTCTATCCCCCCTATTTCCGGGGACTTTTCTTCTCAAAGGAGATGTTCATAACCCATATTATAACAGCTCTGGTCTTTATGGGTGTATGGAGCCAGAAGATAATCAATCGGAACTATACATTCTTGACAACCCCACTCGATCTGGCCGTCCTGGCTTATACTGGTGCCTACCTCTTATCGTTACTGGGAGCGGTAGACAATGGAGAAGCATTATATGGTTTCTTAAAAGCCCTTAATTATTTCATGATTTACTGGATAATCAGCCAAATAGTAAAGACTCATAAAGATTATGAAAATATATTAAAAATACTACTGGCCAGCGCAACAGGTGTTGCACTTCTGGGGATCTTGGCTGCCTGGGGATATTTCAATTATTCTGATGCTTTTAATGGGAGAGTAATCGCTTCCACCCTGCAGTATTCCAATGCTGCCGGATTATATTTGGGTGTCATGGCATTAATATCAATCACCCAATGGATAAGCAGTCAGGAATTAAAATGGAGACTGCTTTATGCTGGGATTACCTACCTTTTATTACTGGTAACTCTGGCCACCTTTTCCAAGGGAGCCTGGCTGATAATAATGATCGGGGCCATACTATTGCTGTTAGTCATGCCGGCGCAATACCGGTTTAAAGCAGCATATAGCCTGGGATTAAGTGCGCTAGCAGTACTAGTTGCCGCATCTGGTTTTATTCCTGCCATTTTAGGCGGAAATACCGGAACAGCGGTAGTATTTTTCTTGATTGGTCTGGCGTTCAGCCTTCTGACACCAATCTTATGGGAAGTAATGGCTAAGTTAAGTAGCGATAAGAAAAAACGATTACCTATTGCAATAGGAACAATAATTCTTGTAGTTGTAATAGGCAGTACCAGCCTTTTTATAAACAATCATAGTGAGATTTCTAATCAAATCTTCAACGAAATATCGGGAGTAAGTGCTACAGACAGCACTAGTTTCACAAGCCGCCTTAATTTTGCCAGTTGGGGAATGGAAATAATTAAAGATCATCCGGTGATTGGTACTGGAGCAGGAGGATGGGATGCCCTTTATCATCAGTATGCAGACCAAATTGCCTGGTCGGCCGAACTGCACAATGGATTCCTGCAGATATGGGTAGAAGCTGGTACTTTAGGGATAATTGCCTTTATGAGTATATGGGTATTGTTTCTTCTTAGCCTGTACAGGATATACCGGATTAATAAGGATAGTAAAGCTAAACAGCAGGGCGAAATGGTTAAAATATGGGGAACGGCTGTTGCAGCTATATGTATAGGCTTGCATTCCCTTATCGACTTTGACCTGTCACTACCGGCTATAAGTATTCTATTGTGGACATTTTTCGCCCTTATCAATTCAGCCAGTCAAATAGAAAACATTAACCAAAAGGGGTTGGTACCCCAAATACCCATGATAAATATTTGTGCTGCTTCTTTAATAGCTGTATTGTTATTAGCCTGCGGAACTAGTTTTGCTCTCGCTGATAATTATGCCAGGAAAGGTCAGGCTGCTATAGAGAGGATGAAGGAAGCTGAGACACTTAATAGGCAGAGAGAGGAGCTAAGTGCGACGGAGAAATATTATAAGCAGGCAGTAATATGGGATTCATATAACTGTATGTACCATGCTAACCTGGCGCAAATATATGCCATCATTTATAGACAGGTGCAGGAAAACAATATCGATGTAGCCCAGGAGTATTTAAACAAGGCTTACGAGGAAATGGCAAAGGTGGACCAAACAGCACCCTTTAACATTAAAGCCCGCGGCCTCTTATACAGCATCAGTGCACAGATGGGAGATGTAGATCAGGGGATAAAACAGGCGAAGGCTGCTGTTACAGCAAATCCCTGGGACATCAATTCATGTAATGCTGCTATCAATGCTCTGCAGGTAGGGATAGAGGCTTATTATGATAAAGATAAAGCGAAAACACAGCAATATGCCCAGGAAATCCTGTCATTAGAGAAGCAGGCAGGTAAACAACGGGAAAGACTTGAAAACAAAGAAAAGGATCAGTTGAATTTATCCTATGACTCGCAAGTGACTGCAGGCAAAGCCCACTATGTTTTAGGTGATTACCAGGAAGCAGCTTATACTCTGGAAACAATGTCAGGAAACATGTTGGCTTTAGAATTTACCGATCCATATTTTGAAAACACCGAGTTCGAAAATGAAAATTGGAAGTTAACAGTGGTAGAGGATGAAGAAGCAATTAATGGAAAGTGCCTGGAAATAACCGCCAAGCAGGATATATATGACTGGACAGCGATATTATCACTGGGAAGCAGTATACCGGTGACAGCAGGGGAAGAGTATATTACTGAAGTTCATTACAAAATAATAGCATGCTGCAACAGTCCGGAAGGAGAGACGGGACCTAGACTAAGAATATGGAGTAAAGTGTATGGAGATGAGGAATCCCAAAGCAAGAGTTTTACTTTTTATAAGGGAGAAAAGGATATAGATAATGAGTCAATCTGGCAGGTATCACAGCAGAAGGTGATTCATGATGAGGGTCTTGCTAACCGGAAATTTAGATTAGAAACCGGCAGTGTTGCTAAAGGAACCACATTCAGAATTGATTATGTAAAGTTTTATCCCAGAGATCTGAACAATTTGCCGGATAATATGAAAAAAGCCAGCACATGGCATGCGGCCTCTCTTTACCAAGTAGGAGAAAAAGAAGCTGTCAATGAAATTATAGATCAATTTACCAACAACGTAGCATTAATGGAACTGTATGATAAATTAACACATTAGAAATGAGCATTTTCAGTGGCTGCGAATTCATTCGCAGCTAGAGATAAGGCAATCATTTGCAACTGAATGATCTTATCAAAAATGCTAACTGCAATAACAAAAAAAGTGAAACAAAACATAAACAATCAATAATTACTCATTACTAATTATAATATCGGGGGTTTCAATGTTTTACTGGTTTCGATTGTTAGGCTTAATAATAATAGATTCTGTTTTAGTCAACGTGGCACTCTATACCTCGTTGCTCCTGCGATTTGATGGATATATCAATATCCCGGAGCAATTTATGAATGCCGCCTTATACCTCGCCCTCTGGTGGACTTTCATAGCACTGGCCAGCATGTGCTTCTTCAAGCTGTATAACCGGATGTGGCAGTATGCGAGTCTGGGTGAACTAAGTGGTGTAATAAAAGCGATCACCTCCAGTATGGCAGCCCTGGTAATTTTAATTTATCTGATCCCATTACCGTATCTGCCTCGGAGTGTCTACATACTTACCTGGCTGTTCGCGGTAATATTGATCATTGGTTCCCGCCTTCTCTGGAGAATTACAAGAAACATTATTCTCAAAGGAGAAAGACAGGCAGCTAAAAGAACTTTGGTTGTAGGAGCTGGTGATGCAGGAGCCATGGTGGCTCGGGAACTAGAGCAGAATCATACTCTGGGCCTACAGGCAGTAGGCTTTATAGATGATAATACATTAAAACAAAAGATGAGTATTTACGGCATTCCTGTTCTGGGGAGCCGACAGGACATACCCATGCTGGTTGATAGTCACGACATTGAAGAAATTATCATTGCTATGCCATCAGCGGATGGAACAGTAATTCGAGATATATATAATATATGCCACCAAACTCGAATCAAAACGAGAATCTTTTACGGTACTGATGAACTGCTTAATGGCAGACCTAAAATTAGAGAAATTGAACTGGAAGACCTGTTGCGTCGTAAAGCAGTTAATCTAAATATTGATGAAATAGCCGGGTACATAAATAATCGCAATATTATGATCAGTGGAGCAGGGGGATCTATTGGATCTGAATTGTGCAGACAAATCTGCCGATATGATCCGGCTAAAATAATTCTGGTGGAAAACAGTGAAAATAACCTTTTTGAGATTAATAATGAATTAGGAGAAATGTTTCCAAGCTTAGATATTGAAGCAGAACTATGTGATGTAAAAGACCGTAATAGATTACAGGAAGTATTTAAAATTGGCCGCCCACAAGTAGTGTTCCACGCCGCAGCCTACAAACATGTACCATTAATGGAAAAACATCCGGGAGCAGCCATAAAGAATAATATCCTGGGGACTAAAAATATGGTAGAAATAGCAGACAAGGTGGGTGTGGACACTTTTATACTTATTTCAACTGATAAGGCCGTTAATCCTACTAGTGTAATGGGAGCCAGCAAACGTATCGCGGAAATGGTAGTTCAGGATATTAATAGAAAGAGTAAGACTAAATTCGCAGCAGTAAGATTTGGTAATGTTCTGGGGAGCAGAGGAAGTGTAGTTCCAACCTTTAAACAGCAAATAGCAAAAGGTGGTCCAGTTACCGTAACCCATGCAGACATGACCCGCTATTTTATGACTATACCGGAAGCGGTTCAATTGGTGATACAAGCGGGAGCTATTACCTCTGGAGGGGAAATTTTTATATTGGATATGGGCAAACCGGTGAAAATAATTGATCTGGCCAGAGACATGATTCAGCTCTATGGCTATGAACCGGAGAAAGATATCGAAATAAAAATTACCGGGATAAGGCCGGGAGAAAAGCTCTATGAAGAACTGTTTACCGCCTGTGAGCAAATGACAGCCACCCGGCATGAGAGAATATATGTAAGTGAAACAAGTGAACATTTAACGGATAATATTATTGATAAAATAGAGAATGTGTATAATCGAAATGTTTTTGTAAATAGAGGAGACGCAGTAGAATTAATAGGTATCATTTTACCGGAATATAAACATAATCGAAACCTGGATGTTATTAACAAATAGAAAGTTTATTATTTGAGGGTGATTAAGATTTACTTAATTATTAAGAGAATGATTGATTTTATTCTTGCTTTGTTGGGTATGATAATTTTTTCCCCTGTGTTTCTGATTTTAATAATTGCAATTAAACTTGATTCTAAGGGACCTGTGTTTTTTAAACAAAAGCGAGTTGGAATTCACAAGACACACTTTAATATACTTAAATTTAGGACAATGAGCATTGATGCGCCGAAAGATACTCCGACTCATCTTCTTGGAAATCCAGAACAGTATATTACAAGAATTGGCAAATTACTACGAAAGACCAGCCTTGATGAGCTGCCGCAGGTTATCAATATACTCTGCGGAACCATGTCAATAATCGGTCCCCGCCCTGCTTTATGGAATCAATACGACTTGATAAAAGAAAGAGACAAGTATGGTGCCAATAATGTGCCGGTAGGACTTACAGGATGGGCACAGATCAATGGTAGAGATGAACTCCCTATTGAAGCGAAAGCAAAGCTGGATGGGGAATATGTTAAGAAGATGGGGTTTATGATGGATGCGAAGTGTTGCTTTGGGACTATATTTAGTGTCTTGAAAAGTGACGGGGTTATTGAAGGCGGGACTGGTGCATTGGAGCATAAAGAGACTGCTGATGAAAATAAGGAAGTCTGAGTAAAGAGAGTAGTATATAAGGTGAAAAAAATTATTATAACAGGAGCAAATAGTTATATAGGAATGTCTTTTGAAAAATGGATATCCAAACATTCAGATAGGTACTATGTTGATAATGTGGATATGACAGAAGGAACATGGAAACAACATTCCTTCACCGGTTACGATGTGGTCTTTCATGTGGCTGGGATAGCTCACATTAAAGAGATAAAGGAAAACCAGAATTTCTACTATAAAGTGAACAGAGATCTGGCTTATGAAACTGCACAGAAGGCTAAAGCAGATGGCGTTAAGCAGTTTGTTTTTTTGAGTTCGATGAGTGTATATGGCATTGAGAATGGGATCATTGATATGAACACACCACTGAAGCCCAACAATGCTTATGGCAAGTCAAAGCTTGAGGCAGAAGAGTTAATCAATAAGTTACAAGATGATTCATTTGTTGTAGCAACGTTAAGGCCACCCATGGTATATGGGAAGGGCTGCAGAGGGAACTATCCAAGATTAGCAGATCTAGCACTCAAGACGCCAATCTTTCCAAACATTGATAATAAACGCAGCATGATCTACATAGATAACTTATCTGAGTTTGTTAAGCTGTTAATTGACAACTGCATGAGCGGATTATTCTTCCCACAGAATGCTGAGTATGTTAATACAAGTGAGATGGTGAGGATGATTGCTGTAACTCATGGGAAGAAGTTGAGAATGACTAAGTTATTTAATCCCCTATCGAGATTACTGAATATAAGTACGGTGAATAAGGTATTTGGTGACCTGGTTTATGAGAAGAGTATGTCTAAGTATCAGAGTGATTATAGAGTTTGTGGTTTTAAAGAATCTATTCGACAAACAGAAATTTAAAGTGTAGCAAGGTAGATAGCATGTGTAAAGAATTAAACAAGAAGAATATTTGGATATTTCATCATTATGCAACACCTCCTACAATGAACGGGTTTACTCGTCCGTTCAACTTCGGAGTACATTTAGATAAAATTGGATATAATCTGAAGGTTTTTGTAGCCTCCTATTTGCATTTTTCTGACATTAACTTGATCGAGAATAACGAGTTGTATATTAATAATAACGAAACAGAGATTCCATTTGTGTTTATTAAAACGCCATCCTTTTCAGGCAAAGGAAGAGTTTTAAATATGGTAGCTTATTATAGGAACTTGTTTAAAGTGACAAAAAAATTAGTTCAACAAGGTGAGAAACCAGATTTGATTATTGCGTCTTCACCACATCCTCTAGCAATGATTGCAGGGATAAAAATAGCAAATAAACTCAACATCCCATGTGTGTGTGAGGTGAGAGATTTTTGGCCAGAAGTATTTTTCATGGGAGGCAGATTAAAAGAAAACAGCATTATTGGGAGATTACTTCTGAAAGGTGAACACTGGATATATAAAAAAGCTGATGCTCTTATCTTCTTAAAAGAAGGAGATTACACGTATATAACAGATAAAAAATGGGATATTGCACAAGGTGGAGATATTGACTTAGATAAATGCCACTATATAAATAATGGTGTTGACTTAAAATCTTTTAATGAGCAAATTGAAAATGATCAGTTGTTTGATGAAGATATAGAGAATACGGCATTCAATGTTGTATATGCAGGAGCTATCAGACCTGTTAATAGTGTCGGGAATATTTTAGATGCGGCAAAACTATTAATCGATAATAAAGAGTTTCAATTTTTAATTTTTGGAGATGGAAATCAACTTGAGATGCTAAAAAAGCGTGTTAAGGATGAAAATATCACAAATGTAAAGATGAAAGGTTATATAGACAAAAAGTTCATACCTTATGTCCTTAGCAAATCTTCAGTAAACATCTTGAATTATTCTCAAAGTAAATACAACTGGTCAAGAGGAAACAGTTCTAATAAGTTATTTGAATATATGGCTTCAGGAAAACCAATTATCTCAACTGTTAAAATGGGATATTCACCAATAGAGAAATATGCCTGTGGAGTCTCTCTTGAAGAGGATACTCCACAGGCATTAGCAGAAGCTGTTTCGAAAATATTCAACATGTCTGATGATAGGTACAATGAAATTAGCGAGAATGCTAAACATGGTGCGAAAGACTTTGATTATAAAGAACTTACTAAAAAGTTAATTTCAGTTATAGAGAGTCAACTATCATGATTAAAACACTTAAATCAGCACTAATAGAATATGGGTTAGATTGGATTGTTAATAGAGGTCTTTACTCTGCAAAATTAAAAATGATGTCTTTAATCCCTGCCAGCGAAAAATTATTTGAGCGAAAAGTTAATATTAAACGTATTAATATTTTTGATTTTAATATAGAAGCGGTTAGTGATTTCCTATCTAGTCTGGATATTGAAAAGAAAAGAGAAATTATAAATATTGCAGACAAGGCTATTGATGGTGTTATTTTGGGTTTTTCATCTATAGATTTAGATTATGGGAATCCAATCAATTGGCATTTGAATCCACTCACTGGATTTGAGATTAAGAAAGAATTGAAGTGGTATATAATTCCAGACTTTGATGATAAAGTTGGGGACATAAAAGTAATCTGGGAAGCTTCAAGATTAACTCACTTTTTATACTTTTCGAGAGCCTATCTTATGACTAAAGATAAAAGGTATTATCTAGCTTTTTCAGAACAGCTTAAAGACTGGATTGAAAATAATTTATATTCATATGGACCCAATTATAAATGTGGTCAAGAAGCGACCCTAAGAATGTTGAATGTTTTAATTTCATACGCGGTTTTCAATAATTTTAAATTAATTACAGAACATGATGAAAAGAATGTTGAGAAACTGGTTCAAGGAAGTTATAAGAAAGTATTGTCCAATTTTTTTTATGCACACAAGTGCATAAAGAATAATCATACTTTTACAGAAATTCTTGGACTTATTGTTGGAGCTTGGTGCAGCGAAAATGAGAAGGCACTTCAGAAGTCATACAAATTAATGGATAGAGAAATAAGAAATCAATTTTTACCTGATGGCGGGTTTACTCAATACTCGTTTAATTATCATAGATTTACGCTTCAAATCCTTGAGTGTTTATATAAAGTGAGCGAAAAAACTGGTTTTCATATAACAGAATCTGAAAGGGTAAAAAATAGCGTTCTATTACTTTATCAAGTACAAGCAGAAAATGGAGACGTCCCAAATTATGGCTCAAATGATGGAGCATTAATATTTCCTCTTTCTACCTGTGGATATAGAGATTTTAGACCTGTATTGAATACTATGTATGCATTAATAACAGGGGAAAGACTCTATAACTATGGAGCTTATGATGAGGAATTATTATGGTTCGGAGAATCAATAGATATCCCATTAGAGGATGTAACCCTAAAAAGCGTAGCTTTTAATGAATCAGGTTTTTATGTTTTACGCCATCAAGATGGGTTTCTAATGATATGTTTACAAAATTATGAATCTAGACCAGCACATATGGATCAGCTTCATATAGATCTTTGGCATAAAGGTATTAATATTTTGTGTGATAGTGGTACTTACTCATATGCAAGTGAGTTAGGAAAAGAATTATCCTCAACTATAGGACATAATATTGTCAAATTACCGGAAGTAGAGCAGATGAATAAGAGAGGAGCTTTTCTTATTACTGACTGGACAAAAAGAGAATTTGCTGTTCATTCTGATAATGAGTTCAAAGGAAAAGTAAAATCTCAAAATGGTTACAGTCATGAAAGAAAGATTAGTAGATTAAAAAGTGGCTATTTGATTGATGATATGGTGCAAGGTGAATCAGGAACTTGTATTTTTATTTTTCACACTCCTTGTGAGGTTAAAATTAAAGATGAAGGATTCATTTTATTATCGAACAATAAGGAAATAGCCTATGTAAAGATTAAAGGCGATATTAATATCGTAGAATCCTATAGAAGTCTTTATTATTTAAGAAAAGAGATAATCAACAGGGTCCAAGTTACTCAAGTATTTAATGATGGTATATGTAATGCTAAATATGAAATTATTTTACACTAACCTATTTTTATGAAGGAAGGATAAGAAAATGATCAATGTTATAGGATTGGGGTATATTGGACTCCCAACCGCATTAATGTTTGCAAAAAGCGGTATTGAAATTGTAGGTACTGATCATAGCGAAAAACTCGTCGATACATTGACTAAAGGGATGATTACTTTTGAAGAAGAGGGATTAGAAGACCTTTTTAATGACGCGATAGAAAACGGAATAAAATTTTCAACAGAATACCAGAAGACTGACACATATATTATCGCAGTTCCGACACCGTATATTAATTCGAGTAAAAAACTAGATCCTAAATATGTAATATCTGCGGTTAATTCTATTTTAGATGTATGCGAAAGAGGATCGACATTGATTATTGAATCAACTATTTCACCCGGGTCGATTGATAAATATATTAGACCAGAAATTGAAAAGCGCGGAATGACTAAAGAAGATGTTCATCTAGTGCATGCTCCGGAAAGAATAATTCCAGGAAATATGATATATGAGCTGGAACATAACTCAAGAACTGTTGGTGCAGATGATCCTGTTATTGGTGAAAAAGTTAAAGAGCTATACTCAAGTTTTTGCAAATCAGAAATCGTCGTTACTGATATTAGATCAGCAGAAATGTCTAAAGTCGTAGAAAACACGTATAGAGATGTTAATATTGCATTTGCAAATGAATTAGCGAAAATTTGTCGGGCCGATAATGTGGATGTATATGAAATCATACGCATTGCCAATAAACATCCTAGAGTAAATATTCTTCAACCTGGTCCGGGAGTAGGTGGTCACTGTATCTCAGTCGATCCATGGTTTCTTGTGGGGGATTATCCAGATTTGACAAATTTGATACTTACTGCTAGAAAAATCAATGATTCTATGCCTACTCATGTTTTAGGCAGAATTAGAGATATTATGCGAGAACATAATATCATTGATATCTCAAAGATAGGAATTTATGGGCTTGCTTACAAAGAAAATGTAGATGATACAAGAGAAAGTCCAACACTTCAACTACTGGAAAAAATGGACGAGCATTTGGCTTTTGGAGTTAAAGTATATGATCCTTTTATTAAAGAAAGAATAGTGGATCATCAATACCTGAGCTTTGAGGATTTCTTGAACGAAATCGAAATACTAGTAATTATTACAGCTCATGATCACATTAAGAAAAATGTGGAAATGATAAAAGACAAAATTATTTTAGATACCAAAAATATCTGTAATTTTGATGGTGTTTATAAATTATAATTGGACTTGTTATAGAAAGCGGATAAAAATGTCCCCGTGGTGAAAGGAGTTAAAAACAGAGAAAAACTCGAAACAATAGTTTGTTTGCATAAAAGGTCAACAGAGAGATGAATTGGATCAAGATGCAACTGCATTTGATGTGGAGCCAGATGTAGTATTAGTACACGGGTGACTCTTCCATAGTATTCGTTAACCACATTATCATGTTTTTATCTTCAAACTCCGATTGAAACAATCAGGAGGAGAATGTTTGCGCGTATGATATTTATACATTTGGAGGGTATTTATGAATAAAGCATTCTTGGCATATCAGTATGGAATGGCTAATGCAGGAGATTTTGCCATAAATATCGGCAGTTTAGACCTGTTAGATGAATTTTATGATGCTATAACTATAGTCTCAAAACTTACAGCTAATGATAAAGAATATATTAGAAATATGGAGTATTTGAGAAAATATTATCCGGATTTCGATATAATACAGGGTCCCTTTAACTTAAACAGAGGGAATATTTTCACTACTTTGAAAAGTTATCTGATTGGTTCGCTTAAATATCCTGTACTGCTAAACAATGGGAAGTACAATAATGCTGTTAAGAATTCAAATATGTTATTTTTAAATGGAGGTAATATTTTAAGATGTGAGAGCTTAACTGATTACATTAGGTTATATGCATTGTTATTTCCATTACGATTAGCAAGGAAACACAATTTGGATTATATCTTACTTCCACAATCGACTACATCTATTAATAGAAAAGGTATCAAATTGTTAGAGCCGTTTTTAAATAAAGCGAAAATCGTTTTTGCCAGAGAAGATATTAGTTACAAGAAACTAAAAACAAATTTTCCAAATTCAAATATTGTTAATTCTTTAGATAGCGCTTTTTTTATTAAAGATAGAAAAATGCCTGGAAGTGATTATGAAATAAAATATCATTTTTTAGCTGTTAAGAAAAGAAATGTGTGCATTGCTTTAAGAAAAGAGGATTTAGGTGATATTGGAGAATTAAGTGATGAAAAAAAACAAAAAATTGAAACAGCAATAAATAATCTTGCCAATGAATTGCTGAATAACGACTTCTCGCTAACATTTGTGGTGCAAACAAAAAAAGATAAGGATTTTACGCAAAAAATATATAAGCAATTCGAAATTAATTCTGAGGTAATGATAATAGAAGAATATGATCCTTTGGTATTGAGAGAAATCTACAGAAATTCTCTTTGTCTATTTGGTATGCGGTTACATTCTATGATTTTAGCAATGTCTGTCGGGACACCTGTAGTGGGATATTTTGATCAAAATTGGGGTAATAAGAATTCTGGTACTCTTGGTCAATTTGGTATGCCATATGTATATATTGACCAAGATGTGGATCTCTATCCACTTTTTGAAGAGGCTCAGATTAATAAAGAGAGAATGGTTATTGGAATAGAGAACTCGAAGAAAAATTTTTTAAATATCCTTAATCAACATATTACATAATTCCCTTAATTAGGTTGATCGAAGGAAGTGTAATTATGCAATTAATTTTTGTTATTATTAGTATTCTAGGATTAACGTATTTTCTGTTTAAAAAAAGAACTTTTGATTTTTTTTCAATTGCATATTTCTCTTCGATAGCATATTTTTTGCCTGGATTTTTTGGATTCATTAGAAATTTTCCTTTAAGATATCCAACGATGATTGTTGATAAAACTTATTTAGTTATGATACTAGTGCTTACTTCTATACTTGTTAGTAGTCTTATTTATGATATTAATTCTCGTAAGTCTAAAAAGAATAAGAAATTGAATTTTAGTATAAAACGAACTGATCGAATTTTAGAAATTGCAGCAATAATAGCGATTGTATCAGCATTATTAGTATTAGCAACTGCAGGAAGTTCAATTCATTCTTTAGACAAGACAGAAGCAGTTTCTTCACTTAATAGATTTAGTATTCTAATGAAATTTTCTGCATCGTATGGATTAGTATTAGCATATTTAAACAAAAATAAAAAATACATAATGGTATTTTTTTTAGTCTTGTTATTTGATGTTTACATCGGTTACCGTAGTGACTTTGCAATAGCCATAATAACCATTATAACGATTTCCTTGTATGGAAAAGGACCTCAAAGACTCCTGGTTAGTAATTTTAAGAAAGCAGCCTTAGGAGGGGGCTTAGCCTTCTTTTTCTTTATAAGCAAGCCAATATTTCAGGCCATTAAGAGGCTTGATTTCACATATTTGAAAACTAATTTGACTAGTATTGATTGGTATTTTATGAAGATAACAACTTCTGAACCTTTCACAACCCAATCAATATTGAATGAAGTTTTAATTAAAGATTTCCGTGTCGGAATGGAACACTTGGGAACTCTTATTTATTTAGTGATAATCGGAGGGTCAAGCTTAGGTGCTAACCCTGTTACCTTTTATGATTTGTTTCATGAAGCTTTGTTCCATTCAACAGGAATGGCAAGTAATATTTGGGCGGAGATGTATAGCAGTGGTGGCTGGATATTACTATTATTTTTCGTGATATTATTTAACCTGGTAATATACATTGGAAATAGATTATTGAATGTAAAGGACCATAATATAAAATCCTTTGTAGCACTTAATCTTACCTTTTGGGCCTTTTATATTCATAGAAATGATTTTTTTAGTCAATTAGTTAGACACAGAAGAATATTGTTTATATTTATTGTTCTAACTGGATTATCAATACTGTTGTCAAAAAAGGCCAGACAGAAGGAAGATTATAATGGAGAGAAAAAGAATTATATTGATGACAAGAACATTGGGTAATGGCGGTGCTGAAAGAGTTGTTTCTGTACTAGGAAATGAATTTAATCAAAAATACAAATTGTTTCTTGTCTTATTTGATGCAAGTAAAAATGATTATACTAGCTCTGGTGACTTGATTGATCTGAAGTCAAATAATAAAAAAAAGAATTTTGTAACTAGGTTTTATACTGTTTTTGATAGAGTTAAAAAGGTAAAACTGATTAAACGTGAACAAAATATTGAAACTAGTATTAGTTTTTTGGAAGGACCTAATATTGTTAATTTAATGACCCCTAAAAATAATAAAATTATTTTATCGATAAGGAATTATAAAAGTGAACAGAATAAAGGGTTATTAGGACTTTTATCTACGCTTAGTATAAAAATATTTTATAACAGGGCGAATATTATAGTAGTACCTTCTAAATTAATGTATCTTGATCTAATTGAAAATTTCCATATCAAAAAGAATAAAGTCAAAGTAATCTATAACCCTTATGAGATTAAAAAGATTAGCGTTAAGAGTTTAGAAAATTTGGATTCTAAAATACTTGAAATAATACAAGATAATAAAGTGTTAATAAATGTTGGGAGTCTATCTACCCAAAAAGGTCAGGAGTATTTGGTAAGAATATTTAAAAAAGTTAAGGCTGAAATCAACAATATTAAACTCTTAATTATTGGAAAAGGACATTTAGAGGGTAAGCTTAAATATTTAGTAAAAGAAGAAGGATTAGAAGAAGATGTGATTTTTTTTGGCTTCCAGGACAATCCTTTCAAGTTTATTTCGCATGCAGACTTATTTGTATTTCCATCATTATTTGAGGGTTTTCCGAATGCATTGGTAGAAGCGATGGCGTGCAAAAAAGCTGTCATAGCTGCTGATTGCAAATCTGGGCCACGCGAGATATTATCTCCAGATTCTGATATTAAGAAGATTACTGATAAAATAATATATGCTGAATATGGTGTATTAGCACCAGTGTTCCGACCAGGGGTAGATTCTAATTTAGAAATAAACAATAAAATTTTAGAATGGACAGAAGGAATAGTAGAATTGTTAAATAATGACAAGAAAAGAAAGGAATATGAAGAATTATCATTTGTTAGAGCGCTTGACTTCGATGTTAAAAAAATAATAAAAAATTGGGAAGAAATTATTTAGAAACGATGGTGAAACATGAAAAACAACTCTAATAGTAAATACAAAAGAATAATAAAAAATCCATATATTTCCACAATGATTACAAAATTATTCTTTGTACTATTGGGGTTAGTTAACGCGGTATTAATTAATAGGTATTTAGGACCTACACTAAAGGGTCAATATTCGGTTATTTTAAATAGCGTAAATTTAGTTGTACTTGTACTAAATTTAGGAATATATCAATCATACCCATATATAAAAAAAAAATATGGTAATGATAACCTAAAAGATCAATATATTAATATAGTTTTTTTTCAAGCTGTTGTGTATTTGATGGCCTCCCTGATTATTTCAATAATAGTTAGAAAATATGAATGGACTATTATCTTAACATTAGCTCCTATAATGATTTTAACCAGACAATTAAGTTTTATTACATTAATTGAGAAAATCCATTTACGTAATTTGATTAACTCATTCAATTCTTTTATATATACTCTTATTTTATTGATTTTTGTATTGTTTACAGAATCGAATTATATGTTTATTATTTCATCTCTTTATATAAAAGATATCATATTTATAGTAATGATAATTTTGGCCTTTAAGTTAAAACCAAAGATTTTTAAGGTAGAAAAGCAAGTACTAATGTCGTCTATTCGCTATGGATTCTTGCCAATGATCACATTACTCTTGATTGATTTGAATTATAAAGTAGATGTAATAATAATGAACTTTTATGTATCTGATTATGTAATTGGGATTTATAGTATAGGTGTACTACTGGCAGAAAAAGTCTGGATTGCGAGTGATGTATTTAAGGAGGTTTTATTTTCCAAAAGCGCAAGAGAAAATGTAACAAAAGAATTCACAATAGCAATTAAATTTAACATATATTTCAGCATCTTAATGTTAGCATTCATACTTATTGCTGGAAAATTTATAATAAAACTTTTATTTGGTATTGCTTTTATTGAGGCATATCAAGTTACGACCATAATTTTTGCAGGAATTTCTGGTATGGCGATATACAAAGTGATTTATCCGTATTATATTTCAAATGGTTATCAAATGAAAGCTTTAATGTATTTGACAATAACCAGTTTCTCTAATATATTATTGAATTTTATACTGATTCCTACATTGGGGATCAATGGAGCTGCTATAGCTTCGGTATTTTCGTATAATTTGTGTGGTATATTATTTTTGATTAATTTTAAGAAACTTGAGACATTGAGATTTTCAGAATTTTTTTGCTTTAATAAGCAAGATATGGATATGGTGAAAGGAATAATAAGGAGAATTTTATAATGGAGATTCAAGAAAGAAATATTTCAATGCAATTTTTATTTGATAAACATAAATCCGGAAGACAAAATTATTCAATAGGCAAAGAAGTGCCTAAAGTAAGATGGGAATTTAGTACTAGAGGATATCCTTATCGTGGGCCTGAGTCAACAGCTGTTTTTGATGGATATGGTAATATTTATTTTGGTAGCCATGATGGGTGCATATACTCGATAACAAAAGACGGGAAGCTAAGATGGATGTTTAAAACTGATAAAAAAATTTACTCAAGCCCAACGTTATATAAAGATTACGTTGTATTTGCTGGTGGTGATGGATATTTATATTGCTTTAATTTAGAAGGAGATGTTAACTGGGTTTATGATATTTCAAAGGGATATCGAGGTTTAAATTTAAAGAATATAATAAATCGGTTAATTACAATACATAAAACATACGATTATAATCGAAAGAAAGTGTGGGATATTAAGTGTTGGGCATCTCCTTATGTTGATAACGATACGGTATATATAGTAGGCTATGGAATTGGATTGAACGCTGTAGATATTCAGACCGGAAGTAGAAAGTGGACATACGATTTAGGTTCACCAAGATTTCATTTAACAGGAATTGTTGAGGATAATAATGATAGGTTGTATGTCTGCTCCCAAAGAAGAAACTTACATTGTATAAGTAAAGATGGCCACTTACTTTGGAAAAAAGCTCTTAAAAAGGATTATGATATATGGGGTAATCCAACTTTTGATTTGGAAAAAGAATTGATATATTTGAGCCAAAGTAATAAAGAAAGAGATAGTATTATTTATGCAATAGATACTAATGGAAATATATCCTGGAGTAAGAAATTAAAAACGGCAGTAAGAGGTTCAATTTCAATATCATCTGAGAATTACGTAGTGGTCTTAGGTTTTGATGGAGTTGTGTATTTCCTAAATAAGGATACTGGAGAAATTCAGTACAAAGAAAGGTTTTCATCTGCATCAAGAGCCTTGTGGACAACAGCAAGTATTGATTCCAATGGAAATATATTATTTACAACAAAGGAATCGAATACGGAAGGGGCATTAATTGCTTTAGATAAAAATGGAGGTTTATTATGGAAATATAAGCAATTAGGTAAGGCCCTGTCTACACCTGTAGTTGATGATAAGGGTAATATATATGTAGGATCTTGGAAAGGAAAGTATTTATGTCTAAGAACAAAGTAGTAAAAAAGGATTCAAAAAAAGTAGGGATATTGTCATTTCATAGAACAATTAATTATGGATCATTTTTACAAAATTATTGTTTGCAAAAAGCCCTTCAGGACAAAATAGATGCCAGAATAGAAACGATAGACTATAACCTGGTTGGAATGGAGAGAAGAAGAAAAACAGACATAATAAACAGAAATCTAAGTATAATTCCCAAACAGCTAAAAAAATATTTTGTATTTAATAGATTTTTAGTTAACTATTTGGATTTATCCAAGGACAAGCTAATTACAGATTCCTATAAACTGGCGACTGAATTTATCAATAGAAATAATTATGATGTGGTAATCGTGGGAAGTGATGAAGTATGGAAGGTAACTGAACAAAGAGGATTTCCGAATATTTATTGGTTAAATAAAAACATTAACGCAATAAAGATGAGCTATGCTGCCAGTGCAAATAAATCTTCCAGGCTCATTGATGAATTATCAAAAGACGAAAAAAATTTTATATTAGAGACCCTGGAATCATACACATATATTGGAGTTAGAGACCATTACACTTACAATCAGTTAAAAAAATTAAATACAAAATGGAATTTAAATTTTAATCCAGATCCAACATTTATGCATGAAAGCAAGTTGGATGTCAGAGATAAATTGGTTTCACGTTTAAAGAAAAAATATAATATTAATTTCAATAAAAAAATCATTGGATTGATGACTTCTGATAAGTTCGTAGGGAAGTTTATCAGTGAAAAATATGGTGATGAGTATGAAATTATTTCATTTCACGTTAAAAATAAATATGCTCATACTTTTGTTTATGATTTAAATCCGTTTGAATTCGCAGAAATATTTTCTATATTATCATTGGCATTAACATCTTTTTTTCACGGGTCATTGTTTTCTATCGTAAATAATATCCCATTTATATCGATTGAAAGTAATGAATTGTATAAAAAATATCAGAGTAAAATTGAGGATTTATTATTAAACTTTGATTTGGATGAAAATTATTTTTATTTAGACGATAAATTCGATTATGAAAGATTTTACAGCAGAGTAGAAGCACACTTAAATTATGAAACCAATAGTAATTACGAAACAATTATAAAATATAGTCAAAATGAGTTTAATAAATTTGCTGATAATTTGAGGAGAATTCTTTATGAAACCGAGTGAAAAGACTAAACCAGTATTGTTTATTGGTCCAGTGTCCCCTCCAATTTCTGGACCAGGAATTAAAAATAGAAATATGATAGATGAAATGAAAAAAATGGGAATTAATATCTATGTTATTAACACTATAAATTGGAAAAAAAGAATATTCGTGTTTTTATTCAAAATAGTTTTTAATAAATATGACAGAGTAATTCTTTCGGTATCAGCTAATGGAAGATGGTTAACAACACCAATTCTATGGGTGAAAAGTTTACTATTTCAAGATTTTAAATATGTTGTTATTCCAGCAGGAGGAGGACTTTACAAAGATTTAACTGACAGCAATATATTAAAACAAAACTTAGAGCTGTTATTTCTTAGTAAGGCAGATGTTATCTTTGCTCAAACAAAAGAGCTTACACATAATCTGAAAAAGATTAAACGACTTAATAAAATAATGTATTTCCCAAATTTCAAGAAAAAAGTTGTAATTGAAAAAAAAGATGTTAATAATAAAAGTTTTAGAATTGTTTTCGCTTCAAGAGTGAAAAAAACAAAAGGCGTTGAACTAGCAATTGAAGCCATTAATGATCTTATTATTGAAGAGAATATTAAGATAACATTTGATATCTATGGCCCTATTCAAAAAGGTTATGAAGAAAATTTTTTAGAATTCATAAACCGATATAAATTTGTTGATTATAAAGGCATTCTAGAACCAGAGACTATAAGTGATGTAATATCTGCATATAATCTCTTCTTATTTCCAACATATTGGGAAAACGAAGGCTTCCCAGGTGTTCTGCTTGACGCCTATATTGCTGAACTGCCAGTAGTTGCATCGGATTGGTGTTATAATAGCGAAATTGTAAAAAATAAGGAAAATGGATATATATTCAAACCAAGAGATAAAAATGACTTAAAGAAAAAAATTCTTTATTGTTATAATAATCCTGAAATTCTTAAACAAATGAGTTACCGTAATAAAGAAGAAGCAAAGGCTTTTTTTTCGGATATTGTTGTAGGCAATTTAGTTGATGAATTAAATTATATGGATTGGAATATTTGATAATGAATATGTGTGATTCTATGAAGGATGAGTTAAAAATCTCAAAATTAGTAGCATACTTTCTTTTCTTATTTGGGATATTCTTCATATTGTATCAGGTTTTTGATTTTAATAATTTTCAACTTGAAGGCATTATTAATGTTAAAAACTATGGGGTTAAAGGAGATGGAATTACCGATGATTGGGATGCATTGCAGGATATAATTAATAAAGCACCAGAAGGAAGTATTATATATTTCCCCAATAGTGATGGAAATTATCTTATATCAAAGCCTCTGTGTCTAAAATCAGATATTACTATTCAAGCAGAAAAAAATGTATTTATTGAAAGTATATCAACCATTAAAGAAATGAAATATATTTTTTTAGGGGATGAAATTGAAAATATTACAATAAAAGATATTGGATTAACAAAAATGAATAATGATAGTTCAACAATTAAATTTCGTAATAGTTCTCATATTATGATTGATGATATCGTAATAAAAAATGAAGATCCTAAAGATAGCGAACCTCTTTATTCGCAAGGGATTTCGTTATTAGAAACAAATAACGTCAAAATATTAAATTCTCATTTTATTAATACACGGGGTCATTGTATTGTAGTCGGAACATTTACACAAAATCCATCAGGAGAATGCGAGAACATTCAAATTTTAAATAATACTTTTGAGGATTATGGAAGAGATGAAGGGAGTGGCATGGCAATTGATATATCAGGAGGATATGAAGCTGATGATATTTTTTATGTAAAGGATGTTGTAATATCAAATAATATCTTTAAAAATGGTCAAGGTAATGGAGTTAAATTACAATTATGTGAAAATGTGATATTTTCCAATAATATTATTGATCGAAACAATGGAACCTCATTGATTATAAATGCACAGAACAAACCTATTAACAATATTTCTTGTTACGATAATATAATAACTAATAGTGAAATTGGAATAGGAATATTATACTTTTCTTTAAATGAAGATGCACAATCTATTATTATCAAAGATAATATTATTAAGAACAATGTTTATGCCAACATTTTTATAAAAAATGCAGGTGGCAAAGTAATAATTGATAATAATTGTTTGGATAATCATAAAAACAACTATTCTATTGTCTTTGAGGAGACATATAGTGATAAAGGTGAATACCATATTACGGCTAATGATATAGTCGCAGAGAAAATAGGAGTATTGGGAATACCATATAAATTGAAATTATCTGATAATGAAATTAATGCAAATTCCCGAGGTGTAAAAGGTGATATAGAGGAGCACAAAGGAATACACACCAATCAGATCATTGTTAGTGATAACATATTTAAAGGTAGTTCATCAATACCATTTTATATTAGAAAAGAAAATATTGATGAAATTTATTTAACCGACAATTTCTTTGAACAAAGCATATCAGCACCAAGTTGTATATTTATTAGAAAACCATATGACGATCAAGATGTTAACACGATTATGAAAATCGGAATTATTGAGAACAATATACTTTTACCTAATAATATGACATATGGAATACAATTAGAGTTAGATAATTTATCTTTATCATATGCAAGCATTAAGAATAATAAAATAATGGCATGTTCTAAAGATATTATTGAAGAAAATGATTGTTTTGATATAGATGGAAATATAACTTTACACACTAAAGAGGAGATACAACAATGAAAATTCTAGTTACTGGTGCAGCAGGCTTCATAGGTTTCCATCTGTCAAACTTATTGCTAGACAGAGATTATCAAATAATAGGGATTGATAATTTAAACAACTATTATGATCCAAAGCTAAAAGAGAATCGTCTGACAATACTTTATCAAAAAAACAACTTTATATTTCACAAGGTTGATCTTAAGGACAAGCCATCTGTAGACAATATCTTCAAAACATACAAACCCGACTATGTTATCAACCTGGCGGCTCAAGCTGGAGTACGTTACTCCATTGAGAACCCAAATGCTTATGTGGACTCTAACCTCATAGGTTTCATGAACATTCTTGAAGCATGTCGATGCTATTCAGTAAAACATCTGCTCTATGCATCTTCAAGTTCTGTCTATGGCGGTAACAAGGTAACGCCATTTTCTGCGAATCACAATGTAGATCATCCAGTTTCACTATATGCTGCGACTAAGAAATCCAATGAACTGATGGCTCACACTTATAGCCATCTCTACGGCATACCCACCACCGGTCTCAGATTCTTTACGGTTTATGGCCCCTGGGGACGACCTGACATGGCGTACTTCTCATTTGCAAAAGACATTCTGTCTGGTAAGCCTATCAAAGTCTTTAATCATGGCATGATGGAACGTGATTTTACTTATATTGATGATATTGTTGAGGGTGTCTGTAAACTTATTGATAGAATACCTTCTGCTAATAAAGATTGGGATGAGAGTAAAGATGATTTGAGTACAAGCTTTGCTCCTTATAAGATTTATAATATTGGAAACAATAGGCCAGTTCAACTTATGAAATTTATCAATGCCTTGGAATCAGCTCTTGGGAAAGAAGCTGAAAAAAACTACATGGATATGCAACCAGGTGATGTTTTGAGAACTTATGCAGATGTGTCTGATCTTGAGAAAGATATCAACTTCAAGCCATCTACTAGCATTGAAGAAGGGCTTCAGAAGTTTGTGGATTGGTTCAAAGAATATTATAAAGTTGGAGAGTAAGAGTTACTAACTTGGCCAGAGATTACTTGGCCTGATCTAGTTCACAAGTATATATATCGTCTTAGAACAAGGGGGAGGGAACACACTTTATGAAAATAACAATCGCCGGAACGGGCTATGTAGGGCTGTCTAACGCTATATTACTGGCCCAATATAATGAAGTAACTACTCTTGATATTATACAAGATAAAGTAGATATGATTAATAACAAAAAATCTCCAATCGTAGACGTAGAGATTGAAGAATATTTAGTTACAAAAGATCTAAAGTTAACAGCAACAACTGATAACTTTAAAGCATATAAGGATGCAGAGTATGTCATCATCTCTACTCCGACAAACTACGATCCTGAGAAGAACTATTTCAATACAAGAACCGTAGAAGCGGTCATTGCAAATGTTTTGTCAATTAATCCAGATGCAATTATGGTTGTCAAGTCAACAGTTCCGGTTGGATACACAGAGAAAGTAAAAGCGATGTTTGAAACAGATAATATTATCTTTTCCCCAGAATTCTTAAGAGAAGGTAACGCACTCTATGATAACCTCTATCCTTCAAGAATTGTAGTTGGAGAGCAGTCGGAAAGAGCCAAGGTGTTTGCTGACCTTCTTGTTCAAGGAGCACTAAAAGAAGATATCCCTGTTCTTTTTACTAATTCAACAGAGGCAGAAGCAATTAAGTTATTTGCTAACACATACCTTGCTATGAGGGTCGCATTTTTTAATGAGCTTGATACCTATGCAGAAGTAAGAGGATTAGATACAAAACAGATTATTGAAGGTGTAGGCCTTGATCCTAGAATAGGTACTCATTACAATAATCCCTCATTTGGATATGGAGGTTACTGCTTGCCAAAAGATACGAAACAACTATTAGCTAATTATGTTGATGTTCCAAATAATATTATGGCAGCTATTGTAGATGCTAACAGAACGAGAAAAGATCATGTTGCGGACATGATCTTAGCTAGAAAACCCAAAATTGTTGGTATATACAGATTAACAATGAAAACTGATTCAGATAACTTTAGACAATCGTCAATTCAAGGAGTTATGAAACGTATTAAGGCAAAAGGGGTAGAAGTTGTAGTCTATGAACCTGCATTAAAAGAAGATACTTTTTATAATTCAAGAGTAGTTAGAGACTTAAATGAATTTAAGACTATTTCTGATGTAATTGTAGCTAATAGAATGTCAGAGGATATCAAGGATGTAGAAGATATAGTATATACCAGGGATTTGTATTGTAGGGATTAGGTAAGGCTGTATGGAGGAAAGTTGGTTAAAAGGTTAATGGTTTCGATAGAGTTATACCCGTAGTAGGGTTAATGTTTTTGTCATATGATGAGTCAAACAAAAAAAGAAATATTGTTTTTCCTATTATTGCTATCCTAGCCCTTTTTTGTACTTGTGTTTTCATCAACTTGGGCACTTGGCTGGTGGCTGATGATCAGCCGGAGAAAAGTGATGTTATCGTGATTTTAATGGGCAGCGGGCCGGATAGGATGCTGGGGGCGGTTGATTTTTATAAACAGGGGATGGCTTAGAGCAGTTTAACTTGTAAAATTAGGTTTGAATATCAATACTTTATGCAAAAATGCTTATGAAATCGGTCTGCAGTGGAGAAGTGATTTTCCGTTGCAGACCTATTTGGTAAATACTGTTTATTTTAATATTTGTTAACATAAAAATATGGGAGGACACTGTAAGAAATTGGCGAATATGTAGTATATATAAACGAAGAGGATCATATTTTATTAGTTGTGTGAGTAATAAATAGAGTATAGTTGCTTAATAGACATTATATGGCAAATAATGGTATGCTATAAATTATAGTAGTAATAAGTATTTTTTAGATATATCAGGGAGTTTCTAACGCATGAAAATTAATATTAGTAGATTGCAGCAGTTAGCTGCATTATTATTGTTTCTAATACTTGCATATGTTATCTGGTTTTATTCCCCCATAATAATCCAGGATAAAGCAAAATTTTTGAATGATCGAGCAGCAGAAATAGTGAATGCCCAGCCATTATCAGCCCTGGATTGGTTAATTCCAGGCGGGTTGACTGGTGAGGAGCAGATAATAGGAATTGCTGATAGTGGTCTGGATAAAGGCAGCACTAGTGATATTCACCCGGATCTGCAGAGCGAATCCGGCAAAATGCCCCGGGTGGCTATGCTTAAATCATATAGCGGCCGTGAACTGCCCGACGATCCATCCGGGCATGGCACTCATATGGCGGCCACTATTGCCGGCAGTGGTGCAGCTTCCGAAGGACAATATCAGGGACTTGCTCCCGGGGCCAGTATTTATTTCCAGGCTCTTCTGGATAGTAATGATAAATTAAAAATACCCGATAGTATAGAGACTTTGTTCCTGCCTGCCTATCAGGCCGGGGTTAGAACCCATGTTAACGGCTGGGGTAGGTCTGGTAATTACTATGCTCTTATAAGCTCTCAGATAGATAAATTTGTATATACTCACCCGGATTTTCTGCCCCTATTCGGAGCGGGAAACAGCGGACCAGCCTTATCTTCCCTGACCAGTGAAGCTAACAGTAAAAATGCCTTGACCATCGGTTCAAGTCAGGTACCTCGTCCTGCCTTAAGTCCTGATGCCAGCTTTGCTGATCAGCCAGCATCATCCTCCAGCCTGGGACCCACTGGTGACGGACGTATCAAACCCGAGCTTTTAGCTCCCGGTTCGGCAGTAGTCTCTGCCTGCTCCAGTCTGATCGAAAGTAATTATGATGCCAATGACATGTACACCCTCATGGGAGGAAGCAGTATGGCAACGGCAGTGACGGGAGGATCGATAGCCCTTCTAAGGGAATACCTGGATAAGGACCTGCATATGGAAGACCCTTCTGCTGCTCTGGTCAAAGCCTTATTGGTGAACGGGGCCAGACTGCTTGATGATGGGCCTTCAGTTTCCAAAGGTTTCGGCATCCTGGATTTAGCAGGTACGATTCTGGCCCTGGAAGAAAAAACCTTTGACCTGCAGGAAAACATAAGCATCAAGGAAAGTGAAGTGCAGCGGTACAGTGTAGTAATCAGCAGCCCTTCAGAACCATTTAAAGCCACGCTGGCCTGGACCGATCCCCCGGCAAAATCAGGCTCTACGGCAACTCTGGCAAACAATCTGGATCTGATAGTAGAAGGACCAGATGGCGAATTGTATTATGGCAACGATTTTCAATCCCGGGGGCAGGCTGATTCTAAAAATAATATAGAACAGGTATTTATCCCGTCTCCGCTGCCGGGTAAATATACTATAAATGTACGTGGGACAAACTATTCGCAGGATTATACCAAACAAAAGTATGCTCTGGTATATGGTCAGGCCTTAGAGCAGGGTACAGTAAGCAGTATCGATAATAAACAAATAGTACTGACTGATGAACAGAATATTCTATTACAGGAAATAAAGATTAAGAGTGTTATTCTGGATGGACAGGAAGCTTCGATAGATGATGTCAAGCCGGGCAGTCAGCTTTATCTGGCCGCCAATAATGCGGCCTACATATTCAGTTCCAGCTGGGAGGCGGATGGGGTACAGATGGTCTCCACCGCAGATGGCGACCTGCTCATGGAAACCAACAGCGAAATTCGGGAGGGCGGCTACTACATCGATTCAAGTGATAATCCCGTAAATGAAAACACCATCATGGTCAACGGAGAAATACTGCAGGATAATGATGATTTTCCCGCTGGAGCAGAATTGAAGGCCAATGTAAATCCCATTTACCAGACCTTATGGCAGATTAGTGCTGGCTATGAGGAAGTAAGTGGGTATATATCCAGTTATAATTCAACTGCTGGTACCATGACCTTAATCCATAAACAAAATACTTATATTCTTTCCAGTTGGGCCGTTGGAAATATTGCCAACCAGCTGATAAATTGCTCTTCTCAGGATGCTCCCTATGGCTATGGTGAAAAAGCAGATCTGAAAAAATTATTGCCCGGCATGAAAGTGACCCTGATTCTGTCCCCAGGAACCAATCTGGTCAATTACGTAAAAATAGAACGAGAACTGGTAATTGGTTCAGCAGCATATATAGATGTCGAATCGGAGAATATAACTCTGAGTACGGGATCAGTTTATCATTTGTTTCCGGGAACTCTTGTAAGCAGAGATGGAGAGAACGTAAGCCTGGATATGCTGCAAGAAGGGGATCATATAGCCGGGCTCTTACTGCCAGGCAGCAATAATTTTTTGCAGATCGAGGCCAGTACTAATGTCAGATACGGTAAAGTAATCTACTGTAATAACCAGGAAAAAACCTTGTATTTTATGGACAGTAACAACAAAGTCAACCAGTACATAATGACCGAAGAGACCGGGATATTTCACCGGGGGGGACCAGCCGATCGAACCTCACTGGTCCCGGGCAGTTGGATCAGGATGGTTTGTGGTGCCGATAACGACACCATACAGCGGATAGATATTGCCGATGTTGAGAAAGAAGAAGAGATAAACTTTGCTGCCTACTACCCGGCCAGCAGTGTTCTGGAAATGGCGGATGGATCCCAATATTATTGTACGGAAGCGACACTGTTGAGTAAAAACGGCTACTGTCTGATGCCGGAAGATCTATTGCCTGGTGAGAAAGTCAAGATAACCACCCTTTCATCAGCTGATTCCAACCTGGGCACCCCGGCCGCAGTTGAAGTAGTACGCAGAGAAAATATAAGTTCTCCGCAACTGCAGATAAGCATGCGATCATTAAATGGGGTATTGATTGTACAGGGAGATAGCAGCGCTGATCGCATTGTTTTATACCGGGAGGATAATAGTCGGGAGACCATCGAGCCTGATACCGGGGGCCATTTTAGTGCAGTATTTAAGCTGCTGGAAAATGAAAGCAAAGTACAGGTTCTGGCCATAAATACCAAAACCGGCGGGATTTATGGAATGGAAAAGGAGATACAAACCTATCCCGTGGTCACCAGCATAAATACTTTTTCGGATATAGAGCTGCATCCGGCCCGCACCCAGATAGAAGAATTAGGCAGCCGAGGGATAATACGAGGATACGAAGACGGAACCTATAAGCCGGATCGCCCCATAACCAGAGTGGAGCTGATCAAAATACTGGCCGCTTACGAAGGCTGGACACCATCCGGGAGCGGGGGGATGCTTTTCACTGATTATCAGGATATCCCCTGGTGGGCTCTGGGAGCAGTTAATGCAGCGGCTGAACAGGGTATTATAAAAGGATATCCTGATGGCAGCCTTCAACCCCTGGCACCGGTGACCTGGAGTGAGATGACGCTTATTATGGAGCGGATTTATTCACTGGATTATGATGGTGAGCAGATAAATAGTTCCATTTCCCAGGGATATATTAACAGGGCCGTACCTGGTTCCACAGGCTTGGCCTCTCCGGTGGTTACCCGGGCTCAAGCTGCATTATTTATAGTGTGGATGGAAAATCAGTAGTGCGACAGGGGACGGTTCTCGGTTTGTCGCATTTTAAGGACGGAATAATAACGCTAAATACAAGACTAAGCAAATGCGACAAACCGAGAACCGTCCCCTGTCGCACTTTATGTGCGTAATCGCTCTAATTCCTGCCAGAAGCCGGGAAAAGATATGTCTACCACTCCTGGATTGGAGATCATGGTTTCACCTTCTGCCAGCAGCGCAGCCACTGCCAGGCTCATCGCGATACGGTGATCACCATGGCTGTCAACCCGAGCTCCCTGTAAGCCGCCGGGATGGCCCTCAATAATGAAACCATCTTCCGTGGCTGCTGCATGTACCCCCATTTTATTTAGTTCACCTGTGATAGCTGCTATGCGGTCAGTTTCTTTAACTCGCAGCTCTCCGGCATCCCTTACTATTGAGGTTCCGTCCGCTACAGCCATAGCTACTGCTAAAACCGGGAGTTCATCGATAAGACGAGGAATAATATCCCCAGAAACTTCTACAGCCTTCAACCGGGAGCCTGATATGATCAGGTCAGCAATCGGCTCCCCGCTTACTATTCTTTGATTCTCGATCTTTATGCCAGCCCCCATTTGGGTCAGCACCTCAATAATTCCGGAACGGGTCGGGTTAATTCCTACTCCTTTAATAAGCAGTTCTGAGCCAGACACAATAGCTGCAGCTACCATAAAGAAAGCTGCCGAGGAAATATCCCCTGGTACGATAAACTCCTGCGGTTTAAAGTCTGAGCCGGGAATCACTCTAATGGTCAATCCGTCTTCTTGGATGCAGCCCCCCATAGATCTAAGCATTCGCTCGGTGTGATCCCGTGATTTATGAGGTTCAGTAATGGTGGTCTCACCGTCTGCTGTCAAAGCAGCCAGAAGCAGAGCCGATTTAACCTGGGCACTGGCCACGGGCAGGGTGTAATTGACTGCAGTCAAGTTCTGGCCGTTGATAGCCAGAGGAGGAAAATTACCCTTACCCCGCGCATTAATAATGGCACCCATAGAGCTTAGCGGATCTATTATTCTTTTCATAGGCCTTTTGTTCAATGAACTATCTCCACTCAAAACCGAGAAAAAAGGCCGGGCCGATAACAAACCGGACAAGAGCCGCATAGTCGTACCTGAATTTCCACAGTTCAAAACATCGACCGGTTCCTTAAGACCTTCAATACCTTGTCCCTGTACTCTTAAAAGGGAACCGTCCCTGCTAATCTCCACCCCTAGCTGCCGCATGCAACTGTAAGAAGACAGGGTATCAGCTGCCAGTAAAAAATTCCTGACCACTCCTTCCCCCCGGGCCAGGGCCGAGAAAATAACTGCCCGGTGGGAGATGGACTTATCTGATTCGGCAATTATTTCGCCTTTTATAGGTCCCGATGGTCTAATAGTCTGTATCATGAATTCCTCCTTATCTTGTCCCCGGTGTCATCTTACCCAGGCTTTGATTTCATGTGCCTTCAGCACGTTGACGGCTTTATGGGCCGCTGATTCAGAAGGTACTCCCAGACGGATGGTGCCTCCATCACCTTCTCGGACTCGCAGGATTTCTATATCAACTATATTAATGTCTTCCTGTCCCAGGATAAATCCCAGTTGACCAATAATACCAGGTTTGTCTGGTACTATGCAGACTATATCATAAAAACTGGGTATTAGTCCCCGGTGTACCCGGGGTATTTTATCCCGGATCTGTTTGGCTCTGCTCAGTTCCTCGTTGATATATTCGGTATCGCTGCTGGCCAGTGCGTTTCTAATACGATGCAAATTTATTATTAATGCATCCAACTGGTCAAGGATATGATTGCGATTGAAAAATAAAATGTCGTTCCATATTTCTGGATTCGAGGAGGCTATACGAGTAGTATCTCTAAAACCGCCCGCAGCCATAACCAGATTGTCCTCCGACCCTCCGGTTAAGTTCACCAGCGCTACCGCTGCCAGATGGGGAATATGACTGACGGTTGCTACAAGTTCATCATGCACCGCAGCCTCCAACATTTTAATCCGGGCTCCGGTTATACTCAATAAGTCGACCAGAGATTCAATAACCTGTTTTGGTATGCTGCGGTCCGGGGTTAAACAGTAGACTGCATTCTCAAAAAGATAGCGATCCGCGCCCTGTATGCCCTTTATCTCAGAACCAGCCATGGGATGCCCACCTATTCCCCATACCCGTTCGGGCAGATCTTGGAAGAGCTTCATAACTTCTTCTTTGGTGCTGCCCACATCGCTGAGAATAGTTCCCGGCCGCAATTCTGCTTTTATGCTGCCCAATAGTGCGCCATAAGATCCCAGGGGAGTACACAAGAAAATGATATCAGCTTCTTGTACTCCGCTTTCCAAACTGACCGGGCTGTCTATGATACCCATATCGACGGCTTTTTGCAGGGCTTCAGGATCGCCGTCAAAGCCCATTATTTTATGTACCCGGGGCGACTCCTGGAGTGCCAGACCCAGAGAGCCGCCCATCAATCCCAACCCGATAAGTAAAACCTTTACATCCTGCTGCATGAGGCTATTCTCCATCCCTCGATATATTTAAAATGCCCTGTATATTGCATACTTTGGATACTAGCTTGCGGAAATTATCCGGAGTTAAGGATTGCGGACCATCTGATAAAGCCTCGGAGGGATTCTGGTGAACTTCTATCATCAGCCCATCACAGCCTGCCCCTATAGCAGCCAGGGCCATAGGTTCTACCAGCTTCCATTTTCCCGTACCATGGCTGGGGTCAACAATAATGGGCAGGTGAGTAAGCTGCTTTATTAAAGGAACCGCACTCAAATCCAGGGTATTACGGGTGTATTTTTCGAAGGTTCTTATGCCTCTTTCACATAGAATAACCTGACTGTTACCGCTGGAAATAATGTATTCTGCAGCCATGATCCACTCTTCGATCGTTGCTGAAGGACCTCTCTTTAGCATTATAGGCTTATCGATCCTGCCCAGCTCTCGCAGCAGAAAGTAGTTCTGCATATTCCGGGCTCCTACCTGCAAGACATCGGCATATTCTGCTACTAAATCTACCATTCGGGGATCCATTACTTCGGTTATCACCGGCAAACCGGTTAATTCACGGGCTTCAGCCAGTATTTCCAGACCTTCTTGCTCCAATCCCTGGAAAGAGTAGGGTGAAGTACGAGGCTTAAATGCCCCACCCCGGAGCATAGTAGCCCCGCTTTCTTTAACCAGGGCTGCAATTTCCAGGTATTTTTCCCGGCTTTCCACTGCGCAGGGACCGGCTATTATCTGTATAGAACCATCACCAATCGTAGTACTGCCAGCTTTGATTATCGTTGGCTCCGCTTTGAATTCTCGGGAGGCTAACTTAAAGGGCTGAACAATGGGTACAATCTTCTCTACTCCAGGGAGAACCAGGAATGAATCCATATTTTCCTGAATTCCTTCTCCTATGGCTCCGATAATAGTTCTTTGAACCCCCTGGGATAGATGCACCTGAAAACCTCGATCTTTAAGCCTTTCACTTACCTGTTCAATTTCTGCACTCAGTGCAAATCTTTCCATTACAATAATCATTTCATTTTTTCCTCCTTTTTCTTCGGGAGGGTGAGAAAGCACAAAAAAACCATCAGCAAGGAATCTCACCAATGGCATACTACGCCTAATGTCTGTATTCCCACCATCCTACCATACTACCATTTTTAACTTATAAGACCTACCTTACTACAATAAATAGATTATCCTATAAATATACTTTTTTCAAGGGAGAAATTATATTAAAAATCATTTTGACCGAACGAATACCCAGAAATGTATGATATGAATAATTAACCATACCAGCAAGTGTCGCAAATATCTTTACCTTTCCGTAAGATGTTGTAAAAAAAGACCTTTAATAAAAGGTCTTAAAAATGATTCGCATATGGTAAAATAAGTAAATGGAGTTACCGTTTGGCGGTTGGTCACTTCCCTGAAGGGAGGTGACCGCAGTACCGTGTCTATTATATCAGGCGGGTAGCTACTCCCACCGACATAATCTTATAAAAGGAGAAATATAAAGCGTTGCCCTCTAAGAGAACAACGCTATTATACGTGATGCCTATGATTACGTATATGGATTTGTTTCAATTCTGTTTAGTAGTCTTATGGGTTATTTCTCTGTGTTTAATACATAGAAAATAACTGGGCCGCCTTATTAGGGCGGCCTACAGACCGTAAGGACTGACCGCCGTTCCAAAAGCGGTAACTCCTTTTATGATTATATAGTATCATGGTAAAAATTACGTCAATTAAGTCCGTCTGCCTGACATACTGCCACTAAAATTGCTAAAATATGGACATGCCGAGATCTATGGCAAAATAACCCTCAGTAGAGTATGTATGCCACGGTATCTGAGAATAATACGGCATAAAAGCAGTAGCGGCGAATTAATTCGCCGCTACTGGTATAAATATCTTGTTTGAGAAAACCTTACTCTTGCAGCCACAATACTATAGTTACTTGATCAGACTGCTGCTTGAATGCTCCCAGTTTGTCAGCCAAAGATTTTATTTCACTGCTGAGTTGTTGAACTTCGTCAGGATCATCGACACTAGATTTCTGATGGTTCAGACTGTTATATTGATCCAGCGTGTTCTTGTAGGCGGTTGATATATCCTTGTAATCTTCCTGCTCGCTGATCATATCACCCAGGCTGCGCAGTTTATCCAGCAGAACCGCTTCATTGTTCCGGGACACTACAATCTTAATCTGATGGTAAGATATGTCATCCTTTACCTGCTGTCCCAAACTTTCGGTTTGTGCTCCTGAATTCTGGGCTGCGCTGATGGCTTTATCATAGGAACTCTCTGCACTGGCAGATATTTTCAAAAGGATAGTTTTTATATTTTGCTGGTCCTCGCTCAGCAAAACCGGAGCCTTTTCAGTCTGTTGGGGTTCAGTAGTATCTATTACCTGACTGTTATCTGTTTCCTGCGAATCGGGCTGGGCAGAATCAGGAGTGTCCTGACCTATCACAGTTGGATCACTATCCTCATTAGGCTGCTGAAGGTCAGTGCTATCATTATTCGTAGCCTCAACATTATCAGGGGTATCGCTGCTTACCAGGGGTGTCTGGTTATTGTCTGCCAGCTGTATTAAAGGAGGCAGAGCATAAGTATATGATGCAAAAACCAGCAACACAACTGCTGCAGCGCTTGCTGCCATCTGTTTCCAGCTTCTCTTTAAGCGAGTTAAAACAACAGATTGACCGGCCCCTTGTTTTTCGGCTATACGCTGCATAACTGAATCCTTGAACCCTTCGGGAGCAGGGGTTATTATCTTGCCTGCTGACCTGAACAGCTCAGAAATCTGAGCCATTTCTTGATACGTCTGCTGGCAGCCCTGGCATTCCCCCAGATGGTTCAGTAACTCTTCGGCAATACTTTTTGACAGTTCGCCATCCATGTATGGAGATATGAGGTTTTTTGCTTCCTTACAATTCATATTCATAGGTGATCACGCCTTCGCCATTAATTATCTATCCATGGCCCTCGCGCCAGTTCTTTTTTGAGGGCTTTCCTACCCCGATTAATACGGGATTTTACCGTGCCTAAAGACCATCCGGTGATACTGCTTATTTCTTCGTAGCTGTATCCTTCCAGCTCACGAAGTACCAGAGCAGTTCGATAGTCATAATGTAATCGGTCCAATGCCGAGGTCAACAAATCGTTTAATTCTCTCCGTTCCATTTCATCCAGGGGGCTTTCCTGACTGGCAGCCAGTTCTCTTAATAATAGCCCTTCTCCGTTAGATAAGGGCTCATCCAGAGAAAAGGTAATTACCTTTCTATTACGCCGCATATGATTGATCCAAAGATTAACCGCTATCCGGTGCAGCCAGGTACCGAAATTGGCATTAAAACGGAACGACTTTATTTTGTTAAAAGCCTGCACAAAGACATCCTGTGCGAGATCCTGAGCATCATGTTCATTGCCGGTCAGGTGACAGCAGTGGGTAAAAACCCGATCCTGGTACAATAAAACCAGTTCTTCAAAAGCCAGCAGATCATGCTGCTGAGCCTTTTTAATCAATTCTTCCACTGGTGGTATCAAAACTTAAACCACTCCTGGTCAAATCGGAAAATAATCCGATTAGTTATTAGACAATTTAGCTGATCAAAAAGTTCCCATTATTTCAATAAGAAACATAATTTTTTTATTTCATAAATAAGTAAAGATGTATGAGCATTGTTCCAAAAACCTGCCTCGATAAATGGTTAGTAGTAATTATAACATTTTCTGCTGTTTTAAGTGTTAAGAGGAAATATTTCTCTGTAATTGGTGTCAGGCACTAACTTACTAACTTATTCATTTGAAGGAACCCAGAGAATAAGTTAGTAAGTTAGTGCCTGACACCAGAAAAATGCTGCTGGTCTTTTATGCCATAATCACCATTAACCCTGCTGTCTGTAAATATATGAAAAATATGTATCACAACAGGGAACTTTTTAATGGTAACAACAGTCTAAATAACAGCAGGTGGTTAAAATGCCAGCTGCTGCCGGTTATAGTTTTGATTGGGTAATTTGACATCTATATAAAGGAGGGGAAAAAGAGTAAGATAACGGCAGAAACACTTTTTTATTTCTCTTAAGGAAAAAAAATTCTTTTTTCCGGGAACTTTTTTGTAATTATTTTTGTCTAACTAGTTGTATAAAAATCTTGGTCCCTAAAGGTATTATTACCAGCAGGGCCAGACCAAGGAAGCCGGTACAATTTATGATAAAGATAATACCGGCAGGTAAAGGAGGGGAGACGGTAACAACCATCGCGGACGGTGCGATCACCGTTGATTACCTTTAGAAGATAGGGGTCAAACCCTGATCACCTGAACGAAATCATTTTAATTATTCTAATTAAGGAGGGAAATTAATTGCTAAAAGCAAGAAATAAGAAAATAGCATTATTATTAGTTCTTACCATGCTGGCTACCTTCATAGTGGGCGTACCCGCAGCCAGTGCAGCACCAAGCTATGTAGACATTACCGGCAGCTACACCTATGTGGAAGCTGAGGATGGCGTAGGGGCTGGGATTATCAGCATCGATGCTGATACCGATTATGACGATACCGATGTAGATGATATCTATGTTGAAGTGACTCTGCCTGATGGAGTTGAGTTTTCAGATACTACTGACGTAGACCTGGATGGTTTAACAGAAGTAGGCTCAACTGATTCATCCTATACCGCTACTTTGACTGACCCTTCAGATCCGTTTGCTGGTGAATTTTCAGACATCGATCTGGACATCGACTCTGATGTAACCGGCAGCATTACTGCCGAAGTCAGAGTATGGGCCGTAGATGGCGATTCCATTCTCTGGGACGTAGATGATACTGTTACCATAGCTAAAATTTCAGCCGGTGACGTTACTGTTAGCGTTGCTTCTGCCAAGGCTCTGACCCCAGGCTCTAGCAAGACAGGTGCCAAAATCACCATCAAGGAAACCAGCCCGGGTGCTCTCAGCATTGATAACGGCGGAGATATTTTCCTGACCGTTAAAGCTACTGGTGTTAAGTGGAATACCGCTACTATGGCTGACCCCACAGTATCTGGTATTACCCTGGATGCTATAGATGCTGATAATGACTACAGCAACAACGACAAGACTTTACATCTGACTGTAGCCACAGCTTCCACCATTCTGAATGGTAAAATTGAAATCACTCCTAAACTGGTCGTAGAGCCGAGCGCTTCCGGTGAGGTTATTATCCAGGTTAAGGGTGATGATATCGATACCACCGATGTTGTGGTTGGTAATGCCGGTGCATCCGGTGTAGTTGTAACCGTTGAAAAAGATAGCAAAGACAAAGTCTATGCAGGCCGCATTGCGACTTTTGACGATGTAAAAATAACTCTTGATCCTGACACTATCTTGAGAATCGGCGATTATTTCACCATGACCCTGCCCGATGGCGTAAAATGGCAGGATGTTGATGATCCGGTAACTGTAACTGGTGGTGATGTTGATTTTGCTGGATTATACAATAACGACCAGACCGCATGGTTCTCAGTCACCGATACTGACCTCCTGGGTAGTGACATTGAACTGACTGACCTTATGGTTCTGGGTGATTACAATGCAGTAGCCGGTGATCTGGAAGTTACCTTTGGTGCAAAAGTAACCGGAACCTATAAAGTCGGTACTGTTGCTCAGCAGTTTACTGTTGCAGCTGACCCGATTAATCTCCCGGTAAACACTGCTGATATTGCTGGAAACACGATTACTATTACTGAAACTGCTTCCGGTGCTATCCTGGTAACTGACAATGATGATACAGATGAAGATGTTCCAGATGCTCTGGATATCGTTCTTCCGATGGGTGTTATTTTTGCCGGCATCCCGGAAGTTGATGTTATCGATGGCGACCTGGAAATTGGTGATGTTGAAGTAATTGATGACGATACCCTGCGCATCCAGATAGATGCAACCAGTAACCTGGCCAGTGTAATCGAAATCACTGAGGTTACCTATAGCGTTGACAATCGTGCTGCTGCTGGCGACGTAACTGCCAAAGTTGGTAAAGAACTGAACCTGAACAGCACTAATCCTCTTGCCACCTTCAAGGTTGGTAAGGTTGTTTCCGCAACCAGCGTTCCTGCATCAGCCTTTGTGATTGGTGCAAGTACCTACACCATTGATGGCGTAGAATACACCATGGACGTAGCTCCTTTCATCTCCGGTGACAGAACTTTCATGCCGATCCGCTATGTAGCATATGCTCTCGGAATCTCCGAAGCCAATGTACTGTGGGATGATGCCAGCAATACTGTTACCCTCATGAAGGGCGACAAGATAGTACAGGTTAAAGTTGGAAGCACTCAGATGCTGGTCAACGGCGCTGCCATTACCATGGACGTAGCTCCGGTGAACATACTTCCTGGCCGCGTATGTCTGCCCATCCGCTTTGTAGCACAGGCATTCGGCGCACAGGTAGGTTGGGATGCTGAAACTCAGACTGTAACTATTGACTAATCCCAAAACTCAAAATAGCCCGGTTTTTAACCGGGCTATTTTTTATTATGGCAGAACGATCACAGAGGTGAAGATCGAGGCATGAAAAAGGACCGTGATTGAGGCGTACATGAGTACGGCGATTGAGGGGAGCTTATGAAATAACGAAGATATTCGCTGCTGTGATCGTTCTGAGCCCGGTTTATAACCGGGCTATTTCTATTATGGCAGAACGATCACAGAGGTGAAGATCGAGGCATGAAAAAGGACCGTGATTGAGGCGTACATGAGTACGGCGATTGAGGGGAGCTTATGAAATAACGAAGATATTCGCTGCTGTGATCGTTCTGAGCCCGGTTT
>JAENYG010000014.1:73862-98477 GCA_016841875.1 Syntrophomonas sp.
GGAGCTTATGAAATAACGAAGATATTCGCTGCTGTGATCGTTCTGAGCCCGGTTTTTAACCGGGCTATTTTCTATGCTCTGATTCGTGGTCAAGCAAAATATTGACCCGCCGGTCGGTAGAAGTATATAATATAAGCATAGTACATAATTGGGGAGGAATTATCATGCGCAAGTGCATGACTGCCATTTTGCTGGTGTGTTTTATGCTGGCCGGAATAGTGCCGGGAGTATGGGCGGCGGAGCCTGCCACCACAGATACTATAGAGCAGGACATACTCACCCTGGAAGAAGCAGTAAAACTGGCCCTGGATACCAGTCAGGAATTAGAGCAAACCGACCTGGCTGCTGAGGCGGCCGCGATAACCAGGGATGAGGTATGGGATGCGGCCAACGCTTTTCTAATGCAGACCTATATACCGGGAACTGATATACATGTAAGCGTGCCAACGGATTCAGACCCTACCGGGGCTGTTTACCAGGCCAACTACGCCTGGTTGGCCAAGAAAAAGGCTTATGAAATCAAAGCTGAATCGGTGGCCTATACCGCCCAGCAAAAATATCTGGCGGTCTTGACTGCCCTTAATAACCAGGAAGCCAAAGGCCTGGCAGCGGAAAGGGATAATGAAAATCTCAGGATAGCTCGGATCAAATTCCAGCTGGGGATGATTACGGCCCTGGATTTATCGGGAATCATGGGACAGAACACCGCTTCTCAGGCAGCCTATACCAGTGCCGGGCAGACTCTGGATAAGGCCTATGCGGAACTGGACGATTACCTTGGTCTGGCCCCTGGCGATAAGCCGGTACTGGAAGATAAACTGATTTTTTCACAGCTGGAAGTTGATGACCTGGATATAGCTATTAATGCAATAGTAGGGGATAGTCCGTCAGTCTGGCTGGCAGAAGAAGCCGTTCGATTGGAGGAACAGACCCAGGGCTTGGACTCCTGGGAGCTGGATAAAGTAAATAAAGATGAGGCTTTAGTGAATGTCAAAGTTGCCCAGGAAACTATGACCCAGGCAGTCAGGCAGCTGTATTATACCACCAAACAGCTGGAAGAATCTTATGCCGTTGCCCTGCAGGGATTGGATGCGGCAGAACGGGGTTTGGCTACCAGCAAATTGATGTATGAGGTGGGTCTGGGAACAAAAGCGGATGTGCTCAAGGCTGAGGCAGCACTGAGTGCAGCCCAGGGAGATGCTCAGACTGGCTTAAAAAACCTGGTCTATCAGCACTACCTTTTGAAACTGGCCTTTGAAAAACCGTGGAGCGCCAGTTAGGAATGAACGATTAATTTAAAAACAAGGTGACGGTTCTATTGAGTTAATATCACCCCTGCTTATCTAAAAATAAGCAGGGGTGATTTTTAAATGAAATCTATTTATTTTCTCTGGCTGCCAGATTTATAAAAGGTAATAAGTAAGATCATATTGAATACCTATATTGATAAATAACTGCGGAGGAAAAGGGATGAAAAAATATTCGCGATTCAAACTGGGGTTGCTGCTGGCTATCTTCGGGATGCTGGTATTTCCTCACTGCCTGCAGGCCGCTGACGATCCGGTCTTTGATGAAGTCCAGGAGCTGGTGGAGAATTTCTATGTTGATCCCATAGATATAGACAGCTTAAATGTACATTCTTCCCGGGAACTGATGGCAGAGCTGGGGGACCCGTTCAGCAAATATTTGACTGCTGCAGAGTTCGAAGAGTTTATGGGATCTATCGACGGGCAGTATGCTGGTATTGGAGTATATCTAAACGCCCAAATGCAGCCGGAAGGGATTGAGATAAGCGGTATAATAGAGGGGTCACCGGCTGAGGCGGCCGGCCTTAAAGCAGGGGATGTGATTATTAAAGTCGATCAAAAAACCATAAGCGGACTTGATATAGATACCGTCTGCCAGATGCTCCTGGGCCCTGCTGGAACCGAGGTGCAGCTGGAAGTTAAATCAGGAGTGGTACATAAGAATCTTACCATGGTCCGTCAGGTAATAAGTATTCCAGTGGTGAATTCCACCCTGCTAGGTTTTAATACTGCTTACATAGATATTGACAGCTTCAGCGATCAGGCTGACCAGGATTTGGAGAAAACTATAGAAAGCTGCCGGAAGGCCGGGGCTGACAAATGGATAATCGATCTGCGGGGCAACCCCGGAGGCTATATAAATACGGCCATAGAAATGGCCGGAATATTTATAGGGCCGCAGGTAGTCACAGTCTTAGAGGAAAGAGATGCTATAATCAGTTATTACCCAGACCAACCTGAAATCCAGGTGGATGGTCCAATTATTATATTAATAGATGAAAATAGCGCCAGTGCTTCGGAAATTCTGTCCGCAGCCTTGAAAGATTATCGGAGGGCCATCTTAGTTGGCTCAGTCACCTATGGTAAAGGTACCGTTCAGGAACTGTATCCCCTGTCCAACGGTGACTGGCTGAAATTGACCACGGCCAGATTTTATTCACCCATGGGGACAGCTATAAATGGCATTGGGGTTGCACCGGACCTGGCCATGAATAGCAGCAATATGGTAAAGGTGGCGGAGTTGCTGTTATCAGATCCGGAAGACGGTGGTCTGGGTACTTTTGAGCTGTTGGAAAATGGACATGGATTCCTTATTGACCTTGCACTGGCTCGCAGCTCGCAATACTGGGAAGCCTGGGGGGAAATCATTGACCATCTGCAGTTTTTACCGGCGTATAGGCCAGCCGGGGGAGAAAGATACAATTTATTGACTCCAGTACAGGTTCTGGATAAGGCTGCTCTGTATTTTCCCAACGCTAGTATGATAGGATCTATAGATAACTACAGCAATGGCGGAGATATTGTTTTATATGTTTCTATGGAATCTGAGTCGGGATGGAATGAAGATAACATTGAAATGCTAAATGCGGAAACCGGGGAACAGGTGGGAGCGTCTGTAGAAGAAATCACAGAACACTTTATAGATGTCAAACCTGAAGCTGATCTGCTGCCCGGGGAATACTGGGTTATTATTAATGATGGGCAGCAGGCTGAATTCCTGGCCAGAATCGGAGTGAAACAGTAGTTTGCCGCGGGAGCGCGCAACTTATCTCAGTAAGTTGAATAATTTAGATGCCATTGAATTTGCAGCTGCAAGAGAAGATGAAACCATTAACCGGTTGACCTGCTTAAAAAAGGAAATGTATAATTGGAATAGACTGACCAGCCGGTCGGAAATCATAAAAAGACAAACTGGGAGGGTACAAAGTGAACAAGGATAATAGATTAATCAGCCTGATGCTGGTGCTGCTGATCGCCGCCCTTTTCCTAAGTGGGTGCGGCAATTCGGAGGAGACGGTTAAGGAGTCGGAATTGACCGTAAAGGCAGCGGCAGCAAAAAATCAGTACATAGCCAAAACTGCCGAATATTCAGGCATAATTAGAGGAGTCAATGAAGTAAATGTTATGGCCAAGGTGGCTACTAGAGTCACGGCTATTAAGGTTAAGCCGGGTGACTATGTCAAGCAGGGCCAGATTCTATTAACCCTTGATAGTTCTGACTATGAGGCTGGCATCAGGCAGGCTGAGGCTGCAGTAGCAATGGCGGAAGCTGGACAGAAGGCCAATGATGCTCAAAAAGCAACTGCCCTGACCAATTATGAAAGGACTTTACAACTGCATGAGAGCGGCGCCGTTTCGGACAGCCAGTTGGAAGCCGCTAAAGCTCAGTATGATGCTCTGAATTGTGGCAGTGCCGAAGCGGCAGTTGAACAGGCCCGGGCCGGCCTGCAGCAGGCTCAGAACAGTATAGGTAATTGTAATATAACTGCGCCGATCAATGGTGTAGTAGGAACCATCGGGCTTTCCCTGGGGGAAACGGCCAGCATGCAGTCACCGGCAGCTATCATCAGTGATACTTCCAGCCTGGAGATAGAAGTCCAGGTGAGTGAATCAGAGATCGCTTATGTTCAGGAGGGCAGCGAAGTTAAAGTGACGGTCAGTGCTGTCAGACAAGAACCGTTCGATGGATTAGTTCAAAGTGTATCTGTAGCGGCCGACCCCAGCAGCAGGAATTATATAGTTAAGATAGCCATGGATAATCCGGATAACTTGATCAAGTCAGGCATGTTTGCCCAGACAGCATTGGCTACCGTTTCTGAAGAGGATGCGCTCTGTGTACCCCGCAACGCGGTGATTCCTAAAGGCAGTAAATCGGTGGTCTACATTATCGATGAAGACAGCCGGGCTCGTATGGTGGAGGTAGAAACGGGGATCGAAAACAGCAGCTATATTCAGGTGATCAAAGGCCTGAAAGAGGGCCAGCAAGTGATAGAAAAAGGCAATACTCTGGTGAATGACGGAAGCAAGGTCAGGGTGGTCACCGGGGGTGAAAAATAGTGAAGATAGTTGATTTCTCCACCCGGAGACCGGTAAGTGTTATTGTCATAGTCGCGGTCATCTTAATATTAGGATTCTTCTCTTTTTCCCGCACCTCGGTCGACCTGCTGCCGGAGATGAATTTTCCTATGGCTGCAGTTATCACCAGTTATTCTGGAGCCGGACCGGAAGAAGTAGAATCCCAGATCACCAAGACCATGGAAGGGTCATTGAATAGTCTCAGCGGTATCACTGAGATCCAATCGACTTCCAGTGAAGGAAGTTCAGTAATACTGGTCATGTTCGATTGGGGCACCAACATGGACAGCGCCATGCTGGATATCCGGGAAAACATATCTTTTATCGAGAGTTTCCTGCCCACTGGAGCAGGAAAACCGATGGTGGTCAAGATGGACCCCAATATGATGCCTATTATGCAGATCGGGGTAAGCGGCGGTGAGAACCTGGAACAACTCCAGGACATTGCCGAGGATATTATTGAACCCCGGCTTTCCCGCATTCCAGAAATAGCATCCGTATACATTACCGGAGGTAATGTTCGCCAGGTCAGTGTCGAGGTAGACCCGGTTAAATTAGAAAACTATAAACTATCCCTGGCTCAAGTAGTATCAGTACTGCAAGCCGAGAACTTTAATATGTCCGGGGGGCAGTATGAGCAGGGTCAGCGCAAATATTATGTTCGCAATCTGCAGCAGTTTGAATCGACTGCTGACATAGAGGATGTACGCATCCTGACCAGCACCGGTCAGGCCTTACGGTTGGCAGATATTGCAGTAATTAAGGACGGATACGAAGAAGCAACCCAGTATACCAGGGTCAATGGGGAACCGGCAGTTGGTATTCACTGCATGAAACAGACCGGAGCCAATACCGTATCAGCTTCCAAACAGGTTTTAGCCGAATTGGATAAAATAAAAACGGAACTGGATCTGGACCTGGAAATAAGCGTAGTTATGGACCAGGCCGAATATATCAAGCAATCCATTCAAAATACCGAAAAGATGATACTTGAAGGAGCTCTGCTGGCCATTCTGGTCATCTTCCTATTCCTGCGCAACTGGCGCAGCACTTTTATCATCTTCATGTCTATACCTATATCCATAATTACTACCTTCATACTCATGTATTTTACCAAGAGTACAGTCAATTTAATTACTATGGGGGGACTGGCTTTAGGGGTAGGCAGGATAGTCGATGACTCCATAGTAGTCTTTGAGAATATATATCGTCATCGGCAGATGGGTGAGCCTCGTATGCAGGCGGCCCAGAAAGGGGCTTCGGAAGTGGGGGGAGCAGTAATAGCCGCCACCCTGACCATCATTGCGGTTTTTGCTCCTATTGCGTATGTACAGGGATTGACCTCTATATTGTTCAAGCCTCTGGCCATTGTCATATGCTGTTCTATCGTGGCTTCACTATTCGTTTCCCTTACCATTATCCCGCTTTTAGCTTCACGTATGCTCACCGACGAGACCATGGAGAAATTAAGTGCTCTTAACATTGGCGAAGGGAAAAAACCTACCGATCGCTTCAGCCGCTGGATTGACGGACTCAGTGAGAGATACAGCAGACTGCTGCAGGCATCTTTGAAGCGTCGCCGCCGGGTAGTGATAATAGTGACCGTAATACTGTTTGCTTCGTTGGCCATGATACCTCTGGTGGGAGCTGAATTTATGCCTGCTATGGATACCGGAGAGATATCTATCAACATCGAGATGGATAAGGGGAGTACGATTTCCAGTACTGATGAGGTGAGCAGGCAGGTGGAAGAACGACTGCATGATCTGCCGGAGGTGGATCTATTATTTGACAGTGTAGGTTCTTCATCGGTGATGCTCATGGGTTCAGGATCTCATACTGATGTCTCTACCATGTATGTTAAGCTCTGTCCCCGCAATCAGCGCAGCAAAGATGTTAATGAAATGACCGAGGAAATACGTCAGATGCTGTCTGATATACCCGGGGCTAAAATTGAGGTAAGCGTGATGGATAGTTCAGGTGGAATGATGTCCGGGAGCAGCAGTGCCATTACTATCCAGGTTACCGGTGATGATCTGCAAGTACTAAAAGATCTTTCGACGCAGATAACAGAGGTGGTCAGGAATGTGCCGGGGACCCGGGAAGTGGTATCTTCTTTGAATGATGGTACACCTGAACTGCAGATTCATATAGATCGCGATCGAGCCGCTGCTTATGGATTGACCCCCATGCAGGTGTCTTCGACTATTAATTCAGCGATGCAGGGTACAGTAGCTACCCAGTATCGTACAGAAGGTGAAGAGGTAGATGTTAAAGTTCTCTATGACTCCGATCAGGTACAGGATATCGATTATTTAAAAAATCTGACCATTTACAATACCATGGGGATAAACGTTAAGCTGTCTCAAATCGCCTCTTTTACTGTTGAACAGGGACCTATATCCATAGACCGCCAGGATCAGGTGAGAATAGCCAGCATAAGCGGCTCTCTTTTAAACCGGGATTTAAAGAGTGTTATGGATGATATAAAGACCGGAGTAGATAAAATTCAATTGCCGGCCGGTTACGAAGTGGAATATGCCGGGCAAAATCAGCAGATGATGGATACCTTCGGGGACCTGGCTCTGGCTTTGCTGCTAGCTATTATCCTGGTCTATGCGGTAATGGCAGTCCAGTATGAGTCTTTCTTCAGTCCCTTTGTGATAATGTTTTCAGTACCCACGGCTATTATCGGTATAATACTAGCATTGCTTCTGACCGGAAGAGCACTCAGTGTACCGGCTTTTATAGGGATGATCATGCTGGTAGGGGTAGCTGTTTCCAATGCCATAGTATTTGTAGATTATCTAAAACAGCAAATCGATAAAGGTATGGACCGGGATGAAGCCATCATAGAAACGGGACGAGTAAGGCTGCGGCCTATACTGATGACTGCATTCAGCACCATCCTGGCCATGGTTCCCCTGGCTCTGGGTCTGGGAGAAGGAGGGGAATACCAGGCCCCTCTGGCTACGGTAGTAATTGGCGGTCTGTTGATATCTACCCTTATTACGCTGGTCTTGGTGCCGGTTGTATATTCCATTCTGGATGACGTAGGGCGTAAACGCCGACAAAAAAGAGCTGACCATAAAGCAGTTCCAGTTGAGCTCAGTATAGATTAGGCAGTATACAACCTATGGTTTGGGGGCACACGATTGGCTTTCATCCACTGCCGGCATAACCGGGCAGATATCAGGTCTGCCCCCGGCTGGCTAGGATGTTCTATCACCACCAGCAGGTATAGATAACTGTCATATTCGATGGCCAGGGGGGGTTATATGAGAGAAATCATTAGTAAAACCGAGAATAAGCGGGAACGTATTTTGTTGGCGGCAGTAGAAGTTTTTACCTGCCGTGGCTATAATAGTGCCAGGATGGAAGAAATAGCAGAGATCGCTGGTATTGGTAAAGGTACTCTCTACGAATACTTTGATAGCAAACTGCATTTATTCAATGAAATGATCATCAGATGCTGGGAAGAATACTCCCATTCAGTAACCGCAGATAGGATTCAGGAGCTCAGCTTTGAAGAAATAATATGGGGAATAGTGAAGGGACATTTCAAGTTTAGCAAAGAAAAAAAGAAATTAGCTCAGATTCTATTCTGGGATACTGAGATTATGAATGAGGAATTAAAAGAATGGATGTATATACGCAGAAAAGAACGAGAAAAACTGATTAAACAAATAGTAGATAAAGCAGTGCAAGAAGAGGAAATAAAACCAGTAGATTATATGCTGGTATACATAATATTAGCAGGGTTAATAGGCTCGGTATGGGCCTTCAACATCCTGGATGAATGGGAAATTGACCCGGAAGAACTGGCCGATCAACTCACCGACGCCGTCATGAACGGCATCCGAAAATGATAATAGGGACCAAGATGACAATGGGGACGGCCCCCGAAGGGGGAACCGTCCCCATTAATGTCTTTTTATAGGGACCGGGGGAGACGGTTGACCTAAATATTTTGACTTAAGGCTGGGAATATATTACTATGATGCTAAATACCTATTTAAATAATTCTGAGTGAGGAGAGCCTATGGATAATTCTCTGCTGGAAAAAGCCCGGGAACTGATTAATGCCAATTATATTTCCACTACCTTGAGTACAGTGGATAAAGACTATAACGTGAATATTGCGGTAATCACTATCCTGGAGATGATCGACAACAACACTATCATCTGTGCCCGCTTCGGAGCCGATAAGACTTATGCCAATTTAAAGGAAACTGGCAAGGGTGTTTTCCTGGTGCTGCTGACTGCTGACAATAAAACTAAGGATGGCATTCGGGTGTATGTAGAGCTAACAGATGACCAGCAGGAAGGTGCTTATTATGATCGAATAAAAGCCCGGCTTGATAAGACATCTTATGCATCTTTTCCATTGAAAAACTGTCTGGTATTTAAGATCTTGGATATACTGCCAGTTTCCATGTTAAAGAAGTAAGGGCTACAGGGAGAATAGTGGACGGTTCTCTCTGTCAGCTATTTGATCAAACATATAACTTGGATTACATTGAATCCTTATAAAACAAGAAAAACACAACATTACGATATAATAAAAAGATGACCAGGAGAACCGTCCCGACTGTCATCTTTGGGACAGGCGTTGATTTGATATTGGGAGGAATAAAGTAGTGCATTTGGGGAAAGTATTAGTAGTTTTTGGGACTAGGCCGGAGGCTATAAAGCTAGCTCCGGTAATCAAAGAATTAAAAAAGGTAGAAGATATCGATACGGTAGTCCTGGTTACGGCACAGCATCGAGAGATGTTGGATCAGGTCTTACAGCTTTTTAAAATAGAACCGGATTATGACCTGGATTTGATGCGAGACAAACAGGATCTGCACAGTATAACTACCGGGGTGTTAAACGGGGTCAGAGAAGTATTAGAAAAGGAGAAGCCGGATCTGGTAGTAGTTCATGGGGATACTACTACAACTTTCGCAGCTTCTCTAGCTGCTTTTTATGAAAGAATACCGGTAGCCCATGTAGAAGCAGGATTGCGCACCTACAACAAGTACTCACCGTTCCCTGAGGAAGTGAACCGCTCCCTTACGGCCAGGTTGGCAGAGTTACATTTTGCCCCTACCGACATTAACCGAGACAACCTGCTCCGGGAATCTATTGGAGATATAAGGATTTGGGTCACTGGTAATACGGTTATAGATGCCTTGATGCAGACTGTACGCCCAAACTTCAAATTTGGGTCTGAATTATCAAGTGTAAATTTTAACCGCCGATTGTTATTAGTTACTACCCACCGCCGAGAAAATTGGGGCAGCCGCATGGAACAGATCTACCAGGCCTTATTAGATTTGCTGGATGAATTTGAAGATATAGAAGTAATATTTCCGGTCCATAAAAACCCGGTAGTGCGAGAAGTAGCTGAAGCAATGCTGGGAGGCAGGGAACGCATGCACCTGATAGAACCGCTTGATTATGAGCCTTTTGCCAATCTCATGAATATGTCCTATCTGATCCTAACTGATTCAGGTGGATTGCAGGAGGAGGCACCCTCTTTGGGTAAACCGGTATTGGTCTTGCGAGATACCACCGAACGGCCGGAAGCGGTAAAGGCGGGGACCGTTAAACTGGTAGGAACTAACCGGGATCGAGTATATCGCGAAGCCCGGAATTTGCTTGCCAATCAGCTGGAATATCATAAAATGGCCCGATCCATTAACCCTTATGGGGATGGAAAAGCATCCAGCAGAATTGTGCGAGTTATCGTAGATTTTCTTTATGCCCGTATCGGTGCGCAATAGACAAAAGCAGGGATGATTATTCAACTTCTCTGGAAGAATAAAATAATAACTGTGTTTCCAGGAGGAGTGAAGATGGCCTTAAGATAACCGAGTGATTACAGAAAAAAGCTGGTGTTTACGAAATTAATAGAAGTAGAAGACAACTTAAGAAATGTAGTTTACATTTCAGACTGATATAGCCGATCAATCCATTAAGGAGGATTTAGATGTCAAGTATTAAGTTTGGGACCGATGGCTGGAGAGCCATTATCGCCAGGGACTTTACGTTCGCAAATTGTCGGATGGTGACCCAGGGTATTGCTGCTTACATCAATAACAGCAACCTTAATAAAAAAGGGGTGGTTATTGGTTATGATAATAGATTTATGTCTAAAGAGTTTGCCGAGGAATGTGCCCGGGTTCTGGTTGGTAATGGGATCAGAACATTTTTACTGAAGAAGGTCAGTCCAACGCCGGTTATCGCTTATGCAGTCCGTTTAAGAGGAGCAGGTGGAGGGTTGGTGATTACCGCCAGCCACAACCCGGCCGATTATAATGGTATTAAATACATACCACATTATGCGGGACCTGCGCTGCCAGATATAACGGATGCCATTGAAGAAGAAATAAATCGGGTTCGGGAGACAGAAAAAATCTATGAATTGGATTTGTTAGAAGCTGAAGAGCTGGCTTTATATCAAGAAATAGAAGTCGATAATGAATATATAAGTCATATCTTGAAATTGGTTCAAGTTGAATATTTTAAAGGCCGGAAAATCAAGGTAGTGACTAACCCTATGTATGGGGCAGGAGTCGGGTACCTGGATAGAATACTGGACGAACTAGGATGCGAAGTTAGAACCATTAATAATCATCGTGATGTTCTGTTTGGGGGCAGCATGCCAGAACCGGTAAGCAGGCTTCTGGGCGATTTAAAAAGAGCAGTGGTCAGTTACAATGCCGATATCGGCCTGGCTCTTGATGGCGATGCCGACCGCTTTGGAATAGTAGACAGCAGTGGCAGCTTTGTGAGTGCCAATCGTGTAATGTACCTGCTGCTGGACCACCTGCTGAATACCAGGAAATGGAGAGGCCCGGTATGCCGATCAGCAGGTACCAGTCACATGCTGGACTCTGTGGCTCGCAGCAATGGTCTAAATATTATTGAAACGCCCGTAGGGTTCAAATATATTAGTGAAGCACTGCGGAATAAGGGATGTATAATGGGCTGTGAAGAAAGCGGAGGCATGAGCATATTTGGTCATATCCCTGAAAAAGACGGTATTTTAGCCAGCTTGCTGGCGGTTGAATTACTGGCTTATACCGGGAAGAGCCTGCAGGAATTAACTGACGAGTTCAACCAGAAATATGGATACAGCAGCAGTGAACGAATCGATATTAAGGTTACTCCAGGAGATCAACAGACTATCCTGGAAAAAGTTCAGGCATTTAATCCCAAAACCCTGGGAGGGGTAAAAGTAGCATCCATAAATGAAATAGATGGTCGAAAAATCACTATGGAAGATGGCAGCTGGACTCTGATCCGTTCTTCTGGGACCGAACCAGTATTCAGGGTTTATTTGGAGGCGGACAATGAAGCTCGGCTGCTGGAAGTAAAGGAGGATGTTCTCAGCAGTCTAGGACTTAACCCACAATAAATAACAGGTCGTTTTTCTGATAGGTAGGGTTTGTTAGCATTTATCAATTTATGAGAGGGGACAGGCAGGAATTTTATGAGTTATGACGAAAGTAGTATAATTGACGATAATTTAGGAACCGATGAGTTTCATATGCTGGATGCGGTCCTTCTCGATGTGATAAGTACCTTGGAGAAAGGCCGACATGATATTTTTGATATTGCTGAAGAAAGCGGCAAACAGGCCCAGCGTATGGAGATAGAACTTCATGATGCAAAAACCGAGACTAATCGGGTTATTGATGAGGTGCAGAAGGAGGAGAAGAACGAGAGGTTTGCCCGGCTGCGTTTGATGGAAGTCAGTCAGAATTTTCGCTCATATTCCGAAACAGATATACAAAAGGCCTATGAAACTGCCCGAGAATGCCAGCTTAAATTAATGGATCTGCGGCAAACCGAAATGCACCTGCGGCGTCGCCGAGACGAACTATCCCGGCAGTTAAAAAAATTTAAGGCTATTAACCAAAAGGCCGATAAATTCATGAATACTACGGGCATGGCGTTAAAGATTTTACAGGGTAATTTAGAAAGGATCAGCTATACTCTGGAAGATGCGGTTAAAAGCAAGCAGGTTGGTTTGTGGATTCTACAGTCCCAGGAGGCAGAGCGCCGTAAGATAGCCAGAGAATTGCATGATGGACCAGCGCAGACCATGGCTAGTATGCTGATAAGATTAGATTTTGTACAGCGGCTTTGGGATAACGATATAAGTAAGATTAACGAGGAACTGGAAAATATTAAAAAAATGAGTCGAGAGAGCCTGGACGATATAAGACGCATCATGTTTGATCTGAAACCGGCCCTGATTCATGAAGAAGAGTTCTACTATACCTTGAGAGATTATTTGAGGGATTTCCAGATTAAATACAACTTTGAAATAGATTTTGTAATGTTCGGCGAAAAGAAAAAATATGATATAGCTATGGAAAGTGCAATATTCCGCTTAGTACAGGAAGCTATCACTAATATACGAAAGCATGCCGGGGTTAAAAAGGCCCTGGTTAAATTGGAGGATAATGGGAAAACACTAACCCTGGTAATCAAGGATGAAGGTCCTGGATTTAACGCAGACCAACTGTCTCCGGATAAAGAAAGTTATGGCATCATAGGTATGAAAGAGCGGGTACAATTACTGGATGGGAAAATGGAGATTCATTCCCAACCAGGCGAAGGAACTCAGATAATTATTATAGTCCCACTGGAAGGAGAGGCAAAGAATGGATGAGAAGATACGGGTTGTAATCGCCGATGACCATGTTCTTGTAAGAGAAGGGCTTCGAAAACTTCTAGAATTGGATCACAGTATAGAGGTTCTTACCGAGGTAGGAGACGGTCAAGGGGCTATCAACATAGCTCGAAAACAGCAGATTGATGTCATCTTGATGGACATTAACATGCCGGGGACCAATGGAATTACAGCTACCCAGGTGATTAAGAGGGAGATACCCTCAATCAAGATAATTGCTCTTACTATTTATGAGGATGAAGAGGTAGTGGAAATGGTTAGGGCAGGAGTCTCAGCTTATGTGCTCAAGGATGTAGCAGGAAGCGATTTAATAGATACCATTCATAAGGTAATGAATGGCGAAATAGTAATTCATCCTCGGGTGGCTAACCGACTGGTAAGTGAGCTTACTCGGGCCGAGCAGGAAAATGATGATGTAAAACTCACCAAACGCGAAAAAGATGTACTAGGCTTGCTGGTAAAAGGAAATTCCAATAAGGAAATGGCTGAAAATATGTTTATCAGTGAAAAAACGGTAAAAAATCACTTGACCAGTATTTTTAGGAAACTGGGAGTAAAAGATCGCACCCAGGCTGCTGTGTACGCATTGAAAAACCATATCGTTGCTGACGACTAAACAAAAGCAGTAATCAATTGACCTCCGCACCGCATATTATATATAAACCGGCTAAAAGGAGGTTCTTTTTGTGGCTGTCTGTCTCAAAATCCTGTGCTTTGCTATCTGGATGACCATTATGATGGTCTTGATTCATGGGAGCAATCAAAGAAAGTACACTTCAAGCCAGCATGTTTGTTTGCAGTTGACCGAAGACGATGAGATAGAGAGGCTGTGGCGTAAGATTCTTTTAGAAATCAACCTGAGGGACAGGTTAACACCAAGGCTACAGTTAGAAGGTACAAGCAAAAGAGTTTGACTTCGGCAGTAAAATGGAGCATTACTTATTTTACCATTGGTGAAAATTATTGACTTTGTTAAGTTGGTGTAAAAAAACTTCTTTTTACGTTATGATTAAATAAGAGCTAGAGAAAGGTCGTATGTAAAGACAGGGGGGTGCTTTCATACGATGTTTTATCTTAGACACGAAAAAAGTGTTTGGGGTGGGGGGAATGGAAAATATTCTCATGGATATCCTTTTTCCGGTAAGTGCTTGTAATCTGTGCCGGGAAAAAGGTAGGTATCACAGTCGTCGTCCATGGTGTGATCGGTGCCAGGATGAAATCATGGAAGCCCAGACCAGTATGCCGATTTGCGAAAAATGCGGCAAATATCTGGAGGTGCCGGAGGGCCCCTACTGCTCTGAATGTCGGGATAACCCGCTGGAATTCAGGATTGCGCGAGCTGTAGGTCCGTATAATAACGATAAGCTGCGCAAAGCGGTAAAAGTATTAAAATTTTTATGCCGCAGATATATGAGTGTAAAAATGGGTAACATGATGGCCGCAGTAGTAATAGAAGAGCCTGGCTTCTGGCCTATAGATATCATAATTCCGGTACCAATTTCAAAAGGAAATTTTAAACAGCGGGGCTTCAACCAGTCGGAACTGCTGGCCAAACAGATAGGCAAGGTCATCAAGAAACGCATGTGCTCTAAGTTGTTATGCAGGGTAAAAGAAACGCCGTCCCAACGAGAATTAACTAAAGAGGAAAGAGAAGAAAATCTCTTATGTGCTTTCGAAGTAACAGATTCGACAAAAATAAAAGGTAAAAATATTCTGCTGGTAGACGATGTATATACTACGGGGTCAACTATCAAAGAGTGCACTCGTACACTGCTGGAAGCAGGGGCAGAGAGCGTTTCGGTTATAACCTGGGCAACTGGTACAGGATACTAGAGACGAAGGGGTGATATTATGGCGGCAGATTTGATGAATTGCAGTCAATGCGGTAGAGTTTTTGCTTATCGAGGAAAAAGTATTTGCAGTAAATGCATAGAGAAAATGGAAAAAGATTTTGTAATTGTTAGAAGATATCTTGAAAAACATACGGGAGCCGGGATCAGAGAAATAGAAGAAAATACCGGAGTTAATGAACAGACCGTAATGCAATTTATGAGAGAAGGAAGATTAACTGCAGAAGGTATCTCCAATGTATTAAAATGTGATATTTGTGGCAGCAGCATCAAAGAAGGCCGGTATTGCGAAAAGTGTCTCTATGATATCAGCTGTAAGCTGCAGTCGGTTATGCCGGTACCCGAAGTGAGCAATGTTCAGCAGAATACCAGGAATGCCCGAGGTACTATGTACAGCAAAAAAAGCTAGGTCTAATGGGCAAAAATAAATAGGACAGAACCTAAGAAGGATAGCTTATGGGAGTGAAATGGAGAAATATCGCCCTAGAGCTTAAAAAACCAACAAGGAGGCATTAAGCCTCCTGTTTGTTTTCTACGACAACAATAATACACAAGCATTTTATGAGGTGAAAAACGGATGATAATATCAAAAGCTCAGGTTCAGAACATAATGAAGATATACGGAAAAGATTCTAGTTCTGCTCGATTAGATAACGTTAAAAGTACCGGGGCAGCATCAAAAACGGATGAATTGAGCATCTCCAATGCCAGTCGGGTCATGCAGAAAGCGATGATGGCGGCTAAACAGGCGCCTGATATTCGTTGGGATAGAGTCAACGACTTAAAGGAGAAAATGGCAGCTGATACGCTGGATGTATCAGACGAAGAAATCGCAGAAAAAATTATGGAACAGGCCCTGGTAGACGAGTATATTTGATAATAGGAAAGTGGTGTATTCAGTGGAGAAACTGCTGGGGGATTTTATTGATTACTTGAATAAACAGAACCAGGTGATGGACAGTCTTGCCGAATTGGGACAGGAGAAAAAAGAATTGATCATCCTGGGTCGAGTTAAGGATCTTGATGAATTAATCAAACATGAAGGCACAGCTATAAATGAACTCCACCAACTGGAGGAGGGGAGATTTAAGTTACAAAAACAACTGGCCGATAATTGGGGCAGGGATCTGAATGACTTCTCCGCCCGGGAAATACTAAACACGGTCAGGCAGAACCAGCCTGCTTTTTTTAACGACCTGGAACAGGCTATCAATCGTTTGGATTTTAACCTTACCCGGCTTCGGGCCATAAACGAGCATAATAATGAACTCCTGGAAGATTCACTTGACTATATAGGGGCCATTGAAGCTTCCATTCTGGGTGATAAAGCTGGAATATATTCCAGTTCTGGGGATCAGGTGGATGACAAGAGTGCAATTAAGCGAAAAACCCTCCTGGATAAAAAGGTCTGAAGATATACGAGTCAGTGAAATGAGGTAATAACAAGTGAGCATTTTTATGGGATTGGAAACCGGTAAACGAGCTATTATGGTACAGCAATTAGCTTTGCAGACTACCGGGCACAATATATCCAATGCTAATACCACCGGCTATACTCGCCAGACGGTGGGCATGGAAGCCGCCCGTCCTTTTTGTACTCCCGGTATACCCAGCACTTCAGGGGTAGGGCAGATTGGTACTGGAGTTGCGGCAGGGAGTATAACCCGCATAAGAGAAGAGTATATTGATATGCAGGTCCGCAAAGAAAACCGGAATTCCGGTTACTGGGAAACTATCCAGGATAGTATGGAAAAAATAGAAGTAATTATTAATGAGCCTTCCGATACCGGCTTAAGATCAGTAATGGAAGCATTCTGGCAGTCGTGGCAGGATTTATCAGTAAATCCTGAAAGTGAAGCGGTCCGGGCGGTAGTTGTGGAACGTGGCAATGCTCTGGCGGAAACCTTTAATCATATGTACGAGCAGTTTACCGATCTGCAATCCGATATTAATTCCAATATTGACATAAAAGTTGAAGAAATGAATTCTATGATCGTACAGTTAAAGGATCTTAACAAGGAAATACTGGCGGTAAGCGTATCTGGTCAGGCGCCCAACGACCTGATGGACAAAAGGGATTTATTACTCGATGATTTAAGCCGTCTGGCTGATATATCTATAACTGAAGACGGTTATGGCATGGTCAGTGTACAGATGGGCGGCCGGGCAATAGTCCAGGGTACGGATTGCACTACTCTATCAACCGCCAGCGACCCGTACGGCATGCATATGATTACCTGGGAAGATACCGGTATCAAGGCCAATATATCCAGCGGCGAAATAGGTGCTCTGCTGGATCTGCGGGGGCAAACTACTCTCTCCCAGGAAAATCCAATTTCAGAATATAAGGAAATCATACCCGAACTCATTGATGAACTGAATACTATGGCCAAAACGGTAGTAGTGATGACCAATGAAATACATCGAGGAGGCTACAGTTTAAATAATGATTCCGATCCTGATTCGGCCTTTCCGGACGGTACCAATTTCTTTGATATGCCGGATGACCCGGATACTATATCCAACTGGGCTTCCTACATCCAGCTGGATGACTTGATCCTGAGTGATGCTAATAACATAGCAGCTGCAGCTAATCGGACCTGGGACGAAAACGACCAGGAGAGCAATTTCGGCGATGGTTCCATTGCCCTGCAAATAGCCCAGTTAAAACAGGATATCAATGTATCCAGGAGTACTACCAGCAGTGATAGCTTAAACGGAGTTCTTACTTTCCCATCCAGTGCAGCAGGAGATTTAACCATTACCTACGATGGAGGCACAACTACTACTATTACTCTAGCGGCCCCCGCAGAAGAATATCAGGATCTGCAGGAACTGGCCGTTGCTATACAGGAGCAGTTGGATGCCAATACTGATCTGAGCACTGCCGGTATAAGCATAACAGTGACTTGTGATGGAGACCGGCTGGCATTCTCCAGCAGCAGCAGCAGTTTTCAGGGAATAAGCGACAGCGGTCTGCTGGGTGGTGCGGTATCTTTTTCCGCGCTAAATAATATCGGGGGAATGATCGAAAATGTCACCGGGGACGACTACTGGGCTTCTATAGCCTCCAGTGTCGGGGTGCAGTGCCAGCAGGCAGATCGTATGAGCGAAAATCAGGCTATCCTCCTGAATCAATTGGAAAATGCCAGGCAGTCGGTTTCCGGGGTTTCTCTGGATGAAGAAACCGCCGACCTGCTTAAATATCAGGCGGCTTACAATGCAGCAGCCCGTTTTATCACCGTAATCGATGAACAGTTGGATACGATCATCAACCGTATGGGAACAGTGGGGAGGTAGGGTAGAACAATGCGAATCACAAACCAGATGATGGTAAATACTTTAAAAATGAACATCGGTGCGAATACTCAGAGAATGGCAGTTACCCAGGAACAGATTGCCAGCGGTAAAAAAATAAATAAGGTATCTGATGATCCCGGCAGCCTGGTACAGGTTATGCGAATAAGGGGGAATGTCACCGAAAACGATCAATATGTGCGCAACCTGGAGGAAGCGCTCAGTTTCCAGGACACTACCGATTCGGCGCTAGACGATTTAAACGAAGTTATGCAGCGGGTGCGTGAACTGACGGTGCAGGCATCTAACGGCACTAATGATACCAGCGCGCTGGAGGCCGTAGCCGATGAAATAGAGATTCTTAAAGGGCAGGTGCAGACTATAGCCAATATAAGTTACAGCAACAAATATATTTTTGCGGGTACTAATGTTACCGAGGCACCCTGCGGTGAGACTGAGTGGACCGGCAACGGCAATAGCTTGACCATGGAAATAAGTGTCGGAGCTACCATATCGGTAAATATAGATATGCGGGATATCTTCGGCAGCCCTAGCGGCTTGGATGAATTAGGAAACCCGGATGGCGGGATATTTGCCATATTCGATCAACTGATTACAGACATTCAATCAGGAGATAATGAAGCCATATCAGCCAACCTGGACGTCATGGATGAAAAAATCGATGATATCTTAAGCAAACGATCTACCGTGGGTGCGCGGGTGAACCGGCTGGAACTTCAGCTGAATCGGATGGAAGATGAAAAGGTCTCACTGACCAGCCTGCTTTCCAAGCGGGAGGATGCTGATATAACTGAACTGGCTATCGATCTGCAGATGCAGGAAAATGTCTACTCGGCTTCCTTATCTGCCGGAGCTAAAATTATCATGCCGTCACTGTTGGACTTTCTAAGCTGAAGAGGGCAGAGATAACAAGTGACTTACTCGGTTACCCTAAAGGGATTAAGTTGAATATAGAGGTGAAAATAGTGAAACTTCAAAGTAAAATACTGGGTGAAATGGAAATCGAAGAATCGGCCATCATTCATTTTCCGGCCGGCATACCTGCCTTTGAAGAAGAGCGGAGATTTGCGATTATACCCATGGATGAGGCAGGCCCATTTTATTATCTGCAGGCAGTAAACCGGACCGAGCTATGTCTGGTTATTGCTGATCCCTTTGTGTTTTTCCCTGACTACCAGGTAGATGTACCGGATCGGGAACTGCAGAGGATACAGGCCGAAGACGGAAAAAACATCAGCCTTTTAAGTGTTCTTACCATACCCGATGACTTTAAGAATACTACCGCCAACCTTTTTGCACCCTTGATTATAGATACTATTAGCAGACAAGGAATTCAGTTTATCCCGGAAAAATCTATTTACAGCACTAGACATACTATTTTTTCATCAGAACCATCAGCAGCACAAGCAGCTGCCGGGCAGGGGGAATAACGATGCTGGTATTAAATCGCAAAAAAGGTGAAGCGATTATCATAGGCAATAATATAGAGATCTATATACTTGAGGTTCAGGGAGACAATATTAAAATTGGGATCGAGGCCCCACGAGAAGTAAGTATATACCGGAAAGAAATATATGAAGAAATAGTAGAAGCCAACCGGCAGGCAGCCAGCCAGCCAGAAGAAGCTTTGAGCAGGTTCAAGGAAATGAAGGGAAAACTTTAGACCCTGAAGAAGGAGGGATAAAGATGGCTATACGTCTGAGCGGGTTAGCCAGCGGCCTGGATACAGAATCCATAATAAGTGATCTGATGAAAGCAGAACGAACCAAGGTCGACACTCAATATCAGCAAAAGCAATTGCTGGAATGGAAAAGGGAAGACTACCGGGAGGTCAACACCAAACTGCTGGCTTTGAGAACCGCCACCTGGGATTTAAAATTGGAAAGCAGTTTTGCCGGCAATACGGTTAGATCAGCTGATGAAAGTATATTGACCGCCACTGCAGCAGCAAGCGCGGTAGATGGGAAATACAGCATAAACGTGCTCAACCTGGCCAGCGGAGTGACCGCAGCTAGTTCGGAAGCTCTTGGTTCCAGCTCCAATACCACCAGTCTGGCCGAGCAGTTCGGATTATCCGGTTCTATTACCTTTAGCCTGTCCAGCGGCGAAGGTTCCCAGTCCTTTACATTTGATGCCGAGGATAATAGTCTCAATGAGGTGATTGCCCAGATCAATGCTTCAGATTTGGGAATCCAGGCTTCCTATGACAGCGGAGTAGACCGCCTGTTTCTGACTACTTCAGATACCGGCAGCGATGTAAGCATAGATATCACCTCTGATCAGTATGGATTTTTGAGGGATACTTTGAAATTATATTCCGGGGATTTAGCCGTTGCCGGCAGCCCGGTGAATCTTGGCAGCGGTGAGGATGCAGAAATTGAATTTAATGGTATCAGTGGGCTAACCTTTTCCAGTAACCAGTTTACTCTAAACGGTATCAGTTTTGATTTGAACACCGAGGGCAGTACTACCATTACGGTCAGTAACGATATCGATGCCACGGTAGAAAAAGTACAAGCTTTTATTGAAGCTTATAATAGTGCAGTAGAATTGATCAGTACCAAACTGGGAGAAGAAAGGGATCGTGATTATGCCCCCCTCACTGATGAACAGAAAGATGAAATGAGCGAAGATCAGATTGAGGCATGGGAAGAAAAAGCCCGCAGCGGCTTATTAAAAGGAGATTCTTTCTTAAGTTCGATATATAGTAAACTGCGCTCTGGTGCCACCGGAGCAATGGCCGGACTATCAGCCGATAATGCCTACACCAGTATTTCCAAACTGGGCATCAGTACCAGCAGCAATTGGAAAGATAATGGTAAGCTGTACCTGGATGAAGATCAACTCCGGGAGGCTCTGGCCGATGATCCTGATGCGGTAATGGAGTTATTTACCGGTAATGATGATACAGATGGGCTGGCGGATCAGCTTTATGATCTGACCAGCAACAGTATAACCCTGCTTACCAATAAAGCAGGCAGCTCCAGCAGCCTGGCTGATTCCAGCTATATGGGCAAAGAATTAGAACGCATCAACGATCGTATCGATGAATGGGAAGACCGCTTGGAGGACCTGGAGGAAAGATATTGGACCCAGTTTACCGCCATGGAAACTGCCCTGCAAAAGCTGAACGATACCAGTTCCTGGCTGGAGCAGCAGCTGGCCAGCCTGAGCTAGCAATCAATAAGTTCGGTACCAGGTACCGAACTTATGCGAACTGTCTACAAGTAGCGGAGAATTCATTCTCCGCTTTTTTATTGGTCCAGTCGCAGAGGACAAAAATCATAATTTGTGTAAATACATTAAAAATTTACTAACTGTCCTAAAAACGAGATTTGCTCTGGTGCCAGGCACTAACTTAGTAACTTATAAGGAAGAGAAAATACCTTAATAAATTAAGCAAACATAAGTTAGTAAGTTAGTGCCTGGCACCTTGTTTGCTTTTCTATCCTACTTCAGTCCCAGATGTGCATAGAACATAAATCATGAATTGAATTCATAAATAATACAATTAACTAATAATGTCCTAAAAATAATGTGCGTTGAGACCTTAAAGGCCGTATGGGGGAGAAATATCGAGGATGATAAATAAAAATTCCTTAGATAGCCTGAAAGGACGTTTTACCATTTGCTGGTTTATTAACGATATAAACATTACCCTGTTGAAATAGCAGATTGATCCTGAGCTTCAGGTAGTAATTAGTCCGGATCAAAGGTCGATGATGGATTCAGGTACCACCTGAACAGGATTAGACGAAATGCCCCACACGGATGTGGGAGCTTAAAAGATTCAAGGAGGAATATAAAATGATAATTAACACCAATGTAATGGCACTGAATACCAATCGTCAATTAGGTATCAATGAAGGCAATACTGCCAAATCTCTGGAAAAACTCTCGTCCGGCTATCGGATCAACCGGGCTGGTGATGACGCAGCCGGTCTGGCCATCTCCGAAAAAATGCGGGGCCAGATCAGAGGGCTACAGCAGGCCTCCAGAAACGCCCAGGACGGCATCTCACTCATACAGACCGCTGAAGGTGCGCTCAATGAAACCCATGACATCCTGCAGCGCATGAGAGAACTGGCTGTACAATCAGCCAATGATACCAATACTGAAGGTGACCGGGCCGAGCTGCAAAAGGAAGCAGATCAGCTGGCCCAGGAACTTACCCGTATTGCTAACAACACCGAGTTCAATACCAAGACCCTGTTGAACGGCGGAATCCAGGAAGGTACCATCGGCAAAATGACCTTCCAGATCGGAGCCAACGCTTCCCAGGGTATGGACCTGAGTATCGCTGCTATGGACGCAGCTTCACTGGGAGTAGCAGCCTCCTCATTGACCGTGGGGATAACAACTGGAGCTACTGCTATCAGTACCGCCAGCATAGAAGGTACCACCGGGGCCAGCCTGGTGGATGGTGCATCCTTAACCGTATCCGTAGCTGATGACACCGGAGCCGCTGCCGTAGGTACGCTGGATGATGGCGGCGGGGATACTCTAACCGTAACGGCAGCTGCTGTTGGCACCAGTTTGAATGGTGTAAATATTGTGTTTGCTGCCGATGATGACTTAGCTATTAGTACTTCCTGGGACGCAGGAACCAATACTTTAACAGTTTCAGCTGACTGGGATGGTGGTGGAGCCGGTGCGCCAGCCAATATCGCTGCTGTACAGACTGCTATTAATACTGGATTGAATGGAGCCGGATTTGGCGCGGCTGCAGTTACCCTGGATGATGATACCGGTGGAGTAACAGTAGCAGAACTAGCTGCAATGGGTACCGTGACCCTGGCCGATGGAAGAGCTGCCGATTCTTCCCAGACCGTGGTGACTATCGATGATGGTACCACCTCCCAGGACGTGATCGTCAGTGATACCTCCCTGTCAGTAACAGTATCTTCTGGTGCTTATCAGGGATTATCGATCGTAACTACTGATGTAAGTTCTATGGCTGGTACTCTGACCATAAATCAGACCCTGCCTACAGCTGCCCAGTTCGCCAGCGGAGCCCTGACTGCAGATGCGGTAGCTCTGAAAGGGATAGATATTTCGTCCCAGACAGCCGCCAGCTCAGCTATCACTACCATAAATAGTGCAGTAGAAACGGTATCAGCTCAGAGGTCCAAACTGGGTGCTATCCAGAACCGTCTGGAGCACACCATCAAGAACCTGGATACTTCAGCTGAGAACCTGCAGGCTTCTGAATCCCGGATCAGGGACGTAGACATGGCCGAGCAGATGGTGGAATTCACCAAGCAGAACATCCTGCAGCAGGCAGCCACAGCTATGCTGGCCCAGGCCAACCAGGCCCCGCAGGCAGTACTGCAGCTGCTCCAGTAAGCTTTCAGGCAGGCAATTTAATAGAGCTAAATCAAATTACAGCAGCAGCGGAGAATTAAATTCTCCGCTGCTTTTTTCCACATATGATACTATGGATGATGCACTCCGGGATCTTTCAATAGAGCTAAGGCTTGACGAGTAAAAGCTTTTAAATCAGCCAGATTTTTTTCAATTATACTCTGCAAAATAGCCAGATCGAGTTTCTGGTATTCATGCACGGCTATATTCCTAAAACCCACCATGGCCATAAGCTGTTCCGCCAGGCTTTCATCGATAACATGATGATTTGCTAGAAGTTCAAAGGCTTCCCTGCTGTATTGGGGGATACCTAAACCTTCTTCGGCAACTATATGCATTGCTAATGCGATAGAAGCTTCACAGGCCCGTTGTATATTTAAAATAATCGAATCCTGCTTGGTCATTATATTGAGGTTTTCAGGATTATTACTGTATTCTTCTTCCACTCTTTTAATACAGCGTTCTATTATCCCGGATTTGTTTAAGAGTAGATCTCTATCCACCATAAACCTGACCTCTTTCTTTTATTTTTTCAATAACTACTGCTCGCTCTTCATTTAAACGGCTGTATTTCTTTAACGCCAGCATAAAAAACTCCTTGCGATAGTGCGGATCATGATCATATATTATTCTCCCATTTTTCAGAATTTGTATCTGCATGACAGGTGACGCTTGAGTTAAATCGATCAAGTCTACGTCTTTTTTTAATAGATATGATAATTGCTGGGCAGATCTAAAAACATCTATACTAGCCGGCTTATTTTTGCTTATAAAGGCAATATCTATATCGCTGTCGGGGCGTGCTTTATTACCGGCACTGGATCCGAACATAATGATCAGGATAGCACCTAATTCCCGCGATAAATACTTAATGATTTGATTTTCACCTTGTTTCCTGTTTTCCATAGCCTGATTATAACATAGACAATCAAAACTTGTAAAAAATGTAAATGGATATGGGGTCAGGCACTAACTTACTAACTCAACTTTCGCAGGAGAAAACAGCTCC